>NZ_JBDIWA010000012.1:0-84467 GCF_039794105.1 Candidatus Kuenenia sp.
GGCTAATGAATGCTGTGTTTAATCCAAAATAACTAAACATTAACGCCCCTGAAATAACAACACCAATACCTATCTTCTTAAACATTTCGCCATCCTCCTTCAATTTACATCTTTTTTAACAATCTTCCGGAAACACTCCCGAAACAGACTTTTTTCTCAACGCAATACCTACGCAATGCGTTTGCCATTGAAAATTAAAACAATATAATTTTTTTATACTAGCAGTAATAAATTTATAACCTTCAAAGATAAAAGTAGTTATGACTGATAAAATTAACAACGGCATGAGAAGCAGTGATAAAAACAAATCCGGGCAATTTACAAATAGTGTATGCAAATCAATACACCGTATAGTTGATATTTCATAAACTATTAATGCTTAGAGTTGTTATGCTTGTTTTCCACTGTATGCAAATACATACAGCAGATTCTCGTATTAAATTTAGTATTGCATAAGGGATGTGATGCGGCGGTATCACTATTTAATTCATATAGTGAGTACATATTGCGATGGGCTAAGAAATACGTGCGCTTTCACACTATGGATTAACGCGATGATTTAAATGATGGTGAAAAAAAGAGTGAAGACTTTCTCGCCTGTATTGCGGTAAATAAAAACGCGGCTTAATCAACCAGGAACGCGGCTTAATCAACCAGGAACCCGGCTGAATGTTTCTTTTAACTTTGGACGGTTCTAGAGTCATAACACTACGTACTGCAATTATTCTTCAGATGCCTCCAAAGCGTTTAATTCCAACCCCTCAATCTCCTGCAACGTCTTCCCCGCAATACCCTGCAGGTCGCCGTACATGCCAACGGTAGACTGCATCACGCGCCCGATCTGTTCCTCGCGCTTGGCCCATTGCTTCGTAATGACCTTCTTCTCTTTTTCGAGGTCTTCCTGCATAGATGAGAACGCCTCAACGATGGCCTGTACACGCTGTCGGAATCTAGGGCCGGTGAGGTACCGGTAGACCATTTCCATCTTGGTTTGCTGCCCTTCCATAGTCTGCCGGGCTGATGAGACCTCGATGAGGGTGTGGCGGAGCGTGACAGCTACGGGAATTGCCGCCCTGGGGTGCGTTACCCATACGCCGTCAATCAATTCGAATGTCGCCGCGCCCTTCGGGAGCGCCTGGCTGACAATTACGGCAACCTCTGCCTTTGCTGCCCGCTGGTCTTCACGAAGCTTGATAAGCCAGCCGTCGCTCCAGCTCTTTGTCCTTTTGGACTCCCACAAGATAGTACCACAGGATTGGCCGAGGTGGCCAATGACCCGATGCAACACATCGCCGCCATGCTCGCCCTTCGGAACGGGTTCTATCGTATCGCGCGGGAATTTCGAGATCAATAGCGCTTCAAGCTCAAGCTCCTGGACTTCTCCCTGAAGTTGCTGCGACCCCTGATCGGCCTTGCGCTTAAGTTCTTCTATCTGCTTTTGCATTGAGGCGATAGTCTGCTCTTTCTCCAACACCTTGAATTTAAGTTGGTCTTCCGCCTCTTTGTGCGCTTGTTCACGTACCGTGGCAAGCCCTTCCTGTATGCGCTTCTCCACCGTCAAGTCAAATTCTCGTTTTTCGTCATCAAGTTCCCGCTGCCTTCTCAAGACTTCAGCCTGCGCCTTCTGCGCCTCGGCAAGTTTCTCGTCCCTCTGTTTGAGCACTTCCTGAAGATCGGCAAGTTCCTTTCGTTTTTGCTCAAAGTCGGCAGCAAGTGCAAGTTTGGCCTTCCTGGATTCTTCGGCGACTATCCTGTCGCGCTCCTGGCGCAGTTTCTCTGCGACCTGTCCGTCAATAGCCTCTTTTGCCCTGGCAATCTCTTTTTCACGCTCACAAAGCAAGGTTTCGCGCTTGGCGATGTCAGCGTCTTTTTGTGCCAGACGTTGCTCATACTCGCGACGAGCGGACTCGACGATCGGCGCCGCAAGCGATTCTGTCAGCTTAATCGCAGTCTGGCATTTCGGACAAGTAATCATTGGCTCTGTCACACATCTCTCCTTTAGAATATCAACAAACCGATAACACTGTAGGGGCGAAGCATTTGCAATAACTGGCATACATGCATTCATGTCCAAATATGCAAATGATTCGCCCCTACACCCTACACGGGAGCATTCCCGTTTTTTTGTGACTTCCGCCATGTTTTAATGAAACATTAACCCTGACAGCGTTGTTTTACCCCCAATCACATAATCGGTTACAAAAAATCGGGAATGCTTACTCATGTATTTTGTTATTGCTGGAATTTTTCAAAAAACTAAAGTGTTACCCTTTTTTTGAATGTTTTTGATTTTCGTTGTCCTCATATTGAAAATCTATAAATGTAACTTTATCTTCCAACACACAACCCTTCTGCAGAGGCTGGCATGGTTTCTTTAACCGAATACATTCATTATTTTTTTGGTGAGGACACGTCCAACTCATTTTTTCTGCAACTCCAAATGCGCATGCGCATGTACATGTTGTACCTACCACGCGAATAACTTTAACCCCTTTTAAAATACAAAGCAGATACGAATTATCTATCCCTTTAAAGTATCTGCTGAATATGTTCTAATACAACTTCTAAATCAAATGGCTTATTGATGATAAAATTTGCTTTTATTTTATTATCTGGAAAAGTATCTGCGGTATTCAGGAATCCGGTAATTATACCTACCTTCGGTTTTTCTTCTAATATTTCTATTGCATCCATTATCTCCCATCCCGAAACCCCGGGCATCCCAAGATCACAAAGGACAAGGTCATATTTGTATTGTTTGAATTTATCTAATGCCTCTGCGCCATTATTACAATATTCAACAACATACCCTTCCTCTGTAAGAAAATTGCACAATACTTTTCCTATAACCAATTCATCCTCAATCACCAATATCTTATTTCCTCCACCAGACTCCAACACCGCATCGCCGACTGTGTCCGCATCATCAATCATCAATACATTATCTTCCATCATCCCTTTTTTTGTCTCGATTATTTGTGCTTCTTCTGTCGTATTAACCTCTTTTTTTGATGGAAACGACAATAGGAAAACACTTCCCATTCCCACCGTGCTGGAGACGTGTATCACCCCACCATGCCTTTTAACCATTCCGTAAACAACACTCAAACCTAAACCTGTGCCCTTTTCCTTGCTCGTGAAGAAAGGATCAAAGATTTTCGATATCACCTCTTCAGTCATACCGACCCCCGTGTCGGAAATACTCAAATGTACGTTATCTTCATCCTCCCAGGCATTAAAACAAATGGTGCCTCCTTTGGGCATGGCATCCAATGCATTATTGATAATATTCAATACTACTTCCCGTAATTCTGAAGGATTGCCTTTTATATCACTGACTATTTTAAGTCCATCTGTGTTCATGCTATACTTTATCCCTGCCCCCTGAGCCATATCCTGCCATCTGGGCCTGAGAAATTTCACAACATGTTTTGTCAGTTCAGACAGATCAACCGATACATAGCCGGGGAAATCTTCGTTCTTTTTGGTAAATTCATTTAATCTTCTAACAATCTCAGCCCCGTCTTTTACGTATTTGTGAACTATCTTAAGAGAGTCCAGCAGCATCTTCCGGCCTTTATTCTGTCTCATTAACATCTGTATATTGCCGTCAATAGCCGCAAGGATATTATTCACCTCATGTGCAACACCGGAAGTAATTGTTCCCAGTGCCTGCATTTTTTTAGAATGTAAAAGCTCTTTCTCCATGCGTTTTCGTGCAGTAATATCCTGAAAAGTAACAACTGCTCCGATATTTTTATTATTTTTCCGTATCGGGTATGACCTATACTCGACAGGAAAAAACGATCCATCGGCACGCCATGCAATATCATCGATAACGTGAATACTTTCACCTTTCTGATACGCCTGAAAAACACTACATTCCTCTATAGGGAACGGCGTGCCGTCCCGGCGGGAATGATGAATCATTTTATGCATTTGATTCCCGACAAGCTGATGCGGGCTCTCATATCCAAGCAATTTAGTACATGCAATATTTGCAAACGTGCATATACCATGCTCATCTATCCCATAAATACCTTCCCCTGTGGAATCAAGCAACAATTGAATTTTTTCATTACTTTCCTCAAGCGCCGCTATCGCCCTTTTACGTTCCGTAATGTCTTCCACAATTATCATGTAAAAATCAGGTTTCTCACCTATCTTCCACATGGGCGATACCGTCATATTCACCCACACAACAGACCCGTCCCACTGAAAAAACCGCGATTCCATAATAAATTCACGAATCTTGCCGTCGATTAATTTTTGTATATTTACTAAAGTTGCCTGCCGGTCATCGGGATGGGCAAGCGGCGCACTACAAATAATATCATTGTATTTTTTATTGACTAAAATATAATTGCCCGTCTTTACTTCCTGAAGCGCAACACCAACCGCAGCCTGGTCAAACATTACGCGAAAACGCTTTTCACTTTCCCGCAGGGCAGATTCAGTCTTTTTCCGTTCTTTCGATTCCATTGCCAGTTTAATATTCTGTTTTCCCAGCTTTCCCGCATATTCCCTGGCATCCTGTTTGAGAAGTGCATTCATTTTTTTAAGTTCGATCTCCATTTCCTTGCGCTGTGTAATATCCGTCGAAATCCCGCACAGCCCGTAAGGGACGCCATTTGAAGCATATAATGGAAATTTTATTGATAGATAGGTGTGAGGGGCGTCATCCTGGAGAACAATTTCTTCAAATTCCATAGGAGTTTTCGACTCAAGCATTTTTTGATCGTTCTTATGTAATGCCTCCGCCATCTCCCGTGGGAATATATCGTAAACTGTTTTCCCTTTTATCGTATCCCCGGTAATGTGAAACAGCTTTTCATAGTGCTTATTAATAAACAGGTGCTTACCCTCAATATCTTTTATGTAAATACACGCTGCGGCATTATCAAACACTGCCTGTAATTGACTCTGACTTTGTTGCAGTTCATTTTCCGCCTGAAGCCGTTTAATGATTTCATCTTCCAGGCTTTTGTTTGCCCTTTTCAAATCCTCTGTCACCTCAATCATGTACTCATTTGTCATATCCAGTTCAGCCCGGATGGCGGCAGACATTTCTCTTTCGATGAGGTATTTTTTGTGGTAATCAATACTATTTTTATGAAACGGTTTGATGTTTATGCCAGATTCATCATTATTAATGCTTATTCCATTTGAATTCGGTGCGTGCAGACTATTTTTAAATATATTGCCCTCTATTTCAAATGGCAGCATAATCTGCTTTACCACGGGATTGATGGCGAGAAATGATTTTGCGGTATTTTTACGAATTGACTCTTTGGAAAAGATGATAATCGCATAGACATTGCCTGAAGTAAATTTTCCGCCAAACCCGAAAACTGATTTTATGGAATGTGTATTCACAAAATTTGCTTGTTCCTGAATTGACGTCATGTCTCCAGCATCTTCAATATAATATAATCCATAATTTTTATGTTGGTCATTTTTGAGAAAATCTACTCCCGCATTTACTTCACAAAAAGGATGTTCTCCTATTTGCGTTAAAAGCGCAGCGATCATAGGGTATTTATGAGACAATTGCGGATCATCCATGGGAAAGGCAATATGATTCCAGGATTTTTTTCTATCACACCACGCTTCCAAATCACCCCATGTCCCTAGTAAAGTCAAATACCTGTTTTGTGAAGTTATTGATTCCGCTGTTGCCTTGTTTTTTATATAAGACAGAACATCATCCGGAAGTTCCTGATAAGAACATGATTTAAAAATGCGTACTAGTGCAAAAGAACTGCTTCCGTTATCGGTAACAAATGAATGGTAAAAAAGCCTTGTTGCCTCCAGAACAGATTCTTCCATAAATGCATGTCCACTACATTTATCTTTAATGTTTTTGGAGAATCTCTTTATTTCAATTACCGATAATTGACCGAGATTTATATGCATACAATTGCCCGCTTTCAAACTAATATATTTAATTTTTATTGCAAATCATTACATGATAGTAATACTAACACTACTTATTATATATAATATATCAAAATATTTAATTGTAAATTCTGAAAATGAAAGAAACAACCCTGTCAGGGTTAATATACATGCTCGCAAATACAGGACGTATGTTGATGTTAATGTAGAGACGCATTGCATGCGTCTCTCTGTTATGTCTGTAAGTTCTCTTGTATCAACATTCTCTTTACGCTCAACAGTTTCCAGACGCATGCAATGCGTCTCTACAAAAATATGGCAACGAATTTTCTATGAAAACTATTTCGGTTTGAAAGATGTTTGCATAATGACTTGTAATCCTTTCATATATTTCTTTTAAATCAACCGTTGTATTCAATAGGCTTTGCAGGGATGCGACCTTTATCCCGTCAATTCCGCATGGGATTATATATTCAAAAGGAGACAGGTCATTATTAACGTTGAGTGAGAAACCATGCATCGTATAACCCGTGGCAATCCTGACGCCGATAAAACCTATCTTGGCATTATCCGCCCAAACGCCGGTATATTCTTTTCTCCTGTTTACCGTTATCCCATAATCAGATACGACTTGGATCATTACCTCTTCAAGCATCCTCAGATATTCATAATAATCATTCGTATAAGAACGCATTTTTAAGATAGGGTATCCTACTACCTGGCCAGGGCCATGATACGTGGCAAGACCGCCCCTGTCTGTCTTGTAAACAGCAATGCCGATTTTCTCATAGCGCATTTTATTTGAAATAAGATTGGATTCTTTATATCTGCGTCCATAGGTGAATGTGGGAGGATGCTGAAGAAGAAGCAGGCAATCTTCTATTTTTTCAGAGATCCTTAGCTCTAACAGTGTTTTTTGCAACTCCCAGGCTTCACCATATTCCACCATATCCGCCAGGAGGATTAGGTTTTTTCTGTTCATAGAGAGATACTCCCCACGTCTCCAAAATATTCTTTACCTTATGAAGAAATGCATCGGCATGGGCGCCATCCATTACCCGATGGTCAAATGAAAGACTAAGATACACCATTGACCGGACGGCAATGGCGTCAGCATCACCGAGGATAACCGGCCTTTTTACCACAGCCCCAACTCCCAGTATTGCAGACTGGGGTTGCAATATCAATGGAGTCCCAAACAGGCTGCCATTGACGCCGTAATTTGTAATAGTGAATGTCCCGCCCTGGACGTCATCCGGTTTCAATTTTTTTGAGCGGGCATTTACTGCTATTTCCTGAATTTCCCGTGCTAATTGAAACATATCTTTTTTATCCGCATCCTTAATAACGGGAACAACCAGGCCATCCTCAAGGGCAACGGCAATGCCCAGATTAATATAATTCTTCTGCAAAATGCCGTTATCCGTCCACGATGAATTCAAGGCGGCATGTTCTTTTAAAGCCTGTACTACCGCAAATGCAATAAAAGGGAGATAGGTAAGATGTATGCCTTCCCTTTTCATCGCTTCTCTGTTCAGTTCGCGGTATTTTGTCACAGGCGTCATATCCACTTCAAATACGGTAGTTACAAGCGCCGCTGTTTGTCTGCTGAGCGCCATCCTTTCCGCCGTAATTTTGCGTTTTGGATGCAACGGAATAAGCGTCTCCCGCTCCGCTTCTTTGACGATTTTTTCTTTTGAAGCAGTAATCTCCTGCCTTGAAGAGATATATTCCATTATATCCTTTTTGGTTACCCTGCCAAATTCGCCCGAACCTTTTATTTCAGGCAAGCTGACGTTATATTCCTTTGCCAGTTTTTTTACTAAAGGAGAATATCTTTTTTCATGCATATCACGTTCACCGGCAATTGCCGCCGTTTCAGATATTTCAACCCTCTCTTTCTCTTCCTGCTCTTTCCTCACTGTTCCGGCCTGCGCCTTTATTTCGCCCTCTTCAATTTGAGCAATAACGGTTTGAACCGCCAGGACAGCGCCTTCTTTGTAAAGAATCTTCTTTATGATACCGGCAGACGGCGAAGGTATTTCGGTATCAATTTTATCCGTGCTGATTTCTACCAGCGGCTGTTCTTTTTCAACGTAATCACCCTCGTGAACCAGCCATTTAAGAATAGTGCCTTCCGCTACGCTTTCTCCCATTTGCGGCATGATTATATCAATAGTCATATACACTTCTCCGAATTAATAACGTATTATTTTATCTATCGCGTTTACCACATCTTTTGTTTGCGGGATAAATGCTTCTTCCATTAAAGGGCTGTAGGGTACCGGGGTATCCGGGGCAGCAATGCGAATGACCGGGGCATCCAAATCATCAAAACAATATTCGGAAATCAATGCAGATACTTCGGCGCCAACGCCGCCCGTCTTTGTCTGTTCATGCAGAATAATCACCTTGTTTGTCTTCTTAACGGACTCGTAAATTGTTTTTTTATCCAGTGGCAGGAGTGTTCTCAAATCGATAATTTCAACAGAAACACTGTTCGCCTTCACTTCGTTTGCCGCTTCAATAGCCGTATGCACCATGGCTCCATACGTAATAACCGATACATCCGTGCCTTCCTGAACCACCTTTGCCATGCCGATCGGCACGATGTAATCGTCTTCCGGAACCGTATCTTTTATCCGCCGGTAAAGGTACTTATGCTCGCAATAGAGCACGGGGTCATTGTCACGGATGGCAGCCTTCAATAAACCCTTTGCGTCGTACACACTCGATGGCGCCACAATTTTTAATCCAGGTACATTAAAAAAATATCCCTCAATACTCTGTGAGTGAAATGCCCCGCCATGTATATTGCCGCCATAAGGCGCACGAACAACCATAGGCACGGCGGAACCCATGCGATAATGGAATTTTGCCGCCACGTTTATCAACTGGTCAAAAGCGCAGGAAATAAAATCAGCAAACTGCATTTCAACAATCGGCCGCATCCCGACAAGGGCTGCGCCAATTGCGGCTCCGGTAAACCCTGATTCCGATAAAGGGGTATCCAGCGCCCGCCACTCTCCGTATTTCTCATAAAACCCTTCCGTAGCCCGAAACGCCCCGCCATATACCCCTACGTCTTCACCCAATACAAACACGCCCGGATCGCGGGACATCTCTTCATCCATGGCTTCCCTTATTGCTTCAAGATAGGTAATTTGCCCCATCCATGCCTCCTTTTTGACTTTTACATAGTATTTTATATTTGTGTTAGATACACTGATTCATTTTCTTTCCCTGCAAGCTACTCGTCATAACCGTTTGCCTGACCACACAACCCTGCCGACAATCACAATATCACCATTCTCTATCTGAGCCGTTTTTGCTTCAATGGGTTTATAAGCAGCATTGTCGCACAACAGACGAAGACTACCGCCGGGAAGGCGCTGCACCCGTTTAATGAACGCTGCCGCACCTTCGGTACGCAAAAGATACAATCCATCCCGGTCCAGCACATTATTTTTTTTGTCAACGATGACAACATCGCCGTTTTTTAACATAGGTTCCATGGAATCATCTTTTACATAAAATAAATAAAGATTCGCTTTATTAGCGCCGAATTCAGACATTAACCAATCGTTTTTAAACGCCATAAATCCCGCTGTATGTTCCGGTTCTTTTGCCTTTTCCTCCGAAAATATTTTGGCGTTATATATAGGGATACTCACATAATCACTCGTTTTTTCCTGCTCTCCTTTAATAAGCCAGTCAATGGATACCTGGTGTAAGAGGCAAAAACGGACGAGCAATTCGGAGGGAATTTCATTTTGTCTTTTGAAGGAAAGAAATGCCTGTGCTGTTATTTCAAGGCTTCTTGCCAAATCATCTTCCGATTTGGTATTCAGCACTTCCTTAAGCCGCTCTGTAACCTCTGAAAATTTTATATTGTACATTTTTCAGTTTCCAAAAATTTAATACAGCATCCTAAGCTGGCATAGCCAGAACTAAAAAAAGCACGAAATACGAAAGGGGAACCACAGATTACACAGATTAAAAACTTGACTATTCCTATCTTGTTTCTACCGGCGTAGCATAAACACCTTTCAGGCCGTCTGCGGGGTCGGGATACGGGCTCTCTTCTGCAAATGCCTCCGCTTCATCTATTTCCTTTTTTACCCTGGCGTCAATGCCGTCAAGTTCTTCTTTACCTGCGATATTCTTTTCCGTCAAATACCTTTCCATATTTGCGATAGGGTCCTTCTTCTTCCACTCTTCCAGCAATTCCCCTGGTACATATTTGGCGCTATCATGTTCCGAATGACCATGCATACGCATGGTTTTACACTCTATAAACGTAGGACCTCCGCCATTCCTCGCAACTTCATATGCCTCCTTTGCAGCCATGTAGACCTCAACAACATTGTTACCATCCACAATTTTGCCGGGCATGCCGTATGCAGCAGCACGTTCCGCGACGTCTTTGATATTCATTTGAAGCCTCAGCGGCGTCGAATATGCGTACTGATTGTTATTGCAGAAGAAAACAATGGGCAATTTTCTTACCGAAGCAAAGTTCATACCCTCGTGAAAATCACCGCGGCTTGTGCCCCCATCACCGGTACACGCAGCCACAACCTTCTTCTCTCCGCGTATTTTAAAGGCAAGGGCTACACCGGTGCCTACGGGATAATTGTCCGCCAAATGGCTTGGGAACCCGACAACGCCATACTTCATATCACCTATATGCACATTGCCTTCTTTTCCACCGGTAACACCGGTCTTTTTCCCGAAATACTGCGCAATAATGCGTTTCGCAGAAATACCCCGTATCAGGAATACTCCCATGTCCCTGAAATAAGGGGCGGCAATATCATCCTTTTCAAGCGCATATCCGTATCCTACAGAAACCGCCTCTGTGCCGTTGCTCGTCCATGCCCCTCCCATAATTTTCCCCTGATGGTAGAGAGAGGTTACACGATCCTCCAGCCTCCTCGTTAATTTAAGGTAATAGTACATCTGCAATAGATCGTCTTTTTTTATTTCCATATATGCCTCTGCTTTATATGATAAAAATGGTAAAGTTAGCTCAGTCTACAGTCTCCAGTCGGCAGTCCACAATCCACAATCTGCAATTTGCCGATTGTAGACTGCCGACTGCCGACTGTAGATTGCCGATTTCTAAGGTATAATAAAAAAAACCCTGGCCCCTTATATACCGCCGGTAATTGCTCTGTCTATTTCCTTCTGCGCCTTCAGTTCCGCCACATGATGTTGTAGTTCTTCAATATGTGATTTCTCCCATTCTGCAAGTTCAAGCAGCAATTTTTTTGTCGCAGGTTTTGTTGCTTTTAATGAAGCGTTATAATAATATTCATATGATTCCTCTTCTCTTTTTATCGCCTCAGTCAGGATATTCATAATCAATCCCACTTCCAATGGTTGTTTGCTCTCCACAAATTACTCCTTTCTGTTTTAATGAAATTGGTCATTGGTCAACCTCCGACTGTCGACGGTAGATTACCGGTGGAGGAAGAGACAATTATAAGCTTGTGACAATTTTTTAATCTGTGCAATCTGTGAAATCTGTGGTTCCTCTTTCGTATTTCGCGTTTCGCGATTGAAGCGCATTATGTTCCGGGTTTTAACGCACTTAAAGGTTTCAGGCTGGACAAGCATGGATTTTTCACATTCCTGTGCTGAATCAGCGCCTTAAAAACCTCTCCCATGCCTTCAGGCAGAAAGAGGTTTTTTACTTTCAAAACAGTTTCAAGATCGTTCCTCATGTTATTTAACTTCTCCAGTATACCCAAAGCAATTAAATAATGAGATTGCTTGACCAATCCTGTCGCATCTAGCCCCACCCCCTTCCCAACGTCCATCAGGAAAGAAAAGTCAACAGAAGCGGTAATATCCTGTTCTCCCACTCGTTCATAATAATCCTGGTTAACATTGTGCCGGTAATAGCACCTCAATGTGCCTCCCGTTGTGTTGTCCCGATATAGCCGCTGCGCGGTGTCTCCATAATCAATCGTTAGCACAAAACCGCAGTTTAATTTCTGCGCAACGTGATTCAGATAATCACGGGCGGCCAGGTTTATTTCAAGCGCCCTGCCCTCTCTTAATGGCACTTCAGCATTGATGCAATAGTCTTTTAATGCGTGATTACAGACATCACCAACAATTTCATAAAAATCGTCACCATTGTACCCAACATATATCTCTTTTACTTCACCTTCTTTTACTAATAACCGGTGTACAGGCAACGCATCGATAAATTCGTTTGACAAAAAACAGCCCTGAACAGCGTCAAATGAAAACCCATCCTCTCCGTATGAGTGCCACGAAAGTTTTTCGTCAAAAACAGGGTCTCCGCAAAAAAGTTCCTGCTGTTTTTCCCGAAGATAGGGATTCGATTCAACAATAAAGTACTGTATGTTTTTGTAAAACCCGGGATACTCATTTTTTATATAATGCATAATATCAAAACATAACCAACCGGCATTCGCTCCCATTTCCACAACAGTAAATGGAGCACACCCCAATATCCTCCACATCTCTTCCAACTGGACTGCGACAAGTTCTCCAAACATCCGGTGAACAGCGGGACTTGTATAAAAATCCCCTGATTTACCAATTGACACGGCATTCGAGTTGTAATAACCGTATTCAGGGCAATACAATGCCATCTGCATAAATTCGGCAAAGGGAATGTTCCCCTTATTTTTAATACGTTCGATGATTAAGTCCCTGAGGATAGTCATTAAGTCAGTCAGTATATAGCTAAAAGCATCTATTTCCCTAAGCTGGCATAGCCAGAATCAAACAAGCGAGATATAAAAAATACGAAATGCGAAACAAATCCAAGACATACAACAATATGAAGCACGAAATCCGAAAGATGCATTTGTTTAGAATTTCAAATCATTTTGTCATTAGAATTTGCTTCGGATTTCGAATTTCGAGTTTCGGATTTCACAATTAGATATTTTGCCAAAAAGTGCAAAGAAATTACTGCTAAGCACCAAAACGTCCTATAATCAAATACGATGCGCCAACTCCCGAATGTATCGCTTTACCCCTTCAATGCCGGAATAAGAAACTCCCAGTTCCTTTGATTGCGTACTGTCGATCGTATGAATAGATTTTTTTGTCGTGCCACTGATAATTGACCGTGAACCGCAAATTTCCCTGGCAATTTGGGCAACGTTCATATAGTCAATATACATGTCCATCAGATTATATATCTTTCCCGAGGCATCTTTATTGCCAGCCGCCAATTCAATTGCACGGACAACATCTTCAACGTAAACTATTTTTCCCCCGCCGGACACTTCCACATCGCGGCCATGCTTAATATCTTTTACAATATTATACCAGGCGGAATGTGCAAGGTGCGGCGCAATCCCATAAATGCCTACAGGCCTGAATATTGTTATGTCAAAATATTTTGAAAGAAAATAAGAATGGCAAAATGCCTCCACAGACGCCTTGTAGGCCCCATAATTAGACTCCGGCAGCAAAGGGTGCAATTCATCAAGACGGATATAGGGATAAATAAATCCATAAACAGCACAGGAGCTGATAAAGATACATTGTTTCACCCCCTCGCATTTCGCAGCGTCAAGCAGCTCTATGCTCCCCAAAAGGTTCGTTTCCACAAATCGTTTTATATCCTTATTGCCCGCTTCATGAAATGACGCCCCATTTCTTTCGTACGCCATATGAACAACAATATCCGCACCGTACACAAATTTCTTCAACGTTTCTTTATCGTCTAAATTCCCCTGCACATATGTAATGTTTTTTTGAAAATCCTGAAGATGCAACAGATTCGTTGTATTTCGAACAAGCGCCAGGATTTGTATACCCTTCTCAAAAAACCGCTTTGCAAGATAATACCCCAAAAACCCCGTTAAACCCGTTACCGCTATTTTCATATTTATGCCCCTTTTATCGTTTGACTTTATAGAGCAAAACGCCGCCATCGCCACTATTACACTTCCTGACTATCAGATACCATTCCCCTTTATTATATTCGATATGAATTTCATGCCAATATAAAAATACTTAGGGTTTAAGGTTCTGGGTTCTGGGTTCTGGGTTTAACCATTTAACCATTTAACCTTGTTCACGGTTTAGGGTTGATAGCTCACGTATAAAAGCCGTTAAACAGTGAACCGGAAACATCACGTAAATTCTTAGAAGAATGGGGAATACGGCACGGTCTGCAATCGGCAATTTACAGTCGGCAAATTGTGTATTGCAGATTGCAGATTGCAGATTGAGGATTAAGGATTGTGAACTGGAGGTTGAATAGGTGGTTGTCCTTTTGTGTCAATAGCAGCATCCGCCAGGCGAATATACCACTTTTTCGAAAACAGGTCGTAGGAAATCAGGCAGGAAAGGTTATTGTTGACAATTGCATAATATTGTTTTTTAACCTTGCCCTGAATATTCTTGTCCATCCATTCACTTACAATGCCGGTTACATAGAAGATCTTTCCCCGTAAGGTGAAGCGATAGGGGACAACACAACTGATTGTCAGGTCGTTTACCGGCGTCCATACCGAGGAGAATGCCAAATGTGTTATGGTAGAGACAAGCGCATAACCATACACAAGAAGAACGGCAATGTGAAGAAAGTGTGAAAATACTACTATGTATTGTCCGGCAAAAATGCCCGTTAATTGTTTGGTTCCAGCAGCATATAAGGCAAGCGACAGCGCTATCTCCCAATATCCCACAGTAAACACAAAACGGTCATCATCATACGCCTGTTTTTTCAGCGCCATAATACTCAATAATGGCAGCCACCATAGCCCCACAGACCAAAAAAACAATGAAAACCCTTTTAGAAAAGGCAAAAGATCAAGAAATGGCCCCCCTGTGGCTGATATATGCTGAAATAATGCAACACCGGTAAGCGCCGTAAGCGCAGCGGCTCCGGCATGCATCCAATAGGGTGAGAGTTCTGAATTATTGGGGAATGAATAAAAAATGAGCCTAAGTACAATTAACGTCATAAACAAAAGGTATAAAAACGCCCCTATCGACCACAAACCAAAGGAAATCAGGTGGATAAGAAAGAGGTGGCTTGTTGCCTGTTTGGCGGCAATGATACTCATCAATGCGGTTGCCTGAGTACCTATGCAAATAAAAAACCATCCGCCGTGTAATACTTCTTCCAGTTTCCTATCTTCAGATTTGCGGGACAAAAACAAAAAGCTGAAAGATAAAAGGGTAATAATTACCCAAAGGACAAGAGAAACATACCAGAATATCCAGGAAACGGTATGATTGCTCCATAGTTTAGAACAAAAAACACCTGCAAGGCCAATAACCCCCACCACTGAAAAGAGATAGTTGGTTTTTTCCGGGCTATGAATGTCATGTAAAAATTCGCTGTAAAAAAATACGGCCTTTATGGTGATAAAGACCGCCACTGAAAAAAATGCTGCAATTCCGGCGATAAAAAGATAGGGAGCAGCTTCATTATACCCGTAGGATGACGATATGAGCGCCATCATCATTGTCGCCATAGCGGGAATAAACCAGCGAGTATTGGTTGAATAAGTTGCAATCGTTACTATGTTCATACTATCGTCCCACAGCGGGCGCCATTTTATTGCCCTTCTTTGTTATAAAGGTCTTTTCTTCCATAAAGGAGAGGCACACGAGGCACACGAGAGAAACAAAGATGAATCCTAATGAATTATTGTTGGTATAATCCCTGATGGTGCCAAGAATTATGGGAAGAAAAAATCCTCCAAGCCCTCCGGCAGCTCCAACCATGCCGCCTACGGCGCCTGTTTCTTTTGGAAAGTATTCCGCTACCAGTTTAAAGACAACGCCATTGCCGATGCCCAGACAAACCGCCATGCAATAGAAAACAACAAGCGTAAGCGCCAGAGAACTGCTTAGATTCAGATAAATAAGTATGCCAATAAGGAACAAGGAGAGAATTGTTAAAACACGTTTCCCGGGGAAGACATCTCCCAGGTATCCGCCCAAAATCCTTGAAAAAGTCGCCAGAAACACAAATATAGAAGTAAAGCTGCCCGCCTTTACCGGTGTAATGTTGTAAGATTCTTTAAGATAAGAAGGCAGCCAAAGCGAAAAGCATACAAAAAAACCAAACGTCATAAAATAGAAGAGGGAAAATACCCATATTAAATGAGAAGATTTATAAACCTTCAACCTGTCGCTCAAGGTCTTGGGTTTTACCGTTTTAGGTTTTGGCGCATCAGCGGAAAAAAACCAGTAAATAGCAGCCATCAGGAGCAATGGAATGGAATAAAAGATAAACGCCTTGTTCCATCCTATGGATTCAGCAATAAATGGCGCTCCAAATACCGCTGCGGCAGAACCGACATTTCCTATGCCATAAATTCCCAACGCCAGTCCTTGTTTTTCTTTCGGATACCATTGGGAGACCTGTGGAATACCAACGGCAAAAGACGCCCCGATTGTGCCAAAAAACAACCCGCATATCAATAAAAACAGGTAGCTATGCGCAAAGCCTGCGATGAACATAGGGAAAAAACACACCGCCATCAGTGCGCTAAAGACCTTTCTTCCGCCATATTTATCAGTCAAAATACCAATAGGCACTCTGACAATGGAGCCAAGCAACACCGGTGCGGCAAGCAGTAATCCCAATGCGGTGGAAGATAAATTAAATTCCGCTTTTAAATATGAGGCCAAAGGCGCAAACAGTGACCATCCGGCAAAACTTACCGCAAAGGCAAGCGTAGCAAGTATAAGCACCCTTGTGTTCCCTTTTAATTCTTCAGCGGGTGCATTTGCAGAAACATTCATAAAAAAAACCTCCGGTAATGTAATGAATGAAAATTAATCTATACGTTTCCCTAAGTGATTTTAACCCTGACAGGGTTGTTTTACCTATATTCCGTGTGTTTCGTGGTTCCGTTTCAAACCCTGTCAGGGTTAGTGGAAAAGCCTTTGAAAATACTACAGCGTACGGGATATCTCGAAAGAGGTTTGTACCTTTAGCGGCAAATGGTAATACTCATCGGTAATCAGAGTGCTGCTTTGTTTTATAAACACCAGATTGTCGTCCATTCCCTTCATCAGGGTGAAAAAACCGCTTACCTTTCCATCCCTGAACAGCATAGACAACGTCTTTTCATGGTCATAGGGATGCGCATACAATTCATTTATCTTTTTCCCGAGCATGTCATCGGGAGACGAGAAGCCAAGAAGCCTTGCGCCCGCAGTATCGATATTCAAAAGTACGCCGTCGTAAGAGGCCTCATACTCATACCACCCCTTTGTACATTCCACGGTTAAAGCTTTTCTTGTCTTTTCCCTTGGGGATAAAATAACGTTAGTCATAAATAACTCCTTCCAAAAAATTAAGTGTCTTGAAAATGTCCTGTATCATCTACAGTTATTCGAATTTATTTTATTTTCATCTGTGTAAAATCTGTGAAATCTGTGGTTTTAAAGTAAGCTAGGGCGCTTTTTAATGGTAATTTCCGCCTTTTACCAGTTCGCTATCCTTCTTATCATGGTAAAAAGTATTTTCAGATTTTTGAATACGATACTCCTTTCTGAACTTTGAAATGTTATTTTCTATAAAATCTTCTTCTCTCGGTATGGCAATAGATCCCAATACACTAAAGGGATTTGATATTCTATATTCCTGCTCTCTGATATAACCGCTTTCCCTCTTCAACTGATATCCATCCAGAATCGCTATGATAAATCCCACAACAAGAATAAAGGCCGTCCCGAGCAAGGCTTTTTTGGGGAGAGGCATACCCTTTAACATATATCCCAGATTAATTTTTCTGTGTAATAAAAAGGCAAGGACAACTGCGGGGACAATCACTACGATCATGAAAGATTTTATCATGGAGTTAATGTTGTTTATTGTATCGAATGCCTCATCCGCATCTATCTCCACCATTAAACCCATGTTCATATCTTTCAGCCAGCGCCATGTGCCGACGACCTTTATTCCTCCATAATCGTGATATCCTGCGAGATTATAGCCGGATGTCTTTTCCGTGACACAGCTTTTAACCCCCTTTGTCAACATTTTCGTCGTCGGGTCTTCTACTATATGGCACGTTTTGCATGTGTCATTCGTCTCATTTCCATGATGCCTGGAAAATCTTGATTGTGTAACCATAACTCCGTCTTTGTTTATCAAATAGGCTTCGCCTGTTTTCCCAAGCGCAAAACTATCCATTACCGTATCCAGCAGGGAAGTATTCATCCAAAGGAAAACAGCTCCAATGATATCATGACGCTCTCCCTTGATTGGGTATGAAATAAACAGCGAAGGTTCTTCTTCATATTCTTTTCTATCAACCTGGAAATGTGATACGCCGGAAATATATGATTTGCCGTCATACAAAGTCTCCTGAACATCCCTGAATGTATCTTCCTTCATGATATTCATTCCCTTAAGTGATTTTTCGCCTGTGGTTGTTATGTGGACAATACCTGCCGCATCACATACAAAAATCCCCTTATAACCGTAATCTGCCTTCGTACACTCCAGTTGCGTGTTTAATCGTAAATATTCGTGTTCATTTCCTCCGCTTAAAATACCTACAAAATCTTCATCACCATAAATAAACATTGTGCTCTGAATAGCATCAGAAATTGCGCGTGCATGTGATTTTCTTTCTTCCCAAAACAGGGTGAGGCGGTCATTTTGTTTGTACAATGCGTCTTCCATATTTCTTTGAACATGCTGTTCCAACTCTGCTTTCGCATTGGGAAATGCCAACATGCGAAACAACAAAAGCGGAAATAATCCAAAGAATACAAGGGTAATGGCTACGATAAAGATACTTTCCTTAAATAATTTCTTCATGTTTATACCTCTTCCATGTTAAATTTACCGGTCTCTTCCAGCTTCATTAATTCATTAATTCATTAAGACACGACTTGATTTCATCCATACTAAAAGGTTTTCTGATTACTTTTTTTGCTCCCTTACAAATGGCTTCCCTTGCAATATCTTCATACGTATATGCTGTAATAATCACTATTGAAGAAAAAAGTTGTTCCTTTAGAATGCGTTCTAACAGTTCAATTCCATCTATGCCCGGCATCTTCATGTCCAGTAATATCACTGCATAGTTTTTCTTTTTCATCTCTTCCAGTGCATCCATGCCGCTTGCTGCAACTGTTGTCTCAAACCCTAAGTCCGTCAGGGAATTTGATAATACTTTTCTATACCCCTCTTCATCATCAACGATCAGAATTCTTTTCGATAGCATGTGTGTACTCTCTGTTTCCTGCACTAAAATGGTTAAACCTTTTCTCATTGTTCTTGTGCTGCCAGATGTTTTCCTGCGATAGCATTCGTTGTTTTATGAATAAAGCAACCAATGTGCCTGTAAAAAAAACAGGACAGTAAAACATTCATAAGTGCTTTCATTAAGGAGATATAAAATTTTTAAAAACTAAAACAGGTACTCTGTGGAGAAAGAATGTTGTAACCTTTTTGTTTCCTGTTAAATTTATGGCAATAGGCATAACTACATAAAATAACAAGGCATAGAAGCAAAAATACAATAAGGTTGCAGATGGAAACAATTTGGTTGCAGTTTCGTAAAGGTGAGCGGGGCGGCAGGGCAAATATGGGTAACTTCTTAATAAGTTGAGGTTTTTATAATAATTTCTACCTATCTACTACAGCCGGCAGTCCACAGTCGGCAATCGGCAATCGGCAATCGGCAATTTGCCGATTGCCAAAGAGGGAGTGGCAACATCAAAAATTTCTATTTAAACGCTTAGGCATGCTGTATAATGACACTGTCTGTTTTAAAGATATTTTTTGGGAAAAAGCAGACAGGTTAAGGTTTGCAACCGTTCGGCTGAGCGCACGACGAAGCCTGAACCCATAGTTTATTTGACGAATAACGCTCTCTTGTATTACCCTGTAAAAACCTTATTTTTTTGTAAGTTTTTCTTCGTGCCCTTTGTATTCTGTATTCTTTGTACTACTATCCATCAGCTTCTTGTTTTTTATGCTCGTTTTTCAAAATGCATAACCGTCCTTCGGAGTGAAAGATAAAGCCAGAGTGAAAATCTCACTTTCACTTTATCTCTCACTCCGAAAGGCTGTTTCATATTTCGATACTCGTATTTCGAATTTGGTTGCGGCCAAAGGCTGCGCCAGGTGTTCCGTGGTTAAGAGCGTGTTTACTGCGAGGTTGCTTCGGAAAAGACCCTCGCAATGACACGCTGAGACCCTTGTAATGACACGCTTTTGTCATTGCGAGGGTCTTTTCCGACTTGTCATTGCGAGGGCTTTTTCCGAAGCAATCTTTTTCAATAATACCGGATTCAATCAAGGTAAATTGTAATGGATAAATTATACTCTGTTTACATAATGACGAATAAAAATGATACAGTACTCTACACAGGGGTAACGAATAATCTTAAAAGAAGAGTATATGAGCATAGAGAGAAGAGGGTCGATGGATTTACAAAAAAGTATAATGTTACAAAATTAGTATACTACGAGATATTTCGTGACGTAAGAAACGCCATATCCCGTGAGAAGCAAATTAAGGGAGGCTCAAGGGCTAAAAAAATAGAATTAATTAATGGAATGAATGCAGGATGGAAGGATCTCTATGACGGTTTATGAGGTTGCTTCGGAAAAAGCCCTCGCAATGACAAAAGCATGTCATTACAAGGACCACAGCATGTCATTGCGAGGGTCTTTTCCGAAGCAACCTCATAATGACAAGGTGGTTAAACTCTTTTTGGTTGCGGATTTGCTGCGCTATGTATTTATTGGATAAATGTATATTATTTGCAAATAAGAATTCATTAAAAAAGCATGGATTTACTTTAATCGAACTTATTATCGTTATGGCAATTATGGGAATCATTGCCGGTATTTCAATTCCCCGCTATACCGGGTCTCTTGATACCATTAAATTCAGGAAGATTATGTCCGGCATTGTTTTTTCCCTGAGAGAAGCCAGGATTATTGCAATGTCCGGGGGGGCAAAAACGGAAGTAGTGCTTGACCTGCTGGACGGCTATCTATGGTGCGAAGGCATGGAAAAACTGGAAATCCCCTATGAAATACAAATGTTTTCTGATAATTTTGAGGATGCTGACGAACAAATAAGGGTATTTACCTTTTACCCGAACGGCACTGCCCATGGCAGGAAATTGGGGTTTGCATATGGTGAAATGACGGCAGTCTTACACATAGAACCCCTGGGCGGCCTTGCCACGTTTCGCATAGGCGAAGAGATGGAACAGACCGTAAAATATGAAAGAATTATGAGAGAAATTACCGATAAAGAAATTGAACAAAAGATCAATGCATTGAAAGTTTCTGCTGTTTTAACAAGTAGAGGGCCGAGGGAAAAGGCCCCATTAAACGCGGATAACAGAAGCGATTCCTTTGACAATTACGGAGACGATTCCTCTGATGTCGATGATGAGGATGAGGATGAGGATGAGGATGACGAGGATGACGAGGATGACAATTAATGGCATGCGCTAAACGGCCAATGTACTATATTAATACTTTGAAAAGACGAAAGGGGAACCACAGATCACACAGATTTTGAATTTGTTTTGAATTTTATGCTTTGTCATTAGAATTAGTTTCGTATTTAGCATTTCGGATTTTACCATTAAATATTTTGCCAAAAAGAAGTATTGTTACAATTTTACAACCTTTACTACATGGAGTACGGTGAAATGAAAGAATTGAAAATGAGGTCGTATTTGTTGAGAAATGGTGGTTTTACGTTGTTGGAATTGCTCATAGTTATGATTATTATAGGCCTGCTTGCTGCATTGATAGGGCCTAAAATGATTGGCCGTGTGGGTGAATCACGGCAGACAGTGGCAAAACAACAGATCGAAGGGTTCTCAACGGCTCTGGAAATGTTTAAACTCGATACTACCAGATATCCAACGCAGGAGCAGGGTATGGAGGCATTGGTTGTAGCGCCGCACGGAGTGGAAAACTGGAAAGGCCCCTACTTAAAAAAGAAGTTTATTCCCAAAGATCCGTGGGGAAATGAGTACGTATATGTGTATCCGGGAGAAAATGGGGATTATGACATTATTTCGTATGGCGCTGACGGCGCAGAAGGCGGCGATGGTGAAAATGCCGACGTGGTAAGCTGGGAATAGCATTCACAGGCGGGGGCGGCGAATCAACAAATTATAAATGCCGGATTGTAGAGACGCATTGCATGCGTCTGTCTCCGAAACCGCGCAACGAATCAACAATATGAATGCAGGGTTCAAGCCGCAAATTTGAGCCCACAAAGGTGTTTTTACAGGAGAGAGTAATAAAGTATGGTGTTGGCAACGGACAATAATGTCGGAGAGGTACTTCTTGAAATAGGCAAGATAAACCGTCAGGACTTGGAGCGGGCATTTGAAGCGCAGAAGCAGACGGGGCAAAAGCTTGGCCGTATACTAATTGACCTTGGAACCGTTTCAGAAGAAGACCTGCGCCTCGCATACAGCAGGTTGCTGGAAATACCAGTTTGGGAAAAAAAGAAAACCGATACATATCCGATGCTGGAAAATGTGCCGAAGGTGTTTTTGACCACAAACCGGGTACTTCCTTTAAACCTCGACGAAAACGTACTGGATATCGCGCTTGCAGATCCGCAGGATACGCTGCTGATTGAAGCAATTGCATTGTCAACCGGCAGGGAGGTAAGGGTCTTTGCCGGAACAGAAAGAGATATCATTAGTTCTCTGGAAAAACTCTATGAAACCGGGGTGAGCGAAGAAGAGGACTCTATGGCTTCATCTGTTGAGATGATGGAAGACATAGAACAATTGCGTGATATGGCCTCCGAAGCGCCCGTTATCCGCCTGGTAAACAGCATCCTGACAAAGGCGATTGAAGTAGGCGCCAGCGATATACATATTGAAGTTTTTGAGAGAAATACCCGGCTGCGTTATCGTGTGGACGGCGTACTTGGCGAGCTACCCCCCCCTCCCCGCGAGTTGTATAACTCAATTGTTTCACGTATCAAGATTATGGCAAAGTTAAATATTGCCGAGAAACGGCTGCCGCAGGACGGCAGGATAAGAATGAGGGTTGCGGGCAAGGAGATTGATTTGCGTGTTTCCGTTATCCCGATGAGCCATGGCGAAGGTATTGTAATGAGGATTCTGGACCGTACTGCCGTAATGCTGGATCTGGAAACACTGGGATTTCAACCTGAATTTTTAAAGAAATTCCGGAGACTGATCAGCAGGCCGGAAGGCATGTTTCTTGTAACAGGCCCTACAGGAAGCGGAAAGACAACCACGCTGTATGCCGTTCTCAAGGAGATCGTTTCCCCTGAAGTGAAGATAATAACCGTAGAAGATCCGGTAGAATACAGTATGCAGGGCGTAAACCAGATACAGGTAAACCCCCAGATCGACCTGACGTTTGCGTCAGGGCTGCGTTCAATTTTACGCCATGATCCGGATGTTGTTCTGATCGGCGAGATCAGGGATCGCGAAACAGCGTCAATCGCTGTCCAGGCCTCTTTGACCGGACACCTCGTGTTTTCAACACTCCATACAAATGATTCAGCTTCTGCCTTTACCCGGCTGATGGATATGGGGGTAGAGGATTATCTGATTTCATCATGCCTTATTGGCGTGCTTGCCCAAAGGCTTGTTCGCAGGCTATGCCCGAAATGCCGGGAGTTGTATATGCCGGGGCCGGAGATCCGCAAGACGGTTGGGTTAGAAGAAGGCGTTCCTCTGTATGGCCCAAAGGGGTGTGATGATTGTAATAATACGGGGTTGAAGGGAAGAAGGACAATTGCAGAGTTTCTTGTAGTGGATGAAGGCATCCGAAGGCTCGTTTTAGCCCACAAAGACTCAGGTGAAATAATGAAAGAAGCCGTGAAAAAAGGGACAAAAACGTTATGGGATGACGGGCTGGATCTGGTTCGAAAGGGAGAAACCACCATGGAGGAACTACTCAGGGTCTCTTCTGATACAGAAAGCGGGTAGTCGGCAATCCACAGCCCACAGTCCACAATCCACAGCCCACAGTCCACAGTCTACAGTCTACAGTCCACAGTCCACAGTCCACAGTCTACAGTCAGCCATCTGCAATTTGCCGACTGCCGACTGTAGCTCCCGGCGGGTTCAGGTTTTGCAACCTGAACCCATGGGTTTATGCGTATAATGGAGACATGTACTGCGGTAAAATTCCGCGGCCCAAATCACAAAACCCCTGTATGGATCTGGAATTTATTTGTCAGTTGTTCTGTTAATAGAAGGCTGGGTTGAAAGTATAAAACATTTGGTTCAGGTTACAAACCTGAACCCGCGAATGGTTGGTGGTCGGCAATCTACAATCTGCAATTTGCCGACTGCCGATTATAGATTGTAGATTGTGGATTGCCGACTGTAGACTGTGGATTGGTTGAGAACTTACTTTGTCATAAATATTCTTTTAAATATCTTCCGGTATAGGATTCTTTTGTTTCTGCTATTTCTTCCGGCGTTCCTGCCGCAACAATTTCACCTCCTTTTGCACCGCCTTCAGGCCCCAGATCGATAATGTAGTCCGCCGCTTTAATAACCTCATGATTATGTTCTATGACAAGCACGGAATTCCCCAAATCAACAAGCCGGTGCAATATTTTCAGTAATTGTTGTATGTCTGCCATATGCAAACCGGTTGTAGGTTCATCAAGGATATAAAGGGTCTTTCCAGTTTCTCTCCTGGAAAGCTCCGTGGCAAGCTTGATTCTTTGAGCTTCCCCTCCGGAAAGGGACGTGCTTGACTGCCCCAGTTTTATATATCCCAGCCCAACGTCCTTGAGTGTGCGTAAAACCCTTTCTATCCTGGGAACAGCGGCAAAAAAAAGATGCGCATCTTCTATTCTCATCTCAAGCGCCTCGGATATATTTTTCCCTTTATACATGGTTTCCAACGTTGCAGTAGTGTATCGTCTTCCATTGCATTCATCACAGATAACATAGGTATCGGGCAGAAAATGCATTTCCATTTTTTTTGTGCCCTGTCCCTTGCATGCCTCACAGCGCCCCCCGCTGATGTTGAAGCTGTATCTTGCCGCGGTATAACCGCGTATCTTTGCCGACTGTGTTTGCGCAAAGAGGGCGCGAATGGGGTCAAACACCTTTGTATAAGTCGCCGGGTTTGAACGCGGCGTGCGCCCTATGGGAGACTGGTCAATTTCAATAACCTTGTCAATATGCCTGATGCCGGTAATTTTTTCGTGTTTCCCGGGAAGGGCATGGCCGCCGTGCAGGGCTTTTGTAAGGGCGCGGTACAGGACGTCGTGAACAAGTGTGCTCTTGCCTGAACCGGATACGCCGGTGATGCAACAGAAAACCTTTAGCGGAATTTTTACCGAGATTGTCTTCAGGTTATTGGCGCATGCACCTTTTATTTCCAGGGCGTGTTTCAGATTGTATTTTTTTCTTTTCTGCGTAGTGATTGTTTCCGGTGAATGGCACAGATACCGTCCGGTTATGGAGTCAGGATTGTCGAGAATTTCCTTCAACGTCCCTTGCGCTACGATACGCCCGCCCTGCTCTCCCGCTTTTGGCCCAAGGTCGATGATGTAATCTGCATGTCGAATGGTGTATTCGTCATGCTCGACAAGAATTACCGTGTTTCCGTTTTCTTTCAGGGCGTACAGGGTTTTCTGGAGCCGTTCGTTATCTCTCGGATGAAGGCCTATTGTGGGTTCATCCAGCACGTAGCACACACCAACAAGCCCTGTTCCTACCTGTTTTGCCAGTTGGGTTCTTTGCGCTTCTCCCCCGGAAAGGGTATCGCTGCTGCGCCCAAGGGCAAGATAGTGCAGCCCAACCTCCATCATAAACTGAAGCCTGCTTTGAATTTCTTTCAGCAGTTGTTTGGAAATAACGGCCTGTTGTCCTGAGAACTTCAGCGTTTTGAAAAATGCGAGCGCCTCCTCTACGGTGAATGTCATGATTTCATGGATAGAGGTGTTACTGATTTTTACGGCAAGCGCCTCCGGCCTTAATCGTGCGCCATTGCACAGTGAGCACGTTCTGTAGCTCATGTAACCTGAAAGACGCTTCAAAACACGTTCAGAGGTGGTTTTTTTGTATATCCGGTGCAGATTAGGAATAACCCCCTCGAAATCCGCAGACCCGTAAAGCAATGCGTGAGAAACCTTTTCCGGCAGATTGGCGAAAGGTGTAGCAGGTGAAATGGAATACATTTCTGTAAATGTTTTGATGTGATCATCATAAATTGTCTGTGTAAGAGAACCCCAATTGTTCCAGGCATCAATTGCCCCCTCTTTAATGCTCAGATGTTTCGATTTAATAATTAATTCCGGATCAAAATCAAGGGTGTTTCCGAGTCCGTCGCATCCCGGGCATGCGCCATAGGGACTATTAAATGAAAACAGGCGAGGGGCCGGTTCTTCATATCCCTTGCCGCAATTGGGACAGGCGTACCGTTCGCTGAAGATCGTGTCTTTCCAACGTTTCTTCTTTTCTTCGCTTACGACCATTACTCCATTGCCAAGAGTGAGACATGTTTCAATGGAATGGAGAAGCCGTGACTGGACGCCGTCTTTTATAATGAGTTTATCCACAATTGCGTAAATATCATGGGCTTTATAACGTGCCAGTTTCGGGATGACGTCAAGGTCGGTGACCGAGCCGTCAACCCGTGCGCTTACGAACCCCTTTTGTAAGAGCGATTGAAATATTTCCCGATGTTCACCTTTTTTCCCTATAACAAGCGGCGCAAGGAGCATAATCCTTGATTTCTGTGGGACTTCCATGATTTTCTGCTGTATTTGTTCAATACTTTGGCGGGCGATTACGCAGTTGCAGAGACAACAATAAGGGGTTCCTGTTTTTGCGTAGAGCAGGCGCAGATAATCGTAGATTTCCGTTATTGTCGCCACGGTTGAACGCGGGCTTGAGGGACAGGTGCGCTGTTCAATGGCAATCGTTGGCGGCAACCCTTCAATAAGTTCGACGTCGGGTTTTTGAATCTGGTCAAGGAATTGACGGGCATACGAGGAAAGACTCTCGATGTAGCGCCGCTGCCCTTCCGCGTAAATCGTATCAAAGGCAAGGGATGACTTTCCGGAACCGCTTATACCTGTGATAACGGTAATGTGGTCACGCGGTATGTCCACGTTTATACCTTTAAGGTTATGTTCTCTTGCCCCCCGGATGATAATGGAGTTGCCGTTTTCTTCTGTGGTCATTTTTCTTTCGTAAACTTCTTCCAGTCCTTTAATAACTCAAGCATCAGCATAACGCCTACTCCCGTTGCTCCTTTTTGCAGGTATGCGTCATTTTTCTCCGCCCAGGAGGTTCCCGCGATATCAAGGTGTACCCATGGATATTTCTCCGTAAACTTACTTAAAAAACAGGCGGCAGTTATCGTGCCGGCGCCGCTGCCTCCCGTATTTTTAATATCTGCAATATCGCTTTTAATTAATTCCTGGTATTCTTCCCAGAGAGGGAGTTCCCAAACCCTTTCCCATGATTTTTCTCCTGCGGTTTTTATCCTGTTTTTCAGTTCTTCATTATTCCCCAGCATTCCTGTTGCAATGCCGCCCAAAGCGACTACGCATGCCCCGGTAAGCGTTGCGAAATCCACTACTGCGCCGGGATGAAATTTCTCAGCGTAAGCAAGCGCATCGGCAAGGATCAGACGTCCTTCGGCGTCGGTATTTGCCACCTCAGCAGTTTTGCCGGAATAAAATGTGACAATATCACCCGGTTTAATTGCAGAGCCTCCAGGCATGTTTTCCGTACAGGGAATAAGCCCTACAACACGTTGCGTGACCTTAAGTTTGGCAAGGACGCTGAAAACACCCAGTACGGCTGCCCCTCCCGACATATCGCTTTTCATCTGGTCCATGTTTTTTGCCGGTTTCAGGCATATCCCCCCGGAATCAAAGGTGACGCCTTTCCCGACAATCACAATTGTGTCCTGATTTTTGCTTCGCGGATTATACTCCAGTATGATGAATTTCGGGGGCTGTGTGCTGCCCTGGGCAACACCCAGTATACCTCCCATCCTGAGTTTTTTAAGGTCAGGCGTTGATAATATCTTGCATGAGACGCCTTGCTCTTTTGCAATATTTTTTGCAATATTCGACAGTATGGTGGGATTTTTATCCTGTGAGGGAGT
This sequence comes from Candidatus Kuenenia sp., assembly GCF_039794105.1. Classification (GTDB taxonomy): domain Bacteria; phylum Planctomycetota; class Brocadiia; order Brocadiales; family Brocadiaceae; genus Kuenenia. The sequence continues at coordinate 28,001 of NZ_JBDIWA010000012.1, forward strand.
GTTCACCAGGTCTCTGGCGAATGAAACTGCATTTGCAATAACCTGTCCGCGTTTTATGCCTTCCTTCACTGGAGTCAGGATTTTCTTATCAGATACCAAAAGGGTAAGCGCCTTGACTTCCTTTACTTCTTCCGGCTTTGTTTGTTTATACTTTTTAAATTGATACAGCCCTAATACAGCGCCTTCGGTAAAGGACTGGCACCATTCTTCCAGCCTTTCTGCCGGGATTTCCAGTGAATCCATTACGCTTGTCACCTTCTTAATACCCATATCACGCGCTGTTTTAACGGAAGTACCGGACGCCTGTCTGATTTTGTCAAAGGTAATATCTTCTTTTTTCCCTAAACCAACAAGCAGGATACGCTGCGAGGGGAATTTACCATAGGTAGGCAAGGCGCGGGTATTGTTAAGCTTTGCGGTAAATTCCTTATTTTTTGATAATTCAGAGATGGCATGGTTGAATGAAACATCGAAGGGTTCTAGTGTCTCGTGTATCTTTTTGCTCTCTTCGTACATATAAAAAACTAACATTTCCGCAGTTTCGTCCGCCGCATGTCCTGTTTTCGCATTGACAATCATAAATAACACCTTTCTTTTCTTTAAGCGCAGTTCAAGAGATATTTTGGCATTGAAAAATTATTGTATCTTAATTTGCAGTAGGCAATCTACAGTCCACAATCGGCAATCAGCAGCCAGCAGTCGGCAGTCGGCAGTCGGCAGATTGTGGATTGCCGATTGCCGACTGATAATAGAAGTTACCTATTTCTCTTTTTTTGTACGAACAGGATGTGTTTTCGGCAATTTTTCCGCAATCTTCATTGCCTCCGGAGAACATTCCGGATGCCCCCAGCCGCTTAGGCTTGTCCCGGCAATTATGTCATGTATTATATTATCGTCGCCGGAAGGGCTGACACCTTTGGGGACATAGTCCAGCATAAGTACATGCCGTACTTTCCATGCAATAATATGGTCGGCACAGGAACTATCCCCGCTCACTCCCAATGCGCCAATCAGCACACCGTCATTATTATAAAGCGCCAAGCCGCCCCCAAACACATTTATACCACCAATCCTCCTGCCAGCCATAGGGTCGTTTTCCTTACCATATTTCTGCGGCGAGCCGCGGTAGGCGGTTTCTGTATCAACCGGATTGCTCAACTGCAGCCCGAACAAACTGCCGCCAGGCTGAACTGCGGAAAAAAGATTCGCAGTCGATAATGCAAATCCTGGCAAACTGAACGCATTAGCAGTGTTTGCCTTTTGTGCGGAAATTACCCTGCTTCCTGGCCACTGATCGCCTCTCTCATTTCCGGAAAAGACCACCGCTCTCACAAAGCCGTCCCGATCTACAACGGTCGCCCACATATTGAAACCAAAGCCGCCGTTGTCTTCTTTTATCACCGCCGATAACGCATCCTTTAATGCCGTATGGGAAGGCAAACCACCGGCAGCATACAAAGAAGAATTCATACCATGAAAAGACACGGCAACAAAAAAGGCAAAAAAAAGTATCTTACGAATGCTCATCATACTACCTCCCAATAATAAATTTTTAGTAATTGAACCATACATGAGGGACGAAGGACGAAGGACGAGGGACGAGGGAAGAGGGAAGAGGGACGTCTATCGTCTATCGTCCCTCGTCTATCGTCTATCGTCCCTCGTCCGTCGTCCAGCGTCCTGACATATCCAATTGAGTGCCTCAGAACCTCAGACGCTATGCAACAGGAACTGACGCATCCAGAATCTGCCGTATTTTATATAACAAACCAACGGGGGAAACCGGTTTGGGAACAAAATGCAAGCCTTTTTCTATTATAATGCCGTCCGTATGCAGGATATCTTCACTATAACCGCTCATAAAAATAGTGTGTATTTTACTCGTTTCCTGCTGCATGATTTCATATACTTCTTTCCCATTTTTCTTAGGCATAACTACATCTAAGACGGCAAGTCTGATACCCGCTTTATGTTTCCGGTATTTTTTAACGGCGTCGTCGCCATCCGCTGCGGCTATAACCTCATATCCATACATTTCCAGATATTTTTCCAGCACATGCCGCAGATCATCCTCATCTTCCGCCAGCAAAATCATTTCTTTTCCGGAAACATTATCGCTGCGTCCCGCCTCCGCTTTCATCAGCCCTTCTTCCTTCTCTGCCGCGGCTTTTCCTTTGTCTTTTAACAGGGGAAGATAGAGGGTAAAGGTGGTTCCTTTCCCGGGTTCGCTTGAACAGGTTACAAAGCCGCCGTGTTGCTCAACCATGCCATGCACCATGGAAAGGCCAAGCCCTGTACCTTTCCCCACTTCCTTCGTAGTAAAAAATGGCTCAAAGATCCTGTCTTTAATATCTTCACGGATTCCTGTTCCAGTATCCGAAATGGAAATTGCCATATATTCGCCCGGCTCCCTGTTGAATCCATGCATTTCCATAAAACAGGCATCTAATGCTTTTCTCTCACTGCTGACGTTTAACGTTCCTCCGTTGGGCATTGCATCTATTGCATTCGAATAAAGATTTATTAAAACCTGTTCAATTTGAGTACGATCCGCCAATACGTAACAATTTTTCCCTTTCACCAATATTTTAAAGCGTATATTTTCCCGGAGTATTCCCGTTAAAAAATTTTCCGTATCGTTTATTATGCTATCCAATGGTATTTCCTGCAGATTAATCGTCTGCCTCCTGCTAAATGCAAGGAGGCTTTGGGTCAAATCCGCTGCCTTGTCCAATGATGAAAGTATGTTTTGTATGTACGTTTGGCATTTGGCGTTTACCACCGTATCCATTTTCAATAAATTTGCATACCCCATAATTGCCATAAGGAGGTTATTAAAATTATGCGCAACACCGCTGGTAAGTCTTCCAACGGTTTCCAGTCTCTGTGCATGGATGAGATGCTCTTTCAGTTTTTCTTTTTCTTCTTCAATACGTTTGTTTTGTGTAATATTTTCTACAATAACAATATGTGAATGCGGGGTTTCTCCCTTTTTCCACATGGGAGAAGCGGTAATATTTACCCAAACAAGAGAACCATCTTTATGGATATAACGCTTTTCCCGCGAAAATTCCTGTAGTTCGCCTTTTTTCAATTTCTCCACATTCTCCAAACCTTCCTGAAGATCATCAGGATGGGTAATATCCTGACATGCTGTGGAAAGCATTGCCTCTTCCGAATAACCCGTTATTGAACAATATTTTTTATTTACTTTGAGGAATTTACCGGTATTGGTATCAATAAGTGCAACACCGACCGCCGCCTGCTCAAATATTGCCCGAAAACGTTCTTCGCTTTCACTTAGGGCACGATTCTTCTCCTGAATCTCCTGCGCCATAGTGTTAAAGCTCTGTGCAAGACTTCCAATCTCATCATTCCGTTTTATCAAAACTCTTTCTGAAAGATTGCCTGAGGCAAATGCCTCTGTTGTCATCTTTAATTTATTAATAGGGCAAGAAACTGATAGGGCAAAAAACACCCCAAAGATAATGGCGGATACTCCGCTTGCCGCGCCCGTTACGAGGGCGATTAACTTTATCGAATTTAAATGGGCAAACAATTCCGCTTTATCCATTTCCGCCAATAATACCCAGCTATATTCCTTTATATACCTACCCGCTCCAACTACCGGCACTCCACGGTAATCAGGATATACACCCGTAATGTCCTTCCCCGATTCCAGTATTTTGCGCACCGGTTCTGTATCCACTGCCTGTCTTATCGCGGCATTCTCAAAAAAACGGGAGTTAGTAATCATGACCTTATTTTTGTTTACCAGATATACTTCTCCTGTACTTCCCGATCCTTCATAACCGGTTGTTACCGTATTCAGTATTCCCACATCATAACAGTTAATGATCGTGCCTATCTTCTCATTGTTTTTTGAACGCCTTGAAGTTAAAGGAGCAGTTATCGAAAGGATATTTTTGTGTCCATACGGACAGAAATGGGCAGGGCCTACATACGCATTGCCGGGAAATAGCTTCATTCCTTCTGAGAAAATTTCCTGTCCGGAAATATCCTGCCCAATCCATTCTTTGTAAGTAGAAGCAACAACCATTCCCTTCATGTTTACAACAGATATCCCTTCGATATGTGAATCCAACGGCTTTTTGTTGTTTGCCAGGTGCCTCGTTAACGATTTTACAAGTAAATCGTGAGAGGATATCCCACGGTTTATTTTTTCAAGATAGTCTCTTATAAACCCATCAGAACTAAAATCGATCGTTCTGCCTTTTTTTGACTCTATAAGCGAGAGTAAATGGATTTTTTTTGATTGTGCCATCGCAGATAGCGCATCTATTTGGCGGGTACGAAGTTTCTCTCTGGCTGTAATATAATATACTGTTGAAATTACGCAGATTGGGATGAGCGATATGCAAAGTCCAAACGTTAATAATTTCCCTTTAATCTTGTCAAAAATCATCATTTTTTTACCAAAAAGGTCTGTAAGAAATTTAAATCAGGTTGCCTTTTTAAAATACAAAAAACCAACGACATTCATTTTTACCCACCCCTCAATCCCCTCCCAGGAGAGGAATTATCAAATTCCCCTCTTGGGAGGGGCAGGGGTGGGTTTGTTTATTGATCAACTAAAAATATTGAAATTCCTATACTTTTAATTATGGAATAAATGCGACCTACTGTACATTTAAGATACTCCCTTGTCAAGAATCGAACAGCAGCTTAAAATAATCCACTTTATTTGTCTCTTCCGCCTTACAACCTGGCGCAGCATTTGGCCGCAACCAAACTCGAAATGCGAATATCGAAATACGAAACAAATTCAAATGACAAAAAACCCAATGCTCCAAACTTGTAGAGACGCACGGCCGTGCGTCTCTACTAATCAATGCCTTACGGTGCTGCATTTTTGAAAAATGCGCATTAAAAACAAGAAGTTGCTGGATAGTAGCACAGATTTATTCCCTCCCGGCTTTGCTCAAAACACGTGTTTTTGTAACACTTTAGTTTTTTCATACATTCAATATCTGATGTTGTATATCACAGAAAAACTACGAAAAAAAGTTGTATTTACCTGTGTGTTTTACTATTATTCTGACTCCTCAAAAAAGAACCTGTTGTGTCACTTTGCAGGCGCATTTCCGATTTTTTATAAAAATGCAATTAGTATGGAAGGTTAATAGTAACTCAAGCTTCCAGCTTGAGGGTAAAATATCGCAAGCAGGATACTTGTGTTGCAAAGGTAAAACTTGTTTTTTAGTGTATATAGCTGAAAGGAGAGTGTATTGTCATGTCCGCAAAATTAATTAAAGGTACAGAGATTGGCGAACAAATATTAGAGGAAATTACCGGTGAAGTAGCGGAAATAAAGAAGAGACACGGCGTTGTTCCAGGCCTGGTAACAATCCTTGTCGGAGAAAACCCGGCATCCATGTCGTATGTAACCTTAAAAATCAAAACCGCTCACCGGGTGGGTTTTAAAGAGGTGCAGGATTCACAACCGGCGGATATTTCAGAAAAGAATCTTCTCGCCCTTATTGAAAAGTACAACCACGACGATTCAATTCACGGCATCCTTGTCCAGCTTCCACTCCCGAAACATATTTATGAAAAGAAGGTGCTTAATGCCATTGATCCGGACAAGGATGTTGATGGGTTTCATCCCGTAAATGTCGGGCGTCTTATGATCGGAGGCAATGAGGTTAAATTCCCGCCCTGCACCCCCGCCGGCATTCAGGAATTGATTGTACGGTCAGGCGTTGAAACCCGCGGCGCGGAGGTGGTTGTGGTTGGGCGTTCTAACATTGTGGGAAAACCAATCGCGAATATGATGCTTCAGAAAGGGAAAGGGGCGGACGCTACGGTAACAATAGTCCATACACAAACAAGAAACATGGCGGAACACTGCAAACGCGCGGACGTCCTTATTGTTGCCGCAGGAGTTCCCGGGCTGGTAAAACCCGAATGGATAAAACCTGGCGCGTGTGTAATTGATGTGGGGGTAAACAGGGTAGGCGAAAAACCCAGCAAGAACGACCCAAACAAAATGGTTGCTCTTTTAAAAGGAGATGTTGATTTTGAAGCGGCGAGTGAAATTGCAGGATTTATTACCCCTGTTCCCGGAGGAGTAGGCCCTATGACCATTACAATGCTTATGAGAAATACCCTCAGGTCTCTGAAGTTTAAACTGGGGATAAAATAGAAAATTACGCTTTCATCCGGAGGTCGGAGGTCCGCGAAAAACACGGATCTCTGACTTCTGACTTCTAACCTTACACTATCGAGTTACTCTTACTTTCACTTTTGCCTTACTATTTGAGTCGCTTGACACAAACCTTGCCGTTGCATTTCCCCTCTTTACGCCCTCAATCGTAAACACAGCCTGTCCATTATCATCTGTGATTGCATTTTCCGGAGATATGGAAATATTGTTTCCTCCCTTAATGATTTCCCATATTACCAGCACACCATAGCGAGGGTCGCCACCCTTACATGCAACTGTTATCGTAACCGGTGCGGAAGAAGTACGGGCAATTTCCGTAATCTGCTGATCTGCAGATACAGTCTCCCTATTACACTGCGCTGACGTTTTGAATGACATTTCACTGCCGTACAACGTCCCCACGCTGTTTTTTGCTACCAGCCGGTAATAATACGTTGTACTGAAACTCAGGCTACTGACACTACTATTTATAGAAATATCATCATATCCGCCAACCGTTAGTTCTTCTGTTGTATTATCATAAGAACCGCTCACCGTTCCATACTCAAACCATGCTATCGTTGACAGTCCGGCGGCATTAATTGTCCCGTGCAATGTAGCCGATTCAACGGTTATATATAACGCCTCTCCCGTAGTTACTTCCCCATTTACCGAAAGTGAGCTGTCGAATCGTGATATAAATGCATTGCCCGACTCACTATTAAAACCGGCGCTATATGCTGCTTCTGTAACCGGGAAATCATTCGAATACGTTGAACCTGCAATATACACACCTCCGGCAGCACCCAAAACCATCGCGAGGGATTTATCATCATCCGCCCCCCCAAGATACGTTGAAGCAAGCAGACTGGTCAGATCGCTGTTGAATTTTGAGAGAAACACATCCGCACTGCCGTTAAATGATTCGTCAAAAACGTTAGCAGTTGTAGGAAAGTCTTCTGATTTGGTAATGCCAGTTACATACACATTATCTTCAGCATCTGTTGCTACTGCATACGCCTCTTCATAATCCGAGCCGCCAAGATAGGTTGATGCAAGCAGACTGGTTAAATCATCATTAAACTTCGATACAAAGACGTCTCCCCCATAATAAGACGAATCATATGCACCGGCAGTTGTGGGAAAATCCGCAGACTCTGTTGAACCTGTATAACCTGTTACATATACGTTTCCGCTTGAATCCAGCGCCAATGAATAAGCGCCGTCATAATCATATCCACCAAGATAGGTTGAAGCAAGCAGGCTGGTCAGATCGCTGTTGAATTTCGAGAGAAACGCATCCGCACTGCCATTAAATGATTCGTCAAAAACGTCGTCAGTCACCGGAAAGTCTTCTGATTTGGTAATGCCCGTTACATACGCATTATTATTTGCATCAAGAGCAAGTGAATAGGCTCCGTCATACTCTGACCCTCCCAGATATGTCGAGGCCAGCAAACTGGTTAGACCATCATCGAATTTTGTGATAAAAACATCTCTGTATAAGCCGGAAGATGACGTATCGTAAGCGCCTTCGGTGGTGGGAAAGTTAGTAGAGGAGGTCATACCCGCTACATATACATTGCCGTTTATATCAATCGCCAGCGAGCGGGCTTCTTCACTATACGACCCGCCCAGATATGTTGACGCCAATAAACTGCCAAGATCACCGCTCAACTTCGACACAAAGGCATCACCGCCGGAATACGAGGCGTCATACGCATCTCCCGTTACAGGAAAATCTTTTGAATAAGTAAAGCCCGCTATGTAGAGGTTATCTCCTGAATCAATCGCCAGTGCATGGGCATCTTCAGTATTAGAACCGCCAAGATATGTTGAAGCAAGAAGACTCGTCAGGTCATTGCTGAATTTTGAGATAAAGACATCTTTATTACCGCTGGAAGAGGTTGCATATGCATCATCTGTCACAGGAAAGTCATCTGACATTGTTACTCCAAGAACAAACACATTATCATTTGAGTCCACTGCCAAAGACCTGCACTCTTCGTCAGAAGAACCTCCCAAAAAAGTAGATGAAATCATAGGGTCAATGATGAGTTCCTTTGACCTGTCAAAATTACCCGTTCGGAAGCCATAGATAAATTTATCACCAATAGCGATTTCCGTTGTATTGTTTGCAAATGCAGGTTTCGCACCCTTACTATTTGCCGTTCTGCGCCATCCGTACTTCTTATTTTCTCCGGTACGACGCCCCCTGTTGTCTGATATCTTTTCACCCTCATGAAGATAATATGCCACAGGCACATCTACTTTTTTGCCGTTGATAATCTGATACGCAACAGGGCGCGAAAATGTTGCCATCCCGGTTTGTGTTTCAACCGCAAGTCCGCCATAATCATTAATTTTTAATGCGCTTCTTTCTGCCGTTTCAAGGAAAACCCTTATTTCGTCGGGGTTTGCCCCTGTTTTTACATAAAACAGCTTTTCTACGGCATTTCCATACGCTTTTAATTTCAATTCTATCCCCTCGTACACCTCTCCCAGACTTACCATCCTGTAGCTTGAAATTGCGGACATCCATTTCCCTGTGTCATCTCCCTTAAAATAATTGATCTTCGTTGCCGCCTCTTCTTCCCCTCGTATTCCGGATACGGTACTGCCCGCAAGTTTTTCCCGGAGAATGAAAAATCCCCTCTTTTCACCGTCAATGCCTTCCTTGCCGGAACTTTTCTCAATTGTTTCGGAGAAATCAGCGGGAGTCGTCTTGTTTTTAGCCTTACACGCACTTAATGCCTGTTTTTTTTGATGCTCCGGCAATACATACACCATCTCTCCGTTTTTTGTGACAAACACTGTGCCGCAGAAGATGTGCGTATAAAATGCCACCCGTTCATCCTGCTGCCCCTTGTTGACAATAAAAGGCATCTCCATTTTCACAATCTTTTCAACGGCTCTTTTGCCCTTTGTTTGCTGTCCGCTCCCGCCAAACAACTCATATTTGGAAACAGGCGTTTGTATATCAGGTTTCTCACCTGCTGAATATGCCTGTTTAAAAGAAAACACCCATAGTGCAATGCATATCAAAAATGCCAACGCAACGTTCCTGTTCTTCATCTCAAAAATTCCCCTCCTCGGGTTCTTGCAAAGATATAGACATGGCATGCCATGTCCCTACTATTATGTTATCGTAAATTAGGAATTTCCTCTGCGGTATAAAATGTGGCTTTAAAAATGGAATTATCAATCACATCTTCTTTATTCGCATAAAAATAAGGACTTACATATTCCCATACCACTTCCTTGTCGGATGTTACCTGAAATATGCGGCCAAAACACCCTTCGGTGATAAGGGTATTCCCGTTTGATAATCTTTGCGCTCCCGATATTGTAGGGCTGAAAAAATTAATTGCCGGCACATCACGGTATCGCCACACAATCTCTTTTGTATCCCGGTTTAGTTCTATTACCCTGGAATAGGGGACGGGTTCAGACTTCCGCTGCTGTCCGTTGTCGAATACAAGTATATTGCCATTTTTAAGGATGCGTGGGTCATGCTGCTGGGCAAAGGTAGAGTGTCCGAGCTTCCAGACAAATTTCCCGGTATTCTTGTCAATAATTCCAACGGTAGAGATATTCCGGAAACTCACCATTACCTGGTTGTCCTCTTCTAACGGAACAACGGCATTTGCGTGCGTCCACTCATCCCTGGGGCAATTTGATTGAATAACATCCGTATCGAAATCAAGGTGATCCTTCGCATGCCACTTCCATACCCGACTTCCATTCGCATCTACCTCTATAATAATATCCGCCCACATATCGCCTTTTTTGCCGGAACCTTCTGTCCCCCCTTGTACCTGGTCTCTTATCTCCGCCGGCAATTTTTCCACCGCCAGGTAAATGGCGCCTCCGGAAGAGGTACGCCTGCCGTCATGGTGATGGTAGGGATTGCGAAGCTCCCATACAATATTTCCTTTCCAGTCCACTTCCATCATAATGCCCCCTTTAAAACTGCTCCAGTTTGGCCACAGATCCCAGGCGCCGTCATCCTCCACCTGCCCGTTATAGAAAAGATTGCCATTCGGCAGTAAATAGCCATATACACCGGGGGCATAAGGCAAATTCCACTGATGCGCCACCTTGCCGTCATTCGTATCAATAAGAAATACTTCGCCGCAGGTATTATTCATTGGAGTAAAAAGAACATATCCCATAGCAGCTTTTTCCCTGTCAATTGCAACAACGCCTGTGCGGCTAACCCTACGGAAGGTTTGCTGGTCTATCGTCAACTTATACGCCAGGTCATCGGCTTGTATGCCTTTACCTTGCCAGCCGCTAATCAATGCCGTGAAACCTAAAATATACATCGCTGTTTTTATTATTTGTTTTGAGCTTTTCATACTCAGTTTTTCCTATAAAATGCCTTTGAGTTTATAATACAATCCTGCGGCAGATACAAAATATCTAGAATGCGAACGCTTTATTTTGACGGTTCAATTTGTAACAACAACCTAATGTTTTCTATTGTTGCCATGCCTCCTTTCCCCCTAAACTGGCATAGCCAGAACATATCAAGCACAAAATGGGAATTTGTTTTGGATTTCTGATTTCACAATTAAGGAAAATGGGATTGGGATGTTTTTGCTATTCTTTTACTATGCCAACACCCTATTTGCAAATAAAAAATGCCATAATACACCATAATGGCACAATGATTATTGCAACAATTTGTAACACTTTAGTTTTTCAAAAAATTCCAATAATAGCGCTGTTTTCCACACGATGCAGGGACGACAGACAACGGACATCCTTCGTCTCTCGTCTCTCGTCTCTCGTCTCTCGTCTCTCGTTTCTCGTCTTTCATCTCCTGTCTCTCATGCTTCGTCTCTCGCTCTTACGTTTTTCAAAAAACTAAAGTGTTACAATCCCACTTGCCTTGTACTATATTGCCGATAACGGCAAGCAGGACCTTGCATCCGCTTTGTCAAATTGATACACTTCCCACGTTGGAGGAGAAAACCTGTTTTTTACAGAGTTTTTCAGAAAATCACCTTATTGCCAATCGCTCAATTTTTTTAAAAGGCCACGTTAAGCAGATGAAAGATAAAAAGAGGTTAAACATACTTATAACTTCAGGACCTACAAGGGGTTATATAGACGACGTCAGATATATAAGCAATAAATCTTCCGGCAGATTGGGGGCTGCAATAGCAACCGAAGCGCTTAAAAGGGGGGCGGACGTCACAATGGCGTATGGCACTGGAAGTATTATTCCTGATATTACTTGCTTAGGAAAAGAAACGGGTAACCGGCTTACCCTCATTGAAATAGAAACTCTACAGGATCTGTCAAAATTATTCCGGGAGGGTTTACAGGGGAAAGTCTTTGCCGCCGTTGTCCACGCCATGGCAGTGCTGGATTATATCCCTGAACAACCGGTCGAAGGAAAAGTGTCTTCCCATAGCAATGAGATTACCGTACGGTTTATAAAAACTCCGAAAATAATAAAGTTAATAAAAGAGCTTTGGCCCCGTTCGCTGCTCATCAGTTTTAAATTAGAAGCGGGGATTCCCCATGATGAACTCATGAAAAGGGCCTATGCCTCCTTGCTGGAAAATAAAGCAGATTTTGTGGTAGCAAATGACCAGCATGAGATTTTAGGGGATAAACACCCCGGTTATATCATTAATTCACATCAGGAACTGGTGGCAACGTGCAATACAAAACAAGATATAGCAGAAAGGCTCATAGACATAATATATAGTCAAACAAATCTGATTTTAGAAATGTAGGGGCGAAACATTTGCCTGTATATAAGATTCGGACGTAAAATGTTGCGGTACACGCGTTAACTCCACTCTAATTGAACGAGTCTACTGTACACAGGCAAATGCTTCGCCCCTACTCTGGTAATTCCCCGGTTGCTAAGGTGAGAAGGCGCAGGGTTGTCCTGGTTGCGGCCATGCACGCAGTGTAATTACCCTTTACGCCTCTCCTATTTGAAAACACGTATGCATGAAACATGAGGCGGAATAGACAAACCTGCAACAAATTAATGGATAATAAAATTCTTGTTTTATCATGATAAAGTGAGTATCATTTTTTCATTGGCCGATTTCATTACGTACTGCAGTATTTTTGCTGAAAAACAACCTTTTTTCCTGTTTGCCGCATAACAGCTCCGCCGAATGGAGTCTGCAAGTGTTGCAGCTTAACGTTAATACATTAAACAGTACATTATTTCACCTGAAATCTTAGTAAAATAAAGAAGGAGCCTTTATAATGAAAAAAATTGTATTTGTATTTGCTTTATCGCTAACAATGTCTTCCGCAATGATCGCCAAAAATACCTTTGCCTATCAAATGAAATCGGTGGACGAACCCTCGCGTGACTATACACATAGTAATTATTCACAGGAACCTTCGCACGAAGCACAAGACGAGGGCGGCTATTTTCTTGCCGGAAAAATTGCAGAAACAATGAACAGTGGCGGCTATACGTATCTCTGCATTGATGACTACGGGAAAAAAACATGGGTAGCCATACCGGAAACAACCGTATCCGTGGGGCAGGAGGTTGTTTTGCAACCAGGTTTCGAAATGACCGGCTTTGAAAGCAAGACATTGAACAGAACATTTGACAAAATCATTTTTTCCAACGGTCTGGCGGATTCAGGGCAAGAAGCTCCTTCATACACTACCAAAGGCAGCAAGGGCATCAGCGTTTCAACAAATGAAAAGATCTCTGTGGAAAAAGCTACAGGGGCAGACGCTTATACCGTAGAGGAACTTTATGAAAACAGTGAGAAGCTTAACAAGAAAAAAGTCATTGTGAAGGGTAAAGTGATTAAAGTTTCTGTTGGCATTATGGGGAAGAACTGGCTGCATCTTCAGGACGGAAGCGGAAGCCAGGATAAGAATAATACAGACCTCGTAGTCACCACAAAAGACCAACCTTCTGTCGGCGACATTGTTACGGTAAGCGGCACTCTCTATAAGGATAAGGATTTCGGCAGCGGTTATAAATACAATGTAATCGTGGAAGAAGCCACAGTGAAGAAATAACGGAGGGGGTAGCCCGGCTTGTTAAAGATGAATTTTAACGATGCACATTTTCTTTTGTGATGTATTCATCGCCCTAACGGGCAAAAAGTTCTTTATTATCTTTTCAGGCTGTCCGGGAATTCAGTGTTTCGCAATTTTCTGCTATAATAAATCACGGTATATTAATAGCTGGATTTTTGCGGGATTCTCTATTCCCGGACAGCCTGTTTTATTTTAAACAGTCGAAAACTATGTCCATAGCTGCTAATGTAAATAAAGCAATCAACCATTCGCCTGAAAATACTTTTTCTCCGTCAGATTTTGCAGATGAGCACAGATAAAAAATTTCAGACAGGTTCAGGCTTCGTCGTGAACTCAGCCGAACGGTTGTAAGCCTGAACCCGCCTGGAGTTTTTCCCTTGCCGCTAATATCCTCCTCCCCTATCCCTGAAACCGATGTTGCCGTAAATAAAAACCCTCTACAATATTCTCCCCCGAAACAAGTTTTGAATTGGTCATTAGTCATTAGTCATTAGTCATTAGTAAATTTGTGATGATTTTTTTAATCTGTTTAATCTGTGGGTTTCCCTTTCGTATTTCGTGCTTCGCGTTTCGTGCTTGTTTGGTTCATTAGGGTTAATGTTTGACTTCATTTTGAAAAATGATTAAAATCCCCAAGCACCCACGGCACCTATGATAGAAACTCAGGTAAAATCCATGCGAAAGAATTTACGGCAAAATGTTAAAAAAAGGAAGGTGTAGTAATTATGGATGGGATGATGAGAAGATATATTTTATGTAACTGACAATGAAGAATTGTATAATCAATGAGTAGAAATTTACCGAATATTTAAAGATGTATAGAATAAAGAATTCTCAAATTACATGAGAATCCTTCAGGTTATTTATGGCAAAAACTGAGCACAAAAACATTCTGAACCGTGAGATAACTTCCCATTAATGGAGATTTAAAACAACTATGCAAAAAACACTTAAGACATTAGAAGACCTTGCAAAAGAAAACAAGATGCTTAAAGAGGAATTGTCCGGACATTTAAGGGCAGAAGAAGACTTGCGCAAATTATCACGCGCAATAGAACAAAGTCCATGCACCGTAGTAATCACCAACGCAAAAGGCATTATTGAATACGTCAACCCCAAGTTTACGCAGTTAACCGGTTATGCGCCTGAAGAGGTAGTTGGGAAAAACCCGAATATTTTAAAACCAGACAATATTCCGGCAGAGGAATTTGACCATTTATGGAAGACAATCACTTCGGGAAAAGAATGGCAGGGAAAATTTCGCAACAAAAAAAAGAACGGCGATTTGTATTGGGAATATGCATATATATCCCCCGTGAAAAACCAATCAAACACCATCACTCATTTTATCGCAGTAAAAGAAGACATCACCGAACGCTTAAAAGCTGAGGAAGAGTTAAGTAAATTTTCACGCGCCATTGAACAAAGTCCCGTTACAACCATTATAACCAATTCCAGGGGTATCATAGAATACGTTAATCCACGGTTCACAGAATCAAGCGGTTACACCGCCAAAGAGGTTATCGGGAAAAACCCCCGCGTTCTCAAGCCGGAAAACATTTCTTCCGAAGAGTTTGCAGAACTGTGGAAGACCCTTCTTTCGGGGAAAGAACTTAATGGAGAATTTTGCTGCAAAAAGAAGAACGGTGAAATGTATTGGGAAAATGTATATCTCTCTCCAATCAGAAACCATGAGGGCAAAATCACCCACTTTATCGTTGTAAAAGAGGATATCACCGAACGTAAACTGATGGAAGAAGAGCGGATTAAGCACATTAAAGAATTGGAAGACCTGATGTCTTTTTCTACAATTATCAACGAAGAAGAGGTACAGGAAGAGGCCCTTTTTAAACATCTTGTCTCTGCACTGCAAAAAAACTTTGCTCCGGACATCGTTGCCGTAATTATGCTTGACAAGGAAAAAAGCATGCTTTACCTGCCGGTCATTGACCCTGTAATGCCAGCCGGGGAATTAATACATAAGGAAGCAATACTTGACCCTTCACTGTGTAAAGTAATGAATACCGGGAAAAAATCAGTCGTAAATGATATTGCCTCCGAATCTCCGTGTGAATGTATTGTAACACGCGAGAAAAGCGGAGGTTATGTTTGTTTTCCCATCATTATTG
This sequence comes from Candidatus Kuenenia sp., assembly GCF_039794105.1. Classification (GTDB taxonomy): domain Bacteria; phylum Planctomycetota; class Brocadiia; order Brocadiales; family Brocadiaceae; genus Kuenenia. The sequence goes on from NZ_JBDIWA010000012.1 coordinate 43,343, forward strand.
GAAACAAGACGGCAGGTATGGTGCTCATGATGAAAAAAGAATTCAGCACATGGAAAAACAAAAAAAACCAAAGGCTTATGTCTAATTATACAGAAACGGCGGCGCTCGCTCTGCACAAATTGGAACTTCTTGAGATAGCAAAACATACAAACGTAATGGACGAATTTCAAGGAATATACAATAAACGGTATTTTACAGAACTATTGACAAAGCAACTCGCAGTGGCAAAAAGAAGGGGCGAGAACTTAAGCCTTCTTATATTGGGACCCGACAATTACAAAGCGACAACCGAAACATACGGCTCCAATAATGCGGGGAATCTCCTCCTGCAGCAGATAGCCGGAGTCTTAAGCGACTCGGTCAGTGATTCCGATATTATAGCAAGGTATGATGACGCGGAATTCGCCATTATTATGCCGGCGACATTTGCCACAAGGGCGCTGGTGAAAGCAGACGGAATCAGACAGCGCATAGAATATACCCGTTTTCATGATCCGGCTTCAGGCAATCGGGCAAACATTACTATCAGCATCGGCATCTCCTCATTTCCGGAACACGCATCCGAAGTGGAACCTTTGGTAACGCTCGCAAATAAGGCCTTTTACAAAGCGAAAAACGATGGAGGAAACAGGGTTGAAGCCATGGTTACTTCCCGATAAGTTAATGACACAGGCTACAGTCTGCAATCGGCAGTCCACAGTCGGCAGTCCACAATTTGCAATTTGATGATTGCAGATTGCCGACTGTGGACTGTCGATTAAAAAGTTACAGGCCCGGTCTAAGGAATAATGATTTCCTCTAACGCCCGCTTCGGTACATGGTGTATCATTTCCTTGTCCCTCCAGTATTTTATGTCCCCGTCGCTGCCCACCGGCTCAATAAGCACCTTCTCCTTCGGTTTTCCCAGCGCTAATACAAGAAGGATTTCATACTCACCGGGTATGTTCAATACGTTTCGCAATCCTTCCTTCTGTATTGATCCAATAATACATCCACCAAGCCCCTTTTCCGTTGCCCCAAGGAGAATACTCTGCGCCGCAATGCCATGGTCGCACCAAAAGTTTTTGCTGATAGTGGTATCCCCAAGCATTACTATATATGCAGAAGGCCTCTCCCCTTCGACAGGCCCAGGCCAGTCCTGCAGATAACCCGCCCAGGCAAGATGCGGGAATATTAAGGCATTCTTTTGTGCATCATAAGAAAGCATATATTTCAACGGCTGCATGTTGCCGGCAGATGCAGAAAGTCGTGCGTAATCTACAAGGGTTTCCAATACTTCCATCTCTATCAAAAATTCCTGATAAAATCTCCGGTAACTTCTGTTTTTTATAATCATATCCTTCAGCATTTTCACCCTCCTTCGTAACTTCTCAAAAAGTTTAGGTTTTATAATAATTTCTACCTTCCACAGTCTCTACAGTCTACAGTCGGCAATCTACAATCTGCAATATACCGACTGCCGATTACCGATTGACCAGTATCCGGATTTATTTAACCGGGATCATATTCCGCATGTCTAACGGTAAATACCGGACAATGCGCCTTGCGTACAACAGTCTCTGCAACACTGCCCATAATTGCATGGGATATACCCGTTCTGCCGTGCGTGCCCATTACAATCAGGTCGATAGCATACTCCCTTGCCGCCTTAACGATTTCAACAAATGGAACCCCCTGTACGACGATACTCTCAACGGGCATCTTGCTCCGGACATCTTCTTTTACGCATCTGAGCAATCTATCATTCAATTCTTTGATAGTGCTTTCATCTCCGATATTGAAACGGTAAAGCACCGACTCATTCACACCATGGATACGCGCATCAAGTACGTGTATCAAATAGAGTTTTGATCCATATTTGCCGGCAATCTCTATTGCATAATTTAATGCCTTTTCTGAATATATGGAGTAATCTACCGGACATAGAATGTTTTTTGGTTCAGGCTCAGGGGTACGCGGACGAGTGAGTTGGTAGTCCTTCCTAAGAGCGGTAAACAAGGCAAGGCACATGAAAACCATAATAACTGCGAAGGGCAGGGCAGTGACGATGGAGGCTGTTTGTAATCCGGCCAGGCCGCCGCTGAAAAGCAGTACCGCCGCGATGGAAGACAGTAGAATGCCCCAAATCACTTTGGTCGAAGTGGGAGGGTTTGCACTGCCGTTGGTAGTAAGCATGCCCAGTACGAATGTAGCAGAGTCGGCGGAAGTAACAAAGAAGGTAACGATAAGTAGGGCCGCAAGGGCGCCAAGTACGATGCCCAGGGGGAATTGCTCCAGGGTAATAAAAAGTGCAGAGGTCATGTCGGATTGTACGGCATCGGCAATGCCGCCATCCTGAAAAAGATCAAAATAGAGGGCTGCTCCGCCAAATGCGGCAAACCAGAGGGCGCCTATAACGGACGGAACGAAGAGGACGCCAATTACAAATTCGCGAACAGTCCGACCTTTGGAGATGCGGGCAATAAAGGTACCGACGAAGGGCGCCCAGGCAATCCACCATGACCAGTAGAATAGTGTCCATGACCCAACCCATTCATCACCATGCCTAAAGGGAGTGAGACGGAACGACATCTTCACAAACTCGTGTAAATAGCTGCCGAGAATGGTGGTAAAAGAATCCAGGATGAAAACGGTGGGACCGCAAACCAGGACGAAGGCAAGGAGGAGTCCGGCGATAAGCAGATTAAGGTTGCTAAGATAGAGAATGCCTTTGTTGAGTCCGGTGCTGGCCGAGATAAGATACAAAACCGTAACAATAACTATGATTAGCATTTGGATAGTAGCCGTGTTGGGAACACCAAAAATATGATGTAATCCACCGTTTATTTGTAAGGTACCTAAACCAAGAGAGGTAGCTACTCCACATACAGTAGCAAGGACGGCAAGTATATCAATAAGTTGGCCGATGGGACCGTCCACTTTCCGTCCGATAAGAGGGCGAAAGACTGTACTGATCAATCCGGATTCTCCTCTCCGGAATTGGGCGTAAGCCATGGAGAGGGCAATGACCGCATAAATGGCCCAGGGATGAAGACACCAATGAAAGAAGGAATACCGCAGCGCCATACGGGCAGCTTCAGGCGAATGTGGTTCCGCCAGACCGTGGGGCGGATGTGCGAAATGAGTCATCGGTTCAGCCACGCCGAAGAAAACGAGGCCGATGCCCATCCCGGCGGAGAAGAGCATCGCAAGCCAGGACAAAAAAGAATATTCGGGCGGATCATCCTGTTTGCCGAGTTTAATGCTGGAGTAAGGGCTGAAGATGAGATAGAGGCAAAAGCCGACAAACCCCGCGGTGGACAAGAGATAAAACCAACCGAAATTGTTGATGGTAAAGGTGAGGGCACTTTGGGCAGTATCCGCCAGGTGCTCATGGGCAAAATAACCCCAGAATACCAGCAATGCAGTTAGAACGACAGAAACATAAAAAACCGGCGTATGATGCTTCATGAGATGGCGAAAATGCGCCCCCCCTATCATTGAACCGGTCTGGAGCTTACAAAACTATCATGGGAAACATCCGGTTTTTGGAAAAGGAAGATGCCCCATTTGAGATATCCTTTCTCACCGTTCCTGATCCAGTGACCCAATCCTGTTTTCATTCTCTCAATGTATTCCGGTGTGCACTGCCGGACGATTTCTTTTTCCCGTCCGGTAATTTCCTCAAGAACACGTCCATAATGAATGGGGAGGTGGGAAGACAAATCTTCGAATTTTAGCTCTATCCAACCAAGTTGAGTGGCTATTTGGCGATAAAAACCGGGCGAGCCAAGCGATTCGAGGTGGATTCGCGCCAGCACAGGGGCAAGGGCATCCTTAGGGCATTCGTCACTTTGCATGGGGTCTGTGAAGATGAAGACCCCTCCTGGCTTGAGGACACGATGAACTTCCTCCAGCACCTTTTTGCGGTCGCCGCTGTGAAGGATGGCATCCTGTGACCAGACAACCTCAAAGCTATTCGGGGGAAGCGGGATGCTTTCAAAACTGCCCTCAACTACTTCGATGAGTGAATCCAATCCGGCTTCTTCGGTTTGTTGGCGGTTTTTTTGATTCTGGACGCCGCTGAGGTTGAGGCAAGTAACCGGGCATTGAAACTGCCTGGCCAGGTACCGCGCGGAGCCGCCGTAACCTGCACCGATGTCGAGTACCCGGGTAGATGCGTTCAGCCGCGGAAGGAACGCGCACATGGTTTCGACTGTACGCCTGCTGGCCGTGAATATAGGCTCAGAAGGATACCGATAGATCCCTATATGGATATCTTCACCACCCCATACGGAATAATAAAAATGGTCTGCGCTTTGGTCGTTATAATAATCCCTGGTGGTTGTTTCGAGCTGGGAATACGTCATCGGGCAATTTTCTCTGGTTCGTTTCCGTAGCGTTTCTCAGCGAGATGAATAAAGAAATCGGGATCTGCCTGATGGTAAGTTTCTTCGAAATCACCGATGGTGCGAATTGTCTGGAAACCGACTTCGAACATGAGTCTGCGTGTGTAATCTTTTCGGAGGGGAAACATATTCAGGTGAAAATTGGAACCGTCGTTGAATTCATAGCGAAACCGTGCCAGGCCTTCATCAACATATTCGGGTTCAGCTCTGACGTTTTCGCCGCAGTAATAGTATGTATGTTTGGATTTAAAGCCTTCGTCAAGAATAGCGTCATAATTCCGCTGATCGAGAACAAGAATGCCGTCATGTCGAAGGACGGCGTAAAATTCTGCGAGGGCTTTGCGCCGGTCATGCTCATTGAAGAGATGGGTAAAGGAATTTCCCAGGCAAATCACGGCGTCAAATTTGCCGTGAACATCCCGATTAAGCCAGCGCCAGTCCGCTTGCACCGTGCGGAGAATAAAGCCGTGTTCACGCCCGGTAGCAAAGGCTTTGGCAAGCATTTCAGGGCTTCCGTCAGCACTTACCACTTCAAAACCGGCTTTGAGGAGCCGGATAGAATGAAAGCCGGTACCGGTCGCAACGTCGAGGATTTTACGGGCGCCGCGGCGACGGAGTTCTTCAATAAAAAATTCTCCTTCACTGGACGCACGAGCATCCCAGTCGATCAACTCGTCCCATTTCTCCACAAAACTGTGAACATATTCAGCCTTGTAATGATCGGTTCGCCGGATAGATTGAGGATTTTTGCCGAAATCCTGCTGGTTCTTTTTTGTATTCGTATCCATAATTTGCAGATATCCCTCCTCTGAAGATTTTTCATACGATAAAAGATAAATATGTACGTTTTGCCGATCGGTATTTTTATGCTAACCAGCATGTAAATTTTTGTCAACCATAAAAAATGCTGTTAAAACAACCCTTTCGAGGTATCTCACATTGCCGGTTGCCTGTATCAAGCCTGAGAACGAGGACATAGCATTTTCTAAATCAGTAGTTTTTTTATTTTTTAATAAAGTATTTAATGGTGAAATCCGAAACAAAATAACAAGATGATTTTTTGAAACATTTTAGTTTTTTGAAAAAGTAGAATGCTTTTTTCCCAAGTTCCGCAGACAGGGTCAAATGTTCAATATTCAATTCTCAAATTATTGCTCATTTGAATAATTTTAATTACCTATGCACTTGACGGAACTGACCTTAATTATGTAGTATGCAAACAAAGTATTTTCAGATGAAACAACATAGTCTTTGTAAACTGAGTATATTAACCCTGACGGGGTTCGGAACCCTGTCAGGGTTGCTTCTTTCATTTTCAGGTAAAAATTTGCATGCAATACGGTAAAATGCACATACAATTAATTCAAAATAACGGGGGGGTTTTATTCAAATGGACAAAATTGAAGAGAAGATTCTGGAACAGGCGCTAAAGCATACTGCACACGTTGAAGTTATTTATGAAGAAGGGGAAACACGTTCGGTAAGCTTCGAAAATAATAAACTAAAATACATTAATACTAAATCCGTTCGGGGGGTCGGCCTCCGGGTAATAAAGGATGGAAGGATAGGGTTTTCCTGCACCACCGATTTCAGAAAGCCGGAAAAACTTGTGGCAAATGCGTTGGAGAGCGCAGAATTTGGACAAATTGCCGCGTTTGATTTTCCCCCGCAAAATAATTATCCGCACGTAACCGTTTTTGACAGGGACGTTATTGACTTTCCCATTGAAAAATGTGTAAGTATCGGAAAAGAGGCTATTGAAAGGGCTTTGGCGGTAGATTCCGGCTACGAATGCAGTGCGGGAATAGGGAAAGGCCACGGAAAACAGCGCCTTCTCAATTCAAAAGGCTTAGACATTACCATTGAATCCACCTCGGTGGGCATTGGCATAGAAATCTTACATATTAAAGGACAAAGCCTGCTTTCAATCGGCGAGGGAGAGAGTTCAAAGAGACTTGCAACAGATCTCAATAAACACGTTGATAAAGCGCTCAACGATTTAAAACTAGCAAAGAAGGAAGTAAAATTAAAAACGGGCGACTATCCTGTTGTTGTTACGGCAAAAGCCATGGACGTCTTTCTTTCCACATTTGAAGCAGGATGTAATGGGAAATTATTGCAAAAAGGCGCTTCACCCCTCACCAACAGGCTGGGAGAGAAGATAATAGACGCGAGAGTAAGTATTTATGATGACGCAACTATCGATCTTGCTGATATGAGCTATCCTGTGGACTCCGAAGGGGTGCCTGCACGTCGCACACCATTATTTGAAAAGGGCGTGTTGAAAAACTATATTTTCGATCTACAGACCGCAGGCATTATGAAAACGCAATCAACCGGAAATGGCAACCGCGGGTTTTCTTCCCAACCGTCTCCCGGATACTCCAACATCCTCGTTGAAACGGGTGATATGCCGTTTGACTCAATGGTGAAAGATATTAAATGCGGCATTCTGGTTGACCAGGTGCTTGGCGGAGGACAAAGCAATGTGCTGGCAGGTGAATTTTCCGTAAACATAGATCTCGGATACCTTATCGAAAACGGAGAAATTATTGGCAGGGTAAAGGATTGCATGATTGCAGGGAACGTTTTTGATTTATTTAACAATATCGTTGCGATTGGCGATAGGGCGGAATGGCATGGGTCTACAAAAGTACCGCCATTTTATTTTAAGTCAGTAAATGTGGCGGGAAATGCGGATTGAACTCCTGCTGCATAATCGATTGGCTCAATAGTACATTATCAGTAATTTTTTTGCATTTTGTGGCAAAATAATTAATGGTAAAATCTGAAGCACGAAATCAGAAACAAATTCTACTTACAAAATGATTTGAAATTCTAAACAAGTGCATCTTTCGTATCTCGCGTTTCATGTTTCATATTGTTGCCTGCCTGTGCGTGACCACACGCAGAGGGATGTTTTGGATTTGTTTTGTAATTTTATGCTTTGTTATTCGAATTTGTTTCGTGTTTCGTACTTCGAATTTCTTATTTCCTGCTTGTTTGGTTCCGGCTATGCCAGCTTATGCTTAACTTGTTAGCATCTTTGCGTCAATGCCTCTTTTCCGGAAAACACCGTAGTTCTCCCCTTTAAAAATTTATTGCTTAATCTGAATTTCTATTGTATGTTAATTTGTTTCTACTTTTGATTGAATAGTAAATTAAGTAATTATCATTCTTCACTACACGACCTTATGATACTTGCCATTACCTTTATAATTGTCTCCGTCATAACGGGTTTTCTGGTTACCTACTTTCTGGCAGCAAAATATTCCCTTTTTGAAAGGGGCGCCTATGGAATTGCCATAGGGTTAGGTTTGCAAACATGGCTCGTCTATCTATTCTCTTTAATCTGGAAGCTGCAATTTATATGTATCTATTTTTCCATAGCACTATCATTGTTATTTTGCATCTTATTTTTCATAATAAACCGTAGCGATATAAAACGAAAAATACTCTATGAAGCAACGGACATTAAAAAAGATTTTCTGCTGAATAAAACGTCATATTTTGCACATATTGCCGTTTTTGCCTTTTTTGCCGTGATCTTCTGCCGTCTGTTTTATCGCACCATTATATGGAAAGAAACCGGCATATATGTAGGTTTATCTAACAATTACGGCGACCTGCCTTTACACCTTGCGTACATTACCTCCTTTGCGTGGGGAGAGAACGTTCCGCCTCTCGACCCCGCTTTTGCAGGCAAAAAACTAACCTATCCCATTTTGTCCGATTTCTTATCGGCTATTTTCCTTAAATCGGGCTTAAATTTCAGAGATATATTGTTTATACCCGGTTTTCTATTAACCGTTTCCTTTTACGGCATTCTTTACTATTTTACCTATCGCATAACGAAAAAAAGGCTTGCCGCAACCCTTTCCGCCTTTATTTTCTTTTTATCCGGAGGATTTGGTTTCTACTATTTCTTTCAGGACATTGCGAACACGTCCGGTAGTCTCTGGAAATTTCTTGCCGATTTACCACAAAATTACACAAAAATCCCCCCATTAAATTATCACTGGATTACCCCGTTAACCTGTCTCAATGTGCCGCAGCGGTCTTTCCTTTTCGGATTTCCATTTACTATGCTCATTTTTTTATTCCTCTACACCGGCATACAAAAGAAGCACTGGAAAGAGTTCTTATTTGCAGGCGTCGTTGCCGGGGCATTGCCCTTTTTCCATACCCATAGTTTTCTGGCAATGTTGATGGTAACGATACCATTAGGAATAATTTACTGGGACTGGCGAAAATGGTTTTTATTCTTTTTTCCGGCCTTTATACTCTCACTACCGCAGGTATGGTATTTTTCCAGTCATGTCGACAGTGAACGTTTCTTTAAATTTCAATTCGGATGGATGGCAGGGGATGAAAATTTATTATGGTTCTGGATCAAAAACACGAGCCTGTTCTGGTTTTTTGTAATCGGCGGGGGCATCCTCTTCTTTTTAAAACAAAACACTACTGCATTAAGCCGTTTAAAATATTTTCCGCTCACATTTCTGATACTTTTTTTAATACCAAACATCCTCCTCTTTGCCCCGTGGGCATGGGACAATATAAAAATACTTATTTACTGGCACCTTGGCGTTACCCCGTTGGCGGCGCTCGCATTGACGTATCTCTATGAAAACAAACGTTTGAAGATCCTTTCAAAAACCATTTTTTTCCTTTCGGTGTTTTCCCTCATCGCCGCCGGTTTCATCGATGTTTTTAAATTTGCCATAGTCCCTATAAATGGCTGGAAGGAATTCAGCACGGAAGAAATAGAACTTGCCAAACAGATTGTCAATGAAACTCCTGCCGACGCAATTTTTCTCAACGCAACGGTGCATAACCACCCGGTATTTTTAACAGGACGAAAGGCCCTTATGGGGTTTCCGGGCCATGTTTGGAGTCATGGACACAGCGGTGGCAGGGAACGGGAAGTCGATATTAATGCAATGTTGAGGGGAAAGCCCAATGCCATTTCACTTATTAACAAATACAAAACCGATTACGCGATTATTGGTCCCCATGAAAAAAGAAAATATGCAAACAGGGATTTTTTCAAAAAGAATTATACCTGTATTATCAGTACACGAAGCTATCAGGTATTTGATCTTAACAAGAAAATCACCCCGGATCTTACTTCTGATATAGCAGCCAAAAAAAACGGTTTGTCGGTGCGATATTATGACAACGAAGATTGGAGAGGCGCCCCTGTTTTTGAAGAAATTACTGCCGATATCAATTTCAACTGGGCAAATGATGATGATAAATTTGTGCCAAGTCCATTCAGCATTGTATATGAGGGATACATTATCATTAAGAATACCGGCCAATATACCTTTACATTGGCATCGGACGACGGTTCATGGCTTTATATAAACGAAGATCTCCTTATTGACAATGGCGGAGCCCATAGGGTACAGTCAAAATCCGAAACTATTACACTGAAAAAAGGCGCCCACAAAATGGTCATAAAATACTTTGATAAAGGAGGCGGGGCGGTTTTAAAACTTACATGGAAACCTCTCTCCAGGGGGAGGGAATCAGTTATTCCTGCACGGGCTTTGCTTCCCAAAAAGCCGTTGAACACCCTAAAAAACCGGCAAAATGGGCTGTCTGTTAAATACTATGACACTATAGAGTGGCTAGACGAACCCATTTACGAAGACATTGACGCTGAAATTGAATTTGATTGGACAAGTAATAATACAAAGTTTTTTAACAGTCCCTTTAGTATTATCTGGGAAGGGTTTATCAATATCGATACTGCTGATACTTATACATTTGTATTATCATCAGATGACGGCTCATGGCTTTACATTAACGATGCATTGATAATTGACAACGGCGGTTCCCATATGGTAAAGGAAAAATCCGGTGCTGTTTTTCTCGAAAAAGGCAAACACAAAATTAAGATTAAGTATTTCGATGAAAAAGGCGGAGCGGTGTTCAGATTATTGTGGAAGAATTCTGACGGCAGTGTGGTAAAAATACCTGTTGAAAGATTTTCAGTTCATGAAAATGAATCATCCGAAGCGAACGAAATGTAGCGGTTTTTTATGAATTAGCTGATGGCTCATGACAATCAGCTATCAGCTATCGTTTTAAATCTGTGAAATCTGTGGTTCCCTTAAGCTCCCTGGGATTTAGGAGATCGTTTCTTTAAATTACTATAAAACATCCATGAAAAAACAAACTATACCATTAATCATTGCTTTTTTTGTGCCTGTCTTTATCGCATCACTCTTTCGTTTTTGGGATTTGGATATTCGTCCGCTACATTCCGACGAAGGAGTGAATAGTTTTTTCCTGCGGAATCTGTTTGAGAGGAATCAATATCGTTACGACCCCGCAAACTATCATGGCCCTTTCCTCTACTATATTGGGCTGATCCCTTTTTATGTATTAGGCCAAACAGATTTCTCGTTCCGGCTTATGCCGGTTTTATTTGGGATTATGGTTGTGGCCTCACTTTATCCTTTACGAAAAAGAATGGGGAACATTGGCCTGCTCACTGCCGGGTTACTCATTGCCATCTCTCCCTCTAATTCTTTTTTCTCGAGAGATACTATCCACGAAACGTATTTTATATTTTTTACGCTGACAACTGTTGTCTCTTTTTTTCTCTATTCGGAAACAGGAAAATCCAGATATATCTATTTCGCCGCATCATGCATCGCTTTTATCGTTACAATAAAAGAAACCTACATAATAACATTTACCGTATTTATCATATCATTAATCTGTGCATATGGTTGTGAAGCATTACTTTTTCCCCCCCGTAAGGGAATCAAGTGTATAAAACAAATTTTTAGCGTTTTTGGGAATACCTGCAGGCAAAAATGGCACGTAATCAGCATCAGCATCGGCCTGTTTCTGCTCATTAATTTTTTATTTTATTCATCGTTTTTCACTTACTATGACGGCGTAAAAGGCATTTTAACTACGTTAAAGATATGGACAAAAACCGGCACTCATTCGGCAGGAGGCCACGCAAAACCCTTCTTTTATTATTTTAAATTACTCTATAAATTTGAGCTTCCCATGCTGGTTATGGGAATTGCCGGGGTGTACTATTCATTCAGGTACAGAAACAGATTCGCCATTTTTACCTCCGTATGGGCGGTATTTATCTATGTCATTTACTCATGCATACCATACAAAACTCCCTGGTTGATCATAAATCTTACCCTTCCGATTGCAATCTTAGCCGGCATTTTTATAAACGGATTATTTAAAATTATCACACGCAAATGGCATTACGCAATTTTCTTTGCAATATACACCGGTGTTTTTTGCTTCTTCTGCTATCAATCTATCATGTTAAACTTTGTAAATTATGATGATGAGCGATATGAGCTTGTGTATGTTCAGACAAAAAGAGATGTTTATAATTTAATAGACCGGTTAGAAACGCTTTCAGGCATATGCGGGAAGGACATGGTGATAAACATCGTTTCAAAGGATTACTGGCCGCTACCCTGGTATCTCCGGGAGTACAAACACGCAAATTTCTGGGGGAAAGTGATAGATAATCCCAATGCACCCGTTATTTTAGCGGATAAAAAGGGAGATAATGATTTAAAGGGAAAACTAAAGGGAAATTACAAAAACGAACGGTTTGTTTTGCGTCCGGGCGTATGGATCACCGCATATATACAACAAGGATTATATGATAGTGCCTTTGCTCATGAAACCGGGAGAGAAACGTTTACGCGATTGCCTTTGAATGTCTCCGCAGAGGAGCTTGATCCGGGATTAAAGGCTCAGTACTACTATAACATTGAATGCATTGGAAAACCTTTTTCCTCGTCCATTGAAAAAGGCTCTATTTCTTTCACGTATAATGATGAGACCAAAAAACCTTACCGGTCTCCTTTTGGAATAGCATGGGAAGGCTATCTGCATATTCAAAAAAGCGGGGTTTATCAATTTGCCACAAGGTCAGACGACGGGTCTTTTGTCTACCTTGATGAAAACCTTGTGGTAGATAATGGAGAGCCGCATGCCGTGCGGTATATTTCGGGAACGATGTTCCTCGAAGAAGGGTATCATGCTATACGGATTCAATATTTTGATATTGGAGGCGGGGCCATTATGGCGTTATTATGGAAACCGCCTGGCGGGCAAGAAACGTTGATTCCCGGCGATATATTTTTTCACAAAAAACCGGATTAGCAGGGGCGAAGCATTTGCCCGTTTGGGCGTGAACGCATTTATGACAATATACAACAAATGCTTCGCCCCTACATTGCAATTATTGGAATTTTTCAAAAATCCAAAGTATTACGGACTAGCCGTAATAGCCTTTCAAATCATTTATTTTTATCATTATAATATCCTTCAGCATTTGCAGTGAATGCCTTACAGGACTTACCTTGCTTAGCGTGGAATTTCGCCATTTGATCGGTATTTCTTTCATCTTAAAATGAAATTTATTGGAAAGATAGAGCGCCTCAACGTCAAATGCAAACCCCGCTATTCTGCACTTTTCAAAGACCTTTCTCACGGCGTCTCTTTTAAATCCCTTAAATCCGCATTGCGTATCTATCACCCCGCCCATTAATAGCCACCGGATAATGCAATTAAAGATTTTGCCCATCTTTTCCCTGTACCATGGCTGATGTATTATTATATCCGCCCCAAAAATGCTTCTCGACCCGATAATCACATCATAGCCTTTTGTTTTAAGGTAGGGTAAACATTTATCAATCTCTTCTATTGGCGTAGAGAGATCGGCATCGGTAAAAAAAACATACTCGCCATTTGCCGCCAGCATACCCCTTTTCACGGAATAACCCTTGCCCTTGTTTTTCTTATTTTTCAACAGGATTATGCCGCTCTTGTTTGCATGTGAAAATTCGTTTATCTTTTTTATGGTATTATCCACAGAACCATCATCCACCACAATAACTTCAGAAAGATACTCCTGTTTCGAAAGGAAGGCACAAACACTTTCCAGGGTAGGTAAAATTCTTTCCTCTTCATTATATGCGGGGATTATTATCGACAGGAAGCATTCTTTCATTATAACCATTCACAGAAAGGGTTAAGGGACCTGGAATTTTTTATTATACCGTAGCAGTTGGCAGTCAGCAGTCGGCAAAATTGCAGATTGTGGACTGTGGACTGGGGACTGGGGGTTGTTTATCACAACTTATTGAGAAGTTACTTTAAAACTTCATATCATTTACACTAAGAATTGCAGTAAGCATAGAGATAACAATAACACCAATAACTGCCCCCATGAGCAATATAAGCACAGGCTCCACCATCGTCACGAGACGTTTCATCCGGCTTTCTACATCCGCATCAAAATTGTCCGCGACCTTAAGAAGCATCCGGTCCAATTTCCCTGTTTCTTCACCTACCTTAAGCAAATGGATTGCAATTTCAGGCAGAAAACCTCTCTCCGCAAGTGAAACGGTAATACCGGCGCCTTCTTTTACATTTGTCTTAACACCGATGAGAATCTCAGAAAGATACTTATTTGACAAAACATCTTTGACAATATCTAAAGACTTCAGCAACGGAACACCGTTTTCTAACAATGTACCCATCGTTCTCGCGAATCTGGATATCTGCATTTTCCATAACAGATTTCCCATGAGAGGCAATTTCAATTTTTTCTGATCTATTTTGGCAGCAGTAGTATTATCCTTCATCGCCCTTTTATACATGAAAAATACCGCCATAATCACCGCAATAAAAATCCAGCCATATTTTATACCATATTGGCTCATCCCCATAAGCACCATTGTTGAGAATGGCAGAGAAATGCCCATCCCTTCGAAGATTTGAGAAAATTTAGGGATAACATAAACAATGAGCGCCCCAATCGACAAGAGCCCTGTACTGCTTAACAACAAAGGGTAAATCATTGCCGAGATAATTTCACCTTTTGTTTTCTGCAATTTTTCCTGAAAATCACCCAATCTCTTTAAAACCTGCGGTAAGACGCCCCCTTCTTCTCCCGCACGCACCATGCTGATGTAAATACTGGAAAATAATTTTTCATGATTTTTAAGCGCCTCTGTGAATGACTTTCCCGACTTAATCCCATTCAACAAATCTTCAATAACACTCTTCATTGCATTTTTTTCCTGTCCCGACAACAAAATAGACAGGCTTTTGTCAATTGGGATGCCCCCTTCAAGCAGCGTCGCCAATTCCTGCGTAAACGGCAAAACAGCCTTTTTACTTACCCGTTTAAAAAATAATTCAAATTTTTTCCCCTTGTCTATCTGATGTATATTTAAAATAATATGCCCTGACTTCCGGAGGTCGCTTATTAAGCTTGTTTTGTTTTCAGCCTCTTTTTCGCCTTCTACTATATTGCTGGAGCTGGTTAATAATTTATATCTGAATGTAATCATCGCTATTTATTTTCTAATGTTTGCCCTCATGACAACTACATGTTCCTGTCCATACCAATCGAGCTTAATCCTGTCTTTCTCAATATTCTTTACCTTGTAGTCAACAATTGACTCCCCTTCTTCTATGAAAATATAAGCGCTTTTATTTTTTTCACGATCAGGATTGAGTATCAGTGCCTTTTTCACATCGCCAAGTATTAAAATACCAAACAGCTTAATCGGTTTTGGGTGGCCTTTTGGTTTTTGTTCTTCAACTTTCGGCTTGGGTTCTTCTTTTTTAGGCAAGGGATCTTTCTTTGCAGTTGCGGTTTTGATTTTCTTTTCTGAGGGCCTCCAATCACTGCGGTCCTGAGAAAAGGGATTATTCGACAATAGCGTTTCATAATGATCAATCGTTTTTTTATCCTTGTCGAGAAACGTCAGTTGTTTTTTATTGTCGGGAGCCTTTTCAATAAAATCACTCCTTTTTATCGTATCCTCAGGAGGTTTATATACCAAAAGCACACTTATGCCAACCATGCCTAAAAAGCTAACAAGCAATATGAGGTTTATTACCGGTAAATAATTCTTCCAGCGCCTCAGCTTTTCAGTAAGGATTTTGGCAATTATTTGTAGATAGTGCGTATTTATTTTCAAGGTTTTAAATGTGTCATAAGATTTTTTTAAATACTTTAGAAACATCTTTATTCTAACAGCGCATTCAGGCTTTTCAAGGGATTCTCTTTTTCGCCTCTTTTGATAATTCAGTTTCGCTTTGTTTACGGTTAACTTTTGGTTTGAAACGAAGATAGTAACTATTCGTAATTATTCAGGCATACGTGTAAATAAAGAAACCACAGATTTCACAGATTAAAAAAATCGTAAATTCCCGGCGAGTTCAGATTACAAACCTGAACCCACCGGGAGATAAAGGGCTGACTGCAGGAACCGTGGCATTTTTTGCATAATACACAACTTTGAATTTTATTGCACCATACCCTTCCCCAAAAAGAGGGAAAATAATGTTGGCAACGGCTATAAATGGTATTATTATGTCACATGTTGAAATATTGACAGACAATACACCATCATTGCCATTATTACGTCTATATACATTTTAACAACATAAATGAGGGTTTATTATGGGAAAAGTTATCTCTTTTATTAATTACAAAGGCGGCGTGGGCAAAACTACCACCACCTACCATATCGGATGCGCACTTGCAATGTACCACAACAAAAAAGTGTTGCTTATCGATATAGATCCTCAAACCAACCTGACCTTTTTATGTGTTGCGCCTGAAAGATGGGAGTTATTTAAAAAGAATAACGGGACAATCGCAAAGATATTTGAATCATATCTGAAGGATAGTTTTGATATCTGCCAAACTGAACACATTATATGGAAATCTCCAGTGCAATTACCTGCAAAAGACAAAATCGAAAAGGATGTGGTGAGAAATCTTGACCTGATTCCCTCTGATATTGATTTACTGGGAATCGATATTGAATTGGCGTCAAAAACATGGCGGAAGATAGAGTCAGGCTTTTATCAGGAACAACTTCAAATCTTCAGGCGAACAATCAAGGGCTTAAAAGACTTGTTTCATATTGATACCTCACGTGATATACGAGATGCACTTTTTTACATAGAACAGCGCCATGTACTGGAAAATGCCCTTCACAGGATAAAAAACAACTATGATTATATCCTCATTGATTGCCCCCCAAACCTCTATCTGGCAACTCAAAATGCACTTGCCGCAAGCGATTTCTATATCATTGCAACAATACCAGACCACATGTCAACCATAGGGATAAACATGCTCCTCAGGAAAATCGGGGAATTACATACTACACTGAACCGCAAATGTCTTTTGACGAACACGGAATCACATGATATAAAGCATAAAGGGATCGTATTCACCCTGGTACGTACCGCCGGCCAGGGTATTGTAAGTACCCATAAGGACAAAATAAACCAACTGCGTGAAGCTTATGGCTCATTGTGTTTTGAAAACTATGTTTCATGGGGTACCGGCTATACCGAGTCCTCGGCGCTGGCGGTTCCTGTGTTTTTAATGGATGAGGAAAATGCAAGGCGCGTGGCGTCACAATATAAAGGGGTTACAAAGGAATTTCTGGAGAAAGTGAGCGGCGATTAACATGGCAAAAAAGACAAAAAAGACCGGTCTGGCAGATACTTTAACAAAGGTAAAAGAATGTCTGTCCTTACTCCCGGACAAGGATGAATGGCAAAGAATATTACAAATCATCCAGGAGACAATACAAGAACTTGAGGTATTGCGTGAAAGCATTGGTCGTTTTCCCGATAAATCGGAATCTCTCCATGTGTCCAACTCCATCCATTCATTGGTATCATTTTTTGACACACTGAAAGAAAACCCCCTCCTTGCCGAAATGATCTTTCCCAAAAAGGCCAAATCCAGGAAAACCAAAAGCAGTCCCGTGGATGTTAACGCTTTACAACAGCATTTAGAAGGTATCCCCACGGAGAAAATCCTTGAGGAACTAACAAAATATAAAAAGGACATCCTTATTGAGTTATCAGCAAAGATGAATATAACTGCAAATAAGAAGCTTCCAAAAAACGCCCTCGCAGACAGGCTCTTTAAACTTGGGTTTGCAAATAAGAGAGGCTATGAATTGCTGAGCAAAGTTTAAAGCTGCCTGGAAGGTATATGATGGAAGGGAAGCATACGGTTAGCAGGCACGGATTGTTCTTCCAAAGCGGTATGCGCCGGTTCCTTATATTTATTATTACAGAGCTTGCGCTGTTTTGATGGGGCTATTTTTTTAAAATCAGAAAATAAGAAGGGGGGATTAGAAAGATATGTTAAAACGTTTTACTCTTGAATACTGGGAAGATGGGGGTTGGTATGTTGGCAGGCTTAAGGACGTTCCTGGTGTGTTTAGTCAGGGTGAGACGCTGCAAGAGCTAGAGGATAATATCAGAGACGCGTACCAACTCATGAAAGAAGGCAACACGGTTTTACCTTATCCGGGAATTCACAGAAAAGAAATTGAGGTAGAGGTTTGAATCGGCGTGATTTCGTTCGTGAACCGGTGGACGCCGGATGTTATCTAAAACGGCACGGTGGAAAACATGATATTTATATAAATCCTAAGAATGGGAAACAATCACCAGTGCCCCGTCATTCTGAAATAAAAGAAAGCCTCTGCGTATTAATAAAAAAACAACTTGGTCTGGTCTAAAAGGCTATCAGCGATTTGTTTGACTATAATAATTTTTACATAAACGGATATTGATTATGCTAAGCAAGGAAATTATCCGGAGCATTCTTTCGCATGCCAGGGATGCGCAGGGTTATATCGTAAAGATGAGAAGGGATTTTCACAAGTACCCTGAATTGAGTTTTAATGAAATCCGCACTTCTGAAGTCATTGCCGCGGAATTGAGACAATTGGGGTTCAATGTACAAACAGGTATTGGGAAAACAGGCATTATCGCTTCTTTACCAGTTGATAACGCCACACGAACAGTAGCCTTTCGTGCGGATATGGACGCCCTTCCCATTGAAGAAGAAAATGATCTGGACTATAAGTCTTCGCATGAAGGAATATTTCATGCATGCGGACACGACGCCAACATGGCAATGCTATTAGGGGCGGCAAGGATTATAGTATCTTTGAAAGACCTATTAAAACGACATGTAAGGTTTCTTTTTCAACCAGGTGAGGAACAACCGCCAGGAGGGGCAATTTATTTAATTGAACAAGGGGCTTTGCACGGGGTGGATGAAATTTACGGGCTGCATATTGATCCGGCCATCCCCTCTTCAGTTTTTGGATTGCGTTCAGGCGCTACAATGGCATCCACAGACCGTATTATTATAACGATTCATGGTAAAGGAGGACATTCGGCAACCCCGCATTTGTGTGTGGACCCTATTGTTATCGCAGCAGAAATAATATTAGCGATACAGACCATTGTATCAAGAAAATTAAACCCATTATCCCCGTGTGTGATTTCCTTATGTCAGATTTCAGGAGGTACGGCATTTAATGTTATTCCGGGTCGTGTAAAAATTCTTGGCACAGCAAGAACCCTTGATGATAACGTGAGGAATGCACTGCCGTCACTTTTAGAAGATACCATTAAAGGTATTACTTCGTACAATAATGCTTCCTATGAATTTGAATATCTTGGGGGGTATCCTGTTTTGTATAATCATGAGGAACAGGTCGATTTTGTGCGCGGAAGAATTAAAGAATTGTTTGGTGATGATGCGGTAAAAAATATGGATCCGCTACTCGGAGGAGAGGATTTTTCTTACTATTTGGAAAAAATAAACGGCGCCTTTGTTTTTCTTGGTTCGGGGAACAGGGAAAAGGGAGCAAACCAGCCGTTGCACAGTCCTCAATTTCTGATTGATGAAGATATTCTTTACAAAGGCGCTGCCTTGATGGCTTCTATTGCATGCACGTAATAAAAAACGGGTTGGCTAATTTATGGGGAAATGGAACAAAAAGCGTAACTTCTCAACTTATTGAAAAGTTATCAAAAAACACCATTTGTCAGCTATATGCGTTTTACGATAGTGGATTTACTGGAAAAATGAAAGTACCTTCCCTGGGCTTAAGTTGGCTTGGGAAAAAATCGCCGCAGATGACTGTTGTTTTATGATGTTTTTTGTTATTTGTAATTCCTGGTAGGCAGTGTCTTCGTCTGTTGCTCAATCTTTGTTCTGCAGAGACGATTTGTTGTTTGTGTTTTCAAACCGGATTGCCAAATCATTTAACCTTGCGGCGGTTTTTGATAACGTTACACTATCGTTCTTCTTATCATTCTCACCGGCGCTGTTTTCTTTATCACCATCCACTGTTTCAGAATAAGGTTCCTGAAGAATTGACAGTATTGCCGGAATCGGTTGTTATGGGTGAAAGCGCCACAGCCTTTAAACTCCTTTAAAAATATATTTATTATTAATAATGCCTAAGCAAAACAAAGGTTGCTCAACAAAATATTATCAGATGCTTTTCAATACAATATATCGCGTGGAAATACTTCAATCCGGACTTACGAAAGTTTAACAGGCCTGGCAAATGTAGAAATTGATTGAAAAGCGCAACTGGCCAGGTATTCTGTCTAATAGACTGTGGTAATCAAGTAAATATTTGGAAATTTTTTAAGAAATTTAAACGGACGTTATTTTCCCGGAATACATTTTTTTATTATATAGGCGATAAAAAATATTGCGCCTAATAATGCTACATCTATAGGGCCAATGGGCAAATCAAAACAATAGGAAATATAAAAACCGGTAAAGGCGGCAAAAACGCCAATGATTGAGGAAACAATACAAAAGGGGAAAATCCCGCGGGTAATCATCCTTGCGGTTATTGAGGGCAATAGCAAAAACCCAAAAATAACCATTGGGCCTACCGCCATAACACCAAAAGATATAACGATACCGATGATTAAAAAAAGTAAAATGTCCCATACAATAACTTTTTTCCCCATGACAACTGCCATATCGTTATCAAATGAAATTAACATAAAATTACGATGGAATCCGGTGAGAAAAATAAAAATAATTCCATAAATTGCAAACGTTGCCCATAGATATGCATCCGGAATTGCAACAATTTCTCCCTTCAGCAAAGAAATTAACTCTGAATGTCCGTGTGGATTCCATGAAACAAATAAAACAGATACAGCCCCTGCAATGGCATACGTAAATCCAATGCGATTTTCTGTAAAACCTTTCCCTTTCCTTTCTAAAATGGCTAATAGAAAGATGGCAAAGAGGGTAAAAAAAATGGAACCTGTCAGAGCCATAGCCTTTTCAGATTCAACATGAGGGAAAAAATGCCATCCCAAAGTATGCATTAAGAATGCAAAGGTAATCCCTGCATTTGAAACCTGGGGAAGCGCAATGCCCATCAATATCATGCGACGCAATACAAAGAAAATCCCTACCTGTGGACAAACAAAGCCTATCACTAGTCCTACATAGAAAGAATTTCTCAGGAGAAAATTAGGGTTGAGTATTTCAAAAAGGTGTTCCATACATTTTGTGTATAAAAAGTAATTTCTTTAAAAATGTTCCTTCTTCTCATTTTGCATTTTCTACCACCACCGCATTATTTTTGATGTGGATTTTTTTGTTTACCCATGCCGGTATCGTTAAAGATTCATGCGTTATTATCATGACAGTAAGACGATGTTTCTCATGCAACATTGTGATAAGGTCCATAATCATTCTCACCGCATCGACGTCAATTCCTGCGACAGGTTCATCCAGTAGTAATATATTCGGATTTGTTGCCAGTGCGCGGGCAATGAGCACCCTTTGTTTTTGACCGCCGGACAATTCCGAAAACAATTTTCTTTTCGATTCCAGCATTCCCACATCCATTAAACATTGTTTTGCTAGAATACGACTTTTTGCGGGAGTGAATGAAAAGGGTTTTATTTGCCCAAATGTACCCATCAATACTATATCTAATGCCGTAAACGGATAGATTTCGTCCAGGGACTGGCTTTGCGGTACATAACCAAACCTTTGAGGGGGATCACTATTATAAATAATATTACCCTGTAACGGAGGAATAATGCGGAGGATGGTCTTGAAAAGCGTTGTCTTGCCGGAACCATTTTGTCCAAATAAAACAATAGCATCCCCGCTGTTTATGGAAAAATTAATGCCTTCCAGTATCGGCGTCCCGCGATACCCAATGGATACATTTTCCAGATTAATACAACTATTCTCTGCCATATTTACCATTTTATCAATCTTATGTTAGTTAACTAATAATATTTTCCGACTTATAAATAACCGGGCATGTTGCTTCGTTATCACAAAGTCTGCGCAAATACATGGTAAAAAGGAAACTTATCTCCGGGACATTCTGTGGTTTTACAGTCTTTATGCATAAGAATATTTTCCGCAGGGATATTGTATTGCTTTTGCAGATATTGCACCAAAACAACAAGTGACGCCATTTGCGCCCTTGAAGGGTATGATTCGTTAAAATTTCCGACCATACATATCCCTATACCATAACGGTTATATTTATTTATTCCAACGTGCGCCCCGCTTATTTGTTTTACCCATCTGTTCCCAATTTCAATCTCGCCTTTTCCGGAGCCATTTCCATTACCCACCACAAAATGATATCCTAACCCATTTTTCCACTGCCTTGTTTCTCTGTGGTATTTATCAAATTCAGCGGCATTTCCTGACTTTGTGGCGCTATGATGAATGACAATATATTTCCATTCCCGCACCTTGTGGTGTTCGATTTGCCCGCTTATACCGGCAAGACCTGCTTTAAGATGTTCTTCGGCAATAGTTGGTCTGTGTACCGGCAGTATGAGATAAACCAACAAACAGGCAATTGCAGGGAAAAACAGAAAAATATACCGGTAACGTTTACATTGAACACGCATGATGCTGTTATAAAAAAGACGCTTGCCGTTTTTCATAAAAACCATACGCATATCTCTAAGCGGGTATAGCCAGAATTAAACGAACAGTCCTCAGTCGGCAATCCTCAATCCTCAATTTGCCGATTGCCGATTGCCGATTGTAGATTGTAGATTGTAGATTGTAGATTGCCAACTGCATAAGGTACTAACTAACCGAAAAAAGATCTTTTATTATTCCTTTTTCAACGATGATACAATTATATCAACATTATAATCAAAAAGAGAGAGATAGTCCTCTGTTTCTTTTTGCCCACCCGGCATAATTGGCAGTGCGATAATGGTTGCTCCTGTTTTATCCGCTACAAATTCAGACGTTCTTCGTTCCCGGAATGGCTCAACAATAATAAGTTTCACGCCCTCTCTTTTCATCAGGGGAATAAGTTCATTAATATGCGTGGGAGAAGGAGGAATACCTGGTTTAGGTTCAAGTGTTCCCACCACATCAAGATTGAAACGTTTTGCAAAGTAAGAATATGTTTTATGATAGGTGATTACTTTTGTCCCCTTAAAAGGCGCTAATTTTTTTTCCCATTCGGCCAGTTTTATTCTCAGTTTTTCAATAAACGCATTATAATTGCCTTCGTAATACGAACAATTTGCCGGGTCAATATCGCATAATCGTTCACTTATTTGTCTTGCAACCGTCATCCCGTTTAAAGGGTCCAGGGTAAAATGAGGATTCCCCATAGGATGAACATCCCCCATCGAACGGTCGGACATCGAAGGATCCGGTATTTCCAGAGGATTGATTCCTTTTGAGGCAAGGACATATCCCGATCGTCCTGGAAGTATATTTTTATTTCTTGCCCCTATTATGAGATTCCGCAACCAGCCGATCTCTAATTCCATACCCGATTCAATAAATAAATCCGCTTTGTTCAGCTTCACGACAAAGCTTGGCTTCGCATCAACAAAATGTGGATCTTCCGTGGGTTTGGCAATGCTTGTTGTTGTAACATAGTCCCCGCCGATTTCTTTCGCCAAAGAGTCCAGCTCAGCAGTTGACGTTACAATGGTTAATTTCCCTGCATGAGAGAGTGTTTGCTGTGATGCTAAAAGTAAAAAACAAAACCATAGAGAAAGTAGTATTTTTGCTTTCATAAATTTACCTCTTTTTATCGTTGATTTTCCAATAAAATGTTAAAAAAACATCTTTAATGTTGGATTCAGGCTGCAAACCAGAACCCGCCTGTGGGAAGATAAGTTTTTCTTATTTAGTAATTTAGAATTTATGCGCTCCATGCGACCCTAACAAAAATTCAAATTGAAGAAATACGGAATGCTCCGTGCGGTCATCGCCCAGTATATTATCATAGTTATACTGCAAACGGAGTTTTGAGAATTCTGTTAAATAAAAAGTAATATTGGGTGAAAGCCGGTATCGTTCAAAACCCAAAACATTGCCGTGAAGATGTCCGCCTTCTTCATCGGCAGTATCTTCATCGGAGTCCTCTGCCAGCGCGCCTCTTAATCCGTCAACGTAATCCGCCCTTAGTCCTGCCACCCACCGTTTTTTGAATCCCCAGAGAACATGCGAATACGCGCCCCAGTTGTGAAATACTTCGTTTGATAGTCCATGATCTTCATCTGCTCCCGCTTCGAAACGTCTTCCCATGACCTCCGTTTGCCAGCTCACAAAAGGGAATCCCCCTTCGGCATATTTAGACTTCCACTTCCAGAATAAATCAATCCCGTAAACAATCGTATCCTGATCTCTGCCTGTAGCATTTGGGCCGAAGGATGCGGAAGATCCAAGCATAAGTATTTGTTCATCGGTCAGCTCAAAAGCAGTTATTACCCGAGGGGTATAAAGCATGTCTCTTAGATTATGGACGTCCGTTTCAACAGATTCCCGGCCAAACATATCTTCCTCGCTCCGGAAGCTATACGCAGTTTCGCCCTGACTGTTTTGAACGGCAATAAAGAATTCCGTGTAGTTTTCCACAGGCGCAAGCCACGCAAGCCGCGCTCCGGGATTTCTTTGTCCGTCAGGACCTAAAAATCGATTGTTGACTAACGGTTGATCTACAAAAACCCATGAATGGGGATGTGTTTCGTTGTGTCTGCCAAACTCAGTAAAAAATGTTCCGGCTTTTACCTGTAAATTAAGCGGCAGCGACATTGACGTTAAAAAGGCCTCCTCTACTTCCAGAAATGATTCTCCCTCGTTATCAATTTGAAAGATGATATTTGCCTGCCCTCTGAAATAAGGGTCTACTGCACCTTCAAATGTAGTTTCTAATTGTTGCAAGGTAAATCCACGCTGATTAGGGTCGTGCGCGCCTCCAAAAAGAGATTGTACCTCCTCGTCGGTTGAGGCGCCTGCGGAAAATAGTCCGTTAAAAGCAATGTCCATATAATTTCTTCCGGCGCTCCATAAAGTAATCGGTTGTGCCGGCGTCCATTTTTCCGTCGCCGGATCAGGACTAATTTGCGCGGTAGTCATATAATCCTGTTCTTCTTTCTCAATGACGTCATATTTTAATTCCATGTCTTTAAGCTGTTTTTCTGTATCCTGAACTTGTTTTACAACGTCTTCAAATTCTTCTTTCTTTACGTAAACGCCTTCAAGGCCGGCAGGCTTTGCGTCAACTTCCGTAGGCAGCGGTTTTTTTTCAGTTAATTGCGCCTTTTCTTTTTCTAAAGTAGCGATTTTTTCCTGCATTTTATCTAAACGACGGTTGTAATCCCGTTTCATTTCTTCAATAAGCATCTTCATATCCTGAAGTTGATTCATCATCGCATTGAAATCATCTTTTTTCATATGAACACCATCTTCGGCAGGATGTAATTTTTCAGCTATGTGTTCCGAAGACATTTGATTTCCGGATTTTGAAAAATCTTCAGAAAATACTATGGACATACGATTTCCTGCGAAAAATACACAGAAAAAAATTAAAAATGGCATGTATTTCATAACAATCCTCTCCTGTATTCTGGGTTTATTGCTCAATGGCGCATCATTTGATTACGTTTTTTTGAGCGTATGGAAAAATATTCAGACAGGCGGTTTGCGAAAAATATGCCTCGTTATGGAGCGGCGCTGCTGCATATACATTACATAGTGTTTGGATGGAGATAAACCATCAGAAACAGCGGCGGCAGTAAACGACGCCTTTTGGGAGAAATCAGAGGTGTATTTTTACAGGTTTATGCCCGCAAATGCCTGTCTTTATGATAAAAGAAATACAAGGTTATTGGGTGGAGGACGTATTGTGAGTTTATGAATAGTGGTTAAAGAGATAACAGCATATGTCGGGGCGGAAATGGTGGAGGTGATGCCGGCAAATGTTTCGAACGTAAGAAATTGACACGTCAGGGAGGAGGTTTTTAGCCATTGGCATATTTGGCATGTTTCAGGGTTGTGCTGCCTGGCATCTTCATGATGTTTAATTTGTGCGCCTGTTGTTTCTTCTACAACATGAGGTTGTGTGTGCTCACACTCGCTTGCCCCAAAGCTGCCGTTATGAAAGCCGCCTACGGTAAGCGTCAGTAAAAGATAAGGAATAAGGAATGTCAGAACTGCGATATTGGTAAATTTTTTGTTTTGTGGACTATATCGAAGAAACATGGCATGAATTCAATATGAAAAAAGATTTTTATTAAACACGATAGTTATGCTAGATACTTTTCTACATCAAGTCAAGCTTAAAATATGGTGCTGTTACATTATAAAATGATTGTGGCAGCAAGTGGAAATTCATAGTTCCTCCCAATAAAAACTTCTTTTCTTCGCGGGTTCAGGTTACAAACCTGAACCCGCCTGGAGTTCATAAAATATGAACTGTAGAGCGAAGTGCCACTTCGCTAATCCCAAAATAGAGCAAGCGAAGAGACTCTTCGTTCTACAACTGCAACCTTTAAGAAATCACATTTTGCGAACCCGTAAGGTATATTTTGACATATTTTAATAGAGAGGCATGTTTTTAATTGATTATATGGGGCTTGCAATCCAAAATTGTATGTGATAGAGTCACTATTTTTATCGTGCCCCTCTCTTATTTTGCAAAAAGGACTTTTGTGCATAAAGGCAAATAAATGACACTCGATTTTAAAATGTGGTATACATTATCTTTGCTTATCATCATGAGCATTCTGCTTATCCTTGATATCATAGAGCTGGAAGTATTATTTTTCTCTATATTGCTGCTTTTGCTTATGGGGAAAATAATCACATTAGAGGAGGCGTTCGCGGGATTTTCAAACGTCGGCATGCTCACCATTGCCCTTTTGTTTGTCATTGCAGGCGCATTAAGCAATACCGGCATGTTAAAGCAAATTAGCCCAATTATATTGGGAAAAGAAAATACCCGTATTAGTCATACATTACTAAAACTTTTATTCCCCGTATCAATCATCTCTGCCTTTATAAACAATACCCCTGTTGTGGCGATGTTTATCCCAACGATACGTTCGTGGACGGAAAAACATCATTACGCTCCCTCTAAATACCTGATTCCGCTTTCTTATGGCGCGATATTGGGCGGGATGTGTACGCTTATCGGTACAAGCACAAATCTGATAATTCATGGGTTAATGATTGATTATGGCATGGAAGGATTGGGATTTTTTGAGATTTCAAAGATAGGCATACCTGTCGCCATTTTAGGTATTTTATTTACGAGTTTTTTAGGCCATCGCTTGCTTCCTAACAGAAAAGAGCCATTGATTGAATTAGGTGAACACACCAGGGAATTTGTCATAGAGCTGAAAGTTACACAGGAATATGAAAACATAGGTAAGACCATAGAAAGCGCCGGACTGAGAAAGTTGAAGGGTCTCTTCCTTTTTCAAATTGAGAGAAATGGACGGAGAATCGCTCCTGCAAAACCGGATGAAAAAATACTATTAGACGACAGATTGTTTTTCACCGGGGTTCCAAAGACTATTTTGGAATTGCAGAAGATTCCCGGATTGCAGTTGACGAAAGATTCACACTTTAATCTCAAACAATATGATTCGGCAGAAATAAGGACCTTTGAGTGCGTTGTTTCCCCCGGTTCTCCATTGGTAGGGAAAACGGTTCGTGATAGCGATTTTCGTTCTAAGTATGAGGCGGTTATTATTGCAATACACCGGCATGGGGAACGTATTGCGAAAAAAATTGGCGACATTAGTTTGCGTCCTGGCGATACCCTGTTGCTGCTGGCAGGAAAGAATTTTTATAAAAAGTGGTACCATTCAAAGGATTTTTACCTTATTGCAGTTACAGAGGCATTGCCTTCTAAACCTCAGTGGAGGGGATATGTTTCTGTAGGCGTATTTTTTATGATGATTATTTTAACGGTGGCAAATATTCTTCCACTGTTGTCTGCCGCAGGTTTAGGGGTTATTATTCTGGTTTTAACCAGAACGGCAAATGCCGGCGAAGTCAGAAGGACGATTGATTGGCGGGTGCTTATAATCATTGCAATGTCCCTGGGAATTGCAAATGCCGTAAAACAATCCGGCCTTGCGGATGTTTTGGCGCATATAATCGTCAGGATTGGAGATCATT
Organism: Candidatus Kuenenia sp.; assembly: GCF_039794105.1. Classification (GTDB taxonomy): domain Bacteria; phylum Planctomycetota; class Brocadiia; order Brocadiales; family Brocadiaceae; genus Kuenenia. The sequence continues at coordinate 71,051 of NZ_JBDIWA010000012.1, forward strand.
TTGGCTTGCTGGGAATATTGGCAAGCATTTATTTTTTCACAAGCATTTATACGTTAGTCATTACGAATAATGCGGCTGCTGCGATGCTGTTTCCGATAGCTGTTTCCGCCGCTTCCGCTATCAATGCCGACCAGCGCGGATTTGCCATCGCCATCGTGATTGCTGCCTCTGCCAGCTTTGCAACTCCCATTAGTTATCAGACAAATTTGATGGTATATGGGCCTGGTGGCTACAGATTCAGGGATTATCTGATGATAGGGGCGCCTTTGCAGCTTGGGATTGGGGCAATAGCGATAGCCTTGATCTACTGTTTTTATTTTTAAGCGGCGGGAGATTTTTCACAATGAAAATGAATTGTGCTATTAACAAAATAATACCGCTAATGAATGCGAGGCTTTTTTGTTGCGCCATTGCCGTAGTAGTGTTGCTAGGCGGAATATCATTAAAAGAATCGGATGCCGGCGGAAAAATCATTGACCAGCAAACCTACCGCCGTATTACAAAACAAGGAACGACTGCCTTGGACGAAAACAAGGCCTTGCCAGGATATGCCCTTTACTCCCCTGTTTCGAGCCCGGGGACGGTATATCTTGTCGATATTAAGGGAGAAGTGGTTCATCAATGGAATCTGCCCTATCCGCCCGGATTATATGGATATCTTTTGCCCAATGGCAATCTTTTTTACATGGGTAAGGTTCATGATGAGACGTGGGATATCTGGCCGGACTGGTATGCAATTAAAGGTGGAATCCTTATGGAGGTAGACTGGTATGGGAATGTTGTATGGGAATATCTGGACCCTTATCAGCATCATGATGCGCGGCGTACATCTACCGGCGGTGCAATATATCTGGCAACCGAACAGATGCCCGAAGATATTGCAGCGGTGGTTAAGGGCGGAGTAGCGGATACCGGCAATGACGGTATGTGGGCGGACGTCATAATAGAAGTTGACGCTGCCGGAAATAGCATCTGGGAATGGCATTCCTATGAACACCTTGATCCCGGAACAGATATGATACAGCCAAATTGTACACGTACCGAATGGGGACACGCTAATGCCGTGGAACCCCTGGATGACGATAGAGTCCTTGTGAGCTTTCGCAATATATCTGTCGTTGGCATCGTAAATAAGAAAAGCGGCGATTTTGAATGGCGAGTGGGAAGTACGGTATTATCACAACAACATGACGCAAGCATGCTGCAAAATGGAAACATTCTTATCTTTGATAATGGAGAGTTTCGTCAGAATGAACATATACCGTATTCCCGCGTCATCGAGATAAAACCGGAAACAAACGAAATCGTTTGGGATTATGAGGATTCGCCGGAATGGAATTTCTTCAGCCCAAGTGTATCAGGTGTGCAACGTTTGTCGAATGGTAATACATTAATTACCGAAGGGTTCTATGGACGTATGTTCCAGGTGACGCCTGACGGGCTTGTTGTATGGGAATATATTAGCCCTCATTTTTTTCAGAACCCTCACGGGTCCTTTGAAAATATTATTTTCAAAGCACTATACTATACGGAAGAGTACATTTCCACTTTATTGCAATAAAAAGACCGGTTGAAAGGTGCATTGCCTGCCTGTTTACTGCCGTTATGACACAACAGGCATGTACGAAACGTTCCGGTTCCCATTTCCCGTGACAGCAGGGACTTTTTCTTGCTGCCTCTGAAATATAACTCCGCCATGATCACAAGGAATCTATGTATAAAATATATAAGTTACCAAATGACTGATTGTTTTTTCCTATTGTATTTTAACTACCATAAATTATAATGAACCGACCATCGCCTGATGGTCACGAAAGTAGCGTGGAATCTTACATTAGTACCTAATCAGTAATTTCTTTGCATTTTTTGGCAAAATATTTAATAGTGGAATCCGATAATTGAGAAATCCGAAGCACGAAATTCGAAATCCGAAGCAAATTCCAATGACAAAATGATTTGAAATTCTAAACAGGTGCACCTTTCGTATCTCGCGTTTCATATTGTTGCCTGCCTGTGCGTGGTCGCACGCAGACAGGGATGTTTTGGATTTGTTTCGAATTTTATGCTTTGTTATTCGAATTTGTTTCGTATTTCGTACTTCGAATTTCGTATTTTTTATTTCCTGCTCGTTTGATTCTGACTATGCCAGCTTCGATTGTAATGCCCGTCAAAGCGGGGAGTTTTCAATTTTTCTTTTATTCATCGTATGTCTTTTCCTGTCTTGAAAGATACCATTAAAAATATTCTCTCCGTTTTTATCGTTATTTGTCTGACAACATTTTTTTCCGCTATACAACTGTATGCGGAGTTGCCTTCATTTCTCATTCCTCCAAAAGAGTTTTCAGCCTTTGACACACCAAACGACGCCGGAGAGACGGTTTCATTCACATGGGATGCCTCTCCCAGCGATTGTGCAGATGTTTTTTATGTGATTTATGCGGATAAAGAAAAAAACGGTTCCTTTGAAAGGGAAGCATTGCGTATTCAATCAAATACCTGTTATCGAAAAGGCGCACCTGAAATTTATGGCTACAAGGAAGACAACGGGAATTATCACTATGTGCAGATAAATCCGCTAAAGGTTTTTAACGGAGAAACCTTGGAGAAAAGACAGCGTTTTTATTTTAAACTTGCTGTAATTTCCAGTGAGGAAAAGGTTTTTTCAGAAAACATTGCTTTCGCCACGCCGCGCGGAAACTGGCTGGACATGAAAAAGATCAATAATTTTGCCATTATGATTGTTTTTTCCGGCATTGTCCTCTATTTCATCCTGCATGCCAGGCGAAATCCCGACATGTTTTTGCGGAAGATCGGAGGACTTGATGCGGTTGATGAAGCCCTGGGACGCGCCACAGAAATGGGGAAACCGGTGCTTTTTGTGCATGGTTTGACGCCAATGGGAACAATATCAACGATTGCGTCCACCAACATACTGGGCAGGATTGCCCGCAAAATTGCTGACTACGATGCTACTCTCAAAGTGGTAAACAGTGACCCTATCGTCATGTCAGTTAGTCAGGAAGTGGTAAAGGAATCTTATCTTGAAGCAGGAAGGCCTGATGCTTACAATCAGGATAACGTATTCCTTGTTGCCGCTGAACAATTTCCTTATGTAGCCGCAGTGAGCGGCATCATGACGCGCGAAAAGCCTGCAGCCAATTTTTTTATGGGATACTTCTACGCTGAGGCTTTGCTTTTAGCCGAAACAGGCGCATCCACAGGGGCAATACAAATTGCCGGCACTGACGCATATACACAGTTGCCGTTTTTTATCACTACGTGCGACTATACATTGATAGGAGAAGAACTTTACGCGGCAAGCGCTTATTTATCAAGGGAGCCAATGCTTATGGGCACTCTCAGAGCGCAGGATGCGGGGAAGGGCCTGCTCATTATTATATTACTCATAGGTACGGCGCTTGCCAGTTTCGGGCTTACGTTTGTTACGCATTTGTTTGAGGCTTTTTGATCCTTTTAGCAGGCAATTACTTATGAATCTTTTAAAGCGAACAATTCCACTTATCATTGCCTTTGTTATGGGCGTACTTATGGCAATACAATATTACGTCCCCCATAAACTTTCACAAAATCTGCTTGAAGTTGTATCACGATGGGACAGGATTATCGCAGGATTCGCCGTATTCATTGGCGCATACAGCTTATTCCATCTCCATTGGACAAGGATCAGGAGAAAAGTAGAAGGGTGGGGGTACAGTATCTTTGTCTTTTTTGGGGCAGCAATTACAATTATATTCGGACTCCTGAATGGAGGGGAATTTTTCTGGCATAATAAACAGGAAGGGACGATGCTGGATTGGATATACTATTATGTACAGGTGCCAGCCGGGGCAACAATCTTTTCCATTCTGGCATTTTTTATTGCTTCTGCTGCATACAGAACCTTTCGTGCGCGTACAAGAGAGTCTGCTGTGCTGCTCATTGCAGCAATTGTTGTTATGATGGGGAGGGTTCCGATCGGAAACTACATCTCTCATTACATACCGGCAATCGCTGATTGGATCATGGCAGTACCAAACCTTGCCGCAAAAAGGGGTATTCTGCTGGGGGTAAGCTTTGGGGCTATTGCTACTTCAATAAAGATAATTTTTGGCATCGAACGGTCTTATCTTGGCGGAGGGGATTAGTGGAAAGATTATTGCATATCGACCGCCGTATCATTTTTGCAATTATTACGGTTGCAGTCATTGTCTCTCTTATTTTACGATTTGAACTGCCAATACCCGCCTCAATACCGGTTCAGGGAGTATACAACAAGGTGGAATCCCTTCCGGAAGGGTCACATGTTCTTATATCATTTGATTATGACCCTTCTTCAAAGGAAGAGCTGCAACCAATGGCAATTGCCTTTCTCCATCATTGTTTTCAAAGGAATTTAAAGGTTATAGGGATGACACATTATCCTGGGTCTCCAGGTCTGGCAGAGCGGGCAATTGTATCCGTAGCGGAGCAGTATCGGAAAGTAAACGGCGAAGATTATGTATTTCTCGGCTTTAAACCCGGGTCTGCATCACTCATTATAAATATGGGAGAGAATTTATACTCCGCCTTTCCAAAGGACTATTATGGGAATGATACTTCTACTTTGCCGATATTGCAGGAAGTTGACTCGTTGAGGGATATTGAATTATTGTTTGACCTTGCTGCAGGCACAACAATAGAACTTTGGATTGTTTACGGAAAGGAAAAATATAAATTTGAACTCGGCGCCGGTTGCACTGCCGTAATGGGACCGGATATGTATCCTTTTCTCCAGTCAAAGCAGTTGGTAGGATTGCTCGGAGGGTTAAAAGGCGCTGCAGAATATGAAGCGTTGGTAGGAAAAGAGGCAAATGCGGTGAGCGGAATGAGGCCGCAAAGTGTTGTGCACGTAATAATCATTTTATTTGTCATATTTGGAAATGTTATTTATTTTGCCTCCGGAAAGGCGCGGCATGCGTAAAGATTCTAATTACTATATCCTTGTAGGCTCTATTATCCTGTTTGTCATTGTTAATATTGTATTAATGTCATCGGGGAGGTTGCCTTTATCTTCAGATGGATTTGGCATTATATTGGGGGCGGGGATAACCCTGGCAATATACAGTTTTCTTTACAAGGACAATCCTGCGTTTAAGATTACCGAAAATCTTTATGTTGGCGTCTCATTAGGTTATACCATAATCATAACTTGGTATAATTTTTTAAAACCCGATTTGTATGATCCGCTCATAGTACCATTATTTTCTGCCGCAGCGGAAAAGGCTCCGCAGTATTCATTAATCATTCCATCTATGCTGGGAGTCTTTATGCTCCTGAGATTTTCAAGGCGATTATCATGGTTAAGCCGTTGGACATTTGCATTTGTGGTTGGACTCGGCGCGGGCGTAAGTATCCCAAGGGTGATTTCCGCCTTCATCCTTGAACAAATAAAACCTTCCCTACACCCGCTATTTTCCGGAGGAGAAACCGTATTCTCCAGCATTAATACATTACTCATCCTGCTTGGGGTTATTTCTGTTCTTATTTATTTTATCTTTTCAGTTGAACATAAGGGTTCGATAGGAACAATCTCAAAAATAGGGATATGGTTTCTTATGATTTCTTTCGGAGCATCTTTTGGATACACTGTTATGGGGAGGTTATCGTTGCTTATCGGAAGGATTCAATTTTTACTAAAAGACTGGCTTGGCGTTTTACAATAAACGGAAAATGGACAAATATCCGGCATTGGCGCTGGACAATGCCCCGCGCTTGTAGTAGCGCATTTTATAACAGGGGAAAACTATGGGGTTCAAATCATTGCTGGGTATCAAGAAACACCAGTGGAAAAGAACTGTTAATAAATATATTGTTAAAACAAAAGCAGCGTTTCCCCAGTATCCCTGGGATGACTTTTACCGGATAACGGAATATTTCCAGGGACGGGGACTTTCTTCACTGCCCGAGCGCGCCTTCTTGTTTCGTCTTTGCCACGATCTCCATGCAAATGCAAAAATTGTTGAGATTGGCAGTTGGATTGGCGAGTCATCCTGTCTCCTGGCGTCAGGGTTAAAAGGTGAGGATGCAAAACTATATGCCATTGACAACTTCAAAGGGCAGGCAAGCGACCCTTCCGCCAGAATGAGGTATCAAGAGAGAATGTCCAGGTTGAAAATAAACAACACAAAGGAAATATTTGACAAAAATATTGCCCATTTTAATCTATCATCGAAGGTCGAAGCTATTGCTGCCGATTCTCAGGAAGCTGCAAAGTCGTTTCGGGAACCACTCCATTCAATAGACCTTTTGTTTATTGACGGCGACCATTCAGAAGATGCGACAAAAAAAGACATTACGACGTGGATGCCGTTTCTGAAACATGGAGGAACAGTTGTTTTTCATGATTTTTCTTCTAACCATGGCGTTCCTCAAGCAATCTGGTGGGCGATACAACAGTCATATTTTTCCGGACTCGTGGGCATCTATGGGACGATGATCGCCTTTAGAGCCAGCGAAAGCATTGGGAAAATGGAAATGTAGGGTAAATCGAAACTCCTTGATTTTGTGCTTTTATCCTTCTAAGACCCACGATGCTGTCAAAGTTTTCCATAAGCACAAAATATACAAAGATATGTTAAAAAACGTGAACATCCCCCCTAAAATATTTTATATTTTAGGGCATGAACCATAATACAAAACCATTCGATAACACCCGCAACGAACTACTCAGTACTATTGCGGTTCGTCCTGTTTAGCAAAACGAGCAGGCAAACAGGAACACACTGATGCGCAAGTATTATTACCTTGGATTTCGTTCTCTCGTAAGAGAATCAATTCGCTACGTAGCAGAATCACAAGGACAATGGCTTGCTTTGATCGGCTGGGCTACCGCAGCATTAAAATGTACCGTTCGGGATAAGTGGATTGGATGGCCTCTATTTTTAAAATCACAACGCCTGAAACTCATAACAAACAACTACCGTTTCCTGATCCTTCCCCATAAGTTTGTGGTATGATATTCTCTGGTCTATCGTAAAGTTTCCTTTAACATCATAAGTGAAAAACGGGGCTTTAAATTATGATTATCAAACATATTGTACGTCCATTGCTGTTAACGATGTTTATACATTCACTTGCTATATATGGTGTTACTCTTTTGTTTCCGCAAAGACTTGCAATTACGGGAGGGGTAGGCGCATACGCAACCATTGGAATTTTGGTTGGTTTTTTAAATTTTTTTATTAAACCAATACTTAAATTCATTACATCCCCTTTAATTTTTATTACTATGGGACTATTTTTGATTCCCATCAACGGGCTTATTATATTTATCACATCAAGGCTTCTGATTGTTTTTGCTCCGTCAGGCATGCGATTATACATCGTCGGGGGTTTTCTTTCGTATTTGTTGATAGCGCTTGTTTTCGGTGTACTTAACTGGATATTGGGTTTCTTTCTTAAGAGCAAATAATTGGAGGGGTCAAATCACAGCGCTGTCAAAGTTTTCCATAAGCATATAATATACAAAGATATGTAAAAAAACGTGAACATTCCCTCTAAAATATTTTATATTTTAGGGCATGAACCAGAATACAACACCAATCGATAACACACACAACGAACTACTCCGTTCAATTACAGTTCGTCCTGTTTCACAAAACGACCATGCAAATTGGGACGGGTGCCTTCCCGATTTTTTGTAAATATAGTCAAAAAAATAAGGTTTTTTGGAAGATGAATAATAAAATTTATTGCAAAGGTGGTACAGGCATTCCTGCCTGTATTCCGCACAGGCAAAATGCCTGTGCCACCCATCTATTGATACCTGGATTGTATATTAAATTTTAGAGAAATAGATACTTTTGGCTATAAACAATTAGTAGAGACACGCCATGGCGTGTCTCTACTCTTCCCTGTCTGTGTACGTTTCCGAAGGTAACCAGACCGTCCCGGTCTGGGAGAATCGCCTGTCTGCGTGTTCGTCAGCCCGCTTTTTACTTCGTAAGGGCAACCTTTACTTTTGGTTTATCTTTCACACCGCTTATGCTAAACTTCATGCTGGCGTAGCCTTTGTTCTTTTTCGCCTTGACAGTAAACGTTACCTGACCACTTGCATCTGTTGTTGCGCTGAGAGGAGAGACGCTAACCTTTTTATTGTTTGCCAAAGCAACCTTTTTTTCACTTTTACGCCCGCTGCAGGGCATCCGTTATCATCTGTTGCCGTAATAACAACATCTTCGCTATCGCCTTTTGCTACTTCCAGTTCATCAGGTGGCACCGATGCGGTAGTTGCAGTAACCTCTGAAACGTTAGGGCAAGCCGAGAGAGATAACCCCACCGCCTGTATAGTTACGGGTGCTGCTAGAGTTACTGCAACAATTTCTGTATCATATCCAGCTAAGCTAACCGTGATGGCATAATCACCCGTTTCGAGGCTGAACGTTACAGCACCATCCGAATCAGTTTTCTCACTCTGTCCATCCACTTGCATTGCCATCTGTATCGTAAACGCGAACCTCAAATGTTGCAGTTACCGGTGTTGTGGCAAATTCCAGAACTCCTGAAGTATCCAAAGAAAAAGAATGGGAAAATCAGGGTGAAATGAGGGGAAAAAGATATATAATGATATGAATTTTGGCGGGATTTAAAAATTTGTACGACTGATACCAAAAAACGAAAATGTCACTTTTTTTAAATGATACAATTAAAACTGCTATACAAATATGTTTTGTTTATACATTATTTGTAATAGTATATTTCGGTTGCGATAAAGCATATGCAATGGAACGTAGACCTAATATTCTGCTTTTTACCATTGACGCCTGCCGGCCTGATCATCTTGGATGTTACGGATATTCTAAAAACCTGACTCCTAATATTGACACCCTTGCAAAAGAAGGGGCGCTGTTTATCAATGCATTTAGCCAGTCGGCATGGACCACGCCCGGGATGATTTCGATATTCACTTCCTTATATCCGTTTACCCATAAGGTGGAAGCCCGGGGAGATTCGCTGGATACAAAAGTCGTGACATTGCCTGAAATTCTAAGGGAAAACGGATACGCCGTGCCCGTGCTGCCAAGGTTTGTTGATATCCCCAATTACAGGAACCTGGGTTTTGATGCAGTGGGAAAAGGGCAATTCGAGGGAAAAGAAGCCGAGGATTTGTTGAAATTATTACATGCCTACAAAGATCAACCGTTTTTTATATGGTATCATTATCACGGACTGCATTTGCCCTATAATCCCCCGGATTCTTCTCGCAAGGAAATTGCGGAAGCTAATGGGATGAAACCTGCGCATGAATCCGAAGGGGTTTCACTGATAAAAACGAAGTCGGTTATCAAGCATGATGCCGTTGTTTTTACCGATGAGGAGAAAGGCCTTGCGGTTGCTTTGTATGATAGCCAGTTACCGCCATTGGACGATTCTATAGGACGACTGACCGCGAAACTGAAGGAATGGGAATTGTACGAAAATACAATAATTATCATCACTTCCGACCATGGGGAAGAGTTGTTTGAACATGGGTTTGTTGGCCATGCATCAACTTCGATAAATGCAAAGCTGTACGATGAAATAATACGAATACCGCTCATCATTTTGTGGTCAAAAAAAATAACACACAAACGCATCGGAGCAAACGTGCAACAGATTGATATTATGCCCACGATTCTCGATATGCTTGGTATTGCAAACACAAATGCATTAGAGGGACGTTCACTGGTGCCGTTAATGGAAAAGGATCAAGGCGGGGAATCACCAATAGTCTATTGTGAAACCATTATGGGCGGATACCAAAGCACTGAAGTATTGCGAAATATCAGATTGCGCTGCATAAGGACAGAGAGATGGAAGTTGATTGCCAAAAATGGCAATAATGTAGATACGTATGAGCTGTATGACCTGGAAAGCGACCCGCAAGAAAAAAATAACGTTGCAGGAAAATACCCTGATATTGAACTTGATTTGAAGGCAAAACTCTCTGCAAAAACCGGAGACAACAAGCTTCCAGGGAAAAGGTGAGAAAGAAAATAATTATTGCAGGCATGAAAAAACATCATATCAGGTACGACGGGAGGAAACTCCAGCCACCACTAACAAAGCATTATTTACGGTCATTAGCAGTGTATTGCAGTTTCTTTCTGGTTATTTTAACCCTTAATGGCGTTGCCTCTGTACAAACCAACTGGGCAGATGATTGTCCTCACTCCGAAAACATTTTTAAAAAAGGGTATAACGAAACTACGGCGCTGTTTGTTGGAATAAATAATTACCTTTTGGCTAACAATAAGCCGCATGATTTAGTCGCTATGCAATGGTTCTTAGGCAACGGCGTTATGGCAAAACAGGCGGACATATTTACCATTGAAGCAGCAAGTTTTGCAGAAATGGAAGATGCAAAACAACATACTATGCGTGTTTCACGCATGGTACCCCTTCCTGTGTGGTTAGAACAGCGGGATCATATCTACGTTATTTGCGCAGGGTACTCCACCAGACAGTATGATTTATTGCCCTATGTGGAGTCGATTAAAAAAAACGGCTACCCAAAGGCGTCTTTGGACATTGTCTCCTTAAAGGACAGAAGGGTTATTATGGAGGCATCTCCTTCGCTTGAAATAAAGAGGAAAGGTGATGAACAATCTTTGGAAATTATAAGAAAACAGCAGGTTGGTACGGGGAGGGTGGATATTTCTGATGTGGAAGATAAATTGCTCGAAAGCGATGAAGCATCTGAGGAATTCTTTCAGACGTACGAAGGAGACTATTATATTGGCAAGGCATGGAAAAGTTACCACACGGGCAATTTTGAGATGGCAATTGAATTTTTCCAATTTGCCGCTTCATTTACTGAAACTGCCAACGAAGCACACCTTGGCACTGCATATTGTTATATCGAACAGGGCAGGAAAGACGAGGCTCTTTCTATTTTTGATAAATTAGTGGCAGAAAGATTTAAGTTAAAAGAGATTGCAGGCGTTCTGGCGAAAATAGAATATTTTGACAAAGCCATTGAAGTGTGCAATAAGGTGCTGTACACCGACCCGTTTAATGCCGATTTCCTGATGTTGAAACTAAATATTCTTCTGCAAAGAAAGAATTATGACGAGGTGAGGGCTATTCTGGCTGGAGTGCCGGATGACAAAAATACCCTCGAATTATTATTGCTCGGTGCAGATATAGAGGCGTGGTCGAAAAACTATGAGAAGGCAATAGAAAAATATCAGCAATTAACAGCACAGTTTCCGGAAGAAGGCAAGGTCTGGCTGGGATACCTGAAGACGGTAACCTGGTCGAAAAACCGGTTATTATTGTCGGACATTTTACCGCAAGGGCTCGAAAAGATTGAAATGACGGATGATAACCGCCCTTTTTTTGTGGACGCCTTTCTTGCATTGGGGGATATTGAAAAGGCGCTGGCGGTGTGGGATGAAATGGATGCGAATGCAAAGGGCTGGAGCAAGTCTTTGTCAGCAATAGTTGATAAATATATGTCCATGGGAAAGTTGAAGGAAGCAACACATTTACTGGAAAAAGGATTGGCGACCAGGAAGAAAGATATTCACCTGACGGAACAGTTGGCGTTAAACTATTTGTACTCAGAAATGCCGGAAAAGGGGTTTGAAGTAATCGGACAGTTTCAAACCGTTCCGGAGGCGCAACTGAATATTGAACTCACAAGGGCGGAAATCTTCGCCCTATTAAAAAATTATGAAACGTCATTGTCCATCCTGCAAACAGTTGACGTATCAAAAGAAGAAGGAAATAGGGCCGAAACGGTGGAATTAGAGAGTTATTACGGGTTAGAAAAAGATGAACAGCTTTTGGAAAAAGCGGCGCTATATTTAGAAAAATTGCCGGAAGAGGACATAATTGACAGGGCAAAAATGCTGACCCTTTCTATTCTCTCCCGGATAAGGATCGGGCAGTACAAAGAGGCGGAAAAAGAGATTGCACTATTATCCACCATGCTGCCGGAAGATTACGGCGCGGCGATTCTCAGGGTCTTGCTCAAAAATGCAAGTAAACAGTTAACTGATCGCGATGAATCGATACTGGCGCTGGGCAAGCAACTATCAGAGTATTCAAAAGACGCCGCTATGGTACGGCCACAGCTCCTCGGTGACGAAACGCTGTATGACCAGACAAAGATTTTGTCAATGCATATTCTTGAAACATGGAGAATCGCCGGCGAATTGTCAGACTACAAAAACAATGACGTCCTGCATCAATTGGCAAGGGCGGAATATAAAGCGGGCAATTACCAGCAATCTTTCGACATTTATACAGGACTCTATGAAGAGGAGAACAATGAGCGGTACAAAATGGGGATGGTGGAATGTATGCTGGACTATGGCGATATAAAAAGGGCAACAGAATTATTTGATGAAATTCAAATGCTGCGTTTGCCGCCGAAAGACGTCCCGCGTTATTTCGAGAGCATGATTCGATTGCAAAAGGATGAAGGGTTTTTTAATACAAAGCTGTCGCAAATCCCAGAAGATAGCGCCGCTACGGTCGCAATGAAAACACTGGTTATTATTGAGCGCTTAATGAACGGCGATGAAGTTTTTGCTGATAATGAAATAACGCGCTATCTTACAGAACGTCAGGAGGATGTTTCCATCTTTCGCATGATTTTGTCAAGAATGGGATATTTTGAAAAAGGGTTAAAGGGGAAGTGCTATGCATTTGTAGTGAATCAGTACCTTAGAGCAATAGAACAGTATCCGGAGGATATGGGCGTTCGCTATGAATATGCAAAACATCTTGCTTCGCATCGTGAATACGCACCGGCAATAGAACAGCATTTGGCGCTGCATGAGCTTGACCCAAACGATTACCGGACGGTGAAATGGCTGGCTAGATTGTATAGCTGGACGAAGCAGTTTGGAGAAGGATTGCAGTGGTACGAAAAATATGAAGAAATACGTCCGGGAGACCTTGTGGTGCGTCATGAGATTGCGAGGGTTTACGGCTGGGCGCTGATGCTTGAAGAGGCAAACGATGCATATGAAAAACTCTGCGAAGATTTTCCCGATAATCAGGAACTATATTGGGAATGGCAGGCAAAGAAAAATAACTGGTTAAGGCGAAAGCGGACGGCGGTTTCCTATTATGAAAAATTAGCGGAGCGTCACCCGGAAGATGCGGAGCTGGTGTTTGATCTGGGGCAGTTATATTCACAGCTCAATTTTAGCAGGGACTCGGAAGATACGTACAGGAAACTGCTTGTTTATGAACCGGGACATAACCGGGCGCTATTTGCAGCGGATTCAGAGAAATGGCGCAGAAAACAATCCGCGGGATTAAAAATTACATACATCCATCAGGAAGGAACAGGCGATGATTTCGGGAATTTTGAAATAACACGGTTCAGAACAGATGCGAATTACAAACCGGCGCGGATACTGGAGGCAACGGACGTTTCGTT
>NZ_JBDIWA010000013.1:0-82228 GCF_039794105.1 Candidatus Kuenenia sp.
ATACAAAATTATGATTTAGATGGAAAAATTTTAACCTTTTCCTGATTTGTTTATAGATTGCTTTTGATTTACACACAATTTTCTTTGCGTTTTATTTTCATTGCTGATCACATTCTCGGACAGCCTGATCAGGTCTGACCCCATTGCCCACCTTGTTAGCCGATTCAGGGTTTCTCCGAAAGGTATCTGTTTTGACAGAAGTATGCCAAAATGTTCTTTTCCTGATTCTGCATACTTGTTTGTGCAATCTTTGAAAATCGCCAATATTAAAGGTGAAGATGGCCCTCTGTCCGGATATGGCATATATTCCAATTGCGCATAATCGGGAATACCCCGATTGTTTACTTCATGGGCGCTGGTTACGTCATAACCTTTCACTCTAAGAGCAAGGGCAATTTTCTTATGAACATCTTCGTCAAGGTAGAGTCTTGCCATTATTCAAATTCTTTGTCTATCTCTTCTTTGTTATCAAAATAATAACTAAGGGCATCAAATAATTGCGCGGGGGTTAGGCTTGGATAACCATCAAGTATCTCCTCTATCCCCATGCCTGAACGGTAGTGATTTACAATTGATGCAACGGGAATCCTTGTGCCTTTAATAATGGCTTTACCCTCATATTTGCCAGGGTCTTTTTCGATATATCGATGTTGTGTACTTGCAAACATTTTATACCTCCTTAATCGGAAAGGTAAATAATACTATCCGGCTTATAAAAACACAGTCTCTTTTTCTATAAAACGTCGATTACATATTACGCTACTATCCATATAAACTTATGGGTTCGGGTTGCAAACCACCCATGGATCTTAAGGTTGTCACTGCTTCTTACTTCACCTTTACCTTTAATTTCGCCTTCTTCTTCAAGCCTTTTGGGGAAAATACAATCCCGGCGGCGCCTTTTTTATTATATGCCTTTACAGTAAATGCCGCTTTACCATCCGCATCAGTTGTTGCGCTGGAAGTAACACGGATCTTCTTACTGCTGCGGTTAAGCCTTGCTTTAAATACCGTGCCTTCCACCGGGCAACCGTCAGTACCCAGCACCGATACGGTTACCGTGTCTGACTGATTCCTCTTAATTACCAACTTCTTCTCAGGATCTGTCGTAATCGTCTCAGCCGTACACTCTTCATCAGTGGGTGTTGGTGTAGCTGTTGCGGTAACTGTGGGAGTCGGTGACGGCAATGCCGTATCCGCAGAGAGGTCGCCGTCCAGTTTGGATATAAATACATCATCAGAACTATTAATGTTAATACTATATGCTCCTGAGGTGGTGGGAAAATCAGATGACCCGGTGTATCCAGTCACATACACATCCCCGCTTGAGTCTATGGACAGAGACAGCGCACGGTCATTACCACCGACTCCCCCCAAAAACGTTGAGGCAATCAAACTGCCCAGATTACTATCTAACTTTGATACAAATGCATGATCTTTTACACTTAGATCTTCATTAGGCCCAGAGGCATCGTAGGCGTTGGAGGTAGTGGGAAAACTTGATGAATCCGTATAACCCGTCACATAAACATCCCCGTTTGGGTCTGTGGCTATCGACCATGCATAGTCGTGACCACTATCCTTTTTTGCCTTACAAAAACAAAAATTCTCTTAAACCATCCTCTGGAATTTCCTTTATATTGCTCTTGATAATCTTTTCTTCTTCTCCGTCATGAAAATGTTTTGGAAATGTTCTTGTATACTGCCATTTTTTATGAGTGGCGTTATCATGGCGATATATTAAACCGTCTATATGTTTCCTTTCCCAATGGTAACTATACCGTCCACCGATTTTTAAAGAATACCATACATCAATGAAACTGCTGTCTTTGAGAATAATTCTACATTGATTAATGTCTGTAATTATCATGTCTTCAACAATATCATTAAATTCAATTTCTGCTATTTCTTTCAGCTTTCCGATATCAGCGATCATCAAAGAGTCCTCAAGGCTTCCTCAAGCTCGTCTTTTTTGAACTCAAGATGGTCAAGTTTTTGAAAATCCTGCCAGGTATCCTTTTCTTCAATTTCACCTTTTCTATATAACTCCTCAAACTCTTCTACAGAGGGAACTCCATATTTTGTTCGTATTTTAAATATCTCGGATTTTATTTCTCTCAGTTTTCTTTCCAGAAAAAGCTTTATACCTTCCCTTAGCATCTCTTCCCTTGAAAGATTTAACTTTTCAGCCAAGACATCTAATTCTTTTGTTTTTTAATTGCATAATTTATCTCCTGCTATAAATCCGTTCATTTTAGAACTGATATTCCATTTCTCATTTGCTATTACCACAATTTTCATTGTGTGATTTTAGTCCGGATATTCCAAATTTATTCCCTTATGTTTATTACTCTCTCTACTGACTTCGGATCGTCTTCACTCTTAGTATTGTTAGATGTCCTGGATTTGTTTTGAATTTTATGCTTTGTAATGAGAATTTTCTTCGTCATTGGCCATTGGTAATTTAACGTTTGGGAATTTCAAGCTGTTCATGTAGTGACAAGGCACGCCTTGTCACTACATTGTTGAAGAACGTGCCCATCAAAATAACAAAATTGATACGATTTTTTTACCTGCGGAGTTTTATGTACTCAATATCTCTCATTTCATACTTGCCCAAGCCCTTCTTCCCGGCATTGGCGATGTGTTTTGCTTTTTGCGATACAGGCATCAAGCGGTTTTCCCTGCGTTTTGCATCTATTATATCAAGCCCTATCCGGTCTATTGCCACAGGGTCTGTTCCGAAAAACAACTGTTCCTCATTCCATATAGTGTTGGAGGCCTTGGGTCTGGGGCCTCCCAAGAAGCAGGCCTGTAATGCGTCAACAATATGCAGGCGCAGTTTATCCTTAATGGCAGGATGGGCGCAGACCTCCGCCGAAGCAGGGTCGCAGTAATAGGGTGAAGAATGAAACCGCGGGGTGTTATTTATTACGCCAAATCCGATATTTTTGAGACACAGGGTTACGCCGGCAATGCCGTGGTCTTTCATTACCGGCACATTAATAATGGCAGTAGTCTGCTGCGTGACGATCCTGCTGAAAAGCGACCTTGCGCCGTCATCCTGGCGTAATTTCGGGTCATCATCGTGCGATTCGTAATAAACATCCCTGTCGTATCCTGCAGTATGTTCCGTACCGTAATACCGCACGCCTTTGGTTCCTCTGTTTACCCCATAGCCTGCACTGACCAGATGTTCTTCAAAACGGTCCCAGACGATAATATTATTTTCCTTAACACCTGCAGCAAGCAGTCCGGTTATGATAGCGTTTACCACTTCCGGTCTGGTAGAAAGCAATTTGCCGCCTATCGGGTTGATCTTGACGCCTACAACATCCTCCGGTGTAAAAAAACAGCGCCAGGCGTCTTTAGTGGTTTTTTTGCCGGTAAGTGCAAACATTCCTTCATCCACCATTTTATCAACCCGTATTTGATCAGGGGCGCCCTTGCTTATAATCCCGAGGTCTTTTACGGCAATAACCCTGCTCTTTGATATCATATCGGTATCAGAATCTGCGCCAAATGCTTCTCTGAAACCATTAATACCCATAGCGCCTATTCCGGCACCAATGGCGCCTATCGCGGTGTTCTTTAAAAAATCCCTGCGTGAGAAATGATTGTTTTTTAAATCCATAACATCCTCCTCTTTAAAATGTTAAGAAATTAATGAAACTACATATTTTTCTTTAATTCATACCTTTCAATCACGCCGGCGCCAACGCTGTCGCCCCACACGTTCACTGCTGTGCGGAATCTGTCTAAAAGCCAATCAATTGCCAGGATTAATCCAATGCCTTCGATGGGTAAACCAACGGATTTGAGCACTATTACCATAGTAATTAATCCCGCCTCCGGAATGCCTGCAGCGCCTATGGCAGCAAGTGTTGCGGTAACAAATATAATGATTTGCATTGCGGGCGTCATGGTTATTCCATATACCTGGGCGATAAATATCGCGGTAACTGCTTCGTAGAGAGCCGTTCCGTCCATATTTATTGTTGCTCCTAACGGAAGGACAAAACTTGCAGTTCTATTGCTAATTTTATTTTTTTCTTCGGCGCATTGCATGGTAAGCGGAAGAGTCGCCGAGCTGGACGCCGTAGAAAATGCATTTAGCAAGGCGGCGCTCATGCCTTTTCCAAAAATAACAGGACTCCTTTTCCCGAATATTTTTAGTATGAGTGGCAAAATAACGAAACCGTGAATGGCAAGACCAATTAATACCGTAAAAAAATATTTTCCAAGCAACCACAATTCAGGAACGAATCCGCTGAATCCCCCTGCCTGTCCAACCCTGGAAGAAATCAACCCGAAAATACCAATAGGCGCAATATACAGCACCCAGTGTGTGATTTTCATAACCGCATCATTGAGGATAGAAATGACATTAACCGCAGATTGGGCTTTTGGTCCTAATGCAGATAATGACATACCAATTAAGAGGGAAAAGACAATTAATGGCAGAATCTCCATTTGAGCCATTGCGGCAAAAATATTATGAGGCAACATCCCCTGCTTCCCGCTTTCTTTGTCGCCTATTAGTATTTGTCTAAAAACTTCTCCCATCGTATCCTCATTGACATCATAGGAATTATTTTCCTGTATTGTGTAAGATGCGTCAAGATGGATTTCCCCTGTCGATAACCCTTTCCCTGGCTGAATAATGTTTACCAGGGTAATCCCGATCAGTACGGCAATACATGTCGTTGTCAGGTAATAAACGATAGTGCGCCAGCCAAGTGTCCCAAGACTGCGAAGATCGCCGAGATTTGTTATTCCAACAATAAGCGATAAAATAACAATGGGAATTACAAGCATCATTAATGCGTTGATGAATATTTCGCCCAACAGGGAAAATTTGACTGCTATGTCAGGAACGAATCCCCCCGTTACCATACCTGCAACTACCGCAATAATAATATACAATATTATTTTTGAACGCTTGTTTGCCGGTTTTGCCTGCAAGGGGGAATATTCATGGTTTGGAAGGATTTGTGTCATGGTAATTATAGTATTATTCTGTAAAAACCTATTTTTTTTGTAGGTTTTTCTTTGTGCCATTTGTGGTTAAGCTCTTTTTGGTTCCTGAACCCGCAATGAGAGAGTGCCTTCGTAAGAATATTCTGGCAATTCCGGCAAATGTTTCGGCCCTGCTATTCTTCTGCAATTCCTGCAATTTCTGCTGTTTGGCAAATCGTTACATCGTCGCCAATGGAAATTATTCCCCCTTTTATCACACTGCATTTTACCCCACAACGCCAAAACGATTCCAGAGAACCCATTAACCCATGCGCAATCTCATCCATGCGCCAGCACGGCGTTGTCTTTCCATTTATTTTCAAAACAACAGATCCTATGCGCAGGAAAGCATCTTTCGTATCAAAAAGAGACACCCCTTCTATAAACAAATTCGCCCTTCTGCTTGTCCAGGGCAATATCTTCTTTATGTCGGCACATGCTTCGTCCCATGCCTCACGTGCTAATACCGTGATTTGTCTTTTTTTAATACTTCCTTTATAATCGTTTTCAATACCATCGTTAATAGTAACATGCGCCTCGTTAACGATAATCATCGGCTCGCGTGAAGCCTTTTTTAAAGCAATACCGAGTAGTTTTCCCATAATATTTTTCTACAATACCGAGTTAACCATTATGTTGTCCTTCTCAAGAGATGTAGAGACGCACGGCCGTGCGTCTCTACAGGAAGGAATTGCGGGATGTGTAAAACGCCGTTGGGTTTTCGTCTTTCAAAACCCCGCCTAATTCAATCTTAAAAGCAGCCCCTTTTCCTTCATCACTTTCCACCCAGATAGCACCGCCCTGTGCTTCAACAGCAATTTTGCAAAATGCAAGGCCAATGCTCATCCATACCTTCTCTTTCCCGTAACAGTTTCCATCTGAAAATATTTTTCAAATATCTTCTCTCGTAATAGTTCAGCGCCTTCCTCTAAACTAATAAGCGCTAAGTTGTTTTTAATATTTTTTATATGGAGTCCAATATCGAAAATAGGCAATCGGCAGTCTAATTCCGGATTTTACCCTCTCATATGTTAGAAAAATTTGCTACTTTTTCCCTTTCTCTTTTCCCGTCAAGTTCTGTTTCTATAATTTTTTTATAATACTCTAATCTTGTTTCAGCGTTTGCTAAATTGCCATGAAACCGTTTCGTAAGGTCTTTGTAGATAAGTTTAACCGGCAGTTCCCTTACTTCCAGTCCCGCCTTCCATGCCTGTATCCATAACTGTACCGGCATGCCATAGCCGGGTTCCGTCAGGATTAAATTCTTTAATTTTTGCACCTTATATGCCTTAAAACCGCAAAAAGCATCGGTAAGTTGAAATCCGGTAATATCATTTAACAACTGTGTAACTGCCATATTAATGCGATAGCGGTCATGAGGCACTTCCTGACGGCTATTGACCGGAAGAAGATATCTGGATCCTGAAAGTATATCATAATCGCGAAAAGGCATTTTGCTTAAAAATTGCGGAATTTCCTCCGGTTCGTGCTGTCCGTCAGCATCTATAGTCACCAGGTAATCATAATCATTATTTATCGCAAAATTGAACGCATCGATGATAGTTTGCCCATAACCTAAATTCCTTTGATGTCTAATGACATGTATGCCCTGTATGTACTTTAAACTACTATCAATATCATTGGTAGATCCATCGTCCAGCGCCAGTACCTCCACTCCGACCTTTTTTACCCTTTGAATAATGTCATAAGCATCACTTTCATTGAAAACTGGTATTGCCACTAAATTTTTTAATTTTTCATTTTTTCTCATTTCTATCCATTCGTCAATCACATCTGTAACTTGCAACAATCAACACAAACCATTCTTTCCGCCAAAACATGAAACGGTAAAATACGCTTCTTCAGGATATCGCTTGCTGCGTTTTCGGAGGGCGGTTAAGAATGCCACAATTATCAGGAAGGCAAATATTGGAACTTCTTAATAAGTTGAGGTTTTTATAATAATTTCCACATTACACAGTCGGCAATCGGCAATCGGCAATTTGCCGACTGCCGACCATACAGTATTCTCCATTAATAATTGGAGCGTTTAACGGTTACGTTTTTAGAAATTCAGTGGTAATTTAATTATGGTGGGGACTGAAAATCTTCAACCCTTACTTCATAAGGGAATGAATTCTCCTGGTGTCTTGTAATGCTTTTTCCATTGGTACGAGTGGCGTAATTTCTATATCTGTAAAAAAAGGGAAGAGTGGCAACTTTGCTACAATCTCTTCCACTTCTTCATTCGACTCGGCGTCGATAATCGCTGCGGCGCCTCTCCTGCCTGAAAGTTTTCCGCCTGCCACAATCTTTCCCCGCCTCTGATACCGTGAAAAATACTCCCACTCTTTTATCACATACCCCAGAAAATCCTTCACCGGCATTTGCGGCATTTGTTTTACTTCAACTTTTAAAAGAAACAACATCTCTTTTTCCCCTTCAATTGTTAAAAGCGCCATTTTATAAAACACCTTTCTTATCACTTCTCCCTAAAATAGCAACTACATTGCCAAGCCGCCATCAACATTAATTACCTGGCCGGTAATGTATTTTGCATCTTCAGATAAGAGGAATTTTACCAATTTTGCAACTTCCTCCGGCAAACCAAATCTTTTTACCGGAATCATTTCAATCATCTTTGTTTTATATTCCTGCGGCAAAACGCCCGTCATGTCCGTTTCAATAAATCCACAGGCAATGGCATTCACCGTAATATTCGCCTTGCCCACCTCCTTTGCCAATGCCTTGGTAAAGCCAATCATGCCAGCCTTGGAGGAAGAATAATTCACCTGACCGGCCATCCCCATAATGCCGCTTACCGATGTTATATTGACAATGCTGCCGGACTTCTGTTTTATCAAAGGCATTATCAATGCCTTTGAGAAATTGTATACGCTTTTAAGATTGGTATTTATTACGTCATCCCAGTCACTTTCCGACATAAGCGCCAGGAGTTTGTCACGGGTGATGCCTGCATTGTTTATCAGAAAATCTACTTTCCCAAATAACTCTTTCACTTCCTTTACCATATCTTTTGCGCCGTTAAAACTCACCGCATCCACCTGAAACGACTTCCCTTTCACTCCCAATGTTTCAATTTCCTTCACCAGCGCATTGGCAGCCTCCGCATTTTTGCTGTAATTAAAGGCAACATTGCAACCATTCTTTGCAAGTTCCCATACAATAGCTTTGCCAATCCCACGTGTACCGCCAGTTACAATGGCTACCTTGTCCTTGAATTGCATAAAAAATCTCCCGTAGTAATTTGTTTAATAAATAATTTCGAAAAACATTACAGGCACATTAAAATTTTTGATGGAAAAACCCTTTCAAATCTCCGAATCCCAGGCGCATCCCATTACAAGCACCCTCATCGCCGGGTTGTTATCGATCAATCAACGCCCTTCATTGCTTTTCACCCACTCTAAACCTGAGTTAATTAATAATTTTACTGCTTTTAAATCTTCCAATGAATTAAAGCGGCATACGGCGCCAACTCCATAGCCACCCGAAGAAAACCCTTGCCATGAGTAACCACTCTGAGAAAAACCTATTCTGAATGTGTCCCTCGTAGTAAATGCAACTTCTGTGTTTAGCCTGCGCACAGCCTTCCATTTATCAGACAGACTTATCATATATTCCGCCGCATTGGACACATTTTCAATTTCATCCAGATCAACAAATACTGTTTTTCTCTGCTCATTCCTTCCTCCCTCATAAACAGTAACCTGAAAACCGCTTATTTTTTTATTTGCACTGATTGGTTCATAAGAGACAATGGCCTTCATTTCAACGTATGCCCCATACGTGCCTTCAACCCTCCCCAAATCGACACTTTCTATGACAATTAACGTCTCAGCTTTCGAGAGAAAAGCCTCTAATTTTGTTGCAGGCTCATTTGCTGCTGCAATTAATTCAGGCCCTGGCGATATTAAAAAAAAGAGCTCTATTACGGCACACAAAATAAATATACATTGCTTTTCCATAAGCTTTTCTTGTTCAAACATGCTTTTTATGCCGGTTGCAGGTCATTTTTACAAAAGCGAAAATCCTTCTGCCAAAGCATAACCACGCCGTGTATATGAAATATTTTTCTTTCCATAACCCCTTTTTACCTGATAGTATTCTTTCATGATTTTTACAGGGCAACCACGTAGGTATAACCACGAGGGTTGAGCGGTAAATTGGTTTTTGCATGTTAACAAACTCTATGTATGGTTTTCAATATAAAACAACTATCCCCGATAATAGCCACAGGTGCGACATCTGACAACCATGTAAACGTTTCCCTTTCTAAGATCAAATTTATCTGCCTGTATAATTATGGAAGACTCTCTTTCAACAATAGACGACATTGACTCTCTAAAAACCTTCGTCAGCAAAAAATATTACTATCTTGGGCAAAACAAGCAACAAGAGATATCCCGCCTTATCTTTGAGATTGCAAAACGTGAAAAGGTTGGATTTTCATCCGTTTTTGATCAGCTCCCCCCGCCGCCAAGCCGTTTCTCTTTCATTAAAAGTTATTTGCTGGAACGGCGTTATCCTTTGCTTCACCAAAATGGGGTCAAAATAAGCCAGACTTTTTGCGACGTCGATATAAATCCCTACTTCAGGGTTAATCTCGCTACAAAACCAATCATCTCTCCGAAACAGTTTTTTATAGAAGAATCTGTTTTATCTGCCGAAACCGTTCAGAGAATACGCGACAAATTTCCCAACAGTACTTTTACCACGATAGCGTCCTACCATGAATACGTGAAGAAGAAAGCATTTACTATTGCCGATTACAATAAAAGGCTGGAAAATTTCTTTATTATACGCGAAAAATTTGACTTTTATAAACACTGTCCATGTTCAAACAATTCCGCGTCGTGTGGATATTTTGTAATGAATTTAGGGAGCGGATGCCCATATGAATGCACATATTGCTTTCTTCAAAACTACATTAACTCGCCTGGGATTGTGCTGCCGGCAAATATAGAAGATTTTTTCACCGTCTTCAGGAATTTAAAAAAAGACATGCGCCTCGGATCCGGAGAATTAACCGATTCCCTTGCATTCGACCACATTACGGAGTATTCGCCTAAAATCGTGCATTTCTTCCGGCAATATCCCAAAAGCACTTTCGAGTTCAAAACAAAAAGCAACAATGTGCGCCTGCTCACTTCAACACCCGGCGCAAAGAATATCATCATTTCATGGTCATTGAATCCGCAAAAGTTGATCTACGCCGCAGAATATTTTACCGCTTCCCTGGAGGAAAGGTTAGAAGCAGCGCAAGCATGTGCAGCGGCGGGATATCGTGTTGCTTTCCACTTTGATCCGATTATCTGTTATCGTGGATGGGAGACGGATTATGAAGCATTAATCAATGCCGTCTTTGACAAAATTGACTCAAACACTATCGCGTGGCTGAGTTTGGGCACACTACGCATATCTCCGCAATTAAAAAAAATCATTGAAAACCGGTTTCCCGAAAATGCCCTGCTTGACGAAGAATTATTAACCGGTTTCGACGGAAAATTGAGGTATCCGGCAGCGGTAAGGTCATTCATATACACCACTATGACCGCGCGGATACGGAAAAACAGCAAAGGTGTTCCCGTTTATTTATGTATGGAGGAGAGGAAAGTGCATGGAGACACACATCTTTCACTTAAACATGAAACAAAACGTAACACTTTAGTTTTTTGAAAAAATAGGGGCGAAGCATTTGCCCGTTTGGGTATGAACGCATTTATGACAATTTATAGCAAATGCTTCGCCCCTACACTATGCGGCAAACATCGCTATTCTATTATAAGAGATTGCAATGCGTGGAAAGCTATTCTGTAATGTGCCTTATTATTGGTGAAAAACGCTGTCTACCAAAAGATACTATGCAGGCAATCAAAAAGGTTTCTACCCGGTTTCTACCCGGTTTCTACCGTTTTTCTTGGCTTTGTATAATGCCTCATCTGCTGCATTTACCAGGGTTTCACTGGTTCCGTATTGTGGAAAAGATGCAATCCCTATACTTACGGTCAGTCTATAAGTTTGTCCGTAAACAATCGTGTCAAAACAAGTAGCTTCAATTGATTTACGGATTCCTTCTGCTTTTTCTTTTGCCTGCGACACATCTGCACCTGGCATTATAATTACAAATTCTTCACCGCCATATCGTGCCAATACATCGGAAGTTCTTAACGAATTATTTAATATCCTGGAAACTTCCTGCAATACCCGGTCGCCTGCCGAATGACCATATGTATCGTTAATACTCTTAAAGTGATCCAGGTCTAAAAGAAGCAGACACACACACTCATCGCGCCTTTTCGTTAAAGCCAGTTGTTTTTTCAGCATTTCATCAAAAAATCTTCTGTTATATATCCCGGTCAAGGCGTCGGTAATTGCCGTGCGTTTTGCAAAATTCATCAGTCTGATTCTTTGCAACGCAGACATTGCAAGCCCAATATATGTTTTTAATAATTTCTGTACCTCTTCATTACACCAGTATCCGGTTTCCTCCTTTATCGCAAACAACATCCCAATCGTAGTGCCGCCTGTTATTAAAGGGCAGCATGCATATCCGCTATTTTCTAATGTATACGCCAGGCATTTACACGCATGTTCTTTCTTAATATCAGCGACATAAAGCTCTTTGCCTGTCCGTATCACACGGCACAATGAAGGATCAAGAAGGACTTCATCCTTTATTATTTTATCGGACAATTCCGGAGGATCTATTATGACTACATTCATCAGTTGATTGTCATTGTCCAGCAGCAGTATCGCAATCCCATCCGGATTTAAAACATCTTTTAGGGTGTTGGTTAAATGTTTAAACAATACATCTTCCTGTGTTTCCTCATTGAGAAATGTAGAAAAGTCCATCAACCTTCTCAGATTTCTGAAATTATTGTCTCTTTCAGCTTCAAGACGTTTCTGGTCGGTAATGTCCAACTTAATAGCAAAAAATTGTACAATCTCTCCTTTACGGTTTTTTATCGGGGAGATTGATGTCGATTCCCAATAGAGTTCTCCGTTTTTCTTTTTATTGCATAATTCGCCATGCCATTCCCCGCCGGAAGCAACCGTCTTCCACAAATAGACGTATACTTCAGGAGGGGTGTGGCCGGATTTTAAAAGAGACGGTTTTTTACCTATGACTTCATCTGGTGCATAGCCCGTTAGTTGGGTAAATCTTTGATTTATATACTCTATTTGTCCATGAGTATTCGTAATCATCACGGACGCAGGACCATATTCTACCGCCCTATGCAGTTTATGAAGTTCTTCCTCTATATACACATTTTCAGTAATATCCAGATTGGCAATAATAATTTTCAGCGGTTTCTTTTCATCGCTATAAGCGATTTCCGCATATGACCGAATAACACGTTCCGTCTCATCCGGAAGTATTATCCTGTACTCAATATCAAGCGGTTTCCCACCATGTAATGCGCAGGAAAATGCATCTTTCACTAAACTACGGTCATCTTCGTGTACACACCCGATAAACTCTTCAATGGTATTCGGAGATTGTTCCTTACTGAAACCGTACATATGAAATGTCCCTTCAGGCATATACAGTTCCTTGTTTTCAATATCCCACTCCCAACTGCTTAATTGAGCAATCCTCTGGGCATGGGCAAGCGTATCCTTGCTTTTACGCAACTCTTCTTCCATGAGTTTCCGTTCGGTAATATCTGTTATTGTCGCTACATAAACGTTGCTTTCCTCTCTTTTCCCGGCATCATCAGAAAAAAACAGTGGAATTCCTATGCACAATACCCACATAATCTTCCCATCAGGGCAAATAAGGCGAAATTCCGATTTAAATATTTTTTTGCTTTTTACCGCATCTGCCCATACTTTCAATACGGGTGTGAGGTCATCCGCATGCAATGCGTCCATCCATCCGTTTCCCAGAGATTCATCCGCGGTAAACCCTGTAATCTTACACCATTGCTCATTAACAAATAGAAAATTCCCTTCAAGATCAGTATAAAAAATTCCTACCGGTAGAAAGTTTGTTATCGTACGAAAACGTCTTTCATTTTCACTGAGTAATTCATTCTTCTGATTGTATTCAATCAACAAGGATTTCAGTTCACTGCTACCCAGGGACAAAGAATCAACATTCTCCATCGATTCAGTTTTTTTATAAGATTCACTCATTTTTTTCTACCGGACGCGAGTAAACTTCCGACAGCAATGCAAATAAATTCCATGATCGTCTGGAAACCCTCGCGATATAAAGGAATACGCACTTCCTGTTTTATTAATAATTCTTAAGACCTGATTAATAGAAGATTACATTAAGTGTAAAACAATATATTGATCACCATATTTTTCTATATTGTTTACCATTGTTTGTAAATTACTTAAATGTTCTTCTTCCGACTTGAGAATTTCTTCTAAAAGCATTCTGCTTCCATGGTCTTTTTCGTTAAAACATATTGTTATGCCTTCATTTAATCTTGCAATAGCTTCAACTTCAATATCTCTATTAAGTTTTAACATTTTAACAATCTCAAACTGTTTTTCTTCAGGTAAGGCGTGTTTTTGGTTTTTAACTATTTCCCCTAAAAACAATATGCGCCCCGCTAACATTTCTGCATGCTTCATTTCATCTATTGCGTCTTTTTTCAGAATTTCTGCAAGTTTCTTTAACCCCAAATCTTCGCACTTTGTATGCTGGTCCATATATATGCCTATAGCGCCTATCTCTGCTGTATATACCTCACACAACATTTTATAAACTTTTTCATTTACGCTACCCATTTGATCCTCCTTTTAATTAAATTGCAAAAATTATTTAAACACCAACTCAACGAAATATATAATAATTAACTTCGAAAATCAAAAAGTTTTTATGTAATAATTATTGTTAATACACAATATCTGAAAATGATTTTGAAAGAGAAAATCCTGATGTTGTCAAAAAAAACATAAACGAGTTTGTTTGCCGGTAAAGTCGTAAAATCAGTATAGTTGCTATATATAATCAACAATAGAAAACAGGGTATTTAAGCTAAACACCTGAACCTACGAGGAAGCAGGGATTTGTATTATCTTATTTGCGGGAACAATGCCTATCCAAAAAAACACACTGGCTGTGATAAAGGACCTTTTGTGCAGAATATTGGAGGGGGGTGTCAATCATCTTATAATAAAAGGATTCAGCCTGTCACAAAGCTTTGGGGTGTAGTTACAAAGATATTTTTCAAAAAAAACTACAGTGTTACCAAAAACAGCTATGGTCAACTTTCGTTAATCAGGGGTTCATAAAAAAACGAATGGAATCGGACGGGCGGGATGTGTATGTTATAACCTTAGTTACGGAAAATTGTTGTAGCTACACGGAACAAATCGGACCTATGGAATAAATTCTATAAAAGACCTTGTGTCTTGTAACCTGTACCACGTCTTATCTTTAACACCTAAATGCCGAAGAAGGGATTTGAACCCTTACGGTGTTGCCACCACTAGAACCTGAATCTAGCGCGTCTGCCAATTCCGCCACTTCGGCTTGAAAAACACTTACTTTTTTGAATATCCCATACGAGATTCTGCTGATTTGGTATTAAAAAAAAGACATACATTTTCAAACAAATATAATCGTTTCTGTCAACATCTACTTATATTACTCACGCAGAGATTCTAGGAAATAAAGATGATTAAGTCAAAGGTTTTTCACAAAATGACCTTGCATTGCCATTTGCAATTTGTTATTATCTGCAATCGTATGCCTTTAAGTTGTCAATAATTACGATAAAATTTTTTTATCGTAGTGTTGAAAATTCATTTTGTCTAATAATTAGTCTCATTTATAAACTTTCCTTATTAAAGCGGTTATTTTGGTAACATCACACTCAAATAAAACGAAGACCGTGTTTTATTCCTCATAAATATTATCGTTTCAAAATAAACCTATAAGAAAACATATACATGTGAGAATACTCATAAAACAGAAGCATACTTTGCTTTATTCTAAATAGCATGGAAATTATTGCCAAAAATAGAAAAGCCTTTTATCAATATGAGATTTTAGAAAAAATAGAATGTGGAATTGTGCTCACCGGTACAGAAGTTAAGTCGCTAAGAAATAAGGATGTTAGTATAAGTGAAAGTTTCGCTCAATTGGACCATGGCGAAGCCTTTCTGTATGAAATGCATATTGGTGAATATAAACAGGGTAATCGCCAAAATCACGAACCAAAAAGGAGAAGAAAGCTCCTCTTTCATAAAAGGGAAATATCAAAAATAGCAGGTAAAGTCCAACAAAAAGGATACACACTTATACCATTATCAATATATTTTAAAAATGGACTTGCTAAATTAGAAATTGCAATAGTACGAGGAAAATCCAAGTTTGACAAACGTGAAGACATTAAAAAAAGAACAGTTGAAAGAGAGATTCGCCAAGTAATGAAAAAATTTTAACCTTCATATCAGTTAATTAATAATAGTATTCAAAAACATTTTCCAGTGAAACAAATGTATCAAAACATAAAAAAGGAATTTTAAAGCTCCTTTTTCATTCTCTTTCTTTAAAACAATTAATTATACGGGTTTTTGCGCCTTATAAAACCACACAATTAACGAGAAAGGTAAATTATGCCTTCATCAAGAATAATGATTGTTGAGGATGAGCGACAAACAGTTGATACATTAAGGGATTTATTTGAACAATACGGTTATGAAACAGAGGTTGCACTTAATAGAAATGTAGCGCTGAATATTCTCCATGAGAGGAAAATGGATGTTCTTATAATAAGCGAAATGGTTCAAGACATCCCTGGCATAGAAATTATGTACGATATCAGAAAAACAAATAAATCTTTACCCATAATTATGATTTGTGAGCAAAAATCAAAGCGAGTTGAATCTTCTTTAATTAAGGCCGGAGCAAATATTGTTCTCTCTAAACCTGTAGATCCCATTATCGCAGTGCAAACTATCGATAACTTGTTAAAGATGAAATATACCGCCGAAAACATAAAACCGAAAAAACGTAAAACCTCTCTAAAAAAGAAATAACTTTTCTCTCCCAATTTTTCATACCAATACGATTTATGTTTCTATTTCAACGGTTATTGCATTTTTATATGAGAAATTGCATAATTTTTATTGCCTTATTCATATGTTTAACGTTGCCAGTCAAAGGAATCAAGGCTAAACCAACGCATATCAATGATCAAATCCGGAATATTTTACAGAAATATTTATTAAAAAATGCTCACTGCGGAATCAGCGTTGTATCTCTAAAAACGAATACCCCTGTCGTTAATTACCAAAGCAACGATTTATTCATGGTTGCATCTAATATGAAACTTGCAACAACCGCAACCGCATTGGAATATTTAGGTACAGATTTTGAATACAATACCTCCGTTGAAGCAGATGGGAATATAACGGGCGATGGAACACTTGAAGGCAACATTATCATCCGGGGAAGCGGCGATCCAAATCTATCGGGAAGATTTTACAACGGCAATATTTTAACTATTCCGAATGCTTGGTTACAAGCAATAAAAAATCTTGGTATACAAAAAATTACAGGGGATATTGTAGCAGATGACTCAATCTTTGACCGCAATTATATCAACGATGCCTGGCCAAAAAACCAATTGCATGAGTGGTATTGTGCGCCCACCAGCGGTTTATCATTTAATGACAATTGCATTGATATTATTTTCGTTCCCAGGAATAACGTAAATAAAAAAGTCGCGCTGTTAATTGTACCTAACACTTCGTTTGTCACTATCTATAACGAGTGTATTTATACTTCTGAAGAGAAGCAACATGCGTATTCCATTTATCGAAAACCAGGAACAAACGATATTTATGTTAAGGGGAAATTTTGGACGAACGCCTCTCAGAAACGGGAGTGGGTAAGTGTGCATAATCCTTCACTCTATCTTGTAACACTTTTTAAAGAAATGCTTGAAAATGGCGGTATATCTGTCTTTGGAACTGTCCGATTAATTAATGAAAACGACCGGAAATCATATTCGAATAAACCTATTAAAATTGCCAAAACCATTTCCACAATGGAACAATCTATTCACATCACAAACAAACGAAGCCAGAATTTCTATGCGGAACAAATAATAAAAACATTGGGAGCTCATATAAAAGGCTGTGGCAATACAGAAAACGGTTTACAAGTTATTAGCGCTTTCATGAAAAAGTTAGGCTTTGACAGTGAAGAGTACAAAATACGGGACGGGTCTGGTTTGTCAAAAGAAAACAAACTCTCGCCCAATATGATAACCACTCTTTTATCGTATATGAATACACACAAACACGGCAAAATGTTTTGCGACTCACTTCCAATTTCAGGCATAGATGGCGGACTTCACCGCCGTATGGCATCTCCGCAATATAAGGGTAAAATTCATGCAAAAACCGGCTACATTGCCGGAGCTTCGGCGCTTTCCGGTTATATTGATACCTCTAAAGGCGATAGGCTTGCATTTTCTATTCTTATTAATAATTTTAAAAGCTTACGCGATGCCAAAAAAGCACAAGACGAGATTTGCCAATTTTTAGCAGATAATTTATAAATCACACACATGAGCGATCATATAAAAAAAATATATTCACTTTATGCGTACGTTTACGACACGCTCTTCGGAAAAATATTCGAACATGGCAGATGCACAGCTCTTAAGATGATGGATATTGAACCCCATGATACCATTCTTGAAGTAGGGATTGGTACAGGATTGTCATTGCCGCTTTATCCGAAGGGAATCAGTATAACAGGAATAGATTTGAGTGAAGAAATGTTACTGCGGGCAAAGGCGAAAAAAATGAAATACACCTTGGATAACGTGCACTTAGCCACTATGGATGCATCATTGCTGGCCTTCAGGGATAATACTTTTGATAAAGTCATTGCATCACATGTTATTACAGTTGTACCGGAACCCATGCGCACTTTAAATGAAATAAAAAGGGTTTGCAAAAAGAAAGGGGATATTTTTATCTTAAATTACGCCGGCATTGATAATCAGTTCATCTCACGATTTGAAAAAATTATCTCACCCATAAGGGATAAACTCGGTTTAGGAAAACATTTCGATCTTGACTTATTATTAAAGGAAGCCTGCCTTCCTGTTATAAGTAAACAACAGGTAAATATTTTTAACGCCTGTCAGATCATAAAATGTAACAATAATACCTCCTCTGAAGCTTGAAGGTCATTAATAATTATCTTCCCACGCATAAATAATGAAAACCCAATTCTTTCATCTCCTTCGGTTCGTATATATTTCTTCCGTCAACTATATTTGGACATTTTAAAAGTCTTTTTACTTTTTTAAGATCAAGGTCTCTAAACTCGTTCCATTCTGTCACAATCACCAGGGCATCACAGTTTTTAGCCGCGGAATAAGGATCATCATAATATTTTATCCCTCTAAAGATAGTCTTTGCATTATTCATTGCTTCAGGATCAAAGGCATTAATTTGAGCGCCTGCTTCCTGCAATTGCTTAATTAACGTTATAGCAGGCGCATCTCTCATATCATCTGTTTTTGGTTTAAACGCCAAACCCCATATAGCAATTTTTTTGTTCTTCATTGTGGGAACAAGCGTTTGTATTTTTTCAAAAAGAGACCTCTTTTGTTGTTCATTTACCTCATTAACCGCCGTTAGTATTTTTGCATCAATGCCATTTTCATTCATTATTTGTATCAATGCATTTACATCCTTCGGAAAACATGACCCGCCATATCCAATACCTGCCTGGAGAAACCGTGGCCCGATTCTTGAATCTAATCCAGTCCCCTTCGCAATTTCTTTGATATCTCCACCAACTTTCTCACATAGTTGCGCTAATTCATTCATAAAAGAAATTCTCGTTGCAAGCATTGCATTACTCGCATACTTAATTAACTCCGCGCTCCTTATATCAGTAAACATAATCGGTTTATCTGTTCTTGAAATACCATTATATATCGATTCCATAATCTTTTTTGCCTTTTCGCCTTGCACGCCTATTACAATTCGATCCGGGTTGGTAAAATCCTTAATCGCCTCACCCTCTCGCATAAATTCAGGATTCGATACCAAATCAAACCGTATTGCTTTTTTTTGAAACGATTTTACCACTTTTCCTATTTTTTCTAACGTTCCGACAGGTGCGGTACTTTTATTCACTATAACTTTATACCCATTCATGTATTTTCCAATACTTTCAGCAACCGAAATAATAGCAGAAATATCAGCGCAATTATTAAGGTCGGATGGTGTTCCTACCCCAATAAAAATAACGTCTGATTTTTGAATGCCTTCTTTAATATTTGTTGTGAAAGTAATCCTTCGCTCTCTTGCATTTCTTTCCAGCATGTCTTTAAGACCGGGTTCATATATAGGAATGATACCATTTTTCAAATTATCTATTTTGCTTTTATTAGAATCTACGCATATAACATCGTTGCCCATATCTGCAAGACATGTGCCTGCCACAAGACCTACATAACCGCTGCCAATACAACATATTTTCAATTATCGCCCTCCCCGTATTATTTTTGCCATTATCAGCCTTAAAAAGAAAAAGCAGCAAGATAAATGAAAGGTCATTCATCATTACTGCTTTTTCAATGATACCAGATTTTAATTCTCTAAACCGTCACGTTATTGCAAAGGATTATTAATGCGTCTCGTCTTAAAAACATGCTTAGTTTTCCCTATTCTGTACTCGCCATCTACCGACACGATTATTTCTTTTACCATACTGTTTGACGATACATTTTCGGATTCGCCTTCGGTCAGAATAACATCATACGTCAATGACCAATCTTTTATATCCTTATCGGGATCAACAAATATTGATCCGAAATGATTGGTAAGCGAACTAACCTTATCAGTAACAAAGATTATTCTGTAGTTGTTAAGGTTAAACATGTGTTCCTGAAATACTTTTGGAGACTGATGGATTGGTTTACATTCAGGAATTAATCCTGAGATTTTTCCAAGAGGTACCGGCCCATCCGTAAAGTTCACATAGTATTCACTCACACGATATGTTTCCCCACCATTTGATCTGTCAACACCATAATAAATTCTTAATTCTATATTAGTGTTATTTCTTTTTAAATAGTACAGATCGTGTAGCGGAACATCATACAAAAAAGTTTTTTTCAAACCTTCCTCTTCCTCCGGAGTAACTATTCTGTATCTCCTGAAAGGCTCTTCTTCGCAATATAAGTAATTTGGCGTCCCAAACTTCTCCCGAACTGCATTTTTTGTCAACCATAAGATGCCATCTTCCAAACTCTCTGAAGCGTGCAAGCTACAGACAAAACCAAATAAAATACTGCACAAACTAAAAACCAAGGCCATCGAACGCATTTTCTTTACCATAATTACGAATCCCTTCCTTAATACAAATATCTTCACTAAATTTAATACAAAAAAAGCTGTTTTAAGTAGTCAGGCTACTCCTGAAATCAAAGTAAGCCGAAGTATATAAATTATCAATAAATTTGTCAATTAATAATTGAGAAATTAAAATCGCCAATTATTTCAATAGCGAAAGCGCCTCTCATTTAAAATCATTGACAACCAATATGGCAATTGATAGAATTCTGTCTAAAAATTATAAATCTTGAAGATACTTGAGCTTATGTCTGCTATAGTAATATTGTTTAAATTTCTTTTTGGAGTTATCCTTGAAAGTTTTTGTTGCTAAAACCGCTGGTTTTTGTATGGGTGTCCGGAGGGCAATGGATATCCTGCTCGATGCGGCGAATGAGAAAAATATTGGCGCTAAAGTTTATACAGACGGTCCGTTAATCCATAATCCGCAAGTGCTTGAATATCTTGAAAAAAGAGACCTTCACATTGTTAATGATACTACAGACCTCTCGAATAGCACGGTTGTCATCAGAGCGCATGGAGTGACTCCTTCCCGAAGAGAGGAAATCGAAAGTAAAGGCGCAAAAGTATGCGACGCTACCTGTCCGCATGTAATGAGGGTGCAATCTATTATCAAAAAGTATGCCGCACAGGGATATTCGACAATAATTGTCGGTGATAATGGACATGCAGAGGTGGTAGGATTACTCGGTTATGCCGAAGGAAGAGGGCATGTAGTTGAAAACATGGAAAATATAGAACTACTTCCCCCGATGGATAAGGTATGCATTGTCGCCCAAACAACGCAAGACAGGCATTTATTTAAGAGGGCTATCGATGAAATAAAAAGGCGTTATCCGAATTCAGAATCTTTTGAAACTATTTGCAGTTCCACCTACAAAAGACAGGATGAAGTAGTGAATCTCTGTAAATCTGTAGATGCAATGATTGTTGTTGGAGGCAGGGGAAGCGCAAATACAACACGGCTAGTCACAATATGCGAATCACAGGGAACTCCGACATTTCACGTTGAAACAGACTCAGAAATAGATCTCAATAAACTAAAAGATTTTAATACCATTGGCGTTACTGCAGGCGCATCAACACCAAATTGGATGATAAAAAGGGTTGTTGACAAGGTAAGAACATACAAAGTCAATAAATACCAAAAAATCTTATTTGCCACAAAAAATATCTTCAACTTTTTAATAGGCAGTTGCACCTATGTAGGGTTAGGTGCGGCAAGCATGAGTTATTCGTGTGCACTGCTGCTTGGTGTTCAGCCAAGATTGATTTTTTGCATAATCGCCGCTCTTTTCATTTTTTCAATGCAGGTGCTTAATCATTTTGCCAATAAAGAATCCGTGGCGCTCAACGAGCCGGCGCGGGCAAAATTTTACGAAAAGAAGCAGGTCCTTTTTGTTATTTTGGGTATATTAGGAGCGGCCTTATCTTCAATTCTTGGGCTATACCACGGTAAATCCATCTTTTTTTGTATTTTTCTCGCCAGCCTTTTTGGTATTTTTTACCGGCTGCAAATTATACCAAAGAGTTTTTCCGGTTTTATCCGTTACAGAAGCCTTGAGCAAATACCGGGTTCAAAAGAGATTTTCTACGGCATCGCCTGGGCAGCAAGCACCGCTTTAATTCCTTTTCTGGGTGTACGGAGAGACTTCATACCGGCGCTTGCCATTGCTCTTGCATTCGCATTCAGTCTCGCTTTTATACGCGCTGTCGTTCTTGATATTCGGGATATTCAGGGGGACCGCATTTTGGGCAAAGAAACCATTCCTATTGCAATTGGAAAAGAACGCACAAAAAAAATTCTTGTTAGCATTACCCTTTTCATGGCATTTCTTCTCATAGCAGGCACACACCTTGGATGGATATCAACGCTGGGATATTTTTTGCTTCCGTGCATAGCGTATGCCTCCGGTTATCAATATCTTTTCCAAAAAAGAATAATAACTGAAGGATTGCTGCTGGAAACGATAGCAGATTTTAATTTTATTTTTGCCGGTCTTATGGCGATTTTATGGCAATCTTTAACTTTTTAATTCGATAAAGTAAGGCGTGTATGGAAACATTAAATAAATTTTTCAATCTATTAAAAACAGACATCCGAAAAAGGATGTTAACGGGCTTGTTATTAATCCTCCCCATTTATGTAACCTTTTTTGTTGTAAAATTTCTCTTTAGTTTTATTGGGGGGACTCTTTCTCCACTTATAAAAAGAATTTTTCTTCTGTTTGACGCCGAACTGCCAAAAACATCTGCCGATGAATTTATAATTACGTTCATCGGGCTTATCTTCACATTTGCCTCATTGTATTTTATAGGTATCTTCGCTGCAAATATTATCGGCAAATCAATAATTCATTATTCTGAAAACCTTTTAACAAAAACACCTGTCATAAGCAATATTTATTCCACCGTGAAACAAATCGTACACGCAGTAAGCCTCCCCGGCAAACAAGCTTTCAAACGTGTTATTATACTGGATTTTCCAAAAGAAGGCACAAAAGCAATTGGTTTTGTAACAGGCAGTGTAAAAGAGAACGGCAAGGAAATATTTATTAGTGTTTTTGTACCAACCACTCCAAACCCCACATCTGGTTTTTTGATATATACGACAGAAGATGCGGTGATAGACACAAACCTTACCGTTGAAGATGCATTTAAAACACTGCTGTCTGGCGGCGTATTAACCCCTAAACAATTTGCAACAATTTTAAAAACACCGCCGGACATGAAGCCTTCTGATAAAAATACCTGAACCACTTCGCACTATATGCTCTGTATGTTGCATATCAAAATCAGCATTTGGAACTTTTTGTACAACCCCCGTGTTCCCCATATTGAATGAAAATAAGTGCACTAATTTTCAAATATGTAAAAAATGTCATGTTTACTCTTGAGAAGTGCTAAAAGGATTGTAGTTATGATGTGATTGCCATGACTGGTGGGTATGGAGAGGCTTCGATGCATCAAGTTTTCGGGAAGACAGAAAACCAACCTGTCGGCGAGCATCGTTCAGGCAGGTCACAAACATTCCCCGGTACACCGGTTCTTTAAATGGGAGATTACTCTCTTTTGAACAAGAATAGCGTTAGGGACAGAGAAATGCACGATAGGTACTTTGTTTTTTTATGTTCTTATGGGATACCCTTGTAACTTTAGATCAATTATGTATAGGTTTATCAACTATTGAATGAGCGGCCTCAAATAAAGCCTCTGAAAGGGTAGGATGCGGGAATATAGCATTTGATATTTCCTGAACCGTACCTTCTAAAATAGAATTAAGCGAAACTCCCCACATCCACTCTCCTACATGAGGACCTATTGCATGCACTCCCAGAACTTCACCATATTTTTCTTCCGAAACAATTTTTACAAAACAGTCCAACGACTCTCCTTCAATTATTGCCATACTGTTCGCAGCAAAAGGAAATTTTCCGATTTTCACCTTGTATCCCATTTCCTCAGCCTCTTTTTGTGTAAGACCAATACTCGCTACTTGAGGAAAACCGTAAACAACTCTTGGAATATTTTTACGGTTTGTGATGTGCATATCTTTCCCTGTAAGATGAGTTACCGACAAGATGCCATCATTTATTGCTTTGTGCGCGAGAAGTGGAGGCCCTGTAATATCGCCAATTGCATACATACCGCTTTGGCTAGTTTCCATAACTTCATTCGTCTGTAAATATTTTCCATCAAAATTTAACGCTAGTTCCTTTATGCCTGGGTCATCCAACAGCGGCCTTCTTCCTACCGCCAGCAGTAATAAATCCGCACTCAAAAATTCTTTGTTTCCGGCAATATCTTTGCCGTTATTAATCTCTATTGTAATGCCATTCTCTACTACTACTTTTTCCAAAGAGGTTTTAGGCAAAATATTTATCCCTCTGCGTATAAGCAGTTTTTCCAAGGCTTCACTGATTTCCCTATCCTCGGAAGGCAAGATGTTCTCCAGAAACTCTAAAACCGTAACCTTTGTTCCCAACGCATTAAAGAGACAGGCAAATTCAATCCCAACCGCACCGCCACCGGCAATAATCATCGATTTTGGGATTTCTTCCCGCATAAGAATGTCATCGCTGGTAAGTACATATTTTTTATCATAAGGTATGTTTTTGGGGATGAAAGGAACAGAACCTGTGGCAAGTATAACATTTTTTGCCTTTATCCGGTTTGTTTCTATACTATCGCTGACTATTGAAACTTCCTGATTAGATATGATACGCCCTTCGGCGCTGAAGACATCGACATTGTTTTTTTTTAAAAGGGACTGAACTCCCTGAAACAAGCGTTTAACAACATATTCTTTGCGCCGATGTATTAGAGGATAATCGACATTCAAACTGCCGGTAATGATTCCGTATTCACCTGCATTAGCAAACTTTCTGTAAAGTTCCGCAGAGTACAACAGCGTTTTTGTGGGAATACAACCCTTATGCAGGCATATACCACCGACTTTCTCTTTTTCAATTAAAGCAGTTTTTAAGCCGGATTGAGCGGCTTTTATTGCCGCAACATAACCTGCAGGCCCTCCTCCAATGATAGCAAGATCAAAGGCTGTGTTGCTCACAGGCAATTATTCCTCCTTTTTCCATGCAAATAGTATCACAAAGATAAGGGCTATCGTAACAATCAGAATAAATTTTGGGCTAACATCCGGAATAATTGATTTTTCCATAGATAAAGACAATAATTTGCCTATCATTTCATTTCTCCTTTCCTACACGTTTACTTTGTATTAAATATCCAAAAATACCTTGTTGTTATGTGGCGATGCTTTCTACCAGTGGTTTCGATACAG
The DNA here is from genome assembly GCF_039794105.1 of Candidatus Kuenenia sp. Lineage (GTDB taxonomy): Bacteria > Planctomycetota > Brocadiia > Brocadiales > Brocadiaceae > Kuenenia. The sequence goes on from NZ_JBDIWA010000013.1 coordinate 25,202, forward strand.
ACACAGAATTTGATTTATAATAATCTTTATAATAATCGCCGGAATCATATAATAATCTTAAATTTTCCAATACCTGACTGAATACCTGTTGCCAATCAGAACCTACACGAAAAGCAAACATGGAATTTCTGGGATTGTTCGTAGTTTTAATAGAATTTCTAAAACGTTTCCTCAAATTATTTCCTGCATAAATATGATCATAAACATATTGCATTCCTTCGATAAAATCCTCCAATGTCATGTCTACCAACCGATGGACAACATGTGCTGTATCATAATATTCCCAATCATCCGGATAGTTTTTCCTGAATATTCTCTTTTCCGAATCCAACCTTTGATACAACTGCGTTTTTGGAAAAGGACAGTTAATGCCAAAGGTCAAAATGTCTATGTTATTTTCCAATATAAAATCTGTCATCCTTTTAAAAGAATCTTTGCCGTCCCCATCAGCCCCAAAAACTACCGAACCCCAGGCAACCAAACCCGCATCATGTATTTTCTGAATACAATCATAATAGCTGTCTGTGCCCAGCTTTAAATTTACCTTTTTATTCATTTTTTCTAAAACGGTTTCATTGGTCGACTCTATGCCCATAAGCATGCCAAAACAACCGCTTTTCGCCATATAATCTAATGTTTCCTTATCTTGCGAAATATTTAAAGCCGTAAACCCTAACCAGTCTTTTTGAAGATTGCGGTCAACCATGCCTTTAAAAAGATTTCTCGCCCTTTCATTTGACCGCTTCCCATGTCCATAAAAATTATCCTCTGCCAGCATGAGTCCCTTATAATCAGTCGCTGCTAACTCTTCCAATACATCTTCATAAGGTCTTTCCCTGAATTTTCTTCCCTGAAATGTAGGAACACTGCAAAAATCACAATAATTCGGGCACCCCTTCGTAGTGACAATAGAAGAAAACTTATAATCATATTTTTTCTTCATAAACTCTCTGTCAGGGAAAACCCTTTTCATCAAATTCAACGGCGGCAAACCGCCATCGTAAACCTTATTTAACTTTCCCGATTCAAAGTCCTTTATTACCCGTGGCCATACTTCCTCTGCTTCACCAATAAAAACAGTATCCACGTACTTTGAAGCCTCTTCAGGCATTACAGACGCATGTATGCCCCCCATTATTACCGTCATGCCTTTCCTTTTACATGCAGTAGCAATTTTGTATGCCCTGGGAGATTGGTAGGTCACTGAGGTAATACAAACAAGGTCCACCGGTGCAAAAGTAAGTTCACCATTATCATCAATTGCCAGTTCAATATTTTCATCAATAACATCAAATTCCCAATCACCTGGCGTAAGGGCCTTAATATAAGCAAGGTTTAACGGCATCTGAACAATTACCGTAATACTCTCTTCTCCATGCCTCCCAGGCTTATGTGGATTAATGAGCATCATTTTTTTCATATTTTTACCTCCAATTATCCAAAATTAAATTAGCAACACCCCATCCCGAAGAAACAACAGCACATATACCAGGACCAGGTCTTGTCCAATGGCCTGCCAAATAAAGGCCGCTAATTGGTGTTGCCGGCGAAAGCCTTTGTTCCCATATTTGATCAACACTCACTGCCCAGCCATAAGCTGCCCCATTGGTATTTAATGTGTAACGCTCCAGGGTTTTAGGAGTAGCCATCTCTATTACTTCTATATGTTTTTTTATATCAGGCAAATAACTTTCTAATCTCTCCAAAGTATTTGAAACTAAATTTTGTTTAAGCAATTCCCAATCCGTCACATTTTTATAAAATTCTTCCTTCTTATACACTACTAAGGAGATTATTTGCTTATTTTGCGGGGCGAGGGTCTGGCATATCCTGGTCGGAACAGATATATACATCCATTCACTATCAATAGAGTCGAAAGTTGAGCCGGATAAATAAAATCCTCTTTTTAAAGTATTTAAATCTATACCTTCTCCAACTCCCAAATACAAGAGGAAAAAAGAACAGCTTTCCTTCATTCCTTCAATCTTTTTAAGGTACATCGCATCCACATCATTTTTATCACTCAACAAATGATAAAACGTCTGTCTTGCATCTATATTAGACACGACAACGCTCGAATGTATCTCTTTGTCATCATTTAATTTAACACCGCTAACGGAGAGTCCTTTCTTTAAGATTTTTTTGACTTTGGATGATAACATAACGTGTCCGCCAAAATCAATAAATTTCCTAAAAATTGCATTTGCAAACTCTTGCGTTCCGCCTTTTGGGAAAAAGGCGCCATCCTTAAGATAATTTATCATCATTTGAGACATGGCAATCGCAGATGCTTTCGACGGCGCTAAACCTACATAACCCCACTGCCCTGAAAGAACCATCTTTAACTCACTATCATCAAAAAAATGGTCGAGCATCATACCATAAGTCATGTCTTTGTATTTTTCTATAACTTGACTTTTTTCATTATGAAATGTAGCACGATAAAGCTTTATAAAATCTTGAAAAAACCCCTTAATATTGTCCTTTTCATGTGGATACCTTTTCTGTAGACGTAATAAATATTCGTCTAAGTCGGCAGGAATTTCAATGCTGAATGTTGGAAAAATCAGATTATCCATGGGATCTAAGTGGTAAAAATCCATATCTATCCCGAGCATTTTAAAACAACGTCCAACAACACTCCATTTACCACAACCACCGATGTGATGAACAGCCGCATCAAAAAGAAATCCTTTTCTTTTAAACGAAGTACAATATCCGCCTGGAATAAAATGCTGTTCAATAAGAAGCACCTTTTTCCCGCTTTTAGCAAGAAATGCGGCACAAATAAGGCCTGCGATACCCGCTCCAATTACGATTACATCGTAAGAAGGATATAATGTATCGATTTTTGTGGATTGAATATGTGGCTTGATAGGCTTGGTCGATGACATGAAACTTATTTAAACTTTGATACTATCAAGGAAGAGCAATTTCCTAAACGTGAGGATGAATTTATAAGGACATTTTTTACCGGAACAGTCGCCGCTCTTTCAACAACCAAACCGAGGTCGCATTCCGGATCAGGTTCCTTATAATTAATTATCGGAGGAATAGTATGCGTGTTAAGAGACATCACCGCCGCCACTGTCTGTAAAGCCCCTGATGCGTCAAGACATTCACCTGTCATTGATTTGATAGCCGTCACCGGAATAAGTTTCGCGCGCATGCCAAATACTTCTTTTAAAGCCCTTACCTCCATTGCATCGCCATACACTCCGGAATATGCATTAGCAGATATGCAGGAAATATCATGAAGCGTTAATTTTGCATCTTCTAAAGCGCTCCCGATAGCCCTTATGCTGCCGTCTGTCTGGTATTCTTTACTGGTGGACATCTTAGGATCAAAGGCTGTTCCATAACCCCTTACTTCCGCGTAAATATTTGCATTCCTCTTTAACGCATCCTCTAATGTTTCTAAAACAACCAGCGCAGAGGCTTCTCCCAGGACCATGCCATTACGTCTCTTGTCAAAAGGCGCACTAATTTCAAGGGTACCGCTATTACTCCCCGCCAAGATTTTTGAGCTATGCGCTCCCCAAAAAATGTCATGGCCTAATCCATAAACTCCCCCTGCAATTACCGCCTTTACCCTTCCCATTCGCAGAAAATCAGATGCATAGATAATGGCGTCAATGCTGCTCGTTACCCCGTTAGAAATTGTTGTACTTAAGCCTGTTGCCTTGCAAAAAATCGACGCCCGGCTGGCAGGTGCGTTTATTACCGTATTGGGAAAGTCCATCGGATTTACATAATTTGGACCCTCCCTGAGTGATTGAAAATCAAAAGAACTTATACTATCTATACTGCCATAAGTAGAGCCTACAACGATGCCTAATTCATCTTCATTGTAAGTATTATTCTCAAGATTTGCATCCTTAATCGCCAGACACGTAGCCGAAGATACCAGAAGGGATGTTCTGTCGATGTGGCGAATACCCTTTTTCCCCAAATAAATTTTAGGGTCAAAATCCGTGATCTCTCCCGCCTGTTTACTATTAAAATGAGTTACATCAAATAACGTTACCGGTTTAATCCCGGATACCCCATTTATTAAATTTTGCCAAAAGACCTCTTTCGTTTCTCCAAGAGGGGAGATGACAGATATTCCTGTAATTACAATCCTCGTATCGCCCATTTATAAACCTCTTATTTTATACGCTTCAACTTTGGAAATATCGTTCTAAATATAATTATTTCAATTATTTTTAAAATAAATTTTCTTTACAAATATTCTAATTGGTAAATTTCTTTATTACCAGACAACTGTTATTGCCCCCAAAGGCATGAGCATTGTTCAACGCAATGTTTACCTCTTGTTTTCTCATGACATTGGGCACATAATCCAAATCACACTCAGGATCAGGCGTAACATAATTTATCGTAGGAGGAATAATGTCGTTTTGCACCGCTAAGGCGCAAGCAATTGCTTCTATAACACTGGCAGCACCCATTGTATGCCCTATCATCGATTTTATTGAACTAATTGCCAGATGTTCAGGTTTTTCTCCAAAGACTTTCTTTATTGAAATAGTTTCCGCCTTGTCATTTGCAGGAGTACCGGTACCATGAGCACTTATGTATTGAACATCTTCAGGCCTGAGGTTTGCACTCTTTAATGCTTTTATCATTGCAGAGATAACACCTTCGCCATCCGGATGTGGTATGGTAATGTGATATGCATCGCAACTCAAACCATAACCAATAATTTCAGCATAAACATTTGCGTTTCTTTTCTCTGCACACTCCAGCGACTCCAAAACAAGCATTCCCGCACCTTCACCAACCATCATGCCCTTTCTATTTTTATCAAATGGCTGGCAAATTTCTGGCGCTATAGCGCCTAAACGGGCAAAACCGGTAAAAGCCACTTTCGAAAAGGGATCAGAACCCCCCGCAACCATCACGTCTACTCTTCCAAATCTAATTAAATCATAAGCATAGCCAATAGCGTAATTCCCCGCTGCACATGCAGTGGGTATTATCGTATTGGGGCCTTTCAAACCAAATTCAATTGCAATGTTAGCAGGAATATTGTTACAGGGATGCATTAAAAACAAATCAGGGGCTACTCTGGCTTCTCCGTCTCTATGTCTGATGTAATTTACTTTCTCTAAGATTTGTATTTCCCCGGCAGTTGTCCCAACAGACACCCCCATTCGTTCCAATTCAGTTTTAGACAGATCAATTTTGGCGTCATCTAACGCAAGTTTCGTAGCCGCTATCGCAAATTGAGAACCCTTGCCTATCTCTTTCAAGACGCCATCTTTAACATAATCTGAATAATTAAAATTCTTGACCTCGCACCCTTTATGGACTCTGTATCCTGAAGTATCTATACATGACACTTCAGATACGCCCGATTCCCCTGCGGTAAGGGCGTTCCAAAAAGCATCTTTCCCCGAACCAATGGGCGTTATCATCCCAACACCAGTTATAACAACTCGTTTATTCATATATTCATGCTATCTTTAATTAAACCAACGAACTCTTTTCCGCAATACCAAATGTCAACGCTGCTTTAGCAACGACCTTTTCCTGAACTTTCACAACAGACTGAACTATAGCGCCCCTCGAAACAATTTTTTCAACAATCACTTCTATGGTAAGCTGATCACCGGGAATGACGGGTTTTGTAAATCTGGCATTATTGACTGATGCCAATAAAAAAACCGCATCTTCATCGTTCCTGGAAGGAAGACTCTTTTTGAACAAGATTATTGAAGCTTGCGCCATCGCCTCAATGATTAAAACACCAGGCATTATGGCAAAATCAGGGAAATGTCCTACAAAGACGGGTTCATTACCGGAAATGTTTTTTACGCAAACGATTCTCTTGCTTTCTTCAAACTCAATCGCTCTATCGATAAATATGAAGGGATATTTTTGAGGAAGAAGTGATCGTATTTCCTCAAAAAGTATCATGTTGAATATCTCTTTCTTTCATTACACAATGATTTTCGAATAACCAATTTACTTCCCACTCTCCGCCAAAACCGATTTTGTTAAATCAATCGTGGCGCTCAAAGAAGTAATATCTACAAGTTTTTCTTCTGGAATTTGTACTTTAAACTTTTTTTCTATAAGCGCTAAAATCTCAAGCGCTAAAAGAGAATCAATTTCAAGATCTTGAAAAAAATTCGCATCCCTTTTCTCCCAGATCTCTTTTTCATCCAGCTCTGTAACCTCTGCAACTATTGAGGTTACACCTTTTTCAATCTCTTCGTCGTTCAACATAGTCCTCCTTATAATATTTTCTCTGTAAGGCCATAAAAACATCTTAATATAAGATGCAAAACTAAAGGAGAATCATGGTAGCAGACACAAATTATATTGTCAATAATATTATTTCCTTAGTTGGTAAAAAAATATATCTACACATCTTATGTCCAAAATGTTCAATTTATACAATATTTCTTGCAGGCACAACCCATTTAGTCTTTATTAAAATTAAAAAAATAACTATGAATTAATATCGGAGTTTTGCCAGGGATATCAGTAACATAAGATATACTACCACGCACGGAACATGCAAGCAATGAACCCATAACAAGGCGCCTTACTAAATTTCTGTTACTATTAAATTGAATTTATCTTCTTATGAATGTACTATGAAGCCTTTTATAAACTGCTGCAAAATTGAACAAATTTACAGGAGGGTTCGTCTTGGTAACAAAAACACAAAAACTGTCAAAGGAAGGTAGCGCTATAACAAAAGAAAAAACTCATTTGGTTGTACCGAATGACCCTATTATTCCGTTTATCAGCGGAGACGGTACAGGCCCTGATATCTGGGATGCTTCGGTACGGGTGTTTGATGCTGCAGTAAGCATTGCCTATAAAAACAAAAAGAGGGTTCACTGGTTGGAAGTACTGGCAGGAGAAAAGGCCTTTAACGAATGTGGCGAATGGTTGCCCGGGGAAACCTTAAAAGCAATAAAAAAATATAAGGTAGCAATCAAGGGCCCTCTGACGACACCCGTTGGAGGTGGAATCCGAAGCCTCAATGTCACACTTCGCCAGAAACTCGATTTATATGCCTGCGTCCGCCCTGTCCGCTATTTTGATGGCGTTCCCAGTCCTGTTAAATCACCGGAAAAATTAAACGTCATCATTTTTCGTGAAAACACCGAGGATGTTTATGCGGGTATCGAATACAAAAAAGGGTCTCCCGAGGCAAAAAAACTCGCCGCTTTTATAGAAAAAGAGTTCCGGGTAAAAATCAGAAAAGATTCCGGCATTGGCATTAAACCGATAAGTGTGACAGGCACAAAGAGGTTGGTAAGGCGTGCAATTCAGTATGCCATTGATAAAAAGCGATACAGTGTAACCCTTATGCACAAAGGCAACATTATGAAGTATACTGAAGGCGCCTTTTGTGAATGGGGATACGAAGTCGCCAGAGAAGAATTCTCTAAATCGGTAATAACTGAGGAAGAAGTACAAAAAAAACATAACGGCAAAGCACCCAAAAACAAGGTAGTGATAAAGGATAGAATTGCAGATGCAATGTTCCAGCAAGTACTCCTTCGGCCAGAGGAATATAGTGTTATTGCCACTCCAAATTTAAACGGCGATTATATCTCCGACGCCTGCGCGGCACAGGTTGGCGGATTAGGCATGGCGCCGGGCGCCAATATTGGCGATAATGCGGCAATCTTCGAAGCGACACATGGCACTGCGCCAAAATATGCCGGAAAGGATATTGTTAATCCCGGCTCAGTAATCTTATCAGGAGTTATGATGTTTGAACACCTTGGATGGGATAAAGCAGCAATGTTAATTATAGCGGCATTAGAGAAAACCATTCGGCAAAAAACGGTAACATATGATTTGGAACGGCAAATGGACGGCGCTCAATTGCTGAAATGTTCAGAGTTTGCAGACAGAATAATCGCAAACATGTCATAACATTTTAATGACCTTTTCAGGTGTTTTGATATATTTTTGTTCCTTACAAAGAGTCTTTATTCTGCTCGTATTATCAAGGCATGCGGGAGGGTTTTTTGTTTTTATTCTGTCCGATGGTTTTTGATTTTGTTTCATCCAGGGTACGGTACTACTCAGGTGTGACCATGAATCATTTGTTGTTATAAAAGCCTATAAATTCAGGACAAGAAAATTACCCTAAAGAAGTGTATATGATATAGCCGGGATTCCCTGTCTTTTTTGTGGTGGATTCGCTGCCGCTTAATCCCCCCTACACCGAAGGTCTTCAGTGTCAGTCTGCGTTAATCTTGCAGAAGGCGTGATAAAATGTAGGTATAAGGCGGTATTTGTTAATAAATTAACCGCGGCAGAATAAGAAGAGGCAGAAACATAAACAGTATTGGAGTTTGCATTGAAGTGCAGGTATATTAACAACGAAACATTTAAAATGTTGTACGAAAGGTATGGGCATATTTTTGCAAAAGCTTATTACGCGATGAAACGAAAAACAGACTCATTCTGCAAAATCAACTGATCCCTCCCCCTGTTATCCCCTCCCTAGTCCCTCTATTTTTCATTTGCTTTCTTACACGGGCATTCATATAGTATCGGCAGGCTGTTCTTCAGAAAGTTCCACCTCTCTGGCATCGTAACTTCTCAATAAGTTGAGGTAAACACCCCCCTTACTTCCTTATTAATGGGGAATACTGTGCAGTCATCAATCCGCAATCGACAAACTGTAGACTGTAGAAACTATTATAAAAACCTCAACTTATTGAGAGGTTACCTGGCATTTAACCCTGATCGGAGTTTCTATGTTCGAAAGGTTTCGGGTAGCAAAATTCAGGCTCACCATCTGCACTAAAGACCAAATACGCTTTCCCGCATATAAAGGCGCCGCATTCCGCGGCGGTTTTGGATATGCCTTTAGACGTGTAGTCTGTGTAATCAAGGGCAAAGAATGCGATGAATATCTCTTAAAGCAGAAGTGCATCTATTCCTATATCTTTGAGACCCCACCTCCTGAAGATGCCGGGATGCTCCGTCTCTATCCAAAAGTACCACACCCCTTCGTCATCGAACCCCCCGTTACCGAAAAACAAACCTTTGCACCTGGCGAAGAATTTTCATTCCATCTAATCCTCATCGGCAACGCTATCGATTACCTGCCATATTTCATTTACACCTTTACAGAACTTGGTAAACAAGGAATCGGGCAAGGTCGTGGTAAATATGACCTGCTTCAGGCCGAAGGAATGGATTTGGGAAACGAAGCTGTACAAATCTACAACCATAAAGATCAGACACTTACAAGCCGCTACCCCATAATCCACGCCCATCAATTAAACCATCAGCCCCCCACCACTAGTCTCCCATCTTACGTAGGGGAAAAAATAGCAATCCATAATCAAATGCCCTCACCTTGCGAAGAGGAGGACTTCGTCGTGAGCGTTCAGCCAAACGATGGAGAAGAGGTTAAAAATTCGGCGATCATATCCTCTTGTAAAAGGGAAAAGGAAACTTTAAAGGCAGATAACCATACGAACCATTTAACCATTTCTCTCCTTACCCCCTTACGTCTGCGTTTTGATGGTCATATAACCGATAAAATCGAATTCCACGTCCTCATCAGAAACCTCTTACGCCGTATCTCTTCATTATCCTATTTCCATTGTGGTGAAAAATTTCAGGTCGACTTTAAAGGTCTCATCGAAAAGGCAAAGGCAGTAAACCAGATAAAATCGGATATCCATTGGTATGATTGGAAGCGCTATTCCACAAGGCATGAAGAATGGATGTCACTGGGCGGTGTTATCGGCGCTGTTTCGTATGAGGGTGATTTATCGAACTTTATGCTGTTTTTAAGATTGGGAGAGTACGTGCACGTGGGGAAAGGGACTTCGTTTGGATTGGGGAAATATGAGGTTTTGGAAGTTATTTAGGAAAATATTTTCTGTAAAAAACATACAGAACGGACATGTGAGAGAGGAAGATATGGACGAAAATCAAAAAAGAGAATATCAGACCGTGATGCTTGCAGCACTATTGCATGACATAGGAAAGCTTATGCAAAGGGCTGAAGTAGAAACACTTGGGTTTGATTTTGATTCTAGGATGAAAGAATTATGTCCTTGCAATAAAGGGTATTATTCCAACCAACATGTGATTTGGACAAAATATTTTATTGATGAAATTATCAAAGAATTGCCATCTGGAATAGATAAAACTTATTTATCCGAAGTATCATCTTATCACCATAAGACAAAATCTATTGTCAACGAAGCAGATATACTTTCATCCAGCGTTGAGAGTTTTGAAGATGATGAAAAAGAACAAGAAACTCATAAAAATATGAGGTTGAATTCGATCTTTGATATTGTTCAACTAAAATATCAAATGACTGATAAAGAAGGGAAGTTTTATAGTAATTGGTATTATGAACTAAATCCTTTGGAGGCAGAAGAAGGTATTCTTTTCCCTGTCAAAAAGGAAAATCTAAAGTCAGAGCATGGGAAGAATTTGGTATCTGAATACAAAAAACTTTGGTATGGGGATAAAGAAATAAATATTAAAGGTTTCGAAGCTGAATTTAAAGAAATTCAACCCCTAAATTTTGACTATTATTTTAACTCTGTATATTATCTTTTGCAAAAATATACATGGTCTATCCCTAGTGCAACTAATGTATTTACGGATATATCTCTCTTTGATCATCTGAAAACTACCTCAGCAATTGCAGCTTGCTTGTATTGGTGGGAAAAAAGCAGCAAAACAAAAGACAATTCCTTTATTTTATTGGCAGTAGGCATATCTGGAATTCAGGATTTTATTTATAAAATAACGGCGGCACAAAGCATAGGTGGGATAGCTAAGAGGCTGAGAGGCAGATCGTTCTATTTAACAATGTTACCAGAACTTATGGCTAAATACCTGGTTGATAGGCTAGATTTGACCATTGCTAATATAAATTTTTGTGGTGGTGGAGTCTTTGAACTACTTTTGCCAAATACTGAGGTAGTAAAAGACAAACTAAATAAATTTGAAGAGACAGTTAACGATTGGCTTATCAAAGAATTTTATGGAGAATTAAGTCTAATTTTAGAAAAGATAGAACTCAGTAAGCCTGAGCTTATGGAAAAATACGGTGAAAAGAAAGCCGAACTAGAAGACAATCTCACTTTGAAAAAGAAAAGGAAATTCTCAAGGAAGTTCAAGGACAAGGACTTTATTATAAGAAAAGTGGAGAAAGAAAACAAAATTGCTATATGCAAGTCATGTAACCTCTCTTTAGTACAAAAAGCAGAAGAAATTTGTTACCAATGTAAAACTCATAGGAAGGTTGGAGAGGCTTTGGGAAAGGCTAAATACATTATATTTACTAAAAAAGGAGATGTTAACATTAAAACGCTTGCTGGAATTCCTTTTGAATTCGGTAATGTTTATCTTTCAGATGAATTTGATAGCAGCCTAATAGATTTCATAAAACAGGGGATAATTTATGATGTCCAAAGAATAAATTACTTGGCTGATTCTAATATCAAAGGTTTTACTTTTTTAGGAAATACTCTGCCTACGGTAAATAAAACGATTAAACTAAAGTCGGAAGAAGTAAAAGATTCGCAAAATTCAGACGAGCAAGAAGGAATTGTTCGCCAAGGTCAAACGCTATCCTTTGAATCTCTTGCAGAAATGAGTATAGGTGACAAAAAGATCGGGCTTCTGAAGATGGATATTGATTATTTGGGTTTTATCTTTTCTATGGGTTTAAAAATCTCCAGAACAGAAATTGAGCAGGAGAGAAAAAGCCTTGAGTCTATATCCCGAATATCTACCTTGAGCAGGGGGTTAATTTATTTTTTTACTGGTTACATAAACAATATCTGTCAGGAAGTTTTTGAAGTGTGGAAAACAGCTTCCGACAATGATTGGGCATCAAAAAACGGTGTATCAAACGAAGATATAAAAAATATCTTCTATATTTCATATTCGGGTGGCGACGATTTGTTAATTGTTGGTCCCTGGAGCGAAATACCAATATTAGCTCAAAGAATTAATGATAAATTCAGGGCTTATACATGCCATAATCCCAATATTTCCCTTTCAGCAGGAATCTTTATTTGCAACCCCAAATATCCTATTAGTATAGCTGCGAAAAAGACGGGTGATGAGCTCGATGAAAGGTCTAAAGCATTAGGAAGAAACAGGGTTACCCTTTTCGGTGAGACAGCAGTTTGGGGTTATGAGAAGGGAGAGCGATGGAAAGCCGAGTTAGTAAGAGAAGCCGAAGAGGAAATAGTTATCAAAGGTGCGCATAAAGGAGAACCAGTAAAAGTAAAAACATTTTATGATTATTTTGAACTGGCTAATAGTTTATATGAAGGAACAAAACTGAAGGAGAATAAACTACCCAGGAGTTTTATTTACGGATTGATAATGGATTATCAAAAATATTTTGGGGATAGTGAGAATCTCAATATTATCCCTGCTCTTGTTTATAAAATAACACGAAATGTAAAGGACGATAAAATCAAAGAAGAACTTAAAAAGAAATTAATTACCGAAGGAAATGCTGAGAGATATCTTAGGAAGATAAGATTAGTGGCAAATTATGCCTTAATGAAATCAAGGAAATAAAGGAGGTAAGATGATGAAACAACCAGAGTCTATAGAGGATGTAATTAGTCAAATAAAAAGCAATGGCACTCTTAAAGAAGTATTAACGCCTGAATATTTTGCTAGAAATGATTGGGCAGCTCATAAAGTTGCAAAATATATAATTGACGCTAAGAGGAAAGAAAAGACAGAAATGAAGGTTAATCAACTAAGAAAATTTTTTGAAAGCGTAAAATCTTTAGAAAATATATTGGTAGGAAGAAAAGGGGAATTAAAAGATGTAGAAAATTTTTCCCATAAATTTTATATGCTATTTCCAGAATTAGCTTACGCAAAGGGAAGAAGATTAATTGCAGAAAAATTTTATCAGTTAATGAAAGAGGCTTTGTCAGATGGGAAAGTAAAATTTGTAGAAGACTACAAAATTTTAGTTGAATTCTTATCCGCAATATTAGCTTACCATAAAATGGAATCTGAAACGAAAACTAAAGAATAAATATTGGAGGTAAACATCATGTCACAAAGTACAAATTTCGATTTTAAAGGGAAGTATGTCATTAAAGCAGATTTAAGAACAATTACTGCCCTTCATATTGGCGGTACAGAGGAAGGTTTTGAAATAGGAGGTTTAGACAATCCTGTGATTAAGGATAAAATAACTGGTTTGCCTTATATTCCAGGTTCATCTTTAAAAGGAAAGTTGAGGAGTTTATTAGAATGGATAATCGAATATCCTGACAAAGGTACCGACCAATCCAGAATACAAAACGCTCTGAAGCTGAATAAAGAAGGAAAATGGGAAGCAAGCCCTTGCAGTTGTGGTAAATGTGATGTCTGTGTCGTCTTTGGCACATCCGCTGAAACTCACACCGAAGGTCCAACACGACTCACAGTACTGGATGCATGGCCTCAAGGACTTCTTGATACAAATGGCAAAAGAAAAAATGAATCAGAGTGGGACGGAACCATTAAACGTTGGACAGATTATATGGGTGAAAAAGTTTACACGGAGCTTAAGACTGAAAATACCATTGATAGGATTACTTCAGCAGCCAATCCTAGAAGCATGGAACGAGTTCCAGCTGATTCTATTTTTACTGCAGAATTTATTTATGATGTTTATCAAGATAAAGATATAGAAAGACTTAAAATCCTATTTGTAGGAATAAAATTACTAGAAGACAGTACTTTAGGAGGTAGCGGTAGTCGTGGTTCTGGAAGGGTAAGATTTGAGAATATCAAGGTTGAAAGAAGAGATGTTAGCTATTATAGGAACGAAATGGCTGAAAAACTTGAAAAGGTAAATCAAAATACGCACAGTACCGCAAAAGATATTTTAGATAATTTTGAAAAAATATTTTCTTTAGTTGAGAAAAAAACATGATTGAATACCTGATTAAGCTCAGACCTAAATCATCGTTTGAAATAATTCCTTCTTCTGATACCCTGTTTGGGGCTATCTGCTGGGCAATTCGAACCTTGTATGGAGAATCTGGAGATAACGGGCTAAATAATTTATTGGAAAGATTCGTCAAGAGGGAGTCTTTACCTTTTCTTGTTTCATCGACCTTCCCTTGTTTTGTCCAATATGACGAAACAGAAATATATTATTTTCCTAAGCCGGAATTACCTCCCTTGTCGAAAAATAAGCTACAAGAAATAGCGACAAAATATCAAGATAAATGGAAATTAGAGTTTGATAAACCTCATTACTCTGAGAATATCTTTTTTATTAAAACAGTATCAGAGTATAAACGTTTTAGAAAAATTAGTTGGATTCCTCATAGCCAATTTGAAGGAATTCTCAAAGAAAGAGGAGAAAAAGATCTCTTTATAGAATTTCTTGATAACCGACAAGATTCCCCTCATATCGAATCTATTGCAGTGCAAAAGAATAAACTGGACAGATTTTCCAACTCCACTACTGGTGAAGGACAAACTTTTTACAATAATGAGATATATTTTGGGAAAGGAATTGGTTTATATTTTCTCTTTAAGACACAAGAAATAAATTGGTTTGAGCCTGTTTTTAAGTATTTATCCGACTCAGGTATCGGAAGCAACAAAAGAATGGGCAAGAATCATTTTTGGATCGATCCATTTATTACAAGTCCGTTTAATTTCAATATTGAAAACGCCAATGGATTTGTAAGTCTTTCTCGATTTATTTCAAATCCTGCAAAGGATGAGATCGATTTTGAAACAGATGCCTTATATCAGATTAAACCCGTTCGATCAAAGGTAGAATCCAGAGAGGAATTTATGGGAGAAGACATATGGAAGAATCTAACCATGACCCTTTTAGAAGGATCTATATTTAAAACAAAAGAGCGAGCTAAAATCTACGGTGATATAGTTGAGGTAAAAGAATTAAAAGGAAAAAAGATTTACCAATATGGACTCTGTTATCCTGTGTGGGGAAAACTAGATTTTGGGGACGAAAGATGAAAATAACAAAACCGGTAAAGTTCTCTGTGAGAACCCTCACTCCCGTGCATATAGGCAATGGTAATAAATATAATGGTCTTTCTTATCTGATAGACAATGATAACAACCTTATTAAGATCGAAATTGATTTTCTATTCCAACATTTGACTTCAGAAGAACATAAAAAATTCGTTGAATGGATTGAAAGTCAATCTTTCCAACCTAGTTTGAATAGCTTTTTGGATAGTATCAAAAGAAAAGATATTATTGAAAATTTGAAAGATGAGAACAGATTCTCAAAGGTAAAGGTTGGTAAAGGATTCGACAAGAAGGAAGTTAAGGAATGCATTAATAATAGCATAAATTCTGTATTTATCCCAGGTTCATCAATAAAAGGATGCCTAAGAACTGCCCTTGCCTATAGTGTCATTTCCTCAGATTCAAATATACTTCCAGAATTCTTTAGTAAAGAGCTTCCTTCCAAGCCTCAAAATGCTGATGAAGAGTTGATGAATACTCTTTTTAATTGCGGTGTTAAAAAGAAAGACGGGGAAATTGATTACAGGGATTCAAAATATGATCTATTGAAACTCTTGAAAGTTTCAGATACCCAAAACCTTAGTTATGATCAATGCATAAAAATATATCCCTACAACATATTTACCAAGAAAAAAGGTGGTGAATTACTGCCTAAACAAAAAGAAGATTTATACCTTGAAACAATACAAGAAGATTTCAAAGGTTTTACGGTAGAAATTTCAGTTGATAAAAACCTCCTCTTTGAAGCCCACAAATTGGAGACATTGCGGGAATGGATAGGTCTAAATGAAAAATTTGAGAAGATATTTGGTTTAAAGTTGTCTCAAGTGAAAAGGGACAATATTCAAGAGACAGAAAATATCATAATCACAAAACTATCAGAAGCAACAAAAAGCTTTTCCAAGTCCGTTATCGCCTATTATAAAAAACTGTGGGATGGACAAATGCAATTTTTCTTACATAAAAACTGTAACTCTGCAGTTGGTGAAGATTTTAAAAATCCTGCTAAGAAATATTGTGAAAGATGCAGGATGGGTAATCTTACTAAAAGTGATTTAAATACTATCAGTCTTAAAGAACTTCAAAGCAAGTATTCGTGCTTGGAAAATATAATAAAAGGTCAAAATGATAATTTTTACTTAGTATTAGGATTCGGTTCTGGTTTTGTAGGGATAACGCTTGTAGAACTGCTAAATGATAATCAAATAGATAGAATCAGAGAGAAATACGAATTAGGCAAAAACAAATATGAGATTTATTGTAAAAATTGTAATACTGCAATCCAGACTTTATGGGAAACTAAAGCCAATATTTGGAAAACTTATAACAGAATAAAAAGATGCCCTAAATGTGCGCTAAGTTTTAGCGAGAAGCAAAATAAAAATAAAAAAGGCAAAAGGATAGTAGATCTCCTTAAACCTTTTCCTAAAACCCAACGTATAGCTTATAAAAACAGCTTGCCTTCTATGCCATTTGGCTGGATAGAGCTTTCGCTTTATGAATGAATCTAAACTCACCATTTTTACAACTAAAAGTCAATACTCACTAATAAAGGAATGAATATTATGTTAAATTTTTTTAATAACTTAGCTACAGCCTTTGATGTATATACTATAATCTGGATTCTAATATCCAATGTGATTTTATTTTTTTGTTTTTTCAGGTTTTTCTTTCTAAAGGAAAGAAGATTGTTTAAAAATAGGAAAAGACCAATAATGATCTTTAAATCAAGAGATCAAAGTATGGAGCTTGAAACAAAACTTTTAAGAGATAGCAAGTTTTTTAACATACCAGAAGACCCCACCGACAAACACCAAAATACGGATCGCATAAAGAACCATGGTTTAATTATTGTAGGATATTCACCCGGAATGGATGGATTTCAAAATATATTATCAGCTTCAAAAAGCAAACAAATACCGATTATAATATACGCTGCTCCTGGAGCAATTACTGAAGAAGATTATAAAGAAATATGCAAATACTCTTACCATTCAATATGTAATCTACCATTAAGACTTGTTAACGACGTTTTTACAATCTTATCGACATTTCCACATGGGAAGAAATAACTTTAACGAATAACATCGGAGGGAGGAATAAAGGGAGGAATAAAAGAATAATAAAGCCATTAGTAATTACCTTCTCACCTTCACTTTATCTTTATCTCCGTTCGGGCTGACCTGACGTAGAAGGGATTGCGATCGAGCAGCTTCCGCTACACGTGCTTTGTTACGACTAATGAAGATTCTTGACCTAATGAATAAGGGATTGCGACAGAGTAATCAGATCATCCTCGTCAAAGATATTGCTCGTGTGAGAAACATTGACCTGATGAATAAGGGATTTAAGATCGTGAGGCGTGACTGTCAACGTGTCTATAACTTTGGGTGTAAACGTATTGCTAAATTAGGCTCCTAACATCAGTAAGGCTTACTATTCAAATAAATACCGTAAAGTCTCGTGAGAAAGGGAGAGGGTCTTTCAATGTGGGATTTAATTAAAAAATTTGTAGAATCACTTGAGCCTTTTGAGAGTATTATCAGCATTATCACAATGATTTTTGCTGGTTATGCCTCTTTTCGTCTTATGATGCAAAATAGAAGATTAAAGGAACTCGCAAGGACTGCTCCAAAGATTGAAAATTTTCAGGATAAAATTAAATTTTATGAAGGGGTGCAAACCTGTAATCCCATTGCTCTAGCCTTGTCACTTGTACCTCAAACGCCATCTATTAAAAAAGATGTAGAACAATTTTTGAATACCATGGGTTGGAAAATGGAGGTAGACGAAATTAATATGAACGGCATAAATTCCCAAAGCGACATAGAGACATTGATTAATCGACTAAGAGAAAAAAGGCATCTCTTTGATCTTCAGGGAAACACAGAAGTTCATCTATTCATACAAGGCCCTGTAGTTTCAGGCATTTTATCAGGCGCTATGTTTGATCACTGGAAGCCAGTAAA
The DNA here is from genome assembly GCF_039794105.1 of Candidatus Kuenenia sp. GTDB lineage: Bacteria > Planctomycetota > Brocadiia > Brocadiales > Brocadiaceae > Kuenenia. The sequence continues at coordinate 43,180 of NZ_JBDIWA010000013.1, forward strand.
ACTTTACCACAAATCTACTCCATCCGTTCCGGCGGTTTACCAATACTGGTGTCCACTAATTAAGTAGGAACATTGACGTGGTTATAATTGATCTTGATATTTTTTATAGTAATATTGCGAAATTAAGTGATTTACCTGTTTATATTCAGAAAGCCCTTGAACAAGCCGGCGAAGGAAACGAAGTTGTTTTGACTGGCAGCGCCCCTGTTTGGCTTTATTTAGCGGTTGCTCATGCTTTGCACGGAAAAGCAAAGAAATTGATCTATCGTTCACCTGTTACCGGTGATGTTGTCATATTTGATCATGACCCATTCTGAGTATGAATGAATTTGCCTTAAGTCTTTCATCGTTATATTCAGCTTTTGATGCCGTCAAGGAAAACCATGGTTGTGCCGGTGCGGACGGCGTTACTATCGAACGTTATGAAGGAAACCTTGATCTAAATCTAAAAATTATGCACAAGGAGCTTACGGAACAAACGTACTTTCCTCTCCCCCTTTTAAAAATTCTGGTTGATAAAGGAAACGGAGAGGCAAGGGCGTTGTGCATCCCCTCAGTGAGAGACCGGATAATACAGGCAGCCGTATTGCAACTCATTGAACCTGTTCTTGAAAAAGAGTTTGAAGAGTGTAGTTTTGCCTACCGGAAGGGACGTTCCGTAAAACAAGCAGTTTATAAAGTCAAGGAGTATTATGAACAGGGTTATAAGTGGGTAGTGGATGCAGATATCGATGCGTTTTTCGATAGTGTGGATCATTCTGCTCTTCTTTCAAAATTCAAATGTTATATTCATGATCCTTGCATTCAAAATCTGGTTGGGCTTTGGCTAAATGGAGAAGTATGGGATGGAGAAAGAGTAACCACAATAAAAAAAGGCATACCGCAAGGTTCTCCCATTTCTCCGATTCTTGCAAATCTATACCTTGATGAATTTGATGAAGAACTTACCAGCAACGGATACAAACTTGTTCGATTTTCGGATGATTTTATCATCCTTTGCAAAAATCCTGTAATGGCACAAGAATCACTCCAATTAACTAAAAAAATATTGGAAAAACTTCTTTTGGAATTGGACGAGGAACAGGTGATTAGCTTTGACCAGGGTTTTAAATTCCTGGGAGTTATTTTTGTAAAAAGTATGATCATGGTGCCTTTTGACCGGCCAAAAAAGGAACGGAAGGTTTTGTTCTATCCAAACCCATTAGACCTTGATGTCTACTTTCAGCAAAAGAGAACAATGTAAAATATGGCAAATCTCTACCTGACTGAACAGAATTCCATTTTACGGAAAAGCGGTGACCGGTTGATTATTGAAAAGGACGACAAGGTACTTCTTGAAGTCCAATGCCATAAAATAGACGCCGTGCTCATATTTGGAAATGTGCAGTTTACCACACAAGCAGTGCACGAACTCTTTGAGCATGGTATAGAAATGGCTATTCTCACGAGAACGGGCAAACTTATTGGACAGAGAACCTCCCCTGCGACCAAAAATATTACCCTTCGTGTTCAACAGTTTAAACGATACTGGGATGATGACTTTCAACTGGCTTTTGCAAAGGCAATTGTTTGTGGGAAGATACAAAATTGCATACAACTGGTACGGTCGTTTTCGTATAATCATCCAAACAATGCCTTTGAAACAGAGATGGCTGATCTTCGCCTGCGATTAAAAGAGGTGGAATCAGCGGCGAACATCAGCCAGCTTTTTGGTATAGAGGGAAACGCCGCCAGGACGTATTTTGCTTCTTTTGGGAAAATGATCCTTCATACGTTTGATTTTCCCGGACGGAAAAAATACCCCTCAACTGATCCCGTGAATGCATTGCTTTCATTAAGTTATACTATGATCTTTAATGAAATATCATCCCTCCTTGACGGTCTGGGTTTCGATCCTTATCTTGGGTACTATCACGGAATTGATTATGGCAGGTCTTCCCTTGCGTCTGACCTGATGGAAGAGTTTCGCGCTCCCGTTGCAGATCGTTTTATCCTTAATCTTATCAATAACCGGATATTTGGGCAGGAAGATTTCTATGCAAACCCAAAGACGGAAGGCGTGTATCTGAAACGCGAGTCATTAAAACGGTATTTTGTTGAATATGAAACAATGTTAAACAGGGAATTTCTTCATCCACAGCAGAAAGAAAATACCACCCTCAGAAAATGTTTTCGCATACAAGCGGAGAATTTAACGTCTCATATACAAAATAATATTCCTTATACTTCATTTGTAATGGAGATATGATTGGTGTTTTATCTGGTTTCCTATGATATACCAGAGACGAAAAGAAGGACAAAGCTCGCAAAAATTCTTGAAGACTTTGGCGACCGTGTCCAGTATAGTGTGTTTGAATGTATTTTAGATATAAAACTGTTAAATAAACTGGTAAAAAGGATACAGAAAATAATAAATGAGGAAGACGACAGCATTCGTATTTATTCTGTTTGCGCCGGATGCGAAAAGGAGATAAAGGTAATGGGGAAGGGAAAAGTCTCGAAGATTGAAAATATATACGTAATTTAAAACGTAATAAGCATTTAACGGATTTTGAAAACATGGCTTAAAAAGGGGGTGGTTACAGGAAATGGACTTGCAAGTATTTATTTCTAATAGGCTTACATATGCCGCTGTGGAAATCATTGACCTGATGTAGAAGGGATTGCGACTAGAAATTCAATATTTATTTCTCCGGCGACAGGAATAACAATTGATGTGGAAATCATTGACCTGATGTAGAAGGGATTGCGACTTTCTTCTCGCTTATTATTTCACTTACCATGACATCCAACATGTGGAAATCATTGACCTGATGTAGAAGGGATTGCGACTATTTATTGCGCGCTTACGCTTTGTCTCGTAATTCTGATGAGAGCGTGGAAATCATTGACCTGATGTAGAAGGGATTGCGACTCTATAAAGACACGAAGGTCTGTAAATCCGACATGCTCCGGTGGAAATCATTGACCTGATGTAGAAGGGACTGGAAGTTAATTAGGAATGAGGACATGAAGAAGGGATTCATTGATAATTGAACATTATTGATGATTCACCACTCAGGAGGAAAATAATATGCAATTGTTGAAAGAAGAAGAAGAAGAATTAGTCACTCGCATATCAAGACTGCTTGAAATGCCACGGACAACCAAATCTCTTTATCCGGATGAGGTTTCTCTCAATGATGTGCAACGGTTGCTGGCAAGTTCTACTCCCGATTTAGCGATGCTTGGATTGTACGTGTTATCGTTACTCCCCGATGACTTAGATTTGACGATACTGAAAGAAAACGAGGCAAGCGCCAGGAATTATGCGCGTTTCCTTATTGCAGAAAAGCCTGTTAACCTTGCGTGGAATATAGCTACCGATGAGTCAGTCAAACATCCATCACTCCTTCGTAATTTTGAAGAGCTGAGTGCAAGGCTGATTCAGCCAGCTCAAAAAGTGATGAAAGCTGTACAACGACAGGACATGACAATTATCATTCACGGCACCTGGGCTGCCACGAGCACATGGTGGCAACGCGGCGGTAATTTCTGGAATTACGTTAATGGAATAACGGGTAACGTATATGGTGGAAAGGATTCATTTTCCTGGTCCGGGGCAAACGACCATAAAGAGAGAGTCAAGGCCGCCAGCGATCTTGTTGCCTGGGTTGGGTCTCATCCATGTACGAACCTCGACATCATTGCGCACAGTCACGGCGGCAATGTCGGCTTTCTTGCTACCAGACTTGGTTTGAAAATGAGAAAGTTAATTACCCTTGGCACACCCGTTCGTTTAGAGTATCTACCTGATCTCCGTAATATCGGAATGTTTTATAACGTTTTCTCTACCATCGACCTTGTTCAAACTCCAGCAGGTACTTTTCCAAACCGGCGAGGTGAGGGCAGAACGCTCAGTGATGGTATGACGATGATTAATCAAATAGCTACTGACGATGGACATGGAGGACGGCCTGGCCATTCTGAGCTACACGAGCCAGATACATGGAAAGCCAATTATTTAGAAGATCTCCTAAAATGATGAGAGCCTCACGGTAGTTTTTAGTTCTCTTTTAAATAAGCTCTTTTGGAGATTTGAACCTTATATTTTTACAGTAAAGGCATTTAACGAAACTCGAAAACTTTGCAAAAAAGGAGGTGGTTACAGGAAATGGTCTTGCAAGTGTTTGTATTCATTGTGGTTAAAAGGGGTACGGTCGGAATCATTGACCTGATGTAGAAGGGACAGAAATTAATGAACAATGATGAATTGAGAAAGGTATGGTTTTGAGGTTCCATGAATATATAGAAAAAGAATTAAAACCCCTGAAAGAAGTTCTCTGTGAACTCAGAAAAGAAGACAAAATCTCTGTTGCACTTCTCTACGGTTCATATGCAAAGAGGGACGCCACACAAACGATCGGATATTGACCTGGCGGTATTCATAAGGGCAAGGGATGAGAAAGAGGAGATAGAGATAATAGACAAAATTCTTATGTCCACCGAAAGACAGATTTCCATCTTGAGACTTGACAATGAAGATGAATCGCCCTTTGTCGTTCAGGAATCGTTGAAAGGAATCCATCTGGTAGAGACTGATAATGAAGCACTCTGTAAAGTTGCACACAGAGTGCTTCGTGAAAAGGATGAGATACGATTCAGGAGGTCACTGCGTAACCAGAGATAAACAATTAATACTTCGCCTATGTTAATAAAAACCCTTTTAACTCAAACATAACAAGTAAAGAGGAATTACTTAAACACATGGACATTAAGGAACATGTTGATTATTGGCTTAAGACCGCTGCCCATGACATGGAAGCCGCTGAAACACTTTTCCAAAATCGCAAGTACGACTGGTGTTTATTTATCGGTCATCTGGTTATTGAAAAAGTCCTCAAGTCCTTTTATGTGCAAAGCAAAAAAGAAATCCCACCAAAGATTCACAATTTAGTGAGACTCGCGGAGAACACGGGAATCTCTTTTACAAAGGAGCAACTAACACTTTTTGCGGATATCAACGATTTCAATATAGAAACCCGATATCCGGATTTGAAATTTAAATTTTATCAAATGTGCACCATGGAATTTACAGAAGAACAATTTTTAAAAATAAAGGAGTTGTATCATTGGTTGTTGTCTCAGATGAAATATTAGAAAAGCTTAAAAGATTCCTAAGCATGGTCTCCGCCAGTGGATTGCACATAGAGAGGGCAATACTCTTTGGCTCTTATGCAAAGGGAAACGCAAACAAATGGAGCGATATTGATATTGCATTAATTTCAACGGACTTTACCGGGATTGGATTTTATGACAGGAAAAAGGTCAATCCATATATGATAAAAATAGATTCCCGTATTGAACCGCATCCATTTAGGCCGGAAGATTTTACTGAAGATAATCCATTCGTGAACGAAATCTTAAAAGATGCTATAGAAATTCCGTTGAATAGCGAATCGAATAAATCATGATGGAAGAGTTTCGCGCTCCCGTTGCAGATCGTTTTATCCTTACTCTTATCAATAACCGGATATTTGGGCAGGAAGATTTCTATGCAAACCCAAAGACGGAAGGCGTGTATCTGAAACGCGAGTCATTAAAACGGTATTTTGTTGAATATGAAACAATGTTAAACAGGGAATTTCTTCATCCACAGCAGAAAGAAAATACCACCCTCAGAAAATGTTTTCGCATACAAGCGGAACATTTGGCATCCCATCTACAAAACGATATTCCTTATACCTCATTTTTGTTGGAGATATGATTGATGTTTTATCTGGTTTCCTATGATATACCAGAGACGAAAAGAAGGACAAAGCTCGCAAAAATTCTTGAAGACTTTGGCGACCGTGTCCAGTATAGTGTGTTTGAATGTATTTTAGATGACAAACTTTTAGACAAGATGATAAAAAGGATACAGAAGATAATCACTGAAAAAGACGACAGCATTCGTATCTATTCTGTTTGCGCCGGATGCGAAAAGGAGATAAAGGTAATGGGGAAGGGAAAAGTCTCGAAAATTGAAAATATATACGTAATTTAAAACGTAATAAGCATTTAACGGATTTTGAAAACATGGTTTAAAAAGGGGGTGGTTACAGGAAAATCATAATCAATTGTATTCTAATACTTTAGGACAATTTTTTGTAAAAAAGTAGGAAAATTTCGATGTGTAATGATTACAGATCAAGGAGGTTACAGGAAATGGACTTGCAAGTATTTATTTCTAATAGGCTTACATATGCCGCTGTGGAAATCATTGACCTGATGTAGAAGGGATTGCGACGTATGACAATAAACCAATAAACCAAAAGTATTTTATTCACGTGGAAATCATTGACCTGATGTAGAAGGGATTGCGACCGTGTTATTAGATTCCATCCTAGTTTCAATGATGTTGTGGAAATCATTGACCTGATGTAGAAGGGATTGCGACTGCCCGCTTAAGGCGGAGTAAAAGGGAAAATATTTAGAATTATGAAAGGAGGCGCATAAATGAGGGATTTCAGAGATTTGATTGTGTGGCAAAAAGCAATGGGTTTATTTGAGGGTGTGGTTAAAGATGTCGAAAAGTTTTCCGAAAAGCAGAGGGCGCGGAGAACGCGGAGAAAACAAATAAAATGGGCACCTGCATAATTTTCTGTTTTTATCCCCTAAAAACCTCTGCGGTCGTTCGACTGAGATCACGACAAAGTCTCAGCGTTCTATGCGGTAAGCGAAACTGTTACCCAATTTTCTTTATTTCGAAAGGAGGCGTTGCTGTATTATTTTAAGTTATAAATCAAGTGTATTTTTTTAGGAGATTTATTTATGAAAAAATATTTTTGTACAAACAGGGCAACCATCTTTTTTATTACTTGCATTAGCATCTTTTGCATAAGCGCTGCTTCATGGGCAAGCTGTGGAGGATGCGGCAGTAATGTCAGCCACAAGCCGAGTCCGCCACATAAGCACGAAACAAAAAAAGAGGGGCAGGAAGGTATTGCAAAAGATCCCATTTGCGGAATGGAAGTTAAGGATTTGAAAAATTCCCCTTCATCAGAATTCAAAGGGGAGGTATATTACTTCTGTTCAGAACAGTGTAAGAAAGTTTTTAACGAGAGAACCGGACAGTAATACATTCTTTCGTTTTTACCCTATCTGAATCAGCCACTCATTGATTCATCGTCGTATATGACCAATAAAAACAGGCTGGATATAATATCCAGCCTGTTTTTATTGGTCATTGGTCAACCGCCGACTGCTGACTGTAGAAGGAACAATTAAATATTTTGCCCAAAAAATGCAAAGAAATAAATTTGGCTCAATCCCCTCCCAAGAGGTACGATACCTTTTTCAAAAACTAAATAATAAAAGGAAGTGTGGCAGCGCGGGTGGTTTATCCCCCGCATAATGCCGATCACAAGGGCGATGCGCTCCCTTTTACAAAGAGCTAAATTGTTACGCTCATTTACTTTTAACGTTGCATTTTCTCAATAGGGTATTTATAATGTTCACTCATATCAATAAACATATCTATCGGAATAGCGTGTTTTTTTCTTTCTTTGTCACACATCAAATAACCCATAAATATTATCCCGCTCTTACATTAAAAAACTGGAAATTTACTTTATTCTCTACCGCAAAACATTTTGAAAAGAAGATTAGGAGAAAGGCGCATGAACGGAATTACGTGCAGAAATATTTTTTTGTATAGTATTGTTTTCATTTGTGTTTCATTTATTTCGGCTATTATCCCAACAAACAGTACAATCGCCTCTGATTGTAAGCCAAAGTCTATGCAAACTAGCCCGGAAAAGACACTTACCATCAAAAAAGGCAAGAGCGCCAATGTCATTCTAAGGTTAAAATGCAAGGACGACAGCCCGGCTTCCGGTGTTGCCATAGAGACTAATGTATTAAAAGGCAACAAAAACATATCCCTTTCTCCAAAAAGTGCGGTAACAGACGAAAATGGCAAGGCCGTATTTACTATCACGGGAGATAAGAAGACAGAAACGGAAAATGCTGAAATCAAATTCAAGGCAGACAAACTTAGCACTACGCTAGAGGTAAAGGTTCAGGCTGAAGAATGCAAGTTGGATACTATAAAGACAAATCCTGAGAACAAGGTAACACTTTTAGTAGGGCAAAGCAGCGATATAACCGTAAGGTTAAAATGCAACAATGGAAGCCCCGCGGCTGATGTTAAGGTGGATGCTATCATACAGAAGGGCAGTGATAGCATAAAACTTTCCTCTTCCAGCGCATTAACCGATGAAAGCGGCAAAGCCGTCTTTACCGTTTCCGGTATCAGTAAAACAAAGAAAGATGCACCTACCATCAAATTTTCCGCAGATGATATTAAAACAATTCTCGAGGTAAAGGTTAAAACAGAAGCAGAAGCAGAAGCAGACACAGAAGCCGGTTCTGAAGAAGAAACCGTGGACGCTTCCCTGGTGGAAGAAGAACGTGAGAAGTCATCTACCGAAGAAATAGTTGATGAATCCCTATCCACCGATGAAGATGAAGTAGAAGATACTTCTTTAACGGAAGAGGAAACCTCCGCAGACACCGCTAAAACAACATCTACAAAGGAAACTACTGAAATAACAACTCCTTGCAAACCAAAAACAGTAATAACGCTTCCAGATAAAAAATTAACCCTTGAAAAAGGCAAAAATGCCCGCATTACCGTTAAAGTAAAGTGCAAGGACGATAGTCCGGCAGAGGGAGTTAAACTGGAAGCCGAGGTAATAAAAGGCAAGAAATATATAACGCTTACTCCCAAAAGCGCTGAAACAGACAAAAATGGAAAGGCAGTTTTTACTGTGTCCGGTGATATGAAAACCGATACAGAGCCGGCAGAAATTAAATTTAAGGCTGAAAAACTCAGCGCTAAACTAGAGGTAAAGGTTCAGGCAGAAGCATGCAGTCTTGGCAGTTTAACAACAAATCCTGATAAAAAGCTTAAACTCAAAGAAGGAGAAAGCAGCGAAGTAACAGTCAAGGCAAAATGTAAAAACGGAAGCCCCGCAGTAGATGCCAAGATTGACGCAATTGTCCAAAAGGATGGCAGCAAGGTAAAGATTTCATCCACCGCAATATTGACAGACGAAGCAGGTAAGGCAGTATTTACGGTGACAGGCGCCAGGAAAACATCAAAAAAGGACAATATTAGCATAAAGTTTTCCTCTGGCGATTTACAATCAATACTTGACGTTAATGTAGACTAAAAAGAAACTTACCAGACAGTTGCGGGTTGGTAAGCAACATTCGTTAGACAATTATTTTTACACAAAAAAAGCATGGACAATTCAATACTGTCCATGCTTTTTTCTTTGATTATAGTCTGATATTCTAAATCTTTTCCCATGAGGTGATTTTTGTATTTCCCATGCTTGAGAGGCTGGGTGTTCTTTCTCTTACCTGGGATAGTTAAAAAATGGGGCAGAACTATTAAAATGTAACACTTTAGTTTTTTGAAAAAGTAGGGACGAAGCATTTGCCAGCTTGGGTATGAACGCATTTATGACAATTTAGAGCAAATGCTTCGTCCCTACACTGCAATTGTTGGAAAATTTTCAAAAAACTAAAGTGTTACATTAATAAAGAATTTTTTACAGGATAATACTATATGGAACATTGGACGGAATACACGCGATTTTTAACAGCCCTCATGGTAATACTGGACCCTTTTGCAGCTATCCCCCTATTTTTAAGCCTTACACAGGGATACAGCCAACCACAAAAAGCACGGGTCGTGCTTGTTACCATAATAACGGTAGCCCTTGTCCTCATTTCCTCTGCCATTAGCGGTGAATCATTATTAAAGACCTTTGGCACAAGCCTTGCTTCTTTTAGAGTCGGTGGCGGCATTGTATTGTTTATAATGGCATTGGCAATGCTAAGAGCACAGACCGATAAAGTAAAAACAAGCCCCACAGAAGAGGCAGCGGCAGAGAACAAGGCGGCAATTGCCGTCGTTCCCCTTGCCATTCCACTGCTAGCAGGTCCCGGCTCAATAAGCACTGTTATAATAGAAATGCACCGTTCTTCCTCCGCTTATCACTGGGCGGCGGTAATACTATGTATTATTATCACCTGCATACTGCTCTGGATAGTGCTTCGCCTTGCAAGCCCTATAGGCAGGACATTAGGCCCGATAGGGCTCAATGTCCTTAATCGTTTATTTGGTTTGATTCTGACCGCAATCGCAATAGAAATTATAGCAAACGGCCTGCGTGAATTATTCCCTTCGCTCGCATAATTTCAATTTTACAGAGTAGGGGCGAAGCATTTGCCAGTTTGGGTATGCACTTATTTATGACAATTTATAGCAAATGCTTCGCCCCTACTCTGTGCCAAACATCGCTATTATTGGAATTTTTCAAAAAAATAAATTGTTACTTTTTATCAATTCTGCAAATGCAATCAACAATGAAGCTTTCTTTCCCTGTAATAATTTTGCTTATAAGTGTTTGTTCCGCTGCATACGGAGATTCTTTATTTTTGAAGAATGCCGACAAAAGCATCGATATTGAAATTGTCGGTTTTGAGGGAAATTATGTAACCGCAGAGTTGTCAGAAAGCGATCTTAAATCTTTAATAATGCAGTTTCCCGACGATACTTACACCTCCGGTCATGTTTCCTTAAATGTGGATGATATAACCATTCCATGTAAAGTGGACGCCTATGCAAATAACAAACTAATACTCTCTATTCCGGCAGGCGCTATTTCTTCGCTTCATATGGCATTTAATAATTCGCATAGTAAAAATGCACATGGTTTTACTGAAAACAAATATAGCGTTTACGCCCCTGATGATGAAGACATTGACGCCATAAAAACCCTCAGGCACATCAAATCTGCAAATACAAAAATACACATGCAAAACAAGCTGCGTACCTCAACATCTCAGACGCTTCCTGATGAATTGATAACCGTTGACGGGATATACATAAAAGGGAAACTTATGAAAATTACCGATAATTCCATAACCTTTTTGCAGGACGGAGAAAACATCTGTACTATCCGATTAGAGAACGTCAGTGTTTTTTCCAGTAATAACGAAATTATAAAAGTCTATTATCATGAAAACAAACCCACTCAGTTCTCGATTCTCAAAACTGTAAACGGTGAATATGTATCCATCAAAAAAATAAACGTTGATGCTTTTAAACTATTAGATGCCACTCATACCCTCGATGAAATAATAACCGCACAAAAAGAACCATCTTCATATTTAATACCCAAACAGGCAATACCATCAGATACGCATACATCCGAAAAGGAAGGCGATACCGCACCACCAATTGTCGGTGATAAGGATAAAACCGTTACACTGGCGGTAGATGAGTCCAAAAAAGATTCTTCTCCTCAAAAAACATGGAAAGGGAGCGTTGAATCCGGCATTAACATTAAAACAGGAAATACAGAATCCACGACAACGCACCTGAAAATGGGATATTCAAACGAAAGGAAACACGACAAAATATTTTTCGATATGCTTGCCATTTTTGAAACAAAGAAGAACAAAGATTCCGGTGGGTCTGAAGAAACCGCCAATGAGCAAAAAGTGACATTGAAATACGAATATAACACCTCTTTCAAGGTATATCTGTTTTTGCAGGAATATTTTGAACATGATGAACTTGAAAATTTAAATTACAGGACGATTTCCTCTTTTGGGCCTGGGTATCGTTTGTTTAGTAGTGAAAGAATTCAATATCGACTTGAAGGAGGCCCTGCATTTACCCATGAAAGATATCACGGAGGTATCACGGAAAACAATTTCGGTTTACGGTTTGGGCATTATTTTGACTGGCAGACGCTGAGTTCTACAAAGTTATATGCAAAAAATGAATACACCACAAGCGTTGAAGATCAGGAAGATTGGCGATTAGATTCAAGTTTGGGAATAAAGCATAACTTGACGAATGGTTTGTCACTAAGCACGGTATTAATAAACCAGTATGATAATACCCCTTCCGGGGCTAATAAAAAAGATGATACCACTCTTATTGGAAGCATTGGATACAACTTTTAGAAACATCATTAATACTACGCTTGAACTGCGCTAAAAACAATCCTCAGTCTACAGTCGGCAATCTGCAATTTGCCGACTGCCGAGTATGGTATTAAAAGTTACTGTCACACACAAGGCCCCGATATACCGACAACGTTTTGTTGATATTTACTTCTAATGAATACTTTTCAGATATATTCCTTGCTGCCAGTCCCATTTGCTTCCGATTCTCTTTATCATAAAGCATCTGCAAAGCATCCGCGATTTCTTTTGCATGGATCGGATGTTCAATAACAATCCCATCTTTGCCGTCATCGATAATCTCAGATGCACCGCTCGCCTTACTTACAATTACCGGAAGACCCGAAGCCATTGCCTCCAGGCATGCCGTGCCAAACGCATCATACTCACTGGGGAAAACAAAAATATCGCCTGCCGCATATATTTTGTGAATTTCTTTGCTTGTGCCGGCAAAAATTACCCGTTCATAAATACCTTTTCCCTTCGCAATTGCCCGAAACTTTTCTTCATCTCCCCTGCCAACAACCAACAGTTTTACGTTTTTTGGCATATCTGCCATTGCCAAGGCATGTATCACATGTATGAGTCCCTTCCTCTTAAACCCGGAACCCACAAACACCAAAAGAATATCATCCGGAGACACACCATACATGCTCCTTATGCTATCCCTGTATTTCCGGCTGTTATCCGGACTAAAAAGCGTTGTATCCACGCCATTGTAGATAATTGCTATGTCTTCAGGGGGTATTTTATAATGTGACACCAACTCCTCTTTGCACATCTCGGAAATACAAGTAACTTGTTTGTAACGTTTCCCTTTAAAAATCATTTTCTCTAAAAGTAAAAGGCTCATGTGCCTTGGATTGAGGCAGAGCAAAACCCTGCCAAAGACGGTCTGCATGGAAGGATACGTATGCAGCATATAATCCCAGTGACATCCCCCCCCTACTCTGTAAATATCCTGATACAGTGTTTGTGTAAACCCGTGAACAATGTCAAATCGTATGCCAGTTTTTTTAACCGCCCGTGGGGCATTGAAGGCAAATGTCCAGTACTTTAGCGGAGACCAGAAAGAAATGGCAGGTACATAGTGAAAGATATATCTGTTATCTTCTTTTTCTGGAAGACAATGCGTAAATATATGCACCTCATATTTTTTACTGACTAGTTGCTCTGCCAAATTACATACATAACGCTCAACGCCGCCTTTTTCTTTAATAAATTGATACACTACTAATGCAATCTTCATTGAAATCAGGCTCCTTTGGCAGCGACTTTATGCTGTTATTGTTGTTAAAGATAGAAATCCCTTATGCTATTGACCGCAGGTCAGCGGATATTGTTTTTTCATTACAATTTACGTCAATATACCAACCATCACGAAACATGCCCGCATTCAATATAAGCGTGTCCCCGATTTTATCTTTTCCTTTTGCCTCATGTATATGTCCTGAAATGCAAACGTGAGGCTTTTGCTGTGCAATAAAATCCCTCGCGGCACCGCTTCCTACATGCATGCCATTGCTGATTCTATCAACAGCGGTATCTTTGGGCGGTGTGTGACACACCATAATTTTCCATCGTGCGTCCTTTACCATGTCAAATCCTTTTAACAGATTTGCCGCTATTTCATCTTCACTGATTTCAGACGGAGTGTTAAAAGGGGTTGGGTTTGATGCACCACAGCCAAATACACCAACATCTCCGAAAAAATAACCTTTCCCATGCAGGTTTATGCCGATATCAGTCAGATAATTATTTACTGCAGAGGTATCCATATTCCCATACTGTGCATATACATTATTATTTATCTTTTTCAATGCGCTTATAACCGGTTCAGCATGTTTTTTGCCGTGACAGTTTGTAATGTCGCCTGAAATAATTATCAAATCAGCTTTTTCTACAATATGTTTTATTAATGGAAGTTTACTGATGTCTTCATGAATGTCGCCAAATGATATGATTTTCATTGTCGCACCTCAAAAAAATCTTCTGTCAAAATATACACCCTTAAAATCGGGCAACAAACCAAACCTGCGGTATCTACGTCAATGTTTAGTACCTTACTGGTGAAATCCGAAATTCGAAGTACGAAATCCGAAACAAATTCTAATGACAAAATGATTTGAAATTCTAAACAAATGCCTTTTTCGTATCTCGCATTTAGTGCTTCATAATTGTTGCCTGCCTGTGCGTGACTGCACGCAGACAGGGATATCTTGCTTTTGTTTTGAATTTTATGCTTTGTCATTAGAATTTGTTTCGTATTTCGTACTTCGAATTTCGTATTTTTATATCATGCTTGTTTGGTTCTGACTATGCCAGCTTAGGAATTTCAATATTTTTATTTAAGCAATAAACAAACCCCTTATTCAAGCGCCCCTATCTTTTTTTCAACCTCCCGCAAGATATCACCCTCGTGCACAAGTTTTTGCATGGTGTTTATATCCTCAGATATGATCCGGTCTTCCTCCATATGTGATATATACTGCCGGATACAACGGTATGCCTCCATTGTCCCTGAACCTGCCCTGAGATTTGTAAATAAATCCATTGCCTGAGCCGCGCATAACAATTCAATTGCAACCACAAACTCTGTATTTCTCAGGATATCCCGGCACTTCCTCGCGGAAATGGTGCCCATGCTGACATGATCTTCCTTGTTTGCCGAAGTAGGAATGGAATCAACGCTTGCAGGATGCGCCAGCGATTTGTTTTCCGACACAAGGGATGCGGCAGTATATTGGGCTATCATAAAGCCGGAATTCAGCCCCGCATCTTTAATGAGAAAGGCAGGCAACCCGCTCAGTTGTGGGTTTACAAGGCGTTCAATGCGCCTTTCCGATATGTTTGCTATTTCAGAAAGAGCAATGGAAAGAAAATCCATCGCCAGCGCAACCGGCTGACCATGAAAATTGCCTCCGGAAACTATCTGATCTGCTTCCGGGAAAATCAACGGATTGCCTGTTGCGGCATTCATTTCAGTTTCAATTATTTTTTTTGCATAATGCACCGCATCAAGGGAAGCCCCATGTACCTGCGGTGAACAGCGTAATGAATATGCATCCTGAATGCGTAAACAATCTTTGTGCGATGACACTATTTCACTGTCTTGTATAATCCTCCTAAGATTATTGGCGCTTATAATCTGCCCCGTATGTGGTCTTGCTTTGTGGATTCGCTTATCCAGTTCGATATTGGAGGCCAGAAGCACTTCCATGCTCATTCCTGCGGCAATGTCAGCGGTTTTTAATAATTTCAATGCGTCGTACACATTCATCACCCCTATTGCAGTCATTACTTGTGTCCCGTTTATGAGCGCCAGGCCTTCACCCGCTTCAAGAGTTACCCGCTCAATATTCGCATATTTCATGGCATCATTGCCACACAATAACTTCCCTTCAAATAAAGCATGGCCTTCCCCCAGTAATACCAATGCCATATGCGCCAGCGGGGCAAGATCTCCGCTTGCACCAACAGACCCCTTTTCCGGCATCATTGGGCAGACGTCTTTATTCAACATATCTACGAGGGTTTCTAACAGCTCTACGGTAACGCCGGAATGCCCTTTTGCCAGATCATTGATTTTTAAAAGCATCGTTGCCCTTGTAGTTTCTTTGTCGAAATATCTGCCTACTCCTGCGGCATGGCTCATTAAAATGTTTCTTTGCAATTGCCTTGTCTGTTCATGTGAAATCACCTTTTCACTTAAAGCGCCAAATCCAGTCGTCAGGCCATAAATTGCCCTGTTGTTTTCCAATGCCTTCATCACGCAATTACGCGCTGCCATTACATTGGAAAATGCGTTTTTGCTCAGTTGAATTTTCCTATTGTTCCTGGCTATCTGAATACATTGATCCAGCGTCAACGAATTTCCGTCAAGTTCGATGGTACTTACCATAATCACTCCATATATGTTTATGCAAATGCATCGTTTTACCTCAAGGTTTTTACTTTATTCAGGATATCAGCAATACTTGTGTAAACATCCGGCAATGCTAATGCAGGCCTTGTTATCAGAATCGTGTCGATACCTAACTCAATTGCTGCCTGAATTTTCTCATTCACCCCACCCACTCCCCCGCTTTCTTTTGAAACGATGACATTGATCCCGTATTGCTGAAACATGGCTTTATTTAACTCTGTTGAAAACGGGCCATGCATTGCGATAATGTTTTTAGGAAATATACCCATTTCAATGCACGACGCAATATGTTCCGGTATGGGAAGTATACGAACAAATAGCTGTTTTTCATTTTTTAAAGGGATAAACTTTGAAACGCCTGAAATCCCGGTTGTCAAAAAAATATTAGTTCCAAGCTGCCTGGCTTTTTTTACCGCATCATCGGCAGAACTGACGCTATGTATAAGTGGGTGATCAGATATCACGGAGTCTTTGCGTTCAAAACGAAAATAGTCAATGCCAACTTCCCTGCATGCTTCATATGCGTTTTTTGTCGCTTCAACCGCAAAAGGATGTGTTGCATCAATGAAAACCGTGATTCCTCTTTCCTGAATGAGTCTTATAAATCCTTCCTTGTCACAACGCTTTTGAATGCAAAGAGCGCCAAGTCCGATTTGTTCAAACATCTTTCTGCCATATTCAGTAGCGACAGTAGTCCTTACATTAAAACCATCATAATGAAGTTGTCTGACGATTTCTTTGCCCTCTTCGGTGCCGGATAATACTAATATCATATACGTAATGCAATTATGAATAATTATTAAAAAAGTAAAGGCATAAATCCTGTGTCTCTGCTTTATCGATTGATTTTTTAAGACAAGCAGAATGGTATTAATGGTCTATAGAAACAGGCCTTTTTCAACGCCTTGTTATCGTACATAAAATAAAACTACCGGTCAATTTCAAAAAGAAGAATGAAACATCCTTTGGGATTTACGAAGTACGAAGTACGATTTAAAATCCCAAATCTAAAATCGTACCTCGTAAATCGTACTTCGCGAAGTCTGTGGGATAGAAAATATTTGTAACTATTCAGCGTAATCTATTAAACTACCGAAGCACAACTCGTTTCCAAATTCATGTTTGGGTACGTAATGGCACTGGAAACTACATTCGCGGGTTCAGGTTTGCAACCGTTCGGCTGAGCTCACGTCGAAGCCTGAACCAAACGTTTTATACTTTCAATCCAGCCTTCTATTAACAGAACAAATAACAAATAAATTTAAGATCCCAAACAGGGATTTTGGGATTTGGGCATTGGAATTTTACCGCAGTACATGGCCCCATTATAAGCATAAACTCATAGGTTCAGGTTGCAAACCTGAACCCGCCGGGAGGTATTTTCAGACGAAAACCGTACAGCAACCATCGATTGAGGAATATCGTACATGATAAAAACAGACATTTTAATTATTGGCGCCAGCATTATGGGACTCTCCATCGCGCGTGAGCTGCATCATAGACATCCTGAATTAATAATTACTTTAATCGAAAAAGAAGATTCCCCGGGCCGCCATGCAAGTGGCAGGAATAGCGGCATACTTCATGCGGGATTTTACTATACTCCTGACAGTTTAAAGGCAAAATTTACGGTTGAGGGAAACAGGCTTTTAACAGCATATTGTTTACAACACAACCTTCCCATCAACAGATGCGGGAAAGTAGTGGTTGCGAAAGACGAAGAGGATTTAAAAGGGATTTATGAGTTAAAAAACAGAGGCGACAAAAATGGCGTTGAATTACAAATAATAGATGAACAGGAACTATCCCAAATCGACCCAAATGCAAGGACATATTGCAAAGCTATCCATTCTCCTGCAACTTCAGTGGTGAACCCAAAAGAAGTATTGAACCATATCGCAACCGGTTTTAAAAAAAACATCAAGCTGCTATTGAATGAAAAATTCATAAAGCGGGAAGGCCTTCATTCGGCAGTCACTAATAAAAATACGATACACTACCGGCACCTTATTAATTGTGCCGGTCTGTATGCCGATAAAATAGGCCACCAATACGGTGTAGGAAAACACTATACCCTCATTCCTTTTAAAGGACTGTATATTGAATATAAGGACAGTAATTTTATTCAAAAACACATATACCCGGTTCCCAACCTGAAAAACCCGTTTCTTGGCGTACACTTTACAAAAATGGTTGACGGCAGGGTAAAAATGGGGCCAACGGCAATTCCCGTGTTTTGGAGGGAAAATTATGAGGGTTTATCCAATTTTCATCCCGGAGAATTCTTTGAAATACTCCGGTACGAGGCAAAACTTTTTCTTATGAATTCTTTTAATTTCAGAGATCTGGCATTTGCCGAGATGAAAAAACACTATAAGAAATATTTCATAAAACAAGCCGCTCATTTAGTGAAAAAACTGGAAGAGGATAAATTCGGCGATTATCTCACCCCGGGAATAAGGGCGCAACTGCTTGATACAAGAACAATGAAACTGGAGATGGATTTCGTTGTAGAACAGGAAGAAACTTCCACCCACATTTTAAACGCGGTATCCCCCGCATTTACCTCTTCTTTTTCATTCAGCAAATTTATTGCAGATAAAGTGGAAAAGGCGATTTGAATCACCTGCAAAGCCTTATGTGTATTGGTATTCAAGACAGCTTGTATTTCCTGCCAGTAGCTTACTGCCGTACTTTTACCGTACATTTTTTTAGAGGACACTATGAAAACAATAATCATCGCCTTATGTTTGTTGGTTGCCGGGTGTACTTCAACGGTATCACAAACAGAGCTACAGTATTATGACGTTTACGACGAACAGGGCAAGCGCAAAGGGTATATCCGGGAGAGGGACGGGCATATTACCATTTACGATGAGAACTGGCAGCGTAAGGGGTATCTGGAAAGCAAATAGTGATAATGATTAAGAGCTAGGGATGATCACCCGAAAACCGCAATCCTGAGCGGTTGCCCTTAATTTTACTTTCAGGAATCATTACAGGAGATGACTAAATGGATAACCTACCAAAAGACGGAATAATCATTCGAGACCCATTTAGAGATATCCCGGCGGTTAAGGATATGAACGACCCTTTTACCCGGAGATGTGTTGAAATAATAGCTATAGCAAAAAAGGCTATTGGGTTATAGCAGTAAGTGTATAAGCGATAATGAAATGACTGATAGCAAAATTGTACCTAAAAAGAAAAACGCCTTTTATCACCCTAAAAATGGGCCGGAAAGATTTAATTCTGACATGTTTCTTCCCTCCATAAGGCGATGTTTACCTTATCAGGGAAATTTCACAATATCATTTGGACATATTGAACACGAAAAACACGATGCAAAGAAGTTTGAAGAAAAAAGCTATCCCTACATTGACAGCATACAGTAAAACTTATTCAATCTATTTATTTTTAAACATCGCTTTCAAACCTTTTAGGAAACACTATCTGGTTTATTTGCATTTATTTTATAAAGCGTGTACATCGTTTTCCTCCTTCTTTATTTTAGCCTAACGTCGCAATGTGCGGATTTTAAAAGTGGCGGCGAAGCCGGATCTTTTAAAATCCCAAACCAGCGCCTTGTTAGCAACCCCGCGACACTCTTCCCCGTCGGAGTCATTGGTTCGCCAAGCCCACCACAGGTGATGGCACAGACGGCTCTTATTTCCCATGTGCAATTTCATCCGCTATCAATTCTGCTTGTTTCAATACCGTTTCGGTTGCCAGCATTTGCATGTCCGGTGGATAACCATATTGCCTCAATATCCTTTTTACAATCACCTTCAATTTAGCCTTTACACTCTCCTTGATTGTCCAGTCTATTGATGCATTTTCCCTTACCTTTTCAAACAGGACAACGGCCAATTCCCGCAATTTGTCTTTTTTCATTAATTGCCGTGCGCTATCATTATTAGCGATTGCCGTATAGAAGGCATATTCGTAATCCGACATCCCCATTTCCTGAGGTTCTTTATCCATTTCCTTGATTTCTTTACTCAGTTTAATAAGTTCTTCAATTACCTCGGCTGCTGTCAGAATCTTGTTGTGATATTTCCTGATGGAATTTTCGAGCATCTCCATTAATGACTTACCTTGTATCAAATTCTTTTTAACCCGCGACTTGATTTCATCATTCAGAAGTTTCTTGAGCACCTCAAGGGCAATATTCTTGTGTTCCATGTTTTGAACTTCGACAAGAAAATCCTCGGAAAGAATCGATATATCCGGTTTCTTAATGCCCGCCGCGTCAAAAACGTCTATGACCTGCTCCGTAACGAGCGCCTTATCGATGACTTGCCGTATCGCCGTTTCTAAACCCTCACCCCCGCCTCTCCCAAAGGTAGAGGAGCTGTTGAATTTCGCAAGTCTGGATTTGACCGCCTGGAAAAATGAGACTTCATCCTTAACGTCCATTGCCTGTTCATGCGGAATTGCAATTGAAAAGGACAGGGACAGCGCCGTTACTTCATCAATAAACCTCTTTTTCCCGTTATCTAATCCAAGAATGTGATCTTCAGCGGCAAGAATAAGAGACAGTTTTTTGCCTGTATCGGCTTCAAAGTATTCCTCATAAGCAAAGGAATGAAACATCTGCGAAACGATTTCAAGCTTCTCAAGCATAAGCTGAACAGCTTTTTCCTGCGCGACGGCCGGGTCACCTTTACCGCCGCTATCCGAGTAGAACGACAAGGCTTTTTTAAGGTCAGCGGCAATACCGAGATAATCAACAATGAGACCGCCGGTCTTATCTTTATACACACGGTTTACACGCGCAATTGCCTGCATCAGGTTATGCCCCCTCATCGGCTTGTCAATGTAAAGGGTATGCAGACATGGCACATCAAAACCGGTAAGCCACATATCCCGGACGATAACAAGCCTGAGTTCGTCTTCCGGATTCTTCATCCTGTCGGCTAAAGTCCTCCGCTGCTCTTTTGTGGTGTGGTGTTTTGAAATTTCCGGACCATCGGATGAGGCGGAGGTCATAACCACTTTTATTACGCCCTTTCGCAAGTCGTCATTGTGCCACTGTGGCCGTATTTTTATTATTTCCGCATAAAGTTCGGCGGCAATCCGGCGCGACATGGTGACAATCATGCCCTTGCCTTCGAATACTTCCAGCCGTTGTTCGAAATGGGTAACAATATCCTGCGCAACCTGCCGTATCCTATCTATACTTCCGATAAGGGCTTCAAGCTGTGTCCATTTCGCAAAACCCTCTCTTCCGTCTCTCCCAATGGTGACACCACCCTCTCTTCCGTCTCTCCCAAAGGGAGAGAAACTATCCTCCTCCACCTCTTGCCTGGCTAGGGCTTCCTCCTCTCCCTTTGGGAGAGGACGGGTGAGGGTGATTTCATCAAAAGATGAAATCAGTTTCCTTCCTTCTTCGCTCAAGGCAATCTTTGCCAGACGGCTTTCGTAGTAAATCCGCACCGTTGCGCCATCGGTCACGGCCTGTAATATATCGTAAACGTCAACGTAATTACCAAAAACCGCGGGGGTATTAACGTCGGTATTCTCTATCGGCGTGCCTGTAAACCCAAGATAGGTAGCATTTGGAAGGGCATCGCGCATGTATTTGGCAAAGCCGTAAACAATCTTCTTGCCGACAATGCTTCCGTTTTCGTCTCTTGCATCTAAGGTTTTAGCCTTAAAACCGTACTGCGTGCGGTGGGCTTCGTCTGCAACAACAATGATGTTCTTTCTGTCCGAAAGCCTTTCGTAAACATTGCCTTCATCGGGTTGGAATTTTTGAATGGTGGTGAAAACAATCCCTCCGGAAGCAACCTTCAGGAGTTCTTTCAAATGCTCCCGGTTTTCAGCCTGCACCGGCTCCTGACGCAAGAGTTGTTTTGAAGAGGCAAACGTATCAAAAAGCTGGTCGTCCAAATCGTTTCTGTCGGTAATAACCAATATCGTGGGGTTGTCCATTGCAAGGACAATTTTCCCCGTATAAAAAACCATGGAAAGAGATTTGCCGCTGCCCTGCGTGTGCCAGACAACGCCGCCTTTTCTGTCGCCAACGGGTTGTAACCCGGCGTCGGGCAACCCATAGTTCTCCGGCGATTCTATAACCTTCGGACAATCCTGTTCTTTGGGTCTTGTAGCAACAAAACCCGACGCCCTCAGCGTCGATTCGACGGCACGGTTGACTGCATAATACTGATGATAAGCCGCAAGTTTTTTGATGGTGGTAATGGTAGTGATACCATCCCCTATACCACCATCTACGCCGCCCTCTCTTCCGTCTCTCCCGATGGTGACACCACCCTCTCTTCCGTCTCTCCCAGGGGGAGAGAGACTTTTTTTGATTGTATTTAGTACATTTTCGGTATCCTCAATCAACTCGGCATTGCTGAATCGCAATACCTTATTGCCCAGGCTTTTTAAATACTTATCCCTTTTTTCATCTTTTTTCCTTTGTTCCGAAGTATTATGAACTTCACCATCGAATTCAATGATTAATCTTTCCGAATGGCAATAGAAATCAACAATATAGTGCCCTATCTGATGTTGCCGTCTGAATTTTAGTCCCATGAACTGTCTATTTCTAACCAGTTCCCAAAAAAATTCTTCAGCATTCGTTTGATTCTTCCGAAGCTCTCTAACCCGCTCAATCATCCCCGCAAAATACATCCCCCCCCTATAATTCCTTCCCTCCCTTTGGGAGGGACTGAGGGAGGGTTGTTTTTGAACAGCCTTTCGTTCAAAAACAATAAAATGCCGGACAAGGTCTAAGAGAGTAGTCTTATTCAACAGACCCTTGATGAGTGTCTCAAGCTGACCAATAAGAGGAGAGGCTTCAACCTTGCCGTCAGCCGTCTTCCACGCCATAAAACGGTTGAAAGCGGAGGAAATTGTACCAGCCCTGGCCTCCAGCCCATCTGAAATAACGATGAAACCGTTGTATGTAAACAATCCGGGAATCACCTGCTTGTAGGTTTGAATCTGCTGAAAGGCGGAGTGAACGGTAGCGTTTTCATCGGCAGGATTTTTCAGTTCGATAACTACCAGCGGCAATCCATTTACGAAAAGCACAACATCTGGCCTTTTATTGACGTGGTTCTCGATTACCGTGTACTGGTTCAACACTAAAAATTCGTTGTTCTCCGGGTCGCTGAAATCAACAAGCCATACGAGGTCGCCGCGACGGTTGCCATCTTTCTGGTAGCTTACATTAATACCTTCGGTAAGCATCCGGTGAAAAGATTCGTTATTTGATATAAGTTCGGGCGAATTAAGACGAAGCACTTGCTTTACCGAATCTTCCCGCGCATCCGCAGGGACATTCGGATTGATACGAGCCACGGCAGCAGTAAGCCGCTCAATGAGCAGGACATCCTCAAAAGACTGGCGTTCTGGCATTATACTGTCTGGTGCGATATCAGAGCCGTAGACGTACCGATAGCCTGCTTTTTCGAGAAGTTCAATGGCAAATTGTTCGATGGTGGATTCGGTGATTTTATTAGTCGTCATCTTTTTTCCCTGTAATGCGCCTTATCTCTTTGTCAAAATCTGAGATGTAATTTTTGGTAACACTTTAGTCCTTTGAAAAAGTAAAAACGCGTAACACTTTATTTTTTTGAAAAATTCCAATAATAGCGATGTTTACCGTAAGCGTAGGAGCGGAGTATATAAACGGTTGCTGCTCGTTCCTCACTTGAAATATTTAAGCCCAATAAATTCATGTAGTGCGACGAACCTCGTCGCACTACAAATGACAATTTCCAGTTTCAAAAGACTAAAGTGTTACAATTTTTGTCCTGTCTCTTCCCTTCATTTTGAACTGCTCGAATTTTTCGAGTAGTTGCCTCCTCGTCGAGTTCTCCAGTCTTGAATATCTCTTTCAAGTGATAGGTTATGGTATGGCTTTCTACACCAAAAAGTTGCCCAATTGCCTTTTGAGTAAGCCAGACCGTTTCGTCTTCAATGCGGGCCTCTATAGTATTCTTATTTTCCTGTTTCGTAAAAATGAGAAATTCTACCGTGCTGTTTCGGATTTGTAGTTTTTTATTTTTCATGGTAATGACCCTATAGTTGAGCTACCGAAGAATCCTCGTGAGTTGCCGATCCACCAAAAATTATAGAGCATCGAGATTATCGAAATCAAGTTCTCCAGACTTGAATATCTCCAGGGAGCATTCCCGATTTTTTGTAACTGTTAATGGGGTTAGGAAGAAAAAACCCTAACAGGACTCCAAACCATGTCAGGGTTAATTAAGCAAAATCCTTGTGATACAATACCTGTCATCTGACAGGCAGGTACGAATATTTGCAAAGAACCGGAAATGCCCCCCCCCAAATTGCTGTTCGGGAACGTAATGGCGCCGGAAACTACATTCGCGGGTTCAGGTTTGTAACCTGAACCAAACGTTTTATGCTTCCAATCCAGCCTTCTATTAGCAGAAAAATGACAAATAAATCCCAGATGACAAACAGGGTTTTTACCGCAGTACATGACCCCATTATACGCATAAACTCATAGGTTCAGGTTGCAAACCTGAACCCGCCTGGAGTGTTTAACTTCTATTTGATACTTATCGGAGACAGTCACATCGCCATATTTTTCAATGATCACTTTTTCACCGTCAAGTAGCTCAAAGCATTTGTCAATAGCAATATAAAACTGATAAATTGTTCCAACAATAGACGATGAACCCTCATGTTTTTGTTTACTACTCATATCTTCAACCTCACTTCCCCGCACATCAACTTCGGCAGCAGCACATCCCGCAGTTTTTCAAGGTTGTCAATTTGAGCTTTGTTCTGGAAAATTTTATGAAAATACAACGAAACTAAATTTTCGAAAGACCGTATTTCTAATTCGGTTGGAACTGGAACCTTGTTTTCTTTGAAGGTTGTGGTTGTTATCGTGTCAAAAACGCTACCGTAAGCTGAAGATTGCAATTCTTCAACCACATGGTTAATCAATAGATATGTAAAGAAAAAACAATTGTCAATTCGCGGTAATATACCATAATTTGACTGACTAAAAGCCATTGGTTGAGCAAGTAGACAATATTTCCCAACTGTCCCTCTTGCGGAAATTACTGTTGCATATTTTGGCAAGAGTTTGGCGGAACTGTTATTTAAGCCGTTTTCTGTTATTCTTTTCTCTGTATTGAGTACGAAAGATTTATGGTTTGAAGCTATATCCCCACCAGCTAACCATGGAATATTACCATCCCAATAATCGGAAATTGATGTCTTTGGAGTACCACCACCAACTAATTGTACAAGTCTGAGAAGGCTATCTTCCTCCCACCCTTCATCCACATTTCCCGCCCTATGGGAGGGATTAAGGGAGGGTTCTATAAACCACTGCCTGAAAAGCGTTTCGGCCATGGCTTCGAGGGTTTTGTTCTGGCGGTGGAGCAGGTCTATTTTGTCGTCGAGACTGGAAAGGACTGAGGCGATGGCGCGTTGTTCGGGAAGAAGGGGCAATGTTACAGTAACACTGCTCAAAATATCGGTATTGATCGAAGGCATTGTAGCACCTACCGCTATCATTCTGATGTGTTCTTTGAAGCTTTCCTGCCCGAAATAAAATGATAAGAATTTTGGATTAACCTGCTTCTTATTTGTCCTCACCCTCAAACATCGGCCTGAAAACATCCAGCCATCCTCTTTTTCGCTTACATAAGCCCGTCTATCAACTGAGCCCACCCGGCTGAATACAATATCCCCTTCTTGCAAAACATATTTGTTCAATCGCTTTTTATCTTTATCTCCGACCAAAGGCAGGTTTAGGTGCAATATTTTATTTTCTCCCAGATGCTCCACAGTGATAATTGGAGTGCCTACAGACTTATAATCGCTCTGATGCAACTGACTTCCAAACGGCCCTGTCTGAACTTCTGCAACATCTCCCAGCTTACATTCTTTCCATCCCCTCATACCATCATCTTCTTTACTCATTCTGGCCCCCCAATTCCGCTTCAATCTCTTCAATACTTGGCAGAGAGGATTTAAACTCATCGGGCAGGCTTCTGGTGATGGTGTATTCGCTTACGCCAATAGGTTTGTGAACATCCTTCAGTGCATATTCCACAACGGTATCGTTTTTTGATTTGCAGATCAAAATGCCGATAGTGGGATTATCCCGTTCTGTCTTCAAAATACCATCAACTGCAGAAATATAGAAATTGAGTTTCCCTGCATACTCAGGCTTAAATTTCGCTGTCTTGAGTTCAATTACCACATAACAATGTAACCGGACATGGTAGAATAGCAGATCAACAAAGAATTCGTCGCCGTCAACTTCCAGTCTGAACTGTCTTCCGATGTAAGAAAAACCTGCTCCTAATTCCAACAAGAATCTGGTCACATGTTTGATCAGGGCATCCTCCAGTTCTTTTTCATCGTGCTTTTCCCGCAACATCAAAAAATCAAAGTTATAAGGGTCTTTGAGTGTTTGGCGTGCTAAATCAGATTGGGGTTCGGGAAGGGTAGTTTTAAAATTGGTAATAGCCTTTCCTTCTCTTGCATATAAACCGCTTTCGATGTGATGCGTTAACACCGCCCTTGACCAGTTATTTTGAATTGTTTTTTGAACATAGAAAACGGCCTCTAAAGTGCTTTTACATTTGGATATTATGACGATATTATGTCCCCAGGGAATTTGGGCAACAAGCTGTTGCCCAATTGTATCACACCGTTTGAAAAACATATACCACTGACGGATATATTTTAGATTCCGTTCAGAAAATCCTTTCATATCAGGAAATTCAGCCTGCAGATCCCGACTCATTTGTTTGATAAATCCATCTCCCCATGCGGTCTCTTTTTGTTTGGTTACCATACGCTTGGCCAAGTCCCAATATAGACGCAAAAGCCCCTGATTGACCGCAACCGCCGCTTTGATCTGCGCTGATTGAATACATTGTTTTATCTCCTGAATAAACCGCTTGTAATCATCTGTTTTGATGATGTTGCCTCTCATACCAGCTTTACCTTTTTAAGATTTTCCTTGATTAGTGCATTGAGCTTTTCTTCCTCTTTCAACTGTTCTTCAAATTCCTTCTTCAAACTGGTAAAACGCTCCTTAAAATCAAAATCGTCTTCGTCATCAGGCAATCCTACGTATCGTCCCGGCGTAAGCACATAATCCAGTTCTCGCACTCGTTCGATGGACGCGGAGTTACAAAAACCCTTGATGTCTTGATAGACACCCTCACCCCCGCCTCTCCCAGAGGGAGAGGATCTTTTGTTCTCCTCCTTTTGGGAGGAGTTAGAGGAGGGTGAAGATTTCCATTTATGATAAGTATTGGCAATCTTCATGATATTTTCAGACGAAAGCTCTTTTGTCCGGCGATTTATCAGGTGTCCTTCATTTCTGGCATCGATAAAAAGGATTTCACCCTCTCTTCCGTCTCTCCCAAAGGGAGAGAAACTTCCCTCCCTTTGGGAGGGATTGAGGGAGGGTTCGGCGCGACCGCGCCGAATAAACCAGAGGCAGGCTGGAATCTGGGTATTCAAAAACAGCTTGGCGGGAAGATTGACAATGCAATCAACCAAACAGGCTTCGATTAATGCCTTACGGATTTCGCCTTCACCAGAAGTCTTTGAGGTGAGTGAACCTTTTGCCAGCACAAAACCAGCAATGCCGCTGGGGCTAAGATGATAAAGGAATTGTTGTATCCATGCGTAATTTGCATTGCCTGACGGAGGCACGCCGTATTTCCATCTTCCGTCTTTGCGGAGCAAATCTCCGCTCCAGTCGCTGTCATTAAAGGGGGGATTGGCGATAACGAAATCGGCTTTTAAATCTTTGTGGACATCATTCAGGAAGGAGCCTTCGTTGTTCCATTTGACCTGTGAACTGTCAATGCTCCGGATGGCAAGGTTCATCTTCGCCAGCCGCCAGGTGGTCTGGTTGCTTTCCTGTCCGTAAATGGAGATGTCGTTTACCTTGCCATGATGGCTAACTACAAACTTTTCCGACTGAACAAACATACCGCCTGACCCACAACAGGGGTCAAACACCCGGCCTTTGTAAGGTTCAAGCATCTCAACCAGAAGTTCGACAACGCTGCGCGGCGTATAGAATTGTCCACCCTTCTTTCCTTCGGCAAGGGCAAATTCACCAAGGAAATATTCGAACACATGGCCAAGCACGTCAGCGCTGCGGGCTTTTGCATCGCCAAGGGCAATGTTCCCGACAAGGTCTATCAAGCCGCCAAGATTTGTGGGATCAAGGTTTCCACGCGCAAAGACCTTCGGCAGCACGTCTTTGAGTGATGGATTATCCTTCTCGATGGCGTCCATCGCATTATCAACTTCTTTTCCGATAGTAGGAAGCTTTGCTTTGGATTGTAGATATGACCAACGGGCAATCTCCGGGACAAAGAAGACATTTTCTGCTTTGTATTCGTCTTTATCTTCCGGGTCTGCCCCGGCATATTCACCCTTTCCGCTTTTCAGCCTGGTATGTAAGTCTTCAAAGGCATCGGAGATGTATCTCAGGAAAATCAAACCAAGAACAATGTGCTTGTATTCGGCTGCGTCAATGTTCTTACGGAGCTTGTCTGCCGCCTTCCAGAGCTGCTTTTCAATTGGTTCTTCTTTTGTGCTATTCTCTCTGATCTTTGCCATCTTCATCTCCAGTCAGTTGTTCGCTTCTCTTGCGTAGAGGTTTTGTTTTATTCATAGGGATAACGTGCAGCGTAATCGGCGGCTTTACCCTACGCTTGTGCTTCGGGTAAAGCCGTACGAGTTAACGCTATTGTTAGCCTTATCATTCCTGCGCTTCAATATAAGACTTGATGTCTTCCAAATGAACAAAATCACAGCTCTTCAAATTTGTCTCAATGCTTGCAGCGGCAGTCAAGAGACGCCGATCTGCAGATACGAAAACATCCACTTCAGAAAGGAGCGCCGCAATGACGATCTCAAAATCTTCACTTGGTACAGTCGAACGTTGACTTACACCTTCCATTGTTTGCAACCGCCAAGGCTGCCTCGATTTTTCGTATAGGATTTCATATGAAAGCACAAAAACACCACACTCAGAAAGAAAGTAACGGAACTCAGAAAACAGTGCTTGATATCGTCGATGATTCGCGAAGACCCTCTGAAATTTCTCCCAATCTGAAGCAGCCTCCGGCCAGTCTTCTTTACTGACATACTTTTTCACGCAACCCATGTACGCGTCAAATGTCTCCGGCACTGACCATTGCGCTTCATCCACCTGCCCTACCCAGTAATGTGCCGCGATCAGTGACCCAGCATGAAGCTTACCCGTCGCGTCACCCAAGGGAATCGGGTCGTCTTTGCATCGGAGGAACCGCTTTGCCCAGTCCTGTCTTCCCTCATCTGGTTTCTTGCCTCCGACACCGCGAAAGGCGAGAAAACATTCAAAGATGCATTTCTCAAAGGTAACCCTTTCTACTTGATCAGTATCTATAATATATGACCGCCCACTTCCATTACGCACCTTCCCGAAAACCGAAAGGAGAACGCTAGTATCAAGAAATGTCTTTACTTGTTTCATAGGCTAACAATGATTATAAAGTCTGTATAAAACGGCAAAGGCAGACTGTCTTCTTCTGTATAAGAAGTTGCCGGTTTCTTCTCATGTTTTACTCTAAGTAGTAGTGGGGTCAAACCTAATATTGACAATAATGTATTTTCCCCTGAGAAGATTATACATTTGGCAGTTTTAATTACAAGGATATGTTGGAATTGTTAATATTCAGGAAAATCCATGTACCAGTATATACTCAACAGGCTCATAATATGTGAATTCAACACAGAGAGCGTGAGGACGCATTGCTGAACAAAAACATTAAGAACAAATTCGAATACCGAAATTCGAAACAAATCCTAAATTCAAATGTTTGAATGCCCAAAACATTTTGAATTTTGTTCATTGGAATTTGCTTCGGATTTTTTCTTTTCAGATTTATTCGTGCTACTATCCATCAACTTCTTG
Organism: Candidatus Kuenenia sp.; assembly: GCF_039794105.1. Lineage (GTDB taxonomy): Bacteria > Planctomycetota > Brocadiia > Brocadiales > Brocadiaceae > Kuenenia. The sequence goes on from NZ_JBDIWA010000013.1 coordinate 73,056, forward strand.
TTTTTTATGCTCATTTTTCAAAAATGCATAACCATCCTTCGGAGTGAAAGATAAAGCCAGAGGAAAGCCGAAGGGGTCGAATCTTTACCATTGACAAATATGTAATTGATATTTGCTCCCATCCCTCTTCTATGTTTTGATTTCAAGGGATTGTTTTGTAGTTATTACGAAGATGGGTATTTTGAGGTAGAATAAGGTAGTGATGGAAATAGTAAAATCAATTAATGGTGTTCCAATCAGACTAACTGATGAGCTATGGGTTCACATAGTAGAAAACCATGATGATTTGGCAGGCTATTATGATGAAGTTCTAAATACTATTGAATCTCCTAATTATGTTGTTAAGGGTTATACACAAGCACTGATCGCCCTGAAAGAATCAGGGGAAAACCGATTCCTTGCTGTTGTTTATAAGGAAACCAGTAATAATGATGGTTTTATAATAACTGCGTATTTCACAAGTAAGATAAAACTTGAAAGAGAGGTGATTGTATGGCAACAACAAAAATAGAAAATACTTTAAAGGAAGTCTATGGGCTTGTTTCCCATTTCATAAAGATGCCGGAAACAAAAATGTGGGTGGATTACGACAAAGAAGCCGATGTTCTTTACATCAATTTTAAAAGACCCCAGAAGGCAACTGATTCAGAGATGCTTGAAAACGGGGTGTTGCTGAGGTATAAAGGAACTGAATTGGTTGGAATAACCGTATTGGAGGCTTCAAAGAGGTAAAAGAAAGGAGAATACATGAGGGAAGGGGATATGTTAGAGGTACAGCAAAAGGGTGGAAAAATCATATTAATACCAAAAACCCTCGTTAACTGTACACCGGTACAAAAACTTACTGAACACGAACAAAATATCCTGGTTGCAGCCAAAGAAAAAATAGCAAAAATCAATAATGATATTATCCACAGCCGAGGATTAAACACCGCCGAAATACGGGTGGCAGTTAAGGCTGGTCTTATCGACCATGAACAAGCGTACTGGTGGCACGAGAATTGGCAGAAGGGCAAAAGAGAGGCCGGGAAAAACATTGTGGCAGGACGTGTTTCCAGGCTGCATGATACCATTGAAGACACGCTAAAGAAATTGCGTTCTTAAATTTCATAGCAAAAAATATACGTTGAACAAAGCGTTTTAAGAAAGATTTTCAGTCCCTTCCAGAGTATAAAAAAAGACCGGCTAACAAAACAATTGCAATTGTTCCAGTCGATCCTTCTTGTTGACTATCTCTTATGCTAATACCGTGGCTTCGCCGGATAAATACGCCATTTTTGGGAGGGGTGTTTGTAAAACTCCGTTTCGATACCACAAAAAGGTTCTGTCCGTGCAAGCAGCATGGATTGGTCTTTTCCTGAGAGTTTTTCAAACTGTTGAGCATATGAAACATTTTCTTTAAGCTGTTCAATGCTGTCCATACCAGAAACCACGGTGCTTATCGACTGACTCCAGGCATAGTATAAGCATTCTTTTATGGTTGCCACTTTATCTTCCAGTAATACTCCATTTGCCGTTGTTTTCATTGCGAGGATTCCTATGTCATACTTTACGGCTTCAGGAATGACCCGTTGAATAAAACTCAAATAATGAGGATCTACAAGATTTACCGGCATCTGCACCGTTTCCAGGAGATGGTGGTATTTTTGAATGACATTTACAAGCGTTTCCGGATTCCGATGTCCGGTAAATCCCACATGGCGTATCTTTCCTTCTTTTTTGGCATTGATAGCCGCCTCAATAGCCCCACCCTTGTTAAAGATGGATTCAACATCCTCCATCGTTTGCAGGTCATGAAATTGCCATAAATCAAGGCAATCAGTTTGTAATCGCCGGAGGCTTTCGTGCAATTCTTTGGAAGCGGTAACCCTGTCTCGTGCTCGCGTTTTTGTCATGATAAATGCACTATCACGTCTATCTTTGAGCGCTTTTCCAAGTCTTATCTCGCTATCACCATCATTGTAAGACCAGGCAGAATCAAAGAAATTAACACCTTCATCCAGTGCGGCATGAATCATTCGGACGGCATAATGTTCATCTTTCATCCGACCGATGTGATATCCACCAACACAAAGCATGGAAACCATTCCTTCGGTTTTTCCCAAACGGCGTTTTGGCACACCTCCCCCTTTTCCGGCTTCTGAGGGAGAAGATACCTTTTCTCCGGGAAACATCGTATTTATACTTTCCGGAAAGTTCAAACCAAAGGCGACTGCAAAAGACCCTTTGAGAAAATTCCTGCGATTGGTAAGTTTATCGTTCTCAAGTGCCATTTTAATAATTTTATAAAATATGTTTTCTGTATACATGGTTTTATTGGGGACACATCCCATTTATCTGTCTTCTCCATGGCCTTAATTTAAATATCCTATCAAGTTTCCACTCCATTTTCTTTATAAAACTTTCACTGCCTATGGAACGACCACTCCCTGTATGAGATTTGCTTCATCTTTTTCCCTCCATAATCTCAATCTCCTCCGGCGTGAGATCGCAGAGTTTGTAAACCATCTGGTCAATTTGTCTTTCCAGGGTTGAAGTGTCGGCGTTGGGGTCTTTTGCTTTGCGGCGAGGATTTGGTCAATGTGGGTAATAAAGGTATACTGGGATTTTAAGCAACTACTAACTCTATAGGCAATGGTTTATCTATACCAACAGTTTTACTGACATAGAGTTTTTCAATACCAATGGTCTTTCCATTTTTATCCTTTTTAAGGACAATACCATCTCCCGCCTCCTCGCATATAACTTCATCCTCGGGATTACCAAACCAAATATCCATTGTGTCCGAATCCTTGTGATAATAAACCATTACTTTGTCCATATTATATCTCCTTCCTTTACCTACGCAGTTATTTAAAAACCTTCCGTTCCTGCGTGTCTGACAACTACGCAATACAGTCTATCAAACTGTTTATAATAAAGAAAGACATCTTTGTCCATTTTACTTTGTCTTATTTCATCAGGCACTTGCAAAACAACCTTTACAATATCCTCCTTGCTTTTCATTACAGGATGTTTGAATGTAACAAGGTGTTCCCAATATTAAATAGTAGTTCTGACTTCAATATTAAGAGGCGTCTTTAAAGAAAAGTATATTTCTGATTTCATATCTTTCCTACCACAATCACACTCTCATCTTCTGTCAGGTCGTAGAGTTTGTAAACCATTTGGTCAATTTCTGTAATTCTCATCTGTCTCCCAGTTCAAAGGGTTGTTGATAATGTATTCACGTATTTTATTCAATTCAGGTTCATTGCGGATGATACGATCATGAAAACGGGATTGTCAAACCTGGCAACCAGCCGCTTGCCGGATTGCATTAATGCGCCTTGAAGAAAATGTTTTAAATGCACGGACAAATTCAGATAAACCATGATTGGCGTGTTTGTATGGTTTTGCCGTAACTGTGCCTTTGTTTTTGCCTGATGTAGAGACAGGTTTGAAACCTGTCTCTACAGTATCAATAATATTCATACCTTCCCCTCCACAATTGCTTTCTCTTCCGGCGTGCAGAAAGATAGAATTGCATTTTACCTGCATATTCAGGTTTAAATTCGCTGACTTTTAATTCAATTGCTACCAAACATTTTAATCGCCTATGGTAAAGTAAAATATCAATAAAGAACTCCTTGCCATTAATTTCAAGCCGAAATTGATTCCCCACAAATGTAAATACTCCACCCATTTCGATTAAAAAACGATTTACTTTAGATATCAATGCCCGCTCTAATTCAAGCTCGGTATGTTCTTCGCCAAGCTCAAGAAAGTCAAATGTATATTCATCCTTGACAGCTAATTTTGCCTGACTGCGGATTTCCTCAGGAAGAACCTTGCTGAAGTTTGTTTGATTTATCATAGTCTTTTCATACGTTTTATTCTCTATCTGGTGGATAAGAACATTCTTCGTCCAGCCGAATTTTTTTATCATGCGGATGTAAAATTCACGCTCTAAATTATCCTTTTCCAAACAGGAATTTTGTGATTTAGGCATTGGAATTTTGCCGGAGTATATTGCCCCATTATACGCATAAACTCATGGGTTCAGGTTACAAACCTGAACCCGCAAGGAAGTAGGGGCGAAGCATTTGCCCGTTTGGGTATGAACGCATTTATGACAATTTACAGCAAATGCTTCGCCCCTACTTTTTCAAAAAACCAAAGTGTTACAAATGAACAGTATTCCTGCTGTGAATGCGGAGGTTATCAAGAGGGCGTAGAAACCGGCAATAACGTCGTCGAGCATAATCCCCAGGCCTCCGGGAATGCTCTGTTCTAAATGTCTAATGGGCCATGGCTTCCATATATCAAAAATACGGAAGGCAATAAATGCTGTTGCTATCAGGGAAATCAAAAAGTAGGGAAAGGAATCGTGGTTGATGCATTTATAGAGAAAAGGCAAGGGGAACAGGGCTATCCATTGGCCTACGACCTCGTCAACAACAATGAACCCTGGATCTTTCTTCCGGGCGCTTTTTTCAATGCTGTTTGATACCCCTATACCAAACAGAAACATGGCGACAGTTGCTGAGATAAATACATAGGGACCAGTATATACGGAAATCATATACGCAAAGGGAACTGCCGCCAGGCTGCCCCATGTGCCTGGCGCCTTCGGGAGAAGCCCGGAACCAAACCATGTGGCGACAATCCATCTAATGCAATCTCTCTTGTTTTTCATGTAATGATGAAGACTGAGTGAATGGGAAACGGTGTAAAAACAAAACAGCTTTACATCCAGCAGTTTCCAGACGCATGCAATGCGTCTCTACAAAAATATTGAAATTCCTAAACTTCAAATTTATAACCTGACCCCGCCGGAGGTTACATCTGGATTTGTAATTAAACCCTTTTTGAAATCACTGAACAAGATGTGGCGCTTTTGACAGATGAAATGGTGGATTCGCTGTCGCTTAATCCACCCTACCTGCCGAAGCATTATTTAGATTGACGAAGAGGCGCTTCGCTCTCCATTCCGGTGGTGCAGGGTCCTGCCAGTACGTACAGCCAAGATTTCTGTACCACCAGAAAGGAGGGAATGGGTTTATTCTTTCAAAACTGCCCTTACAAAACCGTTGTTTGCGTCAAGGCGTTTTTTCGCCTCCGAAAAATCAATCCCCAGCTTCTGCATAACTATGGCAGCTTTTACATTGCCAAACGCCGCCTGCAGCAACTTTTTAGCATCTTCACGCCCGATGCCTGTGCATGTCATAATAATACGCTCGGCACGGTCGGTAAGTTTTGCGTTCATTGCCTTCAAATCTACCATAAGATTTTCGTAAACCTTGCCAATTTTAATCATTGCAGTTGTTGTTAACATATTTAACACAAGCTTTGTCGCAGTACCGGCCTTCATGCGGGTAGAACCCGTTATTACCTCCTGACCCACAATCGGCCTGATAATAACGTCGATATCAAAAGTTGGCATTATCTCAGGATTACAACAGATAAACACCGTTTTCGCGTTTCGCTTTTTTGCCTCAAACAGTGCGCCCGTAACATAGGGCGTCGTACCGCCGGTAGAAATACCCACGACAATATCACGATGGTTCACCTCTCTTTGCTGGATATCCCTCGCCCCATTTTCCGGGAAATCTTCCGCCCCTTCCACTGATTGAAATACAGCCTTTTCTCCGCCGGCAATGATCCCTGTAATCATATTGGGATCCGTACTAAACGTTGGTGGACACTCGGAAGCGTCCAATATGCCAAGCCTGCCGCTGGTGCCGGAGCCAATATAAAATAAACGCCCTTTCTTATTCATAAAGACATCTACTATCAGGTCAACTGCCTTTGCAATATTTTCACGCTCCTTATACACGGCGGCAAATACTTTTGCATCCTCTGCGTTAATTATGTCCAGAATTTCCAGTGTGGATTTTTTGTCGATATCGGTTGAATTGGGATTTCGCTGTTCTGTCAGTAATTGTGAACGATCATTTGTATTCATAGTATCCCTACCTGTTGTCCGTAAAAAATTTATCAATATAAAATACAGAAGGAGTTATCTACGTTCCGGTGAAGGCGGAAAGAAATGCTTGTACGCGCGGGAAATGGTTTTTCATTCAGATAATGAATAATTATCATAACTATGCCTGTGATGGTTAATTCGGGTATCCTGCAACACGGTTTTTGGAATATAGCATCGATGTTGTTAATTGTCAAAGATATTTACAAAACGCATTGCCGCTGATATAAAGTATAGGTAACTTCTCAACAAATTGAGGCAAACATTGTAGAGTCGGCAGTCGGCAATCGGCAATCTACAGTCGGCAAATTGTAGACTGTAGACTGTTTGAGAAGCTACAAGTATAGCATAGTCAAATGCTTCTCCCTACATTTCTAAAATCAGATTTTTTTAACTATTATGATATGAGCTTGTCACTTAAATTAAAAAACGTGCCTGTGTCTCCCGGCGTTTATCTTATGAAAGATGCAAAACATAAGGTAATCTACGTGGGCAAGGCAAAGAATCTCAAAAACCGCGTTAGAAGCTACTTCCAGAAAGGAACCGGCGACAGACTTTACACGGAATATCTGATAAAGCACGTGGTTGATATTGACTTCGTGCTTACGGAGACTGAAAAAGAAGCCCTTATCCTTGAAAATAATTTTATAAAACAATTCAAACCCAAATTTAATATCAATTTACGTGACGACAAAAACTTCCCATGCATCAAACTGGAAACTAACAAAGATTTTCCGTATCCGAAAGTCGTTCGCCAGAAGGAAGATGACGGCGCGATGTACTTTGGCCCCTATGCCTCCGCCAGGGCTGTCAGAGAAACACTACGATACATTAATGACACAATACCTGTCAGAAAATGCCGGGATAATGCGTTCAAAAGCAGGACAAAGCCGTGTCTTTATTATCAGATTCATAAGTGCCTCGGGCCTTGCTGCGGACTGATAGACCGTGCAAGTTACAAGACATTGACAGACCAGGTAATCCTTCTCTTAAAAGGCAAACAGGAAGACCTTATCAGCATTCTCCGGAAACAAATGTACGAAGAGTCGAAACAGTTGCGATATGAAAAGGCGGCAAAACTGCGCGACCAGATACAGTCCATCGAACAAACCGTTGAGAAGCAGAGGATCAATTCCCTTACCTTTGTCGACCGGGACGTCTTTGGTTATTACCTTACAGATAATGATGTATATATTGAAGTAATGTTTATCCGCTCAGGCAATATGGAAGACATCGCCTCCTATTGTTTATCAATAAACCATATTACTATCGAAGAGGTATTTCGTTCATTTTTAAATCAATTTTATAGTCAGACCCGATTTATCCCTTCTGAAGTTATCATACCGGTTCATTCCCCGGATGCTGTTTTGCTGGAAGAGTGGCTTACCGAAAGAAAGGGGAAAAAGGTTTCCGTGTTTTGCCCGAAACGCGGTGATAAATTACGTCTTATTGAAATGGCGCAAAAAAATGCGATGAATGCCTATAAGGTATCGCAGACGCAGGACGATAATTATTCACGCACATTACAGGCGCTGAAGGATGTTATCGGACTAAGAAACCTGCCGGAATGTATAGAGTGTTTTGATATCTCCAACATTTTTGGCAAACAAGCGGTAGGTTCAATGGTAACGTTTGTATGTGGGAAGCCTGACAAATCAAAATATAAACGCTTCAGGATAAAAACAGTAGACCAAATAGACGATTACGCAATGATGCATGAAGTATTATTACGCAGGTATAAAAGGGCAGTCGAAGAGGGAGATTTGCCGGACCTCGTTATGGTAGACGGGGGGAAGGGACAATTGGGCGTTGCGCTCAGGGTGTTTGAAGAACTCGCAATAAATGATACAGACCTTCTCGCATTATCAAAAGACAGGGGAAAAAGCGGTATTCCGAAAGAAGGGCAGGGGGAACAGGTACATACACCCCACACACCGCATCCTATACTCCTTCCGCCTTCATCCCCCGTCCTCCTATTCCTTGCCAAAGTCCGTGATGAGGCGCACCGGTTTGCCATTGCCTATCACAGAAAACTTCGCGACAAAGAGTATTACAAATCGCCCCTCGATGAAATCCCCGGCATCGGCATTATCAGAAAAAAAGCGCTGATAAAACGCTTTGGAAGCATAGAAGGCATTCGAAACGCGACAATACATCAATTAACAGACATAGGCAAATTGCCGGCAAAACTGGCAAATGAAGTTTATAATCATTTTCATAGTGCGGCAGAATCGCAACCAAAAAGGGTTTAACCATGAAGGACATGGCACAGCCTTTGGTCGTAACCAAACCCGAAATACGAATATCGAAATGCGAAACAAATTCAAATGACAAAAAACCCAACACCCCAAACTTTACGCAAGCCTTATCTAACCGATGCCTTACGTTTTTACATTTTGAATAAACAAGCATAAAAAAAGGGCTGGCTGGCAATACCACGCCCTACCCGAGACTATACAGTGAAAAATCTTTACGTTGTATGTGTAAACCCTTTCATGTAAAATGTGTTTTTATAATCTCGTTCTCAAGCTCTGTTTGGAAACAAGCCATGGAAATGTTCAAAAACCCGTTTCTTTTCATTGGGATTTTGTATTTTGGAATTTGTTTCGTATTTCGTGTTTCGTATTTCGTGTTTCATGCTTCGTGGTTCCCTTTTCGTATTTTTTATCCCATGCTTGTTTGGTTCTGGCTATGCCAGCTTTAGGAAGCAACATTAAATGACTACAGCGGAAATCATTGCCATAGGAACGGAAATTGTTCTCGGACAAATAACCGATACGAATACCCGGTATATTGCGGAAATGTTGACTAAAAACGGGATTCATGTCCTTTTTGCCACAGCAGTTCGCGATGATGCTGAATTATTAAAATCTGCACTCAATACCGCCAAAGGCCGGGTACGGCTGATTATCACAACCGGCGGCCTCGGCCCGACAGAAAACGACCTCACTCGCGAAATAGTATCAGATCTCTTTAACATGCCATTAATACCCAGCGGTGAATCATATACAAACAAGCCTCTATGCGCAGACACATTGCATGAAGGCGCCAAAAAAGTGAAATCAATCCCATCCGGCGCCCTTATCATTCCCAATGATCACGGAACTGCGACCGGCTTTGCCATTAAATATAATGAAACAGATATCGTATGCCTCCCCGGCGTTCCGGGAGAAATGCGACAAATGCTTAACTCCTATTTGAAAATATA
>NZ_JBDIWA010000014.1:0-78638 GCF_039794105.1 Candidatus Kuenenia sp.
ACCACAAGAATCCTTCTGCTTGCTTCTCTTACCGTGGCAAATGCTTCCGGCAAAATATCATCCATCGTTTCGCCTTTTGACAATCTTTCCTTATATTCATCTGTTTTTTGACGTAATTCGGAATCAGTCAAAGACTTCATTTTTGGTTCAAGGGAATTTATTTGCTTTACAATTGGGTATATCTTTTTTAATACCCGATCGTTCGATGTCCCGAATAATTTTGTTATCATAGTTTCAAAATAATGCTAAAAAAGAATTTTTATAATTAAACAACGACAGATTTCACCTGTAATTGTTATTTCGCCCCCCCTCGCTTTTATCATTTCAGGAAAAGAAATGACAAGAAATCTTCCGCTCAAGGCAGGAGGCGGAGAAATCCTTATTCCAAATCTTAAGATTTCCCTCTCTGCCAGGAATGACTGTCAAAGGGGTATTTCGCGCTCCTTTGCAACCAAAGGTCATAGAAATTTCATTTTAAGCGAAGATGAATGTTTATGTCAAGGCATTGTTAACAAGGCACTCAAAAAAAAAGGCTGTGGACTTCATTATCATCCGCCAGCCTTCCTCTTGTGCCCTGAAATGTGTAATCTTTTAAATCATGCTGAAAAAAATTAATACAATATATCAGAAAAGCCCTTTTACCTTTCCGGTTTCCACATCAACATCCACGCGGCGATACGCCGGATCGGAACACGTTCCAGGCATCAGTTTAATATTCCCCGCAATAGGCACCACAAACCCTGCGCCCTTAAATGTCAGAATATCCCGGATACTCAGCCTCCAGTTCTTTGGCGCTCCCTTTATATTAGGATTATCCGTGAGTGAAAGATGCGTCTTCACCATGCATGTCCCAAGCTTTGAAGTTTCAGGGTCAGCTTCCATTGCCTTTACTTTTGCTAAAGCGTCCGGGCTGTAATCCACGCCGTCCGCACCATACACCTGCTCCGCAATTAACTCTATACGCGTTCTTAGCGGAGTGCTGAGTTCGTACAGAAATTTAAAATCATTCGGCTCATTGCAGGCGTCAATTACCGCATCGGCAAGTTCCACCGCACCATCGCCCCCCTTTAGCCAATGCTTTGACAACGCAACGCGCGCCCCTGCCCGCTCCGCAAGCCTCCTTACAGCATTAATCTCCGCCTCAGTGTCCGTATAAAATGCATTAATACACACTACCGGATTAATCCCCGCCTTTTTCACAACATTAATAAGATGGACCAGGTTTTCCGTCCCTTTTTCCACCCACCCGACATTCTCCTCCTTATAGCACGGGTCCAGCGGATGTCCCGGCACCGGCACAGGCGCACCCCCATGACACTTGAGCGCCCTCACAGTAGCAACCAATACAGCAGCATTCGGTTTGCTGCCAGAAAAACGGCACTTCAGATTCCAGAATTTCTCAAATCCGATGTCCGCGCCAAATCCTGATTCGGTAACCACGTAATCCCCTAGTTTCAAAGCAATCCTATCCGCCACAATTGAAGACTGCCCGATGGCAATATTGGCAAAAGGACCGGCATGCACAAAGACCGGCTGACCCTCCATAGTTTGCATCAGGTTCGGATTGAGCGCCTCCACCATCCATGCCGTCATTGCGCCGTCTACTTCCAGATCAGCCGTTGTTACAGGCTTTCCTGATTTGTCATACGCCACGACGATCTTTCCCATGCGTTCACGCATGTCTTTCAGGTCTTTGGCAACAGAGAGAATCGCCATGATTTCTGAAGAAACTGCTATGGCAAATCCGGACTCCATCATGAACCCGTCCATCTTGCCCCCTAATCCCATCACAATATGACGAAGCGACTGGGCGCAAAAATCCATGATCCATTTCATCTCAACCCTGTGGGGATCAATATTCAACCGCTTCAGGTTCTTTTTGGCAAGTGTCGCATCATCATAATTAAATTCGTGCTGCATTCTTGAGGTAAGCGCCACCATCGCCAAATTATGCGCGTTCATTATCGCGTTAATATCACCGGTAAGCCCCAAAGAAAAAGGCGTGAGGGGAATACACTGCGAAAGACCTCCTCCGGCCGCCGACCCTTTTATGTTCATCGTAGGACCGCCGGACGGCTGCCGTATTGTACCTATAACGTTCTTACCTCTTTTCCCTAGCCCCTGCACCAATCCTATCGTGGTTGTTGATTTGCCTTCACCAAGTGGCGTAGGAGTTATGGCGGTTACATCGACAAATTTGCCGTCAGGTTTGCCTTCATATCGCGTCAATATCTTCTTGTAATCAATCTTGGCTACATAGTGACCATGAGGAAGCAGCTCTTCTTTCGCAAGACCTAATTTATCAGCTAACTCATATACAGTCTTCATCCCCTTTTCTGCTTCTTCCGCTATCTGCCAATCCGCAAATTTGGTCGGATCTAATGACATAATATTAACGCCTCCTTTTAATGTAAATTTACCATTGGGAATATTAAAAATGTATTTTTACTATCCAAATGCAAACCTAAGTGTGCCTCTTATTGCTAAACTCTGTGGTATTCTGCTCTCAGCGGCACATAAATCGCCCAATTATACTAGCAAAACTGTTAAGGTCAAGAAAAATGATTCCCGAATCAATACCTTCCTGCGAATTTTGTTGACAAAAAAGTCAATAAGTGTAGAATACTCCCCTATAAATACTACGAAGTGTTGCCGGAGCATATCAACCACTCTTAATGGCAAATATATTCCATTTTATAAAAAATGACCAATTATATACTTACTTTCCATATAAATGTATGCAAAGTTTTTTTATTTTAACCTCTTTTGTATACCTATGCCATATAAGGTTATTTTGTAAGTAGTTGTATTTATTTTTTTTGCAAAAATAAGTTTAATAATAATAAATTATTCATATATGGTGATATATTATTGCAAGGGCACTCTCTTTGCTTGCTAATTATTTTCGCGGGACCAAGAAGTATTGTTTGGGCCTTTCATCTATTTCGTACATAATCTTATGTATTTTATGTAAAAGTTTTTTAATAGTAAAAAAGAGGAAGGGGAAAGGAGGGATATTTTACAACAATCTTACGTTTCATTAGAATTGGTTTTTAACAACCTTACAAGAATAGGAGAAAAGTAATTATGATACATAAAAAGTTTTCTTTTATGCTTCCACTGCTTGCTGCAGGAGTATTTTTAGCGAGTCAAACCACTTTTGCACAGGATTTTGACAGAGAAGCATTAAAGGCAGAGTTAAAAGAGGAAATATTAGCAGAGGTAAACGAAACTGTGTGGGATTCACCCTTATTAGGTGGCCTTAAAAACGTTTCTTTGAGCGGATTTTTGGATGTGAATTATTTTTACAGTTTCAGGAAACATAGCAATTCTCCTCAACAGGATGAACTTGCGAGTGGCTTGAACTTTATTGGTGAAAACGAAAATAATTCGCTTACCTTTGAGAGCTTTACGCTTTTTCTTGATAAAGAAGCCACAGCTGACCATCCAATAGGCTGGCAGTTGCATACGTATTTTGGTGAAAAGGCGAAAAGAATCACTTTTTTAGGAGAAGCAACTCCCCGGGGTACGAATGATCCTGACAGAGACGATATTTTTACCGTAGCCACAGCAAATATTTCATGGATTGCGCCAATAGGTAAAGGATTAACCATTACCGCAGGTAAGATGTACACATGGATTGGATTAGAGCTGGTGGAAAACATCGGGAACCCTAATTATCAGCACGGCACGCTTTATAACAATGCAATCCCTTTTACCCACACCGGAATTAAGGCAGGATATGATTTAACGGACAATGTGTATGCCGCACTTTATTTGGTGAACGGATGGGACTCTTTCATCGATAATAACTCAGCAAAGTCTCTCGGATGGTACCTTTCTTATACTTCACCATCAGAAAAGGCATTTGTTTCCTTAGCAGGTATTCACGGCGCTGAAGGTTGGGATCAAGAAAAGGGGCCGATTGCGAGCGATGCTCAACGAAGCAGTTCTACCGGCGGTTTGACTCAAATGTTTGACCTGGTAGCGTCATACCAGTTAACTGACAAGTTGAAGTTAATGTTCAATGCAGATTGGGGTGTTGCAGAAGATGCCGCAATGGATATTTCCAGCGGTTTGGCAACAGGTACTACCGGCCATTGGTGGGGTGTTGCCGGATATGCTTTGTATGATTTTACTGATTGGTTTCAGGGCGTAGTAAGACACGAATACCTCGACGATACCGATGGTGTGAGATTTTTTGATACTTCAGTATGGAATACAACCGTCACTGCAAACATAAAGATGAAGGAAAATCTCTTATTCAGGCCTGAATTCAGATATATTAATTTTGCCGGTGATGACAGCGCTGACGAAGAGGTAATTGTAGGGGCAGGTATAGAATACTTATTCTAGATCTAAAAACAAAGACATTCGATTATTGCTATTTGTAATGAAAATCCCCCTGAACGCAGAGTTCAGGGGGATTTTTCTTTTGCCAGGTATTTCGTTCTTATATAGCGCAGCAAAGCTGCAACCAATAAGTACCTTAGCAATCTACAATCTACAATCTACAGTCGGCAGATTGCAGATTGAGGACTGAGGACTGAGGACTGTTTTCTTGCTTGTTTGGTTCTGGCTTTTCCAGGTTCCGTGGTTGTTTCTTTTAACTGATTATGTTAAACAATATGTACGCTTCTTTCACCTTCAGTTACTTCGCCAATAACCGATACTGATTCACCGGCAACGTTTAGATCATTCATTATTTTTTTCACATCCAACGCAGAAACAATCAGCGCCATACCTATCCCCATATTAAAAACACGAAACATTTCCCGCTCGTTAATGTTGCCAATATCCTGCATTATTTTAAATATTGCCGGGATATCCCACCTGGCTTTGTTTATTCTCACCGAACACCCTTCCGGCAGGATTCTTGGTATATTTTCCAACAAACCGCCACCGGTGATATGCGCCATCCCCTTAATAACAGTTTTATTTTTATATTTATTTAATATTTTGAGAATTGATTTTACGTAAATCATGGTAGGCTTCAGAATCTCCTCTCCCAGGGTTGTTTTCAACCCATATTTCCGTAAACTCCGGGAAGGCTTCATTCCCGCTTCATCAAAAAAAATCTTTCGAACAAGTGAATATCCGTTGCTGTGAATGCCGTTGGAACCTAATCCCAATACGACGTCTCCCGGTGTAATGTTTTTACCATTAATAATCTTGTCTTTTTCTACCACCCCCACAACAAAACCAGCGATGTCATATTCTCCTTTTTGGTAAAATCCCGGCATTTCAGGCGTCTCTCCCCCGATAAGCGAACATCCGGCCTGGCGGCACCCTTCAACAATACCATCTATAACTTCATGAAGAACTTCAGGTATGATTTTGCTGCTCGCAAGGTAATCCAGAAAAAACAAAGGCTCGGCGCCCAAAACTACAACATCATTCACGCACATGGCAACTAAATCGATGCCAATGGTATCATGTTTCTTCATCATAAAGGCGATTTTTAATTTTGTGCCAACGCCATCGGTGGAAGAAACAAGGACAGGTTGCCGGTATTTTTTCAACTTGGAATTCAACGCAAACAACCCACCGAATCCCCCTGGGTTCTCAATTACCCTCGCATCAAATGTCGTTTGCATTTTCGAATAGATATTCGACGTAAAACAACCTTTCGTATCAATATCAACACCGGCATCTTTATATGAAACACTCTTTTTTGTTTTTTCTTTCATAATTTTTCCTTCCCCTGTTTCCTCTTCCATGAAGGTTTCAAGGCGGATGACTTACCTTTACAATAACCAAGAAACATGCCGTACACATACGCAAATTCCCGAACAATAGGCAAGATTGCCAGTATCGGCAACGTTTTTGCCAAGCCGGTATCCCCCGTTCTTATCATAACAATTGCGCCTATCGGGACATATACTAATGTTAATGCACTCAACAATGTTCCAAAAAACAATCCGGGCACAAAGTATACCCTCATTCCGCAGGGTATCGTTGCCAAAAATACAATAAGGCTCACAAAAAACGCCATAAATACGGCGGGACGTATCCATAATTTCAGTCTGAAAGGCATGTGCTGACGGAATTTCAATCCCATTGCATATCCCCAGTAAAACTTCCTCATCCATATGCCTTCCCATGTATCAGGATATTGTGTATATACAACATTCTCCGGATCATAAATGACCTTGCCGGTTTTATCCAGCTTCCATCCTAATTCGGAATCTTCGCTCCACCATGCGCTTTCATTAAATCCGCCCAAATCCAGTAGGATGTCTTTGCGTATCGCAGAGTTTACGCCGGATACTTTATTCGGAATGAACGATTTTCTGAATGTGCCGTTCAAAATCTGATCCAATACGCTTGTTGCATTTGCCAGCAGATTACCCTTGTTTTGCGCTTTATAAGCGCCTCCAACAGCAACGACCTCTTCATCTGCAAAATGACGTTCAAACAGTGCTAACCAATGGGGAGAAACATCGGTATCCGCATCGGTAGTAACGATAATCTCTCCGGTTGCCCGGGATAATCCCGAGTTCAAGGCAGCCGCCCTTCCGCCATTTTTCTCTCTTTTTATCAATATGACGCCCCTGTTGGCAAACGTTTCGACTTCTTTTACGGTATGGTCCGAAGAAGCATCGTCAATAACAATAATTTCTTTGTCGGGATAAGTCACGGAAAGAAGTGAATCAAGGCAGGTGGAAATGGATTTTTCTTCGTTATAAGCGGGTATGAGGATTGAAAATTTCATCGTTAGAAAAGCTTTCGAAACATCGCTTTCAAAGCATCAAGCGAACCGATTCTTCTGATATTTTTAAGAACAAAACGGGGGGAAAGGAAAAATGCAAAATTGGCGCTGCGCACCGCTCTTTCAAGGTCTGTTTTGCTCAGATGGGGATAGGCTATGTTGGCTTCCTTTGCCACATTCACCGGTTTATAGTCACCATAAACAAATAAATTGTTTTCTTTCGCCGTTTTATAAAAATCAGTCCCGGGAAATGGATTTGCGATATTATACATTACCTGATCTACCTTTAACCGTTTCACTTCTTTTGTATTTTTTCTTATGGTTTCCATTGTTTCTAATGGAGAAGCCCCGAACATGATATTTATTTTTGCGGATATGCCATATTTTTTTACCAGCCGTATCGCCTCTTCATTCTTTTTAACGTCAATATCCTTTTTCACATAATCCAGTATTTCCTGGTTAAATGATTCCACGCCAAGGTCGATAAACTTGCAATTTGCCGCAGCCATTGCCCTTACTATGGGTTCCGTCAGATGATCCGACCTTGCGGAACACCCCCATACTATGCCTAAATCTTTAATGCCCTCACAAATTTTAATCGTCCTTTCTTCTCCCCACACGAATTGATCATCTTGCATATTCACTGCCTTATACCCCTGCGATTTCAATAAGGCAAATTCCTCAATGATATTCTCAGGCGACCGCTTCCTTACGGGGGGTTTTTTGTCAAAGTAATGCTTGTATTCAAGTTCTCTTGAGAAGCTCAGTGAAGAAGGAACGCAGTAAATGCAGCGGTAGGAACAACCCCGTGAAGTACAAACGGCAGTAAAAGGCCGCATCCCCAGTTTAGGGTTATAATAGACGTCCTTCTCTTCCAAAAGATGTCTTGCAGGAAAGGGAAGTTCGTCCAGATTTTCTATTGGCTCTCTGGTATTATTATGGATAATTTCATTATTGCTTCTGAAAGACACGCTTTTGATACCGTTAATGGCTGATTTGTCCTCTAATGCCTTTACCAGTTCAAGTATCGTGTATTCCGGTTCACCCCTGACGACATAGGTATCGTCGTCCGCAACAAATTCCATCGGTCTGTCTGATGGTGCGGGGCCAAAAAATACAACCGGCATATCGCCCCTTATCTCACGGATGTCATGCAATGCCTGCATATCGGTCTTTTGTGAGAGATTGACTGAGTAGAAGCTGTAAATATCACTCAAATCCTCCCTGAGGAACGTCCGGAATTGTTTTCGGTCCCATTTTTTAATGGTAGTTTCAATATATCGAACTTCGCAACCAGCCTTTTCCAGAACAGCGGCGGCGCTGAGCAGAAATATATTCGGGACATAATAAAGCAGGTATGCACACCCGGCAACCCGCTCCGGGATATTTCCATCGATAGATGGCGGTACGAGAAAAGTGATTTTCATAATGGTATTTATTAATCAAATTCAGGAATAATGGTTACCTTCATCTTATACAAAACAACTTCTTTAGTTTATTATTTACTTCACTCAGAAATTTGGGAGATAACTCTCCCAATTCACGTTGGCATAGTGAAGTCGTTACCGTCATTAAACGATGCAATCGCAAAGTTGAAGCCACCTTTAAACCAGTTCCACTAAAGCCTTCGTGTGATGTATCTATTATTAAATCTGTTTCGAGTAAATCTGATTGAATTCTGCTACTTATAAATGCAAGTATCACATGAGAGTGTGAACCAATTGGATTCGTCAAACATACTGCTGGTCTTACTTTTGATGTTGAAAGATCGTCGAAAGGAAAATTAACTAATACTACTTTACCCCTAGTCATGAAATGATTTTCCATCAAAAGAAGTATAAATATCCTCTTCAGGTTCTTTTAAAAAATCAAACGCATTATTCACACTTGCCAACTTGAGCCATTCCTTTTCATCTATGTCTGTTTCTTCTTGCAATAATATAATAACACGAACTTTTTGGGGACCAGCAACAGGTAATGGTTCATCTAATACAAGTTGTCTTTTTGCATTAATAGTAGCAGTTGTTTCAATAGCTTTTTCTATTTTGTCCATGATATATACTTTCCATTGTTGTAATTATCCGATATCTTTTACTTCATAACCATGTTCTCTGAGAATTCCAGCATTCGTAAGAATTATTCGGTTTAAACTTAAAGGGATTGGCATCCCCCTTTGCCCCCCCACTGGGAAGGGGATTTAAAGATTTAACGAAATATGTCCCATGGATTTTTCAAAAAACTAAAGTGTTACTAAAATTATCATCCAAGCTGTTTCAGCCGCAATGCGTCACAATTGCCGCAAATATCATTCTGGTTTTTGCGAAAATACTGCATATTTTCACTATTCCAGATTTCGTCAATGTCTTCTTTTAAAATATTGCCGACTTCATGCCTGGGAAGGTCGCAGCATGGAGTAACCTTGCCGTCAATATTAATATACAAGTAATCATATGGCTTAGGGCAATATTTATCAAACCGGTACATTGCCGGACGCATTTTTTTATAGAGGAAACGGAACAAAATATTGTCAAATGCGGTATAATTGTTGTCCACCTGTAATCCATATTCCCTGGCTATCTGCTCCGATTTCTCATAAATTTCCAGTTCTTCTTTTAAGCCAGGCCTTTTAAAACCGCTTTTATCCATAGGCATATTTAACCGTATTAAATAAACACGGTCTGCGCCAATTTCTCCCGCTAAACGAACAGCATCCAAACACTGTTTCACGTCATGCATGGTGATTTGTATGGTAATAACAGGGCTGGATTTTTCCCCTCGCAACTTAATAAGCGACTGTACATTCTTTTGCACTACTTTGCTGGACGGGTGTCCCTCTTTTGCGCCAGATTCATCATCGATACTATCCAACGAGATGGTAAGTTTATCTAACCGTATTTCTATGAATTTTTCTGTATATTGCGCCAGCAATAAACCATTCGTCGTTAATCCGACTTTATGCCCTTTGTTTTTTGTATAGGCAATCATTTCTGTTAATTGCGGATGCAACAAAGGTTCTCCCCAGCCGGTTAGCGTAACGTTATAACGGGAATCAATCCTGTCAATGATATGTTTAAAGAGGCCAAAAGGAATGTCTTTTTCCGGCAGGTTGAATGTCTCTCTCGGGCACATACCGCAGCTATAATTACAGCGGTTGGTAATTTCTATCTGAATACGTTCCGGTCGTTCCGGAAAGATATAAAATGTTCTGCCAAATATACCTTTTATCAGGTAGAAGGGACTTATGAAATACATTTACCTATAATCCAGGGGAGAGTTTATTTAATTACACAATGTGCCGGTCTTTCCGCTTCATCAACGGAAAAACTATCCGTTACATTATCCATTTCTTCATTAACGTTTGTTGGGTAATCACTGGTAAAACACGCGTTGCAGAAATTCTGCCTCGGCTGCGTGGTACAGCTCATCATTCCTTCCACGCTAAGATAACTCAGGCTCTCTACATTCAAAAATTTCCTTGTCTCTTCAACCGTTTTATTGGCTGCAATAAGTTCGCCTTTTTGCTGAAAATCAATTCCATAATAACAGGGATGCCTGTGGGGAGGACAACTAATCCTCGCGTGTATTTCCTTCGCACCTGCTTTTCTTAATAAACCAAACCTGGATTTCGAGGTAGTACCCCGCACAATCGAATCATCTATTACAATAACACGTTTCCCAGCCACTGTCTCTTTCAGCGGATTTAATTTCAGCTCGACAAAACGATGTCTCATATCTTGCTGAGGCAGGATGAAAGTCCTTCCAACATAATGGTTTCTGATAAAACCTCTGTCAAAAGGTATTGATGCGGCGTGCGAATATCCAATTGCTGCGGAATTTCCCCCTTCAGGCACAGAAATTACCACGTCAGCATCGACAGGCGACTCTTCCGCAAGCTTCGCGCCTAATCTCTTACGGAACAAATGGACGCTTTCCCCGTACACGCTGCTATCGGGTCTGGAAAAATACACCAACTCAAATATACAGGCGGCATATCTTTTTTGATTACTATAAAATTCACTGCGAAGGCCGTCTTTACTTATAGTGACTATTTCCCCCGGCTGCACATCCCTAACGTATTCTGCGCCAATCTGGTCAAGGGCACATGTTTCGGAAGCAAAGACATATCCGTTATTCAGTTTCCCCAAAGAAAGCGGCCTGAAGCCATACGGATCACGCACCCCAATCATCTCATTTGGGGTTAAAATCAACAATGAAAATGCCCCTTTAAGTTGATTTAATACGCCTGGCAGCCCGCTTTGCCTTGAAACCGAAGGCTTCGCCATCAGGTGCACAATTACTTCAGTATCAGAAGTTGTATGGAATATCGACCCATTTCCTTCAAACTCATCCCGTAGTTTTTTTGCATTGGTCAATTGTCCATTGTGGGCAATTGCCACTTTCCCCCGATAATAATCCACCAGCATAGGCTGTGCATTTTCAATATTGCTCGAACCAAAAGTAGAATATCGCACATGCCCGATCGCAACAGGGTTTCTTAAGGATTTAAGCATACGAGCATCCAGGGCGTCACTAATCAACCCCATTCCTTTACGGCAAATGATATCTTTGCCGTCCGTTGAGGCAATCCCGGCACTTTCCTCCCCGCGGTGCTGTAAAGAATATAATCCATAATACACCTTCTCTGCAGCATCTTCACAACCGTAAACACCAAACAAACCACAATGTTCTTTTATGTAACCCATTTATCTATAAGCCCGTTAAAGTTGTTAAGTATTTTATAAAAATCCAGTACGATTTACGATTTACGATTTTAGATTTACGATTTATGATTTATGATTTATGATTTATGAATATTCCCCTCCCTCTTGGGGGGGATAGGGGGGGTCGTCTTACGATGAATTTTTCGGCAGGTTTGGTAACGAAATGAAATTATATCAAACATACGTTTAGTGTCAATATTATAATTATGTCTCAGGAGCGGGTACATGGAGAATAGTACGATAAAATATAAAAAAAGGTTTTCGGACGTCCTCCTGTATGTCATAATAAGCCCCACTCTTGTACGGAAAAACGGAGGAAACATCCTGCAGGAAGTCATCCGGGGCGGCGCAGATGCGGTACAACTCAGAGAAAAAACAATGCCAGACAATGAATTCCTTGCCATTGCAAAAGATTTCAGGGAAATAACCGGACAGACAAATACACTATTTATCATAAATGACCGGGCGAAAATCGCCGGCAAAGTAAATGCAGATGGATTACATATCGGGCAAACAGATATGAACATCAATAACGCACGCAAAATCATTGGAAATGACAAAATAATCGGACGCTCCACACACAACATTTTCCAGGCACGCCTGGCAGAACAGGAAGGCGCTGACTATATTAGCGTTGGTCCCTTATTTTATACCGCCACAAAATCCCATGAACCCCCCGTAGGCCTACGCTATTTGCAGCAAGTCCGTCAGGAAATTTCTCTTCCTTTTGTAGTGATTGGCGGCATTACTGCAAACAACGCGGGCGAAATAATACATGCGGGCGGAAACAGGATTGCTATTTGTTCTGCAATTATTTGCAGTAAAAATATAACGCAGGCAACACGCACCCTTAAAGACCTCTTAGTCAAAAATAATCCCTTTTCAGGACAGGAGAAAAAATGGCCTTTATGAAAAAACCGGGAAATATTTCACCATTGATGTTTTTTCCGCCGTCACGAAATGCAGGAATGAAGATTTCAATACAAGGCTGGAATAATATCATAAGTGTCTATTTTTGTAACAATTAAAAAATATTTTCAACCAAATGGCAAGGTAAGACCCTGCCGGTACTATTTAAGGCATTCTATTTGCTTCGCTATTTTGGTATTATTTTTCTAAGTGTAGGGACAGAAGCATTTGCTATAAACGGTTGCTGCTCATTCCTCACTTAATATCTAAGGCCGCTAAATCCATTTGTAGTGCGACGAGGTTCGTCGCACTACAAATGACGATTTCCAGTTTCGAAAGACTAAAGTGTTACATACTTTTTGATTTGGTACATAAAAACATCTACTTTACAGATAAGATTTTACATTAATAAGGAATACACCATGCAGAAATTTTTATTTTTACTTTCTCTGTTATCTTTTACGCTCTTAACCTGCCTAGGTTGTGAAAGCATTATGAAATCTTCGCTTTCAACGGAACCACCGCCCCCTCCGCCAAAAAGCAGTGGATATCTTACAGAAGGGGCTACCGTAAAAATAGATACCGGCTACAAAACCAATAGACTCTCTGTTCTGGAACAGCTTGATCAGGCAAATAAAGACCTTATAATGGAAAAAGAAAGGGTAGCTTCACTCGAAAAAGAAATAGCAGAGCAAATGGAAATTCGCAAGATGCTTGAATACAGGATTGAAGAAAACGAGCGGCACTTGCAGTTTCTGGAAACACTTCAACAGGAAAATGAACAACTGAGAAAACAACTTGTGAACGCCCAGGCGCCTTATGAGGATAAAATTAAAGAACTGACTCTGGAATTAGCCAGGTCAAGGCTCGAGGAAACAAAAGCGAAACAAGAGCTTGTTGGCCTAAAAATAGAATTACTGGTGGATAAAAAGAAAAACCAGTAAATGTCGTGTAAATCTCTTTAAAAATAGTGTAGGGTGGAGTCGGCAGTCAGCAGTCAGCAAATTGCAAATTGCTGATTGTGGACTGTGGACTGTGGACTGTGGACTGTGAACAGCCACTACTTTTTATAACGCATCTGGAGGTGTTTGTGTATCGTAGAATCAGCGTAAGTATCATATTTTTAATCCTTTTTTCCGGTTGTATAAGCAGTCCTAAAATTACCCGGTATTCAGGATTGAGTTATAACAAATCCGACGAATTAAGAGTAACCCATTTGCAACGGGTATTGCTTTTGCCCTTTGAATACACCATCGACCGGGAAGCCGTTATCGATGAAATTGCAGAAGCATTTTCTGTAGAGCTAAGGAAAATAGGCAGATTTGAAGTTGTTGTGCTTGAAGGAAAGGCAAAAATGTTATCGGAAAATAAGATATGGGATAAAGGGTCTATCAACCTCGACACTGTATTGCAATTAAGGAAAAAATACGACGTTGACGCCATTGTTTTTGGCGCCATTACTCATTATCGTCCCTATGAACCAATGCTGCTTGGAGTTAAAGCGGGAATGGTTTCCACCGATACCGGCACTGTTTTATGGAGCGCGGACGGTGTATATGACAGCAACGAAAATGAAGTCGCAGAACTGGTAAAATATTACTTTGAAAGCACCCACCAAAAAAGCGCTCTCTACGGCTGGAAGCTTATCCTGCTTTCCATGAGACGTTATTCTCAGTTTGTCGCCAACCAGATTACAAAGACGCTATTATATTAAATCAATCGGCTGTAGAGACAACGCATGCGTTGTCTCTATGCATCAAATCCTCTCCTTTTCAATCTGTGAAATCTGTGGTTTCAGTTTTTCATCATCGTACATCGTAAACGGAAATAATTACCTGCTCATAGGAAAAAAACGCCCTTGTTTCCCCCTTGTTTTCCCTACTCCACAAAAAAGTCCTAAAATTTTTCATGTAATTTTATATCTCCGGACAAACTATTTTAATACCTGAGAAATTCCATTAAACCCGCGATTTGTACTCAGGGGTATTTCGTCCTGGCAGCAATAATATCAAGGGTATCAGGAGTAAACCACCGTCAACATGGGAAAAGATTATTAAGGCTGATAGCGCTTTTTCTCTATCAAAAAGAACTGCATATGAAAGGATAAAACCGTGCATCCCCCCGCTCTTTTTCCTGAAAAAAATCATGGCATTATTCTTGCTCATGTTCATAAACAGGAATTTCAAACTGTTCATGCAGTTGCTACAAAGAAAAAAGAATTTTCCGTGTATTCCGTGTATTCCGTGGTTGTAACACTATACTCATTTTAACCAAAAAGGGGAAAAAACATGTCTGCAATACTCGAACTTTTTAACAGCGGCTATTCCTCGCCAAAGATGCTCAATGAAGCACGGCAAGACGCAACCAATGCCAACATCAGCACTAATGGCTCAAATACCGGTCTCGCCGATGATGAATTAGACGACCTTGCAGAAGGCGAAACCCTCCAGTTTGAAGAATTGCTTACACAGCACACTTCCCCGTCCGCAAAAAAGCCAGAGGGGAAAAGTGCAAAAAACACCGTTGAAACCCTGTCAAAAACAATTACTGAAAAAATCGCTAAAGGCGAAGAACCGGAAGGCGACACGATTTTTGCAAACATGTTAAATCCGGATACTCTGGCAAATACAATAATCAACGTACTTCAGGGAAATGCAAACACTGCGGAATCCGAAAAGCTTTATAATTTTTTTAATACACTTACCTCAGAAAATGCGTTGTTTTCTGATACTGATAAAGGGGAAATACTTGCCGCATTGAAACAGTTATTAAACTCACTAAAATCCCCCCCCTCCCCCCCCCAAAGGGAGGGGATTAAGTTGCTCGACACCTTAACGTCATTCTTTCAAACAACCCCCTCAAAGAACGATTGCGTTTCTTTGCAATCAGGTGTATTTGCAGAAAGGCTTCTCCCTGCTTTTGCCGGAGAGAGTTTCTCTTTGCATCCAAATATACTTGCGGATAATGATGGAAATACAAAAAATCCCCTCCTGGGCGGGGATTCAGGGGTAGTCGAACTATTACCACAAAACAAATCATTTGATACACGTTCAACCCCTTTAGAATCATTCATTTTTAATGCCTCCACTAAGAAAATGGCCTCATCAGGGAATTACTCGATAACAAACATGCCGCCTGCTACCGGCGAAGGTGTTGTTTCGCAATTGAATGGATTGCTCAATAATTATGAGGGGAATGTTACTGTATCAGAGATTTCTCTCACGGATTCAAAAACAAGAGAGGCACACAATGCGCTAAAATCCCTCCTGAAAACAATGGTAAACGAAGGCAGGAATAATGTATTCTCGTTTAACACACCTATGGACGCCGGTATTTCCATGCATGAGTTTTCAGGATTAACCATGAACAGGGCGTCAAAAACCTCTGAAACACAGAAGGCATTTTTACAGAATACCACAGGGGAAAACAATGGATTCGCACAGAAAATAACAAACGACCCCAATAATTCCGCGGGGAAGAATGAAGCAAAGGACGCCGGTACAAAAGAACAGACCTCTTCCCCTCTCAACACGTCTTCCGGTTCAGGTTCATTCATGGGAAATGAGGAGGGTAATTCATCCGGCAATCTTTCACAACAAGGGAAGGATACGTTTGCTTTTGCCCCCAATAATAATCAACAGGAAAAGACGCCGGTAAATAACGTACCTTTAAACAACCCTGATTTCCGGCAAAATATATCAGAACCACTCACTGGTTCAGCAACTACGATATTGTCTTCCGCTGAAAATCCAAAGAATGTTGCGTCCCCCTTGTTCCAGGGCAATATCCCTCCCGGTACAAATACCCTGCAAAACAACGTAATGGAACAACTATTGGAAAATATCAAGACGTTACGCAACGGCAATACGTCTGAAATCAAACTACAACTGACTCCCCCTGCGCTGGGTACGGTAAGGCTTCATTTCACCGAGGAAAACGATGAGGTCAGGGCAAAGATATATGTGGAAAATGCGGAGGTAAAGGCGGCAATACAAAACAATATCCATCGCCTGAAGGAATCAATCGCCACAAATGGCGTTGAGATACAGAGGGTAGAAGTGTATGTACAAAATGAAAGCAAAAACAACCACGAACGGCAATCCCAGGCATATTTTGCCGAAGGCGATTCACCGCGCCGGGACGGAGCCAGAGACGGAAGCCATAAAGAAGAAAACCCTGCAGGAGAAAATGAAAATAATCATAAAGTACTATCAATTAAAAATAAAATCGCATCGTCATCAAATTTAACCATAGATTACATTTTTTAAGGAGATTACCCATGAGTACTACTAGTACCACAAGTTTAGGCTCTGAAATCACAACGGATAGCTTTCTTACGCTTTTTACCACGCAGATGCGCTATCAGGACCCGCTAGACCCACAGGACAATTCAGAATTTCTGTCACAGTTGGCGCAATTCACCACACTGGAGCAGACATCGCAGCAGACGGAATACCTTGCTGACCTGGCGTCACTTGATACCGCTTCACTGCAACTGGATCAAATCGGGATCGCTTCCGGATTCATCGGCAAAACCATTACCTACAGCGATGAAAATGGAGAAGGAGAATATACCGGCGTGGTAGAAGGGGTAAAGCTTGAAGAAGACGGTACGGTATCGTTTGTCATAGACGGCGAATCCGTTTCCATATCGAATTTTATACAAGTGGAAAGCACCGCCGCCACCGTAGAAGGAGAAACCGAAACTGATTCAGGCGACGGGATATCATCCGTAGTTGACGACACAACGGAAGAGACGACAAATTAATTTACGATTTACGATTTTTTCAATCTGTCCAATCTGTGAAATCTGTGGTTTCTTTTTTTATTAATCCACAATTTACGATTTTGCCTAAACAGTTACAATATTTTTAATCGTTAAACGAAAGGAGGCACACAATGGGTTTAGGAGGAGCATTATACGCGGGTGTAACGGGTATCCGTTCACACCAGAGCTGGCTGGATGTTATCGGAAATAACCTGTCCAATATTAACACTTACGGATATAAATCATCCCGGTTGCTGTTTTCAGACCTGATCAGCCAGGATAAAGGGAGCGGCGGGGTTAATCCTATGCAGATCGGCATGGGCGTAAAGGTCGGAAGCATTTCTTCCCTTTTTAGCCAGGGAACCCTTGAGGCAACGAATAATGAATTCGATTTTGCCATTCAGGGTGATGGGTTCTTTGTATTGAACGGCGGCAATAAAAACTTCTTTTCCCGGGTAGGGACGTTTGCCACAGACGCCAGTAACCAGCTCGTTGACTCAACCACCGGTTATCAGATATTAGATTCATCCGGCAAAACTATTACCATTCCCTACGGTTCATCGGTTTCAGCGACAAAAACATCAACGATGACCCTGACCGGTACCCTGGAATCCACCCCATCTAGTTCTTCGGGCGAGGTATTGTTACTGTCCAGCGCCCTTACTAGTAGCGACGTAGCTGCAACCGGAGCAACCACATTAAACGCCTTGGATACCAATACGACAGATTACACCGATGGAGATATAATCACTATCTCTTACACAGAACCTGATGGGACTTCGGGTTCTGTGGATTTTACTTATGGTGCAACAAATGACGGCACCACGGTAGCCGATTTGCTGGCATATATAAATGAGAATGCGTTTGGTGATTCCACCGGAACAGCAGAAGATGGTTCTGCATTTGCCACTCTTTCTTCCAGTGGAAAAATTATTGTAACATCAAGCACCGCGGGCGAAGATGAACTCTCTCTTTCGATATCAGATAGCAGCACTGCTACCGGCACATGGACAAATTACAGTTTAAAGGCTTCAACTTATACGACCTCCACAACCATTTATGACTCACAGGGAACAGGACATAACGTAACGCTTTCCTTTATTAAGAAGGATGATGGAGAATGGGATATGCGCGCAAGTATGCCGAGCGCTGACGGCACAATTACCACAAATACCATAAGCGCAATTATTTTTAATGATGACGGCAGCCTTAAATCATCAGGGGACACCACCCTTA
The DNA here is from genome assembly GCF_039794105.1 of Candidatus Kuenenia sp. Lineage (GTDB taxonomy): Bacteria > Planctomycetota > Brocadiia > Brocadiales > Brocadiaceae > Kuenenia. The sequence continues at coordinate 18,347 of NZ_JBDIWA010000014.1, forward strand.
CCTTTAAATTTGATGGAATAACCACTTCACAAACTGTGAAGTTTAAACTTGGAACATTTGGAAAAACTGACGGCATTTACCAGAGCGGCAAAGGTTCTTCGGTTACCGCATCAGAGCAGGACGGTTCCGAATCGGGTAGTTTCAGTAGTTTTTCGGTTGATACGGATGGCACTATGTACGCATTATATTCAAACGGAACATCGAGCAAAATTGCCCAGTTGCAACTCGCCACGTTTGGCAATGTACAGGGGTTAAGAAGGTCCGGAGATAACTTATATGAACAAACAGACTCTTCCGGAGAACCGCTTTACACCACTGGCGGAACAGGAAGCGCCGGAGATATATACAATGGATATTTAGAGGCGTCCAATGTGGACATGACGTCGGAACTGACGTCGCTCATCATGGCGCAAAGAGGTTTCCAGCTTAATTCCCGTGTTATCAGCACCGCAGACGAGGTGCTCGCGGAAGCCGTTAACCTTAAGAGGTAATTTTCCGGCCTTTTAGATAATAATTTGGGACTCCTCTCTCTTTTTCACTTGCCCACAAAGAGAGGAGTTCTCCAGATTAACATTTCCCAATATCCGCTCAATAAATAGAAGAAAACACATACCAAGGTAAACATCTATCAGGTTTAGACGGGGAATGTAAATGTATTACCCCTATTTATTGAGCCGATACTGGAAATTGTCATTTGTAGTGCGACGAACCTCGTCGCACTACATGAATTTAGTGGGCTTCGCCATGTAAGGCAGGCAATGCCATCGGAAAACTACATTCGCGGGTTCAGGTTTGTAACCTGAACCAAACGTTTTATACTTTCAATCCCGCCTTCTATATTCTAAACAGGGATTTTGGGATTTGGGCATTGGAATTTTACCGCAGTACATGGCCCCATTATACGCATAAACCAATAGGTTCAGGTTGCAAACCTGAACCCGCCAGGAGTTTTTGTTTTTTCAAAAATCTAAACCGTTACTCCCATCCCAACCGTGCTAAACCATTCACCATTCACCATGAGCTATGAACCTTTTTCATGTAAGTTTTTTCAACAATACCCTCTCGCACCAGGAAAATTTATTCACCCCCGACGGGAAATAATTGCCCTCTTCTTTCACAGCATATTGAAAATGTATTATTCCATACCCGGCGCAACGATATTGTAACAATTTGCAGATACACATCTTAAATGCACGCACCATGCATCACTTTATTTATTACTGCTTTTGGTATTGGGATTGCTACCTTAATGCAGCAACAGTAGGGGCGAAGCATTTGCTATAACTGGCATACATGCGTTCATGCCCAAACATACAAATGCTTCGCCCCTACACCGTGCGGCAAACATTGTTATTATTGGAATTTTTCAAAAAACTAAATTGTTACTTTTTTTTTGTAACCATGGAGGAGAGAGGGAAATGATTAGCGGCTTATACACCGGAGCAACGAATATGATGGGACAGGGGGAATATCAGGCCGTTATTGCCCGGAATCTGGCAAATGTAAATACCGTCGGATACAAAAAGAATATTGCCGTATTTGAGTCTTTCGTTGCCGGTGCAAAAAACCAGACAAAAGAGGCTTCAGAAGGGACGGGCAGTACTTTAGGAAAAGTGGCGACCGATTTTTCACCGGGGGTGATGCAATTCACCGGCAATGAACTTGACCTGTCAATAAAGGGCGATGGTTTTTTTGAAGTTCAAACCAAAGCGGGGATCGCTTATACCAGAAGCGGGCAATTTATGCTTTCCCGCGACAGGACAGTGGTAACCCCTGAAGGCTGGCCGTTGATGAGCAGTGGGGGCCCTATTCAAATACCGGCGAATGCACAATCATTCACCTTTAAAACAGATGGTTCTGTTTCCGTAGATGGCAAAACGATAAGCAAACTCAATATCGTTAATTTTTTGAACCCTGACGGACTTAAATCAATCGGCGGAAGCGCTTATGTCGCATCGGATAAAGCAAACCCGACCACTGCGGAGGGAACGGTTGAGATTGCACAGGGTTATCTGGAAAAATCAAATGTAAACGTTATCGATGAAATGGTAAATATGATTGCCAATATGAGAAGCTTTCAATCCGGCAATAAATCAACTGACTCCATAAACGATTCTTTGAAAAAACTTATCGGACTTGTCTCATAAAAATCTAAGGAGAATATAACATGCTACGAGCGCTCTACACAGCAGCAACAGGTATGAAGGCACAACAGCTTTACCTGGACAATGTTTCAAACAACTTATCAAATATTAATACCACAGGGTTTAAAAGGAGCCAGGTCAACTTTCAGGACCTCCTTTACAGCAAACGGTATATAGCGGGTTCTGAGTCTGCGCAGGGTTTCGAAATCCCGGCAGGTATTCAGCTTGGAGGCGGTGTGAGAACAATTTCCATTTCCAAGGTGTTTTCCCAGGGTAATCACGTAAACACCGAGAGAGATTTAGACCTCGCTATCCAGGGAAAAGGGTTTTTCCAAATCCAGCAGTCTGACGGCAGCATTGCATACACGAGGGACGGTTCATTTGAATTAAACAGCAAAGGGGAAGTCGTGACAGCGGACGGATTGCCATTATCGCCCTCTATTACGATTACTGACGCAACGGAAATTTCTATTGGAACAGATGGAACAGTCTATGTGAAAGGTTCAGACCCCAGCGGGACGCTTCAGAACGTCGGGCAAATCATGCTGGCAATGTTCCCCAATTCTTCCGGACTAGACAGTCTTGGCAAAAATCTCTATCTTGAAACTATGGCGTCGGGTTCCCCTATTGTAGCGGTACCGGGAGAACAGGGAACAGGAGAGATTTATCAGGGATTTCTTGAAAATTCCAATGTTGAAACCGTTACGGAACTCGTAAGCCTTATCACTGCACAGCGTGCTTACGAAATTAACTCCAGGGCAATATCGGCAAGCGATGAAATGTTATCCACCATTAACAGTATGGCCAGGTAAAGAATGAGGGACGAAGAATGAGAGACGAGAGACGAGGGACGACGGACGACGGACGACGGATAATTCCCCTCCCTCTGGGGGGGGCTAGGGGGGGGATATTCATAATATTCATAATGTTTGCAATCGTTTCAGTATCCTTTGGACAACAGATTACGGTCGGGTTGAAAGAATCCGTATCACTGCCCGAAAAGGAAGTTACCCTTGGCGATATTGCAGACCTGTCATGCAGTGACGCAGGCCTTTTAAACAAACTGCATAACGTATTTATCGGAAACACCCCGTTGCCTGGCAATGTCAGAAAAATAGAAAAGAATATTATCGCTTCCCGTCTGCTGGACGCAGGAATAAACCCCAATGAAGTCTCGTTTGGCGGGAATGATTTTACCATGATATCCGTAGAATCATTCACCATTACCGGCGACGAGATTTTACAAACCGCAAAAGAGTTTGTCATCTCAAAGCTTTCTTACTCAGAGAGAAATGAAGAAATCGTTGTCGAAGCCGAAAGGCCTCCAAACGATATAATGCTGCCACTGGGCGGAGGAATTATGCGCATAGAGGTTTCACAGGTAAATGCAAACAAAAGCAGCGGCAGGGTTCAGGTAGTGGTACGGATTTATCTTGATGAGAAACAATATCATAAAATACCCATGTATTTTACTATACGGCGCTATGAAGAAATCGTAGTCGCCAACAGGAAAATCAGCAGAAACGATATTTTAACCGCTAAGGATATTTGTATAAAACGTATCGAGACAACAAACATGCCGGGGTTTACTACCATTGACAGTGTAGAACCTCTTTTGGGGAAACGTGTCTTATATACAATTCCTCCGGACAAACCTCTTACGCAAAACATGGTAGATGACCCCGCAGTGATAAAAAAGGGCGAACTCGTCAAGATTCTTGTAAAAATCGGCAATCTCAGTATTCTCACAAAGGGAGTTGCGAAAGAAGACGGTTACAAAGGACGGGCAATTAAGGTTATGAATTTAGATACAAAAAAGGAATTATACGGCGAAGTGAAGGATGATTGCACCGTTAAGATAATCCTTTAGGGCAATCGGCAATCGGCAATCAGCAGTCGGCAGTCGGCAATCAGCAAATTGAGGATTGAGGATTGCGGACTGAGGACTGAGGACTGCTTTTAACACTTGGTCAAAACATTTTACATCAGGACAACCACTGGCGGAGTCTATTATGAAAAACAAAACTATTCCCTATCTTATTGCGTGTTTCGCCTGTATTGCATTCGTAACCAATGCTATGGGAGAATCTCTCTGGCAAAAACGAATTACGTTAAATACAAACCTTTATAATGACAACAGGGCAATGCGTATCGGCGACATTGTAACGGTTATGATCAATGAGTCAACGGCAATTACCGGAAAAGAAGATTCCAGCGCAGATCAAAGCACTAGCCATAACATCAATATCGATGCTTCAGATTTTTCAAGAAAATTAGGGGCATTGCAAGACTATTTACCCAATATAAAAACAGACACTGAGCACGCTTTTGGCGGCAAGGGGCAATACGACAGCAGCCGCAGCCTTCAATTGGAAATCACCGCGGTGGTAACGGAAATATTATCAAATGGAAATCTTATTATTGAAGGAAACAGAGAGGTGGACATTAATAAGGAAAAATACAATATAAAGGTATCAGGGATCATACGGCCAATCGATGTAACTGTGGATAATGTAATTCAATCAAGCTCGATTGCAAATGCCAGTATAAGCCTTGAAGGCAAAGGATTTTTGACAAATGCCGCCAAACGGGGCTGGTTTTATCGTATAAAGGAATTTGTATCACCATTTTAAGCTAGTTATGAAGTACGGTTTAAAATCCTAGAATAATAAAAAAAGAGAAACCACAGATTACACAGATTACACAGATTTAATAAAACACTGAAAGAGAAATTATCTATTAACAACTTACGGTGAATGCTATGGAAAGAAAACAATTTACAATAAGATTTATGCAGAAGTGTGTTATAACGTCTTTTATTATCGCAGGCACAACACTGATAAGTCCCTTTGTACATAACGTACAGGCTGCCGTACGAATTAAAGATATTGCGTATGTTCAGGGCGTGCGTGAAAACCAGCTTTACGGATATGGCATAGTTATCGGACTCCAGGGAACGGGCGATAACAGTCAAATCTTCAAACTTACCAGCCAAATGGCAGTAAATGTATTCGAAAAACTGGGGGTGCTAATGGATGAAAAAGACTTCTTTTCCAAAAACACCGCAGTGGTCATGGTTACCACTAATATCCCTGCATTTGCAAGGCCTGGCGATAAGCTGGATATAACGCTTTCTTCCATTGGTGATTGCAAAAGCCTGGAAGGTGGCGTGTTGCTTCAGACCGCATTGCAGGGCGCAGATAATGAAGTATATGCCGTAGCTCAGGGCGCTCTCACCGTAGGCGGCTACAGCATCGAAGGCGACGCACAGTCTGTAAGGAAGAACATAGCCACTACCGCCCACATTTCAAACGGAGCGATCGTTGAAAAGGAGATTCACACCACCTTTTTGAAGGGACAATCGCTGAATATTGTGCTGAGAGACCCTGATTTTACCACCTCCACAAGGGTAACAGAGCTTATTAATAATATTTATCCAAATTCTTCGGTTGCGGTTGATGCGGCGGTTATCAATATAAGACCCCCGCAGGGATTTCAGTCCGATGAGACTATAGTAAAATTCATCTCTACCCTGGAAGAACTTTACATTAAAACCGACAGCGTCGCTAAGATAATTATTAATGAACGCACCGGCACCATTGTTGCAGACCAGCATGTCAGAATATCCACAGTTGCAGTTGCCCATGGAAACCTCAGCATAACGATCAAAGAAGAAAAGGAGGTTTCACAGCCGAATATGCTGGGCGCAGGTGAAACAAGGGATATGGAGCGCACGGATATACAGGTAAGCGAAGAAAAAAGCAGATTAACCGTACTGCAGGAAGGCGTCTCTATTTCCGATGTTGCGCGTGCACTTAATGTATTGGGCGTAACCCCAAGAGACCTCATATCAATATTCCAAGCCATTAAAAAAGCCGGCGCATTGCATGCGGAACTGGTAATTATGTAAATGTGAAAACAAAATAAATACCATCGGCAATCGACAATCCTCAATCGGCAATCCTCAATCGGCAATCGACAAATTGCAGACTGTGGATTGTGGATTGTGGATTGTGGATTGTGGATTGTGGACTGTGGACTGTGGATTGTGGACTGTGGACTGTGGACTGTGGATTGTGGACTGTGGACTGTCGACCAGGCGCGGGTTCAGGTTTGCAACCTGAACCAAACGTTTCATGCCCACTACCCAACCTTCCATTACCAGAACAAATGATAAATAAATTCCACATGCCAAACAGCGACTTTGTGATTCAGGCTTTGGAATTTTACCGCAATACATTGCCCCACTATACGCATAAACTCAATCCACAATCCACAATCCTCAATCGGCAATCGGCAATCTACAATCGACAAATTGCAGATTTCAGATTGTGGATTGCCGACTGTGGATTGTCGACTGTGGACTGCTGACTTCTGGCCTCTGACTTCTTCAACTCGTCTCTCTATTTTCCGTTTCCTTCTCTTCCGTATTTTGATATACTTTCGCTTTAATTTTACACGCATTAAGTTGGGGTATAAAAGCCAAAAACCTTACCCATTTTTTCACCTATGGAAAAACTCAGAATAGGAATAGTTAGCTCATGGTGGAATCGGGGACAAAGTACGGTTTCCCGTTATCTCAGGTCTGTTTTTGACAGTTTGGGGCATCACACATTCGTACTTGCCCGCCCAACAAGCGATACCGATGATTTGCCAAATTTTATCTCTACGGCCGACGTATGGAACCAGAGGGACGTTACCAGGGCATCACGTTTTTTCATCCCCTTAGAAGAATATCTCTCATGGGTAGAAAAAAATGCCATCCGGATCATTTTTTTTGATGAAAACAATGAGTATGACAAGATTAAATATCTGCGGTCACATGGCATAAAAACCTTTGGCCGTTTCGTCTGGGAAGGTTTTGGGGAAAAACATGCAAAAGGCCTTAAAGCAATCCTCCGGACACGGGATATAAATGCTTTTTACCGGTATGCGCGGGAATGCTTTACCAATAAGGACGTCATTGGCGCAAAGGAGGCATTTGATATTGTCTATTCTCTTACAAAATGTGAACAGGCGCGATATAAAGACTTTGGGATTGACAGCCCCTGGATACAGTGGGGCTGCCATCCGGAACTCCTTGCAGTAAAACCGCAAAAACGTGCGGATGCTATTTATTTTTTCTTTCCGGGCGGTTTTCAGGGGGCTAGAAAACCGATGAGAAAGACGGTTGAAGCCTTTATGAAGGTAAAAAATCCTGACATTCGCCTGATTATTAAAGCACAGGGAGCAAGGACAACTACCGAGAATATAGATGACTTTTCAGATGCACGGCTCATAAAAATTGTGAAAGACCTGCCCGCAAAGGAATATTATGATTTATTCTCATCATGTCATGTATGTTTGGCTCCAAGCAGATGGGAAGGTTTGGGACAACATTTTTACGAAGCAATCTCCTTCGGATTACCCACAATCACCAACAACATCCCCCCTCACAATGAGGTCATTGAAGACGGAAAGAATGGTTTGCTTGTAAAATCGGTCAAAATTGGTTATAAACAATCGGGTATATCCATCTACGACCCTGATGTGGATGACCTTGCAAGGGCAATAGAGGAACTGTCTAACGTAAATAAAATAACGGAACTCTCAAACAATACAATACAATTGCAAAAAAAATATTCATGGAATACCACCACCGAACATATAAAAAAGACTTTTGGATTATAAAGAGAGAGAGAGGTCGCTAATGAACATTTTAACGTCAAAGCCTGAAATTGATCATATTGCCAGGAAATACAACCTCTTGTTAGTTATACTTTATGGTTCTCAGGCAAGCGGGCGAACTTGTAAAGAAAGTGATATTGATATTGCTGTTTTGGGAACAAGACCCATCACCTTTGAAAATCTGATTGATTTGAATAACGAATTTGCTGAAATATTTAAAGTTAAGGAAATAGATGTAAAATCCCTTCATAATACCAATTCCCTGTTTCGTTATCAGGTAATGAGTAAAGGAGTTCTGCTTTACGGTAAGAGTTATGATTATAATTCTTTTAAATCCTATGCCTTCCGCGATTATTATGATAGCCAGGACCTTTTAAGATTAAAAGAAGTGCTTATTAAGAAACGGCTGCAAAATTTAGGCGTTTAGTATTTTAGATGATTGATAAAGAATTTTTAAAAGAAAAACTGAATTTAATTACCCGTGATTTGGAAAGATTAAAGATATTCTATGATTTTACAATTAGCCAGATTGCGGAAGATTTTATAAAGTATGCGGCGCTAAAAAATATCTTAATGGAGATCATTGGCAGGGCTATCGATATTAATGAGCACCTTATTTCTGAATTGGCCCGACCGGATATGGAAGCGCCAAAGACATATAGAGACACATTCTTACTCCTTACGGACTTGAATGTTTTGCAGAGGGATTTTGCCGGAGAAATCTCGAAAAGCGCCGGATTTAGAAATGCAATTGTTCATGAATATAACAATTTAGATAAAAGTATTATCTATAAAACAGTCGGAGATGCTATAAATCAATATGCAAAATATTGCAATTATATTTTGAAATTCATAGAAAGAACCTCTTGAGAACAACTGCGGCACAGTTATATAAAAAATAAAACATCCGAAAGCAAGAGAACTCATTGTACACCGCCGGCATTAACGTATCCTTAGCTTTTACGATTTGTTTGATGATAGTAAAATAAAAGAAAGGTAAAATGATGCATATCGGAATAGTCAGTACCTGGCTAAACAGAGGACAGGCTACTGTTTCACGCTATCTGCGCTCTATATTAGATGAACTTGGACACAAGACCTTTGTGCTTGCAAGGCCCACAAGGGATAATGACGCCCTCCCGAAATTCATTGCAAAATCAGATGTATGGGAACAAGAAGGCGTCTCCCATGCCTCTAATTTTGTAATCCCCTTAAAAGAATACAAAGAATGGGCTGCCCGCCATTCACTCGATATGATATTCTTTGATTCAAATTTGCAATTTAAGGAAATTGCGGCGTTACGCGCAATGGGGATAAAGACCATCGGAAGATTTATCTGGGAAAGTTTCGGGATACAACACCTTACCGGTTATAAAAAAATACCGCGAAAACCATTTATGTTGAAATTTGTTGGAAGATGTTTATTAAGCAATTCAGGCATACGCCCCATGAAAGGCGCAATAGACGCATATGACATAATTTATTCTTTAAACAAATGCGAATGCACACGATACGCTGACTTTGGCATTGACAGCCCGTGGGTGCCGTGGGGATGTCATCCGGAACTTCTCAATTCCGTGTCGAAAAAACGGGAAGACGCCATTTATTTTTATTTTCCCGGGGGCTTTCAGGGCGGCAGAAAACCCATACGAAAAACAGTCAAAGCCTTTACGCTGGTAAAAAACCCCAATATAAGGCTCATTATCAAGGCGCAGGGAGAGCGGTCAAATACCGAACATATCGATGATTTTACTGATAAAAGAATTATACACATTAAAGAAGATTTATCTGCAAAGGAATATTATGATTTGTTTTCTTCATGCCATGTATGCCTCGCCCCAAGCAGGTGGGAAGGGCTAGGGCAGCATTTTTATGAGGCAATCTCTTTTGGATTGCCCACAATCACCAATAACATCCCGCCGCATAATGAGGTTATACAAGACCGGTATAATGGCATTCTCGTTAAATCACACAAGACCGGCTACACCACTTCAGGTATTCCCTACTTTGACCCTGATGTTGAAGACCTTACACGTGCAATAGAGGAATTATCCGATCCGGAAACGGTGAAAGCATATGCAGGAAATACGGTGGCCTCACAAAAAATCTTTTCATGGAAAAATACGATAAGACATGCAAAAGATGCCTTTGGCCTGTAAAATATTATAGATTACCGCCTCCTTACAGTCATTAGTCATTAGTCAGTAAATCCCCCTCCCTCTGGGGGGGGTTAGGGGGTCGTCTTACGATTCTTTTTTGTGGAGATATAAGTGAATGGAAGTTTATTTTAGCACGGTGGTACGGCAGGGGCCAATTGCACAGGGCGGGGAATTGGTTAGCATTGACTGGGCAACAAAAAAAATAAAGGGCAAAACAACGTTATCGCCTACCGACCCGCTTATTACAGAAAAAGACGATGCTAACCCACGGGGCAACTCAAGGGGAGGAAGAGGCATTGTTAAGATTAATGATACAATCTATGTCGCAACCTATCATAGCCTGCTGCTTTTTGACCCTTCCCTTACTCCAAAAGGGAAGATATCAAATAATTTGTTTGTCGGATTGCATGAGATTTTTCATCATGATGACGTAATTTGGCTTACCTCCACCGCAATAGATTGCGTGATTGGCATTGATACACAAGGAAATTCCATCAAATCCTGGTGGGCAAGGGAAAGTCAAACCCTGCTGAAGCATTTTTCCCTCACACAGTTGAAGATTGATAAAACAACCGACAACAGACTGCTGTGGCTGAAAGTCTTACCAGCCAGACAGCCAAGCCATACGCATTTAAATGCAGTTGCAGTGCATAATGATGAGTTATATGTCCTCCTTAACCGGTTTGGCGCCGTTTACAATACGACAACGAATCGTCTTGTACTGGAAGACCCCTCTATAAAAGGATGCCATAACCTTGTGTTTTTTGAAGATAAAATAATAATTAATGATACCCAGGGAAAAAGGGTGATGGTCTATGCACAGAACGGCACACTAATCAAGGCTTTATCTTTATTAGACTTTCCTGAAATAAATGCCATATACAAACTTGCAAACAACGCTTCCAAGGCAAAGTCATCTTCCTTTTTCAAAGGCATTAACTTTTTTTCACGTTTTTTAAACAGGGAGCATGAGATTAAAAGCCCGTTATTCTTGCGCGGACTTTGCCCTGCCGGTCAATCCCGTATCCTTGTGGGATTTTCTCCCGCAACTATTGCGGAAATTGATATTGAAAAAGGAAGGCTTCTCGACCTGTTTCCCTATTCTCAGGATATTGCCGTATGTGTGCATGGATTACTGGCATGTAGTTGATGTATAATTTTCAGAAGGATGTTCCCCTATGCAAAAAAAACCCTTTATTTACATCGCCTCACTAAGAAGAACGGGCGGCACTGTACTCAGCGAGGCATTAACCATGCTGCCTTATTCTTTTATTCTTCGGGAACCGAATTTGGGGAAGAACAAATTCCGCATACAGGAAAATGATTATACATTGTTTTTACAATTTGGGATTGATCTCAAGGCATTTAAACAAAAATATCTGAATGAAGAAGATAATTCCCTTATCAATGCCTTGAAAAGCCAAATAATACCAAATCTTACCCCTCACATCCATCAGTTGGGAGTAAAAGAAATCCATCACCGCGGCTGGCAAAATTATTATCAGGTATTTGAAGACATACGGTTTATCCTGACAGCAAGAGACCCACGGGATATATATGTTTCCATTTATTACCGGAAAAAGCAGGGAAAGGGAAGCTGGAAAAAAGAATTAACACCGGAAACATTATCGACACACCTTAACAATGAGTTCAACAGACAATTGGAAATGGTTGAACAGGCAAACTGCATAAAGGTAAAATATGAAGAATTATGCACAAATACAGAAATATATCAAAAAATAAAGACCTTCCTGGAAAGTGAAATTCCCGATACCGGCGCTATCGGGCGTTTCAATGCGGCAAACGTTAAACGGAAGGATGAATATGAACTGCATGGCAACATCATTACTGACAAAAGGGTACATCGCTGGCAGCAGGAGCCGGATAAAAGGTTAGTTGCCGAGGCAACCAAAATTATCGATTTAATGCCGCACTACTGCGATTTCTGGGGATATAAAAAATAAAACGCCCTCCCCCTTTCTACATTTTCTCTGCATTCCTTTATTCAATTACACTATGAACATCTACTGCTTTTTAAAGACACGATACAACGGTTTTATGAAAACCTTCGATCAGTACCGTTTGGTGCTTAAATGGCTAATGGGAGATTCTATCTGGCGGTTCAGAAAAGAATCATTCCTCATCCTTTTTACCAATTTTATCGGGGTATCATTTCAGGTATGGACTATTGGCCTTGCAATTTATTACGCCAAGGCTATGCAAAGCGGCAGCACCATAAAACTCCTCCACTATGAATTCAATGCACGGACATCTAATGTATTCCTTATTTTATGCGGATTATCAATCCTGTTCTCACTGCTGATCGCCGCATGGGCTATTTACTTCTCAAAATCCAGGGGATTAACACTGCGGAGAAAATACGAAGAATTTTGCACAAAGAGAATATTTCTGCACTTCGGCTCAGGCTTTAAAATCGGAACACCCCTTGAGCAGGATTTCAGCGACGACAAAATTATCGTGCGGCTGGCAAGAAGGGATTCAAGGTTCTGCAGCAGGGCATTATGGATGATACTTGATACGGTCATACCTTTGGTCACCTTCATGGTCGCCATTGCTACATTATTATACATCAATGCGCTTTTAACACTTTTAAACTTTACCCTTATGGGCGTCTCTGCCATATTTCTTTATAAAGTAAGTGTTTATGCAGCGAGAAATTCGTCATCACTGGAAAAATTCGCAAAGGGAACAAGCAGGGAATATTTAAGGATTATCCAGCGGCAAAAGGCATTGAACGTCTCAACGCATGAAAACGAACAATGGCTCGAAAAAACCTTTTTTTCTTCCGGGGCAATAAAAAAGTTTCACGACGCCTATGAAGGAAGGTTGAGATCCCTGGAGTATAGCCAGTTAATCAGCAACATTGTCTTCGCCCTGGCGATTTTTTTAATATTGCTCATCATGGGCAGATCTATTATTTCTGAAGGCAAAGGGTGGGGCGAATTAATTGTCTATTTAATAGCGCTGCGCTTTATGTTGACAAATATGCGGCAGGTAAACAGGAAGGCAACCGGTATCAACCGCCTCTATCCGCAAATCAGAAGATATTTCCAGTTTCTCAGCGCTACAGTCATTACCCCAAAGACGGAGGCAGTTCCACCGGCAAGTTATATCGTTGCCCCAACAACTATTCATCCTGCAATAGAAGGTTCTCTTGAATACGGGGAGCTAAAGGCAGGAAGCCGTATGGGACTCCTGAGCACGGTTACATTAAATCGTTATACATTGGGATTTTTGACCGATTGCATACTCGGGCATTCTGTGGAGAAGACAAAAACCGCCCTTGAATCAATGTGGTTTGTGACTGCGGATTATGAATTTCTCCAGAACCGTTCTTTACGGGAATCCCTCGGTTTCTCAGAAAAATACACCACCGATGATTTACAAAAAGATTTAACAAAAATGGGTCTGTCGGATAAATACAACGCACAGATGCCTGACAATTTGGATACATCTTTATCGCCTGATATTTGGAGAAGGATAGACCCAGGCCTGAAATTTTCGCTGGCATTACTCAATGCGTTGCAATCAAATTGTCAGTGGATAATGATTGAGGAAAAGGGGTTAAGAACCTTGCCGGATAGCGCCAGAAATTATATACTTGACCGCTGTTCCGATAAAATAACAACAATCGTCTTTTTTGAAGACTATGCCGCTGCGGGTAATTACGGGGAAGAGGTTATAGCGGCAATGGGCCATGGCGAAATTATAGGTTTGGGATCAATAGACTGGTTTAAAAGGAATCAGGACGCCATCAAAGAAATACAAATGCCGGAATATAACAGAAACACTGAAAAAGGAGCCGATGACTTCGACCTTGATGACGACCTGGACGATGATGATTTTTAAAAGCCTTTATTCCCTATAAAACAAAATGAAACGACCTGATTTTTTTATTGTGGGCGCACCAAAATGCGGGACGACATTTTTATATAGCCACCTTAAAAACCACCCTGAAATTTTCATGCCGGAGAGAAAGGAATTGCATTATTTCGGGACGGATTTATATCATCCTGATTTTGTCAGGGACACAACAACCTATCTGTCTTTTTTTCAGAAAGCGGAAAATGAAAGGAGAATAGGAGAGGCGTCCGTATGGTATCTTTATTCAAAACGGGCGGCATGTGAGATAAAGGCTTTTTCCCCTTCGGCGCAAATTATCATTATGCTGAGAAATCCCGTCGATATGATATACTCCTTACACAGTCAATACCTGTATAATGGATGCGAGGATATTGTTGATTTTGAAGATGCCCTGGGAAAAGAGGATTTGAGGAAAAAAGGGCTGTTTTTACCGAAAAATGCTTATCCTGTGGAAGGCCTTTTCTATCGTGAAACGGCAAAATACACGCAACAGATAAAACGATATTTTGAAATATTTGATAGGAAAGCCATTCACTTCATTATTTTTGACGATATAAGGAATAATCCCCAAGCATCCTTACGGGATACCTTCCGTTTTTTAGGGGTGAATGAAGATATCCGCAATGATGCAAAATTGGTCAATCCAAACAAACGCGCAAAAAGCGTTTTTTTAAGAAATTTACTGCAAAACCCCCCTCCCTTTTTACTGAATATGTCAAGAAGATTAATACCCCATGCCATTCGCAGCAGAATGAGAAAGGGCATGTGGGATTTCAATATCCGGTACGAATCCCGTATTCCCATGAGGCCCGAATTACGAAAGAGATTGCAGGATGAATTTAAACCTGAAATCAAACAGTTGAGCGATATGCTGGGAAGAGATTTAAACTATTGGTGTTCACATTCATCGTTTGCGAATTAAATGAAAATAGCCGTCCTTACACGCCCTGAAATTCCTTTTAGTTTGGAAACATACCGCGAAAGTATCAGGAAGGAGTTGTCAATCCTTGGTGTAGAGATCATTCCCTTTACGAAATCCGGCCCTGACCCTGAAAATTGCGACATCATCTGGGAACCTGGCCTGGCGGGAAACCATACCCCTCCTGATTTATATAAAAACTTCCGCACCACGATTGTTGCAACCGTTCACGGGGCGGCGCTGTTTACCCTGAAAAGGAATGAGATGGACCTCTCTTTTTTACAGGCAATACGATGCAAATTTAAAAACCGTAAAACATTATCCGCGTGGAAATGGTTTAAGGGCAAAATATCCGCAGTCATTACCGTTTCCGAATTTGCCGCACGGGAAGTGTCGCATGTCTTTGCGCTTCCACGCGGAAAGATACACCCTATCTACCATGGCGTCGATCATGAGACGTTTCATCAGGATGGCGATATTGCAAAGGTATCAGAACCCTATTTCCTACATGTCTCACAGTATAGTCCAAAAAAAAATGTTGACAGGATTATCCACGCATATGAAAATCTTTCAAATAACAGAAAGCCGGAACTTATCATGATAGCGCCCGGATACACAAAAACCATCCGCGTTAATGGAATAAGGCATATTCGGGAAAAGTATTCTCCCTACGAATTGGCAAAATGGTACAGAGGGTCAATTGGATTTGTATTCCCTTCCCTGCATGAAACGTTCGGCATGCCTGTTTTAGAGGCATTGGCATGCGGCTGTCCGGTAATAACATCAAACGCCACTGCATGCGCCGAAATAGCAAACGACGCCGCCCTTCTCGTAAATCCGCGTTCAGAACACGATATTACCTGCGCAATGCAGCGCCTGGGAGAAGATGCTTCACTGCGCGATGCGTTAAGAAAAAAGGGATTAGCCCGCGCACAGAATTTTTCATGGCAAAAAAGCGCAAGGGAACATTTGGACGTATTTGAAAAAGTACTGAAATCAAGATAATGAATACAACCTCTCTTCAACCTGTAATAATAATGGGTATGCACCGCTCCGGCACCACAATGCTTGCTTCGCTGCTGGAACAATTGGGACTATTCATCGGCGCAAAGAAGCAGGAAAATGATGAATCTTTATTCTTTTTCAAATTAAACGACTGGCTGCTGCGCCAGGCAAACGCGACATGGGATAATCCGCATAATTTCACCTTTATAAATGCCGTCTTTAAGGAGAAGGTTATTCGCGTGCTAAAGCAGCACCTGAAGGGCATGAGAAGGCTTGAATATTTAGGTTTTGGAAAATTTCTGAGATATGGCGACATCCGGCATATTGATTTTCCATGGGGATGGAAAGACCCAAGAAACACCTTTACCATTGATATCTGGAAAGATATCTTTCCCCATCCAAAACTATTGCATATTTACAGAAACCCCCTTGACGTTGCAAACAGCGCAAGAAAAAGGGAAATTGAGATTCAAAATAATTTTAAGCATAACTGGAAGTGTTTTTTAAAAGAACGTTTGGTGTTCGGAAAGGCTTTCTACCAAGACTCCGTAAGGCTTCAGAATATTTCTGAAGGGATTCAATTATGGAAGGAGTATGTGCAAAAAGCAATTTCCTTAGATGAAGAATGGAAGGAAAACATACTCCATATACGATATGAAACATTTCTGGACAGTCCGGCGGACGCCCTTGGCAAAATTGTGGACTTTATCGGCCTGTCCGCCGATGCTTCATCCGTCAATGCCGTTTCGAAAAACGTGCTGTCCGGGAATAAATTTACCTTTATAAAGGACAGCAACCTAAGGGATATTTACCGGCACATACGGGAAGAAGATATCATGAAAAAACTCGGATATGATACTATCATTGAAAAATAATCCACCATACCTTATTAATCAATAATCTCTATGGAAAAACATATTGCTCCTGAACAACAGGATACAGGTAAAATCTCTGTTATTATCGTAACGTGGAATGCGTCTTCATGGATAACAAATTGCCTGAAAATCCTTAAAAGCGATATTGGCGCCTTTTCTCATTCAATCATCATAGTGGACAATGCATCCTCTGACCAAACCGTATCGTATATCAAAACACAATTTCCGGAGATAATTCTTATCGAAAACAAAACCAATAACGGTTTTGCGCAGGCGTGCAACACGGCGCTGCAAAAATCACGCTCTGAGTATGTGCTTTTTTTAAACCCCGATACAGAAGTGATTCCAGGCATGACGGAAAGCCTGTTGGCATTCATGGAAAAACATCATGAAGCAGGCGCAATTGGCCCCACGCTAATTAACCCGGACGGAACACTCCAGTTGAGCGGCAATACCTTTCCCAATCTTAAAAATATTCTGAGCGAATCATTTTTCCTTGATCGTCTTTTTCCAAACAGCCGTTTTTTTGGGTCACATAAGATGAGCCATATCGACCGTTCAAAGGTATTGAAGGTTGACTGGACTATGGGGTCGTGCCTCTTTGTACGTAGAGAAGCGCTCGATAAAGCGGGAAATTTTGACAGCAATTATTTCCTCTTTTTTGAAGAAACAGACCTGTGCCTACGGCTGAGAAATACCGGCTATGAGATATACCTCCTGCCCGAGGCCAGACTCATACACTTTGGCGGGGCAAGCAGCCCTGAACTTTATAATGCAGAAAAAATCATATATTATCACAAAAGCCTCTTTTATTATTTCAGTAAACACATGCCACGCCAGTTGATTTTTCTGAAGATGATACTATTTTCAAGATCACTGCTTCGCATTCTTCTCTGGCTGGCGCTGTACCCTGCAAATACAAAAACGGCGGCAGGAAAACTATCCGGCTACGGCAAGGTATTAAAATTATGTTTTTATTAACAGTTTAGATTAAGGGTTACAGGAATAGCTATGTCTATGGTGGTGGTAAATAATTCTCATACATCTGCTACAAAATTTCAGGCTTACAAAGTGGCTATGGTCACCGGGAGCTTTCCTGATGCGCCATGCGGCGTAGGCGATTATACCGCAAAGTTATCGCAGGAGTTAGCCAGACAAGGGATACACGTTTGTGTACTGACAACTGATCTGCCTGAAATCAAGTCCCCTCAGCCTTCAATAACTGTATGTAAAGTCGTTAAATCATGGCGATTGTATAATACATTTCGATTTGTTCGATTCCTGAAGGCAATGAAACCGGACATTATCCATATCCAGTATCCTACGCGGGAATATCGGTGGTTTCTGTTGCCCAATTTTCTTCCCCTTATTTGTTGGGTGATCTTTCCCAAATTATGTAGAATAGCCACAATCCATGAATTTAGCATTGCACATAAGTTTCGCAGGATTGGAATGATCTTTTTATTGCTCCTTTCAAACAAGATTATATTCCCTGACCAGCGTGAAGCATCCGCCGTTTTAAAGTGGTTTCCCTGGCTTAAAGGACGATATACGGTCATCCCGATTGGCGCCAACATTGAGCCGGTTCCTAATACTGTTTCCAGAAGGCACACAGCAGAAATACCGTACATCGTTTATTTCGGTTTTGCCACAAAGTCGAAAGGCGTTATTACTTTATTCCATGCATTTAAACAATTGCTCTTACACGGGGTTCAATGTAAATTGGTAATGATAGCCCATCTTTCGGCTGATGATCATAGCCTTATGAAAGAGTTAGGCATTGAACATGCAATAACTGTTACCGGCTATTGTACACCTGAACAGGTATCTGTTTATTTTACGAATGCAACGGCCTGTGTTCTGCCATTTAAGGATGGAGTCTCTTTGCGGCGGGGAACATTCCTCACTGCGCTTCGGCATGGTCTCCCCGTAGTAACCACTATGGGTGAAAATGTCCCGGAGGTATTAAAAAATTGGGAAAATGTAATCTTAACGCCAATCGGCGATTATCAGGCCATGTCCGATGCCATTTTAAAACTGTTCCAAGACCCCGCCTTGAGGAATAAAATCTCAGATAACGCCACAAAGTTGGGAAAGTGTTTTTCATGGGATAATATCGGACTTCAGCATGTAGCGCTATATTCGTCTATACTTACTTAAGGAGAATAAAGGAATGGAATTTTATACAATGGTGTTACGAAAGAGTAGAAACTATTGGGTAGCTTTATGTTTGGAAAACGGTATTGTAGGACAAGGGATTACAAAAGAAGAGGCGATTGAAAAACTTAAAGAGGCCATTGATTCTTTTGATGCCGTACACAAAACAGAGAACGACATCTATACTTCGCCATTATCTGTTAAAGAACTCCACGAATTTTTAACCGTTGATGGGGAAGAACCAACTACAGAAACATACGAATTAAGGGCTGTACATGCCTAAAAATGTTCCTTCTCTCAAGCCAAAGGAATTAATTCGCCTATTAAAACGTGGAGGCTGTATGTTTCACAGGGAGGGCAAAGGAGATCATCGAATATATGTTCGCTATTGTCAAGGCAAGAAAAGGGTTGTTCCTATTGATATGGGAGCAGGAGAACTTTCTCCCCCGTATGTGCTTCGTATTTTCCGACAATTTGGTTTTACCGATGATGAAATAGAAAGACTTTTATCATAATAATTCAATATGAAAAAAATTGCCATTATTCACGATTGGCTCACCGGCATGCGTGGCGGGGAAAAGGTGCTGGAGTGTCTCTGTGAGCTTTTCCCCCAATCAGATATATTCACATTGCTACATATTCCAGGGTCAGTATCGCCCTTAATAGAAAACAGGACTATCTACACCTCCTTTTTACAGAAATTACCCCTGATAAAGACGCACTACCGCACATATTTGCCATTGTTCCCACTTGCAATAGAGAGTTTCTCTGTCGATGCCTACGACCTCGTAATCTCCAGCAGCCATTGTGTCGCAAAAGGGGTAATTACCCCCCCTTCCACGCTTCACGTATGTTACAGCCACACCCCCATGAGGTATGTGTGGGAACACTACCATACGTATTTTGGAAAAAACAAGAAGGGATTTATGACAAGGACGGCAATGAATATCTTTGCCCATTATCTGAGGATGTGGGATGTATCGTCTTCAAACCGGGTGGATTATTTTACCGCCAACTCGTACAATGTGGCAAACCGCATTAAGAAATATTACCGAAGAACCGCAAAGGTAATTCATCCCCCCGTGGATTGTTCATTATTTACTCCATCGGATACCTATGAAGAAGGCGGCTACTATCTTATCGTATCCGCATTTGCCCCTTACAAGAGAATTGATATTGCCATTGAGGCATTCAGGGAATTGAGGTTACCCCTTGTGATTATCGGAGGGGGACAGGAAGAGCAACAAATTAAAAACATGGCAAAGAATAACATTAAGTGCCTCGGCTGGCAACCGGGCGAAGTATTGAAAGATTTTTACAGAAATTGCAAGGCGCTGATCTTTCCCGGAGTGGAAGATTTTGGCATTGTGCCCCTTGAGATACAGGCATGCGGAAAACCGGTAATTGCCTATGCTAAGGGAGGTGTGCTGGAAACCGTACGCGGAATTTATCCTGACTCTGAATCCAGACACGAAATGAAACAAAAACAGACAGAAACACCAACAGGGGTGTTTTTTACAGAACAAACAACAGAATCCTTAATAAAAGCCATCGGATATTTTGAAAAAAACAAAAATATCTTTGATGCTTCATATATAAGAAAACATGCAGAGAATTTTGATCGCGAAGTATTTAAGGCAAAATTCAAACGCTATATAGATGAAGTACTTTTATTACAACGGCACAAAATATCTTAAAATAAACGGGGAAAACCCATTTCCCTTGTCTTATAAATTTTTTCTTAAGGGAGGATATAAATATGTTTGACCGAATTTCGGTAGATCATGAGATCTGTGGGGGAAAGCCATGCGTTAAAGGTACGCGCATTCCTGTATACATGGTACTTGAACTCATAGAAGCAGAAATAGGCTTTGATAAAATTATTAAAGATTACTATCCTGATCTGACAAAAGAAGATATAAAAGCTTGTGTAGAATACGCAAAGATGCTCGTTAAAGAAGAAGAAATTCATTTTGCTGCGGAGTTAAAGGAATGAAATTCCTGGCTGACGAATGCCTGTATTTTTCTACAATAAAACTCTTGAAGAACCATAACTACGAAGTGGTAACCATAAAAGAAAAAGGATTTTTAGGAATTAAAAATGGAGAAGTAATCGATCTTGCCAAAAAAGAGCATTGTATATTATTAACAAGGGATATGCATTTCTGCAGTATATTGAAATTTCCTCCAAAAGAACATAATGGAATCATTGTGCTTAAAATTAACCCAGCAAATGCATTAAAGGTACATGACAATCTTTTGAATTATCTTAAGAAATACCCAGAAAAAAAGATAGAACATACTCTTGTAGTAATCGATCACAATAAGGTTAGAATCAGGAGGTAAGTAAGCAAATTATTTAATGGGTTATTTATTTAATTCTTGTGCTCAGAAATTTCATTTTTATTTTATTTCACTACAATATTCACCAATTTTTTGGGAATAATAATGGTTTTGACCACTGTCTTTCCTTCAATGTATGAAATAACACGTTCGTCTTTCATTACACATTCTTTTAATTTTTTATCGCTAATATCCACCGGTACTGAAATGTGGCTTCTTACCTTGCTGTTGACCTGAATAACAATCTCAACCTCTTCTTCCTGAATCGCATCCTTGTCGTATTCTGGCCACTTATTATGGAAGATACTGGGTTTATGCCCCATCGCCTCCCATAATTCTTCACAAATGTGAGGAACAAACGGGGCCATGAGCAACAGAATCGTTTCCATAGAATACCTAAAAACCCGGAACTCCAATTCTTCTCCCGTATTGCGAGGCGCAACAACCTTAAATGAATCAATATTGTTTAATAATTCCATAATCGAGGCAATCGCCGTGTTAAAATGCCACGAAGTGTCTAAATCATCCGTAATCTTTTTAATTGTCTGATTCGTTTGACGGTAAATTGCCTTTGCCTTCGGGGGAAGTTTTTGCATGTCAATTTGTGTGCGCCCAACCTTTGCATAACTCTCTTCAAATTCGACAACCTTTTGCCAGAGCCGGTTCAGGAACCGGTGCGCTCCTGGCACACCCCGGTCGTTCCATTCTGCATCTTTCTGCGGCGGCCCTATAAAAAGGGTGTAAAGACGCTGGGTATCCGCGCCATACTTTTCGATAAGTACTTCAGGGCTTACCACATTCCCCTTCGACTTCGACATCTTCGCGCCATTCTTAATAATCATCCCCTGTGTAAAGAGATGGTGAAACGGTTCTTTACATCCGATGAAATCAAGATCATAAAGAGCCTTCGTAATAAACCGTGAATATAAAAGGTGCAAAATGGCATGTTCCACACCGCCAATATACTGATCCACCGGCAGCCACTCATTAACCTTTTTTTTATCGAAAGGCTGATTATTATCCTTCGGAGAAAGGTATCGGAGGAAATACCAACTCGAATCAACAAAGGTATCCATCGTATCAACCTCGCGCTTTGCAGGCGCTGCACATTTAGGGCAAGTCGTGTTGACAAACGAATCAATCTTTGCCAGAGGATTCATGCCTTGGGGCAGAAATTCTATTTCTTCCGGGAGAAGCACAGGAAGCTGTGATTCCGGAACAGGAACCGTTCCGCACGTCTCGCAATATATAATAGGAATAGGCGCTCCCCAATAACGCTGCCTCGATATAAGCCAGTCGCGCAACCGGTACGTCACTGTCCTTTTCCCAAGCCCCTTCATTTCAAGATGCTCAGCAATCGCAACCATTGCCCTCGTATTGAGCATGCCGTTAAATGCCTCAGAATTAACCTGAACGCCTTCACCGGTAAAGGCCTCCTTCATCGTTTCGGCATACAGTGATTCCCCTTCCGGTTGAATAACGGCCTTAACCGGCAAATGATATTTTTTTGAGAAAAGAAAATCACGCTGGTCATGCGCAGGCACCCCCATAACGGCGCCCGTGCCATATTCCATGAGCACATAATTTCCTATCCACAGGGGAACTTTTGTATTATTAACCGGATTGATAACATACGTTCCGGTGAAAATTCCCTCTTTTACGGCATCTTCCGCCGTACGTTCCACCATTCCCTGGTTTCTCGCCCTTTCAACAAACGCCATCACCTCGCCCTCGCACGGAGAACCGGTGACCAGTTGCTCAATTACGGGATGTTCCGGCGCCAAAGAGACAAAAGTAACGCCGTAAAGGGTATCGGGCCGTGTGGTGAAACATGGCAATATCTCTCCCGAACCTTCCAGCCGGAAATCAATGCGCACCCCCTCGCTTCTCCCTATCCAGTTCGCCTGCATTGTCTTTACCCGCTCCGGCCATCCTTCCAGCAATGAAAGATCGTCAAGAAGCTTCTGGGCATAGTCGCTGATACGAAAGAACCACTGCACCAGATCCCTTTGCCTAACAGGGCTGTCGCACCGTTCGCAGCATCCATCTACCACCTGCTCGTTGGCCAATACCGTACTGCAAGAAGGGCACCAATTAACCGCCGCCTTCTTTTTATATGCAAGGTCATTCTCATACAGTTTCAGAAAAATCCATTGCGTCCATTTATAATAATCAGGATTGCAGGACGTAACTTCCCTGTCCCAATCATATCCGACTCCCCATCGGCGAAGCTGGTGCTTCATGGCTTTTATATTTTTGTGCGTCCATGCGGCAGGATGCGTACCTCCTTTGATAGCGGCATTTTCAGCGGGAAGCCCGAAGGCGTCCCATCCGATAGGAGAAAGCACATTGTATCCCTTCATAATTTTGTACCGGGCGACAACGTCTCCGATAATATAATTCCTGCCGTGTCCCACATGCAATGTGCCGGATGGATACGGAAACATTACCAGGCAATAGAACTTATCCTTTTTCTTTGAATCATCCGTATGAAATAAACAGCAGCCTTCCCAGTAGCCCTGCCACTTCGTTTCAATATCGGTGAAATTGTATTCCCTTTGCGCCATTGACTACTCCTTAAAAGCAAGGTGTTGCATGCAAAAAAACTAAACACAATCCTCAGTCCTCAGTCCTCAGTCCTCAATCTGCCGATTGCAGATTGCAGATTGCAGATTGCAGATTGCAGATTGCCGACTGTACCATATTCCATATTGAAAAAAGACGGCAAGGGGACAACCAGGCATCTTGCATCTGGTTCTGCGCCTTCCCTTCATCTTTCGCAGCGATACAAAAGAGATTCAAATTCTAACAGAATTTCATACGTAATCAATTGAAAAGGTCATTGATTCCTGTTGAAAAACCTTGACAATCAGCAAGTATCATGGTAGCTTTTTATCTCATCGATATATGACACTTACCAACACTTCATCTAAAAAACTATCACCTATTCTATGTGGGGCTGTGGCGCAGTTGGGAGCGCGTTTGAATGGCATTCAAAAGGTCAGGGGTTCGAATCCCCTCAGCTCCACCATTATTTTCCAGGAAAGGAGGCGGTTAAAGCCTTTCAAAAAGCTGGTTGGCAAACTATAGGACAAGTAGGAAGCCACCTGGTAATGTAAAAACCCGGAATTCGTGTTAACTTATCAATACCACAACACAAAGAATTATCTATTGGTACTCTACGTTCTCTGATTCGCAATGCAAACTTATCTGTTGAAGATTTTTTAAGTTTATTATAATAATATTTCTACTGTATAATTTTTGTATACCAGAAGAACAAATATAATAAAATTCCACACAATACATTACCACCCCAAATTTTTTTTCCGTATCCTTGCCATATATCCTCCATCTCCCTTGTTTATTTCCGGGAAATAGCAATCTTCCTTATCAAGGCAAAATTGTGGTTCATTTTTAAGGAATTTTTGCACTACCTCCTGGTTTTCTTCCGGTTCGATACTACAGGTACTGTATACCAAAATACCGTCCTGTTTAAGCATGGTGGAACCTGTTTTTAGCAGAGAATATTGAAGTGCTGCCAACTGTTTTATATTTTTTTCCGTGATCCTCCACCGGGCTTCTACCCGACGTGAAAGCACTCCGGTGTTGGAACATGGCACGTCTGCAAGCACACGGTCAAATTTGCAGCGAAAGGGGATTTTTCCTTCTGAAGCATCACCGCAGATGATGGTAATGTTTTTGGTGCCTAGTCTTTGGCAGTTTTCTTTTACACGATACAGCCTTTTCAGGGAAATGTCTAAGGCGTAAATGCTGCCTTTGTTTTGTATTATTTCGGCAATGTGTGTAGTTTTTCCCCCAGGCGCTGCGCACATGTCCAGTAGAGTGATTACGCCGTCGGTGGGTGTTTCTGCAATGAGAAAGGTACCAACTTTCATGGAGGTTATATCTTGCACCGAAAATAATCCATCAGAAAATCCAGGTATGTCAGAAACAACACTCTTATTTACTATCAATGCATTGTTGTCTATTACACGCGCAAGAATGCCCTTTTGTTCCAGGAGGGAAGCAAATTCACTGATTGAAGTTTTGTTATGATTAATACGCAGAAATAATGTCGGGATGTAATTGTTAGCCTTGCATATTTCTATTGTCTTGTCTTTCCCGTATCTGGTGAGCCAGCGCTTTATCAACCATTCCGGATGGCTATAATTTTTTGCGATATATGATGTAAGGTTTTTCCCCTGATCTGGAAAGATTGGCTCGCTGAACTCACACCAAACGTTTTCTTTCTTGTACAACAATTTTTGCGGATTGACATTTTCATTAATGACTGAATATTTATTCTTTATGGTTCTGTCCACTGCACGCAGTATCGCATTGGCAAACCGTGCAGCATCCGGGCGCCGTATCAGATTTTTAACGAGTTCTACGGAGGTATTTACCGCGGCTGAATGGGGGATTTTATCTAAAAAAACCATTTGATAGATTCCCAGACGCAATGCATATAGTAACCAGGGTTCTATTTTTTTTGGCGGAATCTTAGAAAAGAAAGAAAGAATGGTATCAAGGGATAATTGATGGCGGGTAATGCCGTTTACAAGTTCAAGGAGAAGGTGTTTGTCTAGCCTTGATACATTCGCTTGTTGACATCGCTCCTCAACAAGTTCTTGCAAGAAAACATCTTTTTCATCAACCTTTCGCAGAATACGAATACTTTCAAGGCGTACATCAATTTTATTTGAGGAATTTTTCAACTGCTTCTTTTACTTCATCCATATATACGTCAGTATCTTTGCAGTATCCATGTGGCCTGAGATTTGGCACTGCAAAAATAGTTTTTGGGGCGGCGGCCATTAAACCGGTTCTTAATTCTTTTTCGCAGGCAATAGCAACAACTCCATGTATCTCTTCTGATTTTACTTTTTGAAGGGCAACACGTCCCCCGGTGGCAAGAGATATGTGGACGCCGTATTTTTCAGAAAATTCTATCAGATCTTTTATCTTGCATTTTCCGCAGCGCTTACATTCGTTCAAGTCGTTCTTTACATTTTGTTTGCACTCAGAGTGTTGAATACAATGCGGGAAGAGAATCAGTAAGTTCTTTGAAGAGCATTTTTTCTTCCTTAGTTTTACCATAAGATTATTGATAGAAACAAACTTCTTATCAATAAATTCCATAATTATCGGCCTCTTATAAAAATGTTAGTGTTTATGCAGTAAAAATGTCCTGAGATGCAACTTTGTAACCACGAATAAAATCCTGCGCATCCATTGCGCGTTTCCCTTCAGGTTGCAATTGCGTGATACAAATAAAGCCATCCAATGTTGCAACATGAATTCCACAGGTTGCCGTTTCTACAACTGTTCCCGGTATAATAGATTCATGCATGCGACATCCCTCATGAATACGTGTCTTTAACAAAATAATCCTCTTTCTCGTTTCTAGCAGGTTGTTCTTATTGTAAAATGCATATGCCCCGGGAACAGGTGTAACGCCGCGTATTCGATTATGAATTTCCTGGGTTTTTTCCGACCAGGAGATCAATCCGTCTTCTTTTTTCAGTTTTGGAGCAAAAGTCACCTTTTCTTCCTCTTGTTTCTTATAACGCGCTGTTTCTGTTGCAATACTATCCAATGTTTCCAATAACAACTCAGCGCCCATAAATGATAATCTTTTTTCAAGTTCCCCTGCGTTTTCATCCGGAAATATTGAAGCGCTTTTTTGCGCAATAATATCACCTGCATCCATTTTGAGGGTCATCACCATAGAGGTTACGCCACTCATAGTTTCACCTTTTATAATAGCCCAGTTTATGGGGGCGGCTCCACGGTATTTTGGTAACAAAGATGAGTGTATATTTATACATTTGAATCGTGGAATGTCGATTATCCGGCTGGATAAAAGTTGCCCGAATGCAACAACAACGATAAAGTCAGGGGCATATCTTTTCAATTGTTTTATTACAGGTTCGTCATTTACGTTGGCTGGTTGTAATATTTCCCATCCCAATTCCAGCGCTTTGATTTTTACCGGCGAAGGGCAGGGTCTTTTGCTTCTTCCTTTTGGCCGGTCTGGTTGTGTTACCACGGCAACAACATTATACCTTGATTTTGCCAAAAAACTCAGGCTGGGAACTGCAAATTCCGGGGTTCCCATAAAAATAACGTTCATAATTTAACCAACTGTTCCTTTTCTCTCTCTTTTTCAGATTTTGCAAAAGAGTGTATTAAACCGGAACCCGGTCTTTTTTATATGACCGCTCTAATTCTTTTAATTGTTGAGATGCAGCAAGTCTGCTGGCAGGGCTCATTCTGTCTATGAAAAGACATCCATTCAGATGGTCAAGCTCGTGTTGCCATGCACGGGCAAGTAAATCTTCCAGAACAACCTCAATTTTCTGCCCATTAAGATTATACGCGCATGCCTTAATTTTGCGGGTTCTTATAACCTTTCCCATAATGCCTGGAAAACTTAAACATCCTTCTTCTTTACTTGTTTCACCAGCTTCTTCCATAATTGATGGGTTGATAAATACCTTATCGTCTACATTATTTCCAACAACATCAATAACGAACAAGCGTACAGACCAGCCTACCTGTGGCGCCGCCAATCCAATACCATGCGCACGGTGCATCAATTCAACCATTTTTTCCGCCTTTTTATACACATCTGCATTGATTTCTGTCAGGGGTTTTGCCTTTTGGCGCAATACAGGGGCAGGATAAGTAACAATATTCACTTGATTATTTTTTCTGAAAAATACAAAGGTTTAAAAAAAGGCCAGGAGTTAACAAGCCCTTTTAAAAAAACTAAAATTTACGGTAATATTTTAGTTTTTTTAAAATCCGTCCATGCGTTAAACCGCACCGCGTAGAGAATAGCCTAAAGCCCTGGCTAAAGTGTGAAAATGTGTTATTTAAGAGCGAATTAAATTCGACCAATCGACTTTACAGAATATAATAAAAACAAACAATAATTGCAAGCGGCAAAAAAGCTTGATATCGGCATTCCCTGGTAAATTTTCACCTATTTCTTTGCTTGACATGTTATATAATCGTTGGCTATAATAGTTTCTTAAATATTGTGATTGACGGCACTATAACAGCATTGAATTAAGGAGGGGTTTTTGGAAAATATTTTAAATAAAGAAATAAAGGGGATTATCGACAATTACCCGGAAGTAGGCAAAATTCTTGAAGAGTATGGCATAGGTTGTGCGCCATGCTCTGTTGGAAGTTGCTTTATGAAGGATATCGTTGGAATTCATAATCTTGATCCTCTGCAAGAAGCAACACTGATGTATAGGATAGAAAAAGCTATTTATCCGGACAGGGATATTCCTGAGCCAAAGGTGGATTTGACAAAGACGGCTATTCCAAAGAAAATTACTTATTCTCCTTCGGTGAAAAAACTTGTCGATGAACATGTTCTCATTAAACGGCTTTTGGCTCTCATACCTTCCATTGTTGAATATGTTGAAAGTAGCATGGAAGTAGACGAAGATCTTGTGCTAAGTTGCGTTGATTTTATACGTAATTATGCTGACAAATATCATCATATGAAGGAAGAAGATATTTTATTTAAATACGTTGATGAAAATGCTGAAATTATACAAATTATGTATAAAGATCACGATACGGGAAGAAACCATATCCGGCAAGTAGTAGAGGGGGTTAAAAGAGGTGACAAAGCTGCGATAAAAGAACACCTTTTTGGATACATGGATTTGCTTACACAGCATATCAAAAAAGAAGATGAAATCCTTTATCCTTGGATTGATCGTCAATTATCTGACGCACAGGTAGGTGAAATGTTTCAAAGGTGTAATGATGCGGATGCTTCTGTTGGGGATGAATTGCCAAGAAAGTACGAGAATTTTATTATTGAATTGGAAGAGAAATTTTTAAGGGAGGTTGTAAAATGAGTGGTTGTCCAGGATCAAGAACGATAGATTTTAGTGAAAAGGAAGAACAGAGCGAGGGTGAATCAGGCAAGCGCCAGTCTCAGTTAAGGCAGTGGCCGATACAGTTTCACCTTGTCTCGCCCCAGGCGCCTTATTTTCAGGAAAAAGACATTTTGTTGGTCGCTGACTGTGTTCCTTTTGCATTAGCTGATTTTCATAAGGATTATCTGAAAGGCAAAAGCATTGCTATTGCTTGCCCTAAATTGGATTCGGATCAAGAGGTCTATATAGAAAAAGTAAAGTCTTTAATTGATGACTCAAAGATTAATACTTTGACCGTAATGATCATGCAGGTACCATGTTGTTTTGGGTTAGTTCAGGTAGCAAAAGAGGGGGCAGAAAAAGCGACCCGTAAAATACCGGTTAAACAGGTTGTCGTAGGTATTGAAGGTGGAGTTTTATCTGAGGAATGGATTTAATATTTCAAAAATCCCTATTTTTACTAAAGAAAAAAATCCCTGAGTTGAATTTCTCAGGGATTTTTTTTTATATTTGAAAAATCAGACGTTGCGCGTTGGTACTTTCACCTCGTTTTAAATCAACTATTAATTCTTTTCCCGTTCCCAAAAATTCATATACCAGCTTTCCTCCACCAGAATCTGAGTGACTATTAAACAAAGTTTTGCCAGAAACGGTTTTGCCGTCAAGACTTGCCGCCAATATTTTTAACGGAAGGCAACACGCTGCTTGAAAAATCAAATGGCCCTTCAATTCAATAAGATGGGTATAGTGTGGTATTTTCCTGTCGGTTGGTCGATTGTTATTTGCGTTAATGGGTATTGTATTTTGCAGGATATTGTTGTGTTGAGGATGAGTTTTGATCATATGCTTTTCTGAAGCTTGAATTGCATTTTTCAGGTATTGGTCATTGAGCAAATTTGCACAATGGAGAACCGACATTGCATCTACCCTGTCCAGTGCATAATCATGGAGCGTCTTATCGGTATTTTTTCTCTCTCGAGTGCTTGCAACCTTTTGAGCGAATAAATCAATTAATGGAAGTTCTTTGTAACTTAAATTCATAGGATATTTTTAAAATGTCTCGAAGGACACGAAGAAACCATACAAAAATAATGGTTTTTACAGAGTTGACGACAGCGGTTTTATGACTTTGCAGATTAATCCCAATTTTTGTCCTTTTTATGAGAAATGGTTGTCATGATTAATTGTTATTGTCAGGCTAAAAATATGCAGATTTTGTAATACTTTAGTTTTTTGGAAAATCCATCTATTTGTGTTTCACCGCATGGGGTATAATTGAAGGTCATGGCTAAAACCGGTGTATTTTATCACTGATATCCCCACACTATAGTGCGGAGTTAATGGAGGTAAAATTTGTACCAGCCACCAAATTTTTAAATACATAGTAAATCATCGGGGTTATTTATTAAACAGAAATACTGTTTTACGCTAATTTTTGTATGTTTTGACTATTTCCCTTTTTCTGATTTCCAGCATTAAGCGATTAATATCGTCATTTTGCGGCTCCTGAAACGTTTCTCCTACTTGATAGTGAGATATCGTACTAATACAGTCAATGAACATGTCTTCCGTTAATTTGTCCATATCCAGCAGTTTTACATCAATACCACTGAGCAAAAAAGTTATTTGATCAAAAAGCACGCTGGTTGAGACTCCGGAGTGGACAAATGATTGTTGGTATAGAGAATCTTTAATTGCATGAATAAATCCTGCTATTTGACTAATTTGGTTTTGTATAAGAATAATTGCACCTTCCAAACTCTTCCTTGTCACTATGGAATTTTTTAAATAATCAACGTATTTTACGGTTTCTTTAGATATTCTATTGTTTTCATTCATCGCGCTTGAAACAATGCGGTTTTCAATATCGCTTACCTCTGCAATCAATTGGTCAAATTTTTGTTCGATTTCTTCAAAATTTGATTTGTTGTTCCAATAGCCGTTTGCTTTCAATTTTTTATTAAATATTATTATTTCTTCAAGAAAACAGCCCAGTTCTTTGCTGCTATAAGAAAAAAAATCACCCTCTTTTTTAAAGGTTTCAATTTGCAAGAACTTCCTCTCTATCTCAAGCATCTTTTCAATTTCCGTTTTTATGTCAATTATATTTTTTAAAACGGTATTCTGACTAAATTTTTGAGTGAAGGTATGTATTTTATCAACACTTTCAAGATGTGGTTTGTTTTTGTT
Source organism: Candidatus Kuenenia sp. (assembly GCF_039794105.1). GTDB lineage: Bacteria > Planctomycetota > Brocadiia > Brocadiales > Brocadiaceae > Kuenenia. Next base: position 49,598 of record NZ_JBDIWA010000014.1, read on the forward strand.
TATTACAAAATCCTCCAAAGCGCTAATTTTATCTATAATTTTTGTATAATTGTCTTCTTTTAAAGGTTTACTATAAAGGAATTTTTGTAAATCGGCCAATGTTTTACGGACAAATTCCTTTTCGTTTTCATCGTCAAATGTAACTAAGCGGCCCAATTCATTAAATAGAGTAGTGAACTTATTCAATTTCGATTTAAGAAAAACATTTTTATATAACTCCTTAGTATTCTTGCCCAATTCATCTTTTTTAACTATCTCATTTAGCTGATCTAAAATATCGGACAAATAGGTGAGCAATGGTATGCATGTCCTGGCTTCCATATAAGCATCCCTTCCAGAAGCAGTTTTTAATTGGGATAGTTCTTTCAGCTTTTTTGTCAGTTTTTCTATGAGCTTATGGGCGTCGTCCTCTTGTTCATTCGCAAAATCTTCATTTTTAGAAGGTAAGGATTTTGTAGAATTAGTGGTCGAACGACCAAAAACAGATGTTACAAATTTTTCTATGCCTGAAATAAATCCATTTCCCTGTCTTTTTAGGAAAGACACTTTTTGCCTCGTGTTTTCGGTGCCATGATATTTGTTTTGCATGGACATAAAATCAATGTATGCCAATAATTTACTAAAATAATTCAATAACTCCAAATAGGTATGCTTTATTGAGGGGTGCCGGGATAAAATATGTAGCTTTTTTAATTCATTGTAGTTTGCATTCAAATCATTTTTTTCATTTTTAAAGTCTGATTTCTGCCTGAAAAGCTTCTTGTGTAATTTTGCCAAAAACTTTTCAATACAGTTGGCGTAAGTTAAAAAAAGATTATATTCCTCCATGATTTTGAAATGTTCGTTAAGTTTATTTAATGCTGAGTAAATATAACCTCCATATGCAGGAAGTGATTTCCAATCTTCTTTTTCAATAATATGTTCAATCCTCATTAAATCGATGAACAAATCTTTGTTGAACAATAATGGATTATCTTCACTTGCAATATATTGAAAAATATCCGCAAAAAAACCAAGACTGTCAATTTTTTCCTCGACAGATTTGAGATGTTCTTCCTGTGCGCTAAAAATTCTAAGTTTCAAATAGTGTTCTTCCAAGTCCAACATAAGGATAAGGTTTAAAAAATTTAAATTTAAGTAAATTTCTTTTAAACCGGTACTCGTAAAAACTTTATTTTTTGTTTCAATTTTGTTAAAACGAAGCTCCCGACCGAGTTTTTCTGTTGTTAAGGGCAAACTATTAAGAATAAGATAATCGTTCAGCCTTCCGGTGTATTTTTCAGTAGATTCAACAAAAGATGCATAATTACAGCAAAGTGAATCAGGAATAAAACTTCCTAATTGATTTTGTTCATTCTCATCGATTATCAACATATTACTGATATCTTTTGACGTTTTTTTCTTACAATGCAAGACAACATGGCGTTTCATGAGAAAGCGAATGAGTTTTTCCACTTCAGTTTGTGTTGCCGTCGCATCTACTTCTACCGAATTTTTATCCCTTAATGTTAAAATATGATTAACTACTCCTTTGCAAAATAAGCGTTTGGCAATTATTTTCAGTGTTTTTTCAAAAGAACATCCAATGACCTCTCCTTGAAAGTTAATAGTAAACCCTTTTAACGGCTCTCTTTGTACAATATTTCTAACTTTTTCCTTCGTTTCTATAATTTGCGCACGTATTTTTTCCGAAGTATGATAATTTTTTTTTAATAAGGTGTAAAAATAGTTTTCAGTAGTAATTGAGTTTGTTTCCATGAGAAGAAGCTTGATAAATCTTTAGAAAGTGGTAAAAAAATTGGGATGGCACAATGTTTATTGTTGCGATGAGACATCAATTAATATATCAAAACACCAGTAATATAAGAAAGCATATTATCGTATTTGAAATAAAAAGGGCATATGAACGTACTGTGTTGTTCATATACCCTTTGATTTTTGCGTCTCTAAAGTTTGTTTACTATCAACCCAACCGCGAGAATTTACTTTGCAGCAAAATTTCTCACAATACCAACCATTTTCTCAATCATTTCAGGAGACATCTTTCCCTGATAAGAAGGACATTTACCCTTCCCCTGATTAATATGGGCTATAAGCTGTTCATCTGTCCTTGATGATTGAAATTCTGCGCTAGTGAAATCAGGAACACCAAAACTAAGCCCTTCGGTAGTTCCTTTCCCGCCATTTCCATGGCAATAATAACAACTTTCTTGTACTGCAAAACCAAGACCAGCATATATAGTATATGGACTCTTTGTTGTATCGCCTGCGGTGTGTTCATTCAAAGCCCAAGTTGTACTTGTCAAAGACAAACCCAACCCTGCAACAAGCGGTAATACATATTTTAAACGGAACAACTTCATAATAATCCCTCCTCACTATATGGAAATTAACGTAGGCATTTTATATTACGGAACGAGTCTTTGCTCTGACTTGTAAATCTTATGACAATTTCTGCATGCAATGGTCATTCTCCTGAATTGCACCTGAACTTCCTCCAAATCATTCGCTTTTGATGCAGCATCAATGTTCGCAGCATGATAAGTAACCTCATCATTCAAAACCTTATAATTTTTATCAACCGAAATACTGTCATGGGATTCTTTTGCACCAGCCAAAATAGCCGCTGCATCCTTTGATAATTGTGTACACTGTTCTGGTGTAAGTTCCATCAATCCCGTCACAGCCCTCATTGACTGAAAAGGATCCCACATATTCTTACATAACTCTTGTTGCGTTGCGCCGTATCCAATCGACGCCACCCCTGAAATAACCATTGCACAAATCCCAGCTAAAATGCCTTTTTTTAGCTTCATTTTTCCTTTCCCTCCTCACTTATTTATATTATATTAATCAAAAGTTTACCTACTTAGCGCTTACATTCCAGAAATCTCTGAAATAGAAAAATTTGCTGTTAACTTAGATACTTCTTCACCCCCCTTCGCACAAAAATATTTGAAGCAGCATGTGTTTACAAAACCCATCAAAGTTTTCTCACTCAGCGATACACAGAATAAAAACAACTATTCCTTCAAAAGGTATTTTTCTAATTAACTGCATTACACATTTGCAACCACCATCCAGAAGATTTTACCGCTTTGATAAAAGAATATAAAATATCGCCCGATTTGTGTGGTTACTGTAATTACCAAGCAAATTACGACTATCTATTGTATAAGCGATGCTTTTTCCCTCATAAATTCTTTGAATGACACTCCAAACCCATTTAATTTCAGAAATAGTACCGCTTCTTCAGAGCTTGCCAATATATCATTGAAAAGAAAGTGAGTCAAGCAAAAATTTGAATACCAAAACCGTCCGGAACCTGCGGAGAAACTTCGCCCTGATAATTTTAAGAAATAGCTTTAGTGACAACTCTAAAGGTTTTGATCAAATTTTTTTTCGCATGCCGGAAACTTAATTTGATTACGTTAATGACTTTTGTATGTAATTCATTTTCACGAATGAACAACTTTTTCGATGCACGATATCATCCCATACTAAACCACGGGCACATATAGTGTTTTTCATCGGCCTGAGGGTTTGGCAGAACAGATGTTTAACGCTTCATTTTACCCCCCAATCTTTATGCCCAGGATATAAATTGGGGTAGAGATGAATACCTAAATGTTTGTGGCATAACGCGCATGTTTGCCTCAAACGGCGCACCTGCCATTGTGCATCTTCTAATGCGCCAACCTGATCTCTGCGTTTGTATACTTCATGCATTTTCTCGGATTCTTCCAGCATCGTTTTATTAAGTTTCTGATATTTTTCATCATCCGTACGCGCGAATTTTTTTACAGCAATTTTGCAGAGATTTATGAGGTTAGCGCTTGCATCTCCTATAATCTTCCATTCTTCATCTTTATAGTTATAGTAACCAGAAATTTCTTCTGTTGCCTTATAGTTCTTATCTATTTCTTTCATAAGTATGGCCAATTCGCTCTTCTCTTCTTTTTCACCCTCAACCTGAGCTATTTCTTCAGCATACAAACAAGAACGGTCTTCCGATACACTGAAGATAGCAATCGAGAATATGCACATCAACAGAATTTTACTTCGCAACGCTTTTTCCCCTTCCATTACAAAAAGTCCAGGCGTACTATAAAAATTGTCAACTATAAGCACCTAATCAAAAATTAAACCACAACCTATCCCTGTTCCTGAATTAATGACAATGTTAATTACGTCAGGCTTTTTAAAAACATCAAAAATTTAGTGGCGCTTTATCAATTGGCTAAAGAACCAATATTCTTCAAAGATGAGTGTTTTTTGGGCACAATTAACAGGGTTATTCATGGACAAACATAAGGTTTAAAATTAAAAATCACATTATAATTCGAAAATGTAGTATGTCAAATATTTTCATCATAGCCGAACGGTTAATTATAAAAGTGTAACTCGCTTTTTATAATAGAGACATAGTATATTTTTATCTCTTGAACGCAAAGAATAAGGAATTATAATGTTTTCTCATGGCAGTTTGCTGTTAAAACCATATACTAAACTAAAAATTTATCAAGGAATAACAAGAAAATGAAATGGTCTCAAACATTAATTCCTACATTAAAAGAAAGTCCGTCAGAAGCAGAAATAGACAGTCACAAGCTTATGATTCGCGCAGGTCTTATCAGGCGAATAACTTCTGGCGCGTATGCTTACCTGCCGTTAGGAACGTTAGTTCTCAACAAAGTTATTGCCATTGTGAGAGAAGAAATGAATCGTTCCGGAGCGATAGAGGTATTTCTCCCCGCACTACAACACTTAGACCTGTTAAAAGAAAGTGGACGATTACATGTTTTCGGCGCAGACCTGATTACTTTTCAGGACCGGCATGGCAAAGAAACCGTGTTAAGTCCTACCCACGAAGAAGTTATTACGTATATAGTTAAAAATGAAATCAATTCTTATAAGCAACTTCCTATTACTTTGTATCAAATTCAAACGAAATTCAGAGATGAAATGAGGCCCCGTTTTGGTGTTTTGCGGAGCAAGGAGTTCATTATGAAGGATGCGTATAGCTTTGATCTCGACGAGAAGGGCTTAAACAAAAGTTATCAGTTAATGTATGATGCGTATTGCCGTATTTTCGACCGATGCAGACTTGATTATATTATTGCAGAAGCAGATTCCGGGGCAATGGGAGGGGATGCTTCCCATGAGTTTATGGTCCCAAGTTCCGTGGGAGAAGATATATTGATTTTGTGCCGGAACTGTGGTTACAGCGCAAATCGTGAAAGGGCCGAAGCTGCCCCCTTACCACAACAAGGGAATTCTTCCCTGCGAAAGCTTGAGGAGATATACACTCCGGACAAACGCACTATCCGGGAAGTAAGTGATTTTTTGAATATCTCACAACATCACATGGTAAAGACCCTAATCTATACTTCACAAGAACAACTGTTTGCCGTTCTCCTGCGAGGCGATCATGAAGTGAACGAAGCAAGATTGTCAGGTGTTCTTGGTTCGAAATCTGTTGAATTAGCAGGCCGTGAGACTATTGAGCGCGCTACTGGCGCAAACGTTGGTTTTGCAGGTCCTGTAGGTCTAAAAATGAAAATAATTGCCGATCAGGCGGTGACAACGCTCTCTAATTTCGTTACGGGGGCGAATAAAACAGATTATCATTTATTGAACGTTAACCCTGAAAGGGATTTCAAAATTGATCAGATTGCAAATATTCGTTATGTAACCCAGGGTGATAATTGCCCGCATTGTAATCATGCTCTTGAAATCTCGCAGGGAATTGAAATAGGCCATGTTTTTAAATTGGGAACAAAATATACGAGCGCTTTAAAAGCGCATTACCTTGATGCGGATGGAAAAGAAAAGCCAAAAGTTATGGGATGCTATGGTATCGGAGTAAATAGGATTATTGCGGCGATTATAGAAATATCACACGATGAAAACGGGATTATATGGCCTATGTCACTTGCTCCTTACCATGCTATCATTATCCCCGTAAACGTCAAAGATCCAACATGTATGGATGCGGCAAGGAGTATTTATGACGATATGACGGATATGAAAGGAATCGATGTATTATTCGATGACAGAGATTTGCGGCCGGGGGTAAAATTCAAGGATGCCGATTTAATAGGCATTCCCGTAAAGATAATTATCGGGAAAAAATATACTGAAACAAAAGAACTGGAGATAAAATTAAGAAAAAGTGGTGAAGTTTTTTTAATACACATCGAAAATACCAAACAAGAGCTTGAACGCATACTGCAGCATCTGATAAAGACAGAGAGGAGTGCGAATTAACATAATGTGGGTGAGATAGGAAGGCCAAAACCGGCAAATTTAATTATAGGGGTATTGTCCGGTGTACAAGCACTTTTTGTTCAAATAGGCGAAACACTCGAAGGATATTTTGGGAAAATTGATCTTCACAGCAATATTTACCCTTTTCACTATACCAGATATTATAATGATGATATGGGCGAAGGCATTTTGAGACAGTTTTTTAGTTTTGAAAGGCTTATCATGCCGGATGAAATCGCAGCCATAAAAATACAAACAAACGCATTGGAGGAGGTTATTGCCTCAGAGGAAAAGTATGTTGTAGCTCGTCCGGTGAATATAGATCCAGGATATATCAATGAAAGCAGGCTTATTTTAGCTTCCACCAAAGATTTTTCTCATCGCATTTATTTACGGGATGGCATATATGCTGAAGTTACATTGGATTATCGCCGGGGTAAATATGAATCTTTCCCATGGACGTTCCCCGATTATAAATCGTCTGAATATCAGGAATTTTTTCTTTTGGTCAGGGCGCGTTATGTTAAGAAACTTAAGGGAATGAAAGGACAGTAGTACATGGAAAAGACGTTAATTATATTGAAACCGGATGCCATTCAGCGCCGTCTGCTTGGCAAGATCATTTCCCGGTTTGAAGAAAAAGGATTGCAGATCGCCGGGATGAAGATGATGATGATCCCTGAATCTTTGGCACGAGCGCATTATGCATCCCATAAAGGGAAGGATTTTTTCGAGCCTTTAGTGCGCTATACCACTTCTTCTCCCGTAGTTGTCATCGTGGTACAGGGGAAAAATGTCATAGAAATAGCACGTAAAATGATGGGCGCCACTTTCGGGTCAAAGGCAGAACCGGGAACTATTCGGGGCGATTACGCGGTAAGTAACCGCTTTAATTTAATACATGGTTCGGATTCTCCTTCTTCCGCAGAAAAAGAAATAGCTGCTTTTTTTACAAAAGAAGAGATCGTTGATTATCAACCAATAGACCTCCCATGGGTGTATGATATTTCTGAAGGTGACATGGTGTAACCCTTTCTGCGCTATTATATTTGAATACATTGAAAGTCTTTATCAATCAAGTATTAATGATGGTATTTGGCTATTATGAAAATTCAAATATGAGAGAATTGCCTTTCTTCTCCACGTTGTAGTCACACGGTATAAGGCATGAGGGGAAACATCTGATCATCGATATATTTTTTAAAAATCCCTTTTTATTTTGTTTTATTGGGTGATTCTAAAAGCCTTATCAAAGGATTCTTTTCCGAAAAATATTTTAATGACCACTCAGACGGGAAAAGAATAACCATCCGGCCTTGTTCATCCGTACCTAACGCAGCACCATGCGGTAAAGACCGTTTTAAATCCGTATCGTTCAAAGGTGCATCCAGCCATCTGAGAACTTCCCATGGCATGGACTCTAATCTGGATTCAACCCCATATTCATCCTTAAGGCGATACTGCATAACTTCAAATTGCAAAGGCCCCACCGCCCCTAAAAGGAGGAGATTGCTCCTATGATCCTGCAAATGAAACACCTGCACAATATCCTCGGCAAGAAGATGTTCCACGCCTTTGCGAAAAGATTTATAACTTGATGACAAAGAATTATGCAAAAAAGCGAAACACTCCGGAGCGAACCGCGGAATTTCCTCGAAAACCAGGTTTGGATCCGTGCTTATTGTGTCTCCGACACGAAAATCCGCTCTCGTTACAAAACCGATGATATCACCCGGATAAGCTTCCCAGGCTATTTCCCGGTTGCGGCCAAAAACACTATGGCAACCGGATAATCTTATTTCTTTTCCAAGTCGCACGTGGTTTATAATCATATCGCGATAGAATCTTCCGGAACAAACTCTTACAAAAACCATTCTATCCCTGTGCAGTGGGTTCATGTTAGTTTGGACTTTAAAAACAAACCCGGAAAAGTGAAGATTATCCAACGGTATCCAACCACTTATTGCTTTTCTGGGGGAAGGACCAGCCGAATACTCCAGGAACCCTCTTAAAAGAAGCTCCACACCAAAATTATTAGCCGCACTTCCGAAAAAAACCGGTGTTGTCTTTCCATGAAGAACGGCATCCCGTTCAAAACCCCCGTGCGCATCATCCAGGAGCGCTATTTCTTCTACAACTTCGTTGTATGTTTGCTCGCTTAGGATGTCTTTTACCAAATGATCCCGAATATCCCGAATCGACACAGGCGCTTTATACTCCCCTGCCGGCACCCTTTCAAACAGATGTACTTCTTTCCTGAGCCTGTCATAAACGCCTTTAAAATCCTGTCCGTTTCCCAATGGCCAGACAACAGGAAAGGCATGCAGGTTCAGCACTTTCTCCAATTGGTCTATCAACTCCAAAGGGGTCATTGACGGACGGTCAAGCTTGTTCATAAACGTAAAGATGGGAATACCACGCTTTCTGCATATCTCGAAGAGTTTACGGGTTTGACTCTCGATCCCTTTTCCGGCATCGATGACCATAATTACTGCATCAACCGCCATCAATACGCGATACGTATCTTCCGAAAAATCTTTATGGCCTGGTGTATCAAGCAAATTCAGTCTGTAGTTCCCGTAATCAAACTGGAGAACAGTGGATGAAATAGAAATCCCTCGTTTTTTCTCAATATCCATCCAGTCCGAGGCTGTATCACGCTGTTTTTTCTTTGCTGTAACAGAGCCCGCCAGTTCTAAAGCCCCGCCATATAATAAAAGTTTCTCTGTTAACGTTGTTTTACCCGCGTCCGGATGCGAAATAATCGCAAATGTACGACGTCGCGATGCTTCCCGCTGTATCTCTTCGCTCATACTTTTTAATTTAGTGTCCGTAATTACCGTTTGAGTTGAATTATCCATAATAATATAATATTATAATCAAGAATCTAATATCTTCTGTTTAAAAACGCTTTTTCTCACTTTCAATACCTTTACTTACCTGACATAGTCGCCTGGATATTTGCAAATATCAATATGGAGATAGCCCACAATCGGCAAACTTTAAAACATAAAATCCTTTTTAGTTCTGAAAAACTAAATTAAAAACCTTGTAATACTATGAGCTTTTTTTCAAAAAAACTAACGTATTACAAAACTTCTAAATATTGGGAATAAAAAGGAAACCACTGAATGCATGAGGTGCTGGTTGATTTTAAGGCGGAAGTTACAGGCGAGGACGGAATTTCTATTTTCTGCTCCAAATAAAATCCTTCATGTTGTGGCATTTTTACAAACAAAGAACTGATAGGAAATTGTTTTTACATTTTTATAAGATTACAACAAAAATGAAGAAAATGGCAAGGTTTTTTTAATTCCTACCGCTGCATAGATATTTGATAAAATTTTACCGGTCATCGGGGAGCGGCCTATTTGGCGCAAGATGCAGGTCATAAACACATGGAAAATGATCTATCAGGAATAAAGGCCGTTATTTTTGATCTTGACGATACGCTGTATGATTGCAGTGGCACATTAATCGTCAGGGGAAGACGGCAGGTTGCAAAAACTATCGCTAAATTAATAAGTTGTAGCGAAGAAGAAGCGTTCCGGTTACAAAATGATTTAGAGGAGAAGCACGGTACAAAATGCAATGTTTATGACTACATTGTTGCAATGTATAATCTTCCTCCTTCTTGTGGCAAAAGGTTGTTAGATGAATATATATGTGTTGAAATATCTGATATTACACTATTTCCATGCGTAATAGAAACGCTTATTCAACTTAAAAAACAGAAATACATGTTATTTCTTGTTACATCGGGAGAAATGCTTGTCCAAAAGAACAAAATTAATGCGCTCGGATTGGGAAATAATTATTTTGATAAAATATTGATTGTAGAAAGGGATGGGGAAAAGAAAAAAAAAGATTATTTTAAGGAAATCATGCAGCACAGTAATCTGAGAGCGGAAGAAATTATTTGTGTGGGGGACAAGATAGATGATGAAATCGCTGCCGGAAAAACTTTAGGCATGATTACAATTTTATTCGAACATGGAAGGCATTATAGGGCATTTTTACAGAATAAGGGTATGCAAATTAAACCGGACTATACCATAAAAAATATAGCGGATGTTTTGGAATTAGTTCGCAGACCAGTATAATTTCTTTATTGTATTTTAGCCTGGGATTTTTGCTAATAAATGTATTGAGAAATGGAAGATCGATTTTATTACAATGTGTTATTGTGGGCGAAAAGTTTTACCACCACTCTCTCAAATGTATCAACGATAGTATTTTGCCTTTGCCTACACGACCATTCCAATTATAACTCCTTCGAACACAAGTTTTCCGTTAACGACTCCCTGTGTATCAAAAATTGCCCTGCGTGGCCTTAATTCTTTATTCTTAGCAATAAGTATGAGGTTGTCGCCCGGCACAACTTTCCCGCGAAATTTTACATCATTTATCCCTCCAAAGCCTAGGAAGCGGGCGTCTTTCGTTGTCTTCATATAATAATATGTACATAGTTGGGCGGCAGCTTCAAGCATCATCACACCAGGCATGAGCGGGCGGTTTGGTATATGTCCTCTTATCCAAAATTCATTCATTGAAACAGTTTTGTAACCCACGATCAGTTTCTGTTCAGGGTCAAATTGTAAAATGCCGCTAAGCTGTTCCATTTCGTACCTGTGCGGAATTATGCTGCGTATTCCCTCTATATCTACGATAGTGTTGTTTAAATCCAGGGTATTTAAATTTATAAAAATATCATTTGGCACAGTAAAAAATCCTATTGAAAAGTTGATAACTGATATTACAATAAAAATGTACGTACTTATGTTAAATGCTATTGCTGTATAGGTCAAATGAAAATTAAATCAAAATGGCATTTTAAAATGCCATTGACATTTAAGGCAAAATTTGATAAACGTTTATAGTATCTTATCGCCACAAATTGATGTTGAACTTCTGTGCTTTATCAGGGGCTAAACCAAGAACAGGGGTTTTCTGGTTTACCGGAGGGTATAACATTTGAAAATATAAGGGATTTTATCAATTAAGTTGCATTTTTAATTTATAAAGAGGCGCCTTATACCGATAAGGCGTTTTTTATTTTTGAAATATTCAGGGATACAAAGCAATGAAAACTTATATGGCAAAAAAAGAAGAGGTGAAGCGGGATTGGTATATTGTTGATGCTGAGGATAAGGTGCTTGGCAGAATTTTAACAACGATATCCCGGGTGTTGCAAGGTAAACATAAACCGGAATACACGCCTTACATTGATGTAGGAGACTTTGTTATAATTACAAATGCAAGTAAGGTGAAGCTTACCGGGAAAAAAATGCAGGAAAAAATTCATTATTATGTAACGGGATATCAGGGTGGATTGAGAAAACGCATGGTGGGAAATACGCTTAAAACAACACCGGAAAAAATACTGAATCGCTCCATAAGGCTAATGTTGCCAAAAACAAGATTGGGAAAATCAATGCTGAAAAAAGTAAAAATATATAAAGATGCAAATCACCCGCATCAGGCTCAACAACCAAAAGAGTTAACAATTAGAAATTAAGGGAGAAATATGGTTACAGAACAGTATGTATGGGGAACAGGAAGGCGCAAGACTTCGGTTGCTAGCGTTAGAATAAAAAAAGGAACAGGTAAAGTAACCGTGAATAAGCGTGATATTAATGAATACTTTCCTGTTGACCGCCATAAAGGGGTAGTTTTGAACCCATTTAAGGTCACTAAAACACTGGGTGGATATGATGTACTGGTAAATGTAAGGGGAGGCGGGATAAGCGGTCAGGCAGGGGCGGTATGTATGGGTATTGCACGCGCAATGACAAAGATTGACTCTGCCCTGGCAGATGACTTACGTGAAAATGGCCTTTTGACGCGTGACAGCAGGATGAAAGAGCGCAAAAAGTATGGGCGAAAGGGCGCAAGGAAGAGTTTCCAGTGGACGAAACGATAATATCCCATTATCCAGGTTGTTTTTTATTAAAAACAACCTGTTAGCAAGAGATATTTCCGCATGGCAAAATATCTTTTTGGATATAGCTTTTTATAAAAGACGGGGAATTACTGTTCCATTAATTATTATAAATCTTTCGTGGTATATTACTGGGTATGGATGCCATACCCAGATAATTAAGCGTTATTTAATTGCTTATAGTAATGAGTGGCCAGTTTAATCCCCTCTTTAAAATTGATTTTTGGCGTCCAATGAAGTATTTTCATTGCCTTCGTGCTATCAAGGCATATACGTTCTATTTCTCCATTCCGTTTATTTCCGAAAATAGGCTCTATTTTTGAATTTAAGGCATCCCGAATAGCCTGAAAAACAGCCAAATCGGAAATTTCCAGCCCCCATCCTAAATTAAAGATTTCGCCATTCCCTTCTTTTTCCAATGCTTTAAGATTTGCCTCAATAATATCTGCTACAAAAACATAGTCCCTCGTTTTACTGCCATCCCCAAAAATTGTCGGGCGTTTGTTATTTAAAATATGTTCGCTGAAAATAGCTACAACGCCTGCTTCTCCATACGGTGATTGTCTTGGGCCATAAACATTTGGGTATCTAAGTATCGTGAAGTTCATATGGTATAATTTGTTAAAAACGGACAAATAATGTTCTACCGTGTGCTTGCTTACTCCATATTGGGAAAGAGGTTCAATTGGTGATTCCTCCGTTACAGGCATGCGCTTTGGTTCTCCATAGACTGCCCCTCCCGTAGAAGCGTAAATAAATTTCTTTACTTGGTATTTCATCGATAATTGACAAAGATTCAGTGACCCGAGTATGTTTATATTTGCATCGTAAGCCGGCATTTCTACCGATTTACGCACATCAGCATGCGCAGCATGGTGATTTATGACATCAGGTCTTTCCTTATCTAAGATATCTGCCAATGCAGCGGCATTACAAATATCCACTTTGTAAAACCGTGCCTTGGGATTAATGTTTTCTTCTCTTCCCGTGGAAAGATTATCAACAATTATTACGTCGTGTCCTTTGGCAATTAAGTTATCCACTAAATGAGAAGCGATAAAGCCTGCACCTCCAGTGACAAGTATTTTCATTAATCCTCCCCAGCCCTCTTTATGCTGCAGAAAAGTAAACAGCGTATTATGCACATTTTTATAATATACTCAAGATGCTCAAAAGACGAATTACAAATTTATGAACGGTTTAAGTATAGATACAGAGAACATGTTCGTCAAGCAAAGTATGTTATTTAAACAAGGTCTGTTCTGCTTCTATGAGAAAGAGTTTCGGTGTAACAAAGGAGACATGGAAGCACATCGATATCAGATGAAGAAACCCTGCTAAAGGTGTTTATACATTGATACGCAGGGGTATTGTAAATGAAAATTTGGTGCCTTTGTTTGGTTCGCTTTCCGCCCAGATAGAGCCTCCATGATATTCAACGATCTGTTTGCATATCGGGAGGCCCAGACCGGTGCCGCTCGGTTTATTGGTAAGCGTATCGCCCACTTGTTTGAATTTGTCAAAAATTTTTTCAAGATTTTCAGGTGCAATCCCTACGCCTGTGTCCATTACGGTAACCTGGATTTTATTCTCTGTTTGTTTTGCATGGCATGAGATGGCGCCTTTGTCGGTAAATTTTATTGCATTGGAAATGAGGTTTATCACGACTTGTATAAACCTGTTTTTATCGCCGTAAAAATCGGGTATATTTTTTTCAATATCAACATTCAGCGCAAGGCCTTTTTGTTCTATAAGGGCAGTGGTCGCCGCTGTAGCATTCATAATTACTTCTGTTACTGAAGTCTGATGCCTTTTCCATTCAATTTTGCCTGCTTCAATCTTCGCCAGGTCAAGCACGTCATTAATCAAATTTGTTAGCCTCTCTCCTTCCGAGAGTATAATATTAATATTTTCCTTTATCTGTTGTATAGCCTTTTGTGATTTTATGGCGTTCGTTTCGATTTGCGGAAAGATGAAGGTATCTAATCGTTTTTTAATAATGTTCGTGAATCCAATGATTGCAGTGAGCGGGGTTCTGAGTTCATGTGATACGGTAGATAAGAATCCGGATTTTGCTTTATCGAGATCTTGTAATTTTTGATTAGCATCCTTGAGTTCACGTGTTCTGTCTTCAACTTTTTGTTGCAGGGTGTGACTGTACTCTTCCAGTTTTTCATACGAAGCCTTCAGGTTATTTGACATTTCAATAAATGACGCTGCAAGTATGCCAATTTCATCTTTTGAAGTGATTTTAAGATTTGAAGCGGCAGTAAAATTGCCATTAGCCAATAAACGGGCGGATTCTGTCAATTTCATAATAGGTTTAGAGAGTCGGGTTGATAATATATAGACAATTATTACACCAACTACAACGAATAAAACGGAGGTAAGGACAGACCGAAGAACCATTTCCTCTATTTTCTTTCGTATTTCATTCCTTGAATTTAATATTTCGTTGTTGAGGGTATTCAGGGAAAAGCCGAGGCGCAGTGTCCCCCATTGTTCGGTACTTACGCTTATTGGGATAATGATTTCCATGAACGAAGTAGTATTTCTTGAAAATTCATAGATAGTTGGGGCTCTCCGGCTTGCCGCAAACAAATCTTCCTCCCCTGAAAGTTTTTCCTGCTGTAATTCAGGATGTAATGTATGGGTGTACACCATGCAGGAGGAATCCATCAGGATAATGTAATCCAACTCCTGGTATTCATGTACTGTTTTGTTTAGTATTTCAGCGGCATTGGAGAAATTATATGACGCGATATTGTTTTCCGTTTGTCTTGCCAGATTGTCTGATAAGATCTTCCCTTTTTCTACAAGATTATTTTTCATCAGCTCGATTCTGCGTCCGAATTCCTTTTTCAGGACTATTTTTTGAGTGGAAATCTGAATAAAGGTTAAAACGGTCAACAAGCCGACAATCAAGCTTATCATTGTTATAAGCAATTTTATGCGTATACTATTTTTCGTGGAATGATTTTTCTTCATATGACAGCACTCTTTATGTGATTAAAAAGTACAGGTAGCATTAAAGTATTGAATTGAATTGAATTGAATTGAATTGAATTGTATTGGTAACTATTTAGTTTTTTAAAAAGCAAAAAACGCTCTTTCTCAGTCTCCGGCCTGGGAACGAAATTACATTGAAAGATCTCGCTTCCATTTAACAAAAGTTATCCTGTTCAAACTTCGTAAGTGGTTAACTGGTTAATGTTTTTCGAAAAATAGATTTATTTGACTATATTATCCCTATTTTTCCCATGCGTGTAAACTGATAAATACGTCTTGTATATAATCTGGTATCAAATCAATTCGCCCGGAACTGTCTCGACGTGACTTTCTCTTTTCTATCATCTTCTTTGTGCTTTTCGCCTGCCTGTACGTCGCACGCAGACAGGCGCCTTTGTGTGAAAAAAGGATTTTCAGGTGAAAACTCCTATACAATTAAAGTAAAACAGAAAATGCTTGCAATTTTATTCAGTTTTGCTTTAATACCCACCAAGTCTAAATACAGAAACACTTTCTGATATTTTTTAACGACAATAGCACATGCCGCCAACCATCGATCAAGCGTCGCAAAATATTTTGAATGAGTTGCATGGATTTAACCCCCCATCGCTTCCACAAAGTTTGTTGCAACTTCTCCATGCCTGCCAGATAAATGATACCTCATTTCAAGAGATTGCAGAACTTATCCGCAGAGAAACCGCTCTCTGCGCTCAGGTAATCAGTCTTGCTAATTCGGCTTTTTACGGCCGCCGAAGAGGAATAACCAGCATTGACAAGGCCCTGATAGCGCTTGGCATAGAAACGCTGAAGACGATTGCTATGACAACCGCAGTACATCAATTTTTCTCAGGTTTTAATGCTGAAAAGACCTCCTTTCTTAAAACATTCTGGCGACGTTCACTTACCGGCGCGATGCTTGCCAAGTCCCTTTCTGCATTAACCGGATACAACTACCCCGATGAAGCTTATCTGACAGGCCTTCTCCTTAATGTAGGACAGCTCGTCTTAATAAGTTGTTATCCGGAAAGATATATGGAGATTACCCACAGTGCAAAGGACGATGACGATCTTGTAATTATAGAAAAAAAGGATATGGGAGTTACTCACTGCGAAGTGGGTTTTTGGCTTGTGAATAGCTGGAATCTGGAGAATTTTGCTGCAGATGCGATCCTCTATCATCACGAACCGGCGCATTCAATTTTAGATGCGCATCACCTTGTAAAAATAGTTAATTTAGCCGGCGTACTTAGCAGCGAAAATGACATAAACCGGCAATTAACGATTGAAACGGCAGACTATCTGTTCGGGCTGACGGCTCCTATGGTGAGGGAAATTACCGGTAGCGCCGAAAGAGAAGTGCAGCTCATTGCAAATTCAATGGATATTGTTGCCGGAAAGAATACCCACACAGGAAAGATTGAAGACCCGGATCAAAACAAACATGCCCAACTTGCGAAAGAAATAAAGCATATCAGCCTCATAAATTCCGCGAAAAACCAGCTCCTGCAGGCAAGAAGTACAGCAGATTTGCTGGAACACATCAGGGTTGCCATTAAGCTTTTGTTTGGACAGGATAATTGTCATATATTTCTTTACGATGCATCCGACAATACCTTAAAAGCCAACCTTTACGGAAACGGCAATGAGTTTGTAAAAAGACAGGAGGAATTTTTAATCGTTGTTGAATCCGGCAGAAGCCTGGTTGCAAACGCCTTGTTACAAAACCGCATAACTTCGTCTTTCACTGAAAATGCCTCCAAACTGAGTATTATCGACCGGCAACTGATACGACTATCACACTCTGACGGAATAGTATGCCTGCCGCTCGTGGCAGACAATGAATTTATAGGCGCGTTAGTTATCGGCGCAGATAAAAACTATCAGAATTGCCATAATGATCAACAGCGACTATTAGAGCTTTTTGCGGTTGAGACAGGACTCTTTATCAAAAAGTTTGAATCAAATATTTCAGGGAAAAAACCCGCCTCAAATACCGAATCCCATGAATTGTCAAAAAAAATGAGAGAAATAATACACGAAGCCAGTAACCCTTTATGTATTGTTAAAATCTATTTGGAAACATTAGGGCATAAACTGAAAAGTGATTCGAATATTCAAAAAGAGCTGCAAATTATAAAAGAAGAAATTGACCGGACAGGTAAAATTCTTTTGCAGTTTTCTGACGTTGATTCCGGCACGGTTGAAAATGGAGGTATCGATGTAAACACATTGATTAGTGATACCTTTCTCATTTTTAAACAATCCTTGTTCATTACCAATAACATTGAGTATCAACTTGACCTTGATACATCAATGCTGCCTATTCAAACAAATGGGACTGCCCTGAAACAAGTACTGATAAACCTCCTAAAAAACGCTGTAGAAACCATGCAGAAAAGTGGGCAAATCCACGCATCGACAAGAGACAATGTTAGTATAGACGGAAAGCCTTTCGTTGAAATAATAATAAAGGACAACGGGCCTGGCATACCAGAACATATCCTTAAGAGACTCTTTACGCCCGTGCATAGTACAAAGGGAACAAACCATTCCGGACTCGGACTTAGCATTGTAAAAAACCTGGTTTCTTCAATGAATGGTTCTATTAACTGCAAGAGTTCAAAGACAGGGACTGCATTTACAATTTACCTGCCGGGACGGACGGTAACATAAAAACACAGGGGGCATATATTGCCTGAAAATTACTGCTGACACAGGGAAAACGCACCCTCTTAAAAAGCAGAAAGAAAACATATTGTTCTTCTGTTAAAGGTATTTGATAAAAGGCCAGGCATGCTATGGTATCTGACTTTCGGTATGGCAGGCAAGCAGACGGTTATATCACACGGAGCTATGCCCCCTTACAGAAGGCAACCGTAATTTAGCAAGGTATATACTATGAATCCACAGCCAATATATCAAAATTTAACGGCAGGAAATGACTTTCACGATATCCATATCCTTATAGTAGATGATGACCCCGGAATGCTGGAAAGTGTTAAACAGCTTTTGGAAATCCACAAATATTGCGTCACCACTATCAAAGGTGGTTCTCAGGCCTGCCAGGCGCTTTCGGTAACATCATACGACCTCTTATTGCTGGACCTTAACCTTAACCTTAACCTTAACGGCATATCCGGCTATGACGTCATGAATTTTATGAATGACCATTCAATTAAAACGCCTGTCATTGTAATCAGCGGAAATACCTCGTTTGCTTCCGTCAGCAAGGCAATACAAACCGGAGCCTTGGATTACATTAAAAAACCCTATGACCCGGAAGAGCTGCTGGTGAAAATTAAAAATACCACCACCAAAATACAGAGGGAAGAGCTAAACATAAAAATGCAGCGTCATCTGAAGAAATCTGAGGTGCTTCACAGGTACATTGTCAATAATTCTCCGGACATAATCTGTACGATCGATCATGAAAGACGGATCATGTTTATAAATACTAAAATTGAAAATCTTTTAGGATATAAGCCTCAGGAACTGATAGGCAAACTATACTCCGAACTTGTTTGCCCGGAAGACGTTGAAAAGCTAAATGTATTTGTAAAAGAAAAAATAGCGCGTAGCTCTGGAAATTGCCCGCCCGATAAAATAGAGATATGCCTTGTACCAAAAGGGAATTATTTTAAAAGACGTTATTTCGAGCTTACGCTATTTCCTGTTGAATTGAATTTGCTTGGATTCCAGCCAAAAAACAGAAATATTTCAGGCGAAAAATTATTTGGCGTCTACGCAATCGCCCATGATATTACGGAAAGAAAAGAGGCGAAAGAATACATACACTTTCAAGCCTGCCACGATTTATTAACTAAATTGCCAAATCGGGCATCTTTTGAAGAAAGGGGCCGTCTGGCCGTAAACAAGGCAAGGCAAAATAATGGTATTATAGCGGTCTTGTTTCTCGACCTGGACAGATTCAAAACAATTAATGATTCACTTGGTCATGCAATGGGAGACCGATTGCTTCAATCGGTAACGCAGAGACTGGAATCCTGTCTTCGAAAATACGATACTTTATCCCGATTTGGTGCGGACGAATTCATGCTGCTGCTCCCGGAAATAAACGCACCTGAAAATGCCGGCCAGGTGGCGTTAAAAATTACTGACATAATGCATACACCTTTTGTCATTGGTGGTCAGGAGATTTTTGGCGGTGTCAGCATCGGTATTTCTGTTTTTCCGGAACATGGAGAAACGATTGAACAGCTTATTCAAAATGCGGAAATCGCTATGTATCAGGCAAAAGGCCGGGGGAAAAAGGGCGTTCAGTTCTTTGATAAAGGAATGAATACTTCAAGCCCTCACCGTTTAGCAATGGAAAGGGATTTAAGATGGGCTTTGAAAAACAATGAATTTGAAATTGTTTATCAACCGCAAATAACAATCAGTACCGGAAAGGTAATTGGTTTTGAGGCACTTGTTCGATGGAATCATCCTGAAAAAGGGAAAATTCGCCCTTGCGAGTTTATTCCTATTGCCGAAGAAACAAAACTAATAGAGGATTTAGGCGAATGGATTATTCACCAAGCATGTTGTGAAGTCAGAGAGTGGATTAAAAAAGGCCATGATACCTTTCGCCTGTCTATTAATATTTCTCCCCTGCAGATTGAAAACCCCCATTTTGTAGAAAATTTCGTGCATATGCTTGGTATATGCCAATTCCCAGGGAAAAATATGGAAATCGAACTGACGGAAAGTATATTAATGGCCGATCTGGAACATATAGCACAAATACTGAATCATCTTCATAAACACTCGATAACAGTTGCTATAGACGATTTTGGAATTGGATATTCATCATTATCGTACATACAAAAACTCCCCATCCATACGCTTAAAATTGACCAATCATTTATGCAGAGCATCCAAAATGAAACAGATGAATCCTGCCTGGTTAATGCCATAATCGCTATGGGAAAAGGACTCCATTTGTGCACCGTCGCTGAAGGGGTAGAAACCATGACTCAAATTAAATACTTACAGAATCAAGGCTGCGATGCTGTTCAGGGGTATTATTTTGGGGAACCGCAGTTGGGAGAAAAATGTCTTCGTCTTCTGGAAGAAACCACCTTCATTACCTCAACATAGTGTTTAGTGAAAGCTTTGTAATATCCTAAGCTGGCATAGCCGAAACCAAACAAGTACGAAGCACGAAATACGAAACAAATTCCAAAATACAAAATCCCAATGAAAAAAACTAAAATGTTACAAAATGTAGCGTTTAAGTATATCTTTACTTTGGTCATTTATTAAACCGTTAAAATAAATTGCCAAAAAACACATTCCGGCGGAGTATGTTTCCCTAACAATTAATCCGTGTGATTTTATTAAGTACGTTTCATTATTGATTGGAATAAAAAGGACAAAATTAAGTATCTTGTCAGGCAAGTAATTGTAACGTGCTATTGTTTTACAACATATGCCACTGAGACTAAGATTTATCACTTCTGCTTTAAATAGGGTATCATCAAAATAAAGCTCCAACCGGGTATTTGAATCGATTCTTTTATATTTTCTTTTTTCAAAGGATATCATTATCACCTTACGCCTAAAAACAATGCCATGCATGGTGCGCTCTATAGACAATAATAAAGGCAACTTCTCTATAAGTTGAGGTTTTTATAATGATTTCTTCCGTTCACAGTCCTCAGACCACAATCTGCAATTCGCCGACTGTAGATTGCCGATTGCCGACTATACAGTATTCCCCATTAACAAAGAGTGCGAGGGGGTTGTTTACCGCAAGTTATTGAGAAGTTACTAATGTAGTGTTGCAAAATGTAAGGTTTTCTTATCGTTATAAAATACATTATCTACTTTTTTTCATATACAATAAATACCCTCTTTTGGGTGGTTATTTATTATTCGTTAATAAGGAGAAAATATATTTCCAATTGTTATGCCCATCTACTATCTCAGCGCCTATTCCGTATCTATTTTTATGAATTATGTTTATATGGGCAATTCTGACTGAAAAGGTCGACGGCAGGTAAACTTCAGAATCAACAACAACCCGGCAGGTAAATATTTCGTCTAATTCAGGTTTGAAATCAAGCTCCCCTTTGAATCCTCCCTTGCCGATATCGCCAATTACGCACATTCTCCAGTCATCTTCCGTTACTTTAATTTCAAAACATTGTACATTATTAATTTTTTTATCAACCCTCAATAATGTTTTAAATCTGCTAATCCGCCTGTTTACATTTTTGTACAGGAGAAGATTAACCTCTTCTTTGCTTAGCAATGAACTATGTTTAGTTTTTTTCCCGTTCTGATGAAAAGGCGGATTGTCTAATGTATTACTGATGACTCTATTACGGCCGCATGATTTGCCAATATAAAGATATTTATCCGCGGCGGATAAAATATGTTTTACAGAATTTCCATCCTCCGGATAGCCGGCAACACCAGCAGTTATTGTCACGTATTCCATCTTCCCTTCAACGACTTCTAACGACAAAATCCTTTTTACCACGTCCCTGAGTTTATCAATGACGATGGTAGCGCTGTTCTTGTCCATGCCTGGCAAAAGTATCGCAAATTCTTCCCCGCCATATCTGCTCACAATATCACTATATCTTACATTTGATTTCAGGATGTATGCTAATTTTTTAAGAATTTCATCTCCAAACAAATGCCCGTAGGTATCGTTATAGTATTTAAAGTGATCTATATCTATCATAGCGATTGAAAAATGTACGTTATGGCGTATTGCTTTACTATGCTCGAGATGACAACTGTCAAAAAAGAATTTCCTTTGGTAAAGCATGGTAAGGTCATCGTACATTGCGCCTTTTTCTGCTTTTTCGTAAAGTTCAATCCTCTCAATGGTATTTGCAATATTCAATGCCACCGTAATGAATAACTCCATATCTTCTTCGGTAAATGCATTTATTTCTTTCTTGTGTATGTTTAATAATCCCAGCATTCTGTTATTTTTGGAGCGCAATGGCAAAGATAAAAATGATCCGGTATTCTCCAGTTTTCCTTTATAAAAATATTGGTCGTTTTTCTTGCTTATGTCATTTAACAAAAGGGGTTTCCCCGTCCGGGCGGCGATGCAGGCATATTCCTCCCCCTTTTTAAAGGTGACGTCTTTCACCGCTTCAAAAATATCACTTCCCGTTTTAAATATCGTCAATTCATCGTTGTCCCCGTTATTTAACATGAAACAGAAGTCATCAATATAAAGATTATTCTTAAAAAAAGCGGCAGTATATTCAAATAATTCTTCAATTTTTACTGATAAATTCAAGTTCTCATTTAACAAGTAAAGCAGATAAAGCGAAAACACACCTTCTCTGGTGTTGTTCGCAACATTCTTATCAACGCCATACTTACCGTTGTGGTGTTTGTTTCTGTTTAATAGCATTTTTATGGTATTCGATAAATATTATTACGCTCCGCAAATCCTAAAAATAAAAGCACGCTGTTCTTCATATTGCACAATGTAAGGGCAGTTGCAAATCTCATACCTTGCCAAATTACTTTCCGGAAAAAAAGGGTAGCACCATTTAAAAGATCGCATACGAATTGTGCTTATATAGTTATGTTGAAACTTACACTAGCAAATGGACACCCCTGCTCGTTCAGGTCAGGTCAGATTTACAATACTACTCTCTTTTCAATCAGGGAATAATTAAGAAGGCATTGTATGCTGCCTTTAACATAACAAACGGATTGCGTAAAAAAAGCTTCATGCGATGAACCGTTTAATGCAATATTTGCGAGTGATACTGTTTCTCCGGAAATCCTTGCAACCAGCTTAATTGCCGGGAAACCCTTACAAACAAAAACGAGTGCAAGCAATAAGAGATGCGCAAAACGATGCACGGCACAATAGGAAAAAGACATAACCGTTTGGCATAGACGGAATTACTGTAAAACATTATTATGGTTGCAATTTTTGCGTAAACCATAGTGTTCTTTACCGCTGTTCACCAAAGAAGTAATAATTTATCCTCTTTCCCGAATCGTAATAAATTCTTATTTCTCTTCGTAAAGATTGCGCAAAGTATTTCACGTTGTGGTTCCTTTTTAATGGCTTAAATTCAGACATTCAATTACACAAACAATGCTCCCGAATGGCTTAATTCTCTGTGAATACGAGCGGTGAAGATGTTTTTTGAGAGATGGGAACTAAAAATTGCGCTGACAACAAATGGTCCTTTTCGTTTAAAAAAAGAGGAAAGATAGCCTCCTCCTATTCAATTGAGACCGCATTTACGCCCATGAAACAGCAACATACGGTTTGTTTTGGCACGTTAATTGTGATAGATAAATGCAGACGTTATTTAATGCCTGCGCCGTGTGTCACGATTCGGGACTTAGTATGGAATATGTATTCTCAAAAAGGCATAACTAAATTTAGAGGGGAACAATATGACGGTATCAGATGAATTGTATGACATGATTAAGTTGTTTGAAAGCAACAGACATCAGGAAATGAGAAAAGGGGATTTTTATAATCCCGCAAATTTGTGGTGCATGTGGATAAGAAAGGATTTGCAAACATGGAAGAAGTTTGTTGTGTGGTATCTCAGGGACTCCCTGGAAATATTAGAAAAAAGCGGCGGCAATTTTTGGGATTACTTCAATTCCCATAAAAATAATATACAAGAATTTGCAAATGAATGGGTCGTTGATGAAGAAAGAAATAGTTTTTATAGATTTTGCATTAATAAAATGAAAGACAATTACTTATTCTCCAAAACTCTTCTTTATACACAACATAGCCACAACCAAAAAGATCTTAACCAGAAAGCACACCTGGCACACGAAGAAAGTTTGCAAAAACTGTAATAGTTTAGATTTTTGAAAAAGTAGAAACTCTCGTTCCCAAGCGGCAAGGCATGCCTTGCCGCTTGGGAACGAGAGTATTAACATAGCCACTACCAAGCTCGTGACGATGCAATCGCTTCGTCCTGCAACTTTGAAACTCCTATACTATTACATTGTTTACGTTTTTATCGGGGTAGTACAACCATTGCATTATAAATATGAACTATTCATACACTTTTCTTGTAGGGATAACGGCAGGGAATTTATATGTTAAAAGAATATCACTTATTTTTCAGAAGGCTGATGATTTGTTTCGATTTATTTATCGTCACAATATCTTTTTTCATGTCCCCGTTTTTATTCAGCGACTACGGCAATGTTATTCAGCAGTTTGGCAGCTATTTCATACTATTGCCTGCGCTGTTGAGCGTGTGGGGGATATTTCTGCATAATTTTGGCATGTACGAATCTTTCAGAACAAAGAACATTACCGAAGTAATTTTTCCCGTAATAGAAACGGCTTTAGTGGGGGGAGGTCTTTTGGGAAGCTTTGTGTTCCTTGCAAAGATTCAAACGATAGGCAGTGAGCATTTGTTTTACTCTTTTTTCATGGCAACCATCTTATTATGCGGAGAAAAGGTTTCGCTTTTATTTTTTCTCCAGTATAAGCGTAAAAATGGCTTTAACACGAGAAACGTTTTAATTGTTGGTACTGGTAAAAGGGCGCAGCATTTTATAAACACAATCGGAAAAAATGTGGAATGGGGTATTAATGTTATCGGTCTTATTGATAACGATGCGACAAAAAAAAATACTGTAGTCTGCGGAAATAAAGTAATTGGCGCCGTTAAAGATATCCCTGTAATAATTCACAATACTGTCGTCGATGAAGTCCTGTTTGTTGTTCCCAGGTCATGGTTAAACACTGTGGAAGAAATGATTCGGTACTTGTGCGATATAGAGGGGTTAAAGGTGAGTGTGGCAGTGGATTTGTTTACACTTAATTTGGCAAGGACAAAGTATAGCCATGTAATCCCGGATACCATCGGTAAGACCAGGAGTTATCTGTCGGAATTTCCTTTGCTTGTTTTTGAAAGCGCTCCGGACAAACTATTGCAGCTTTTTATTAAACGTCTTATGGACATAATCTTTTCCGGAATAGCGCTTGTCTCGTTATTTCCAGTGTTTCTCATTGCAGCAATTGTAATAAAAACCACGTCAAGCGGTCCTTTATTTTTTACACAGAAGAGATGCAGTTTAAACGGGAGAGTCTTTAAACTGTACAAGTTCAGGACAATGATTGCAGATGCTGAAGCAAAACGGGGGGAGCTGTTAAAGAACAATGAAATGCAAGGGCCTGTCTTTAAGATGGCAAATGATCCGCGTGTGACAAAAATCGGAAAGTTTTTGCGCAAGTATAGTATCGATGAAATCCCGCAATTTTGGAATGTATTGAAAGGAGATATGAGTTTGGTAGGGCCTCGCCCACCCATTCCAAAGGAAGTTGATGAATATGAACCATGGCATAGAAGACGGTTGAGCATGAGACCGGGGTTAACCTGTATATGGCAAGTGTCTGGAAGAAATAAAATTACCGATTTTGATGAATGGATGCGGTTGGATTTGGAATATATTGACAAATGGTCAGTCTGGCTGGATTTTAAAATACTTTTTGGAACAGTGCCAGCGGTATTAGCAGGTTCCGGGGCGAAATGAACAAGTAGCGTAATGGTAGAAAGAAAACTGTTTTAACGTAACACTTTGGTTTTTTGAAAAATTCCAATAATAGCGCTGCTTACCGCATAGTGTAGGGGCGAAGCATTTGCCATAAACGGTTGCTGCTCGTTCCTCACTTGATATCTTAGCCCACTAAATTCTCATGTAGTGCGACGAACCTCGTCGCACTACAAATGACAATTTCCGGTTTCAAAAGACTGAAGCGTTACAAATGATTTGAAATTCTAAACGAGCGCCTCTTTTGTATTTCGCGCTTGTATGGGTCTGGTTTATCCATATTTGGAGAGGTTTGTAATAGGAGAAATAACATGAATAAAACATGTCATTATGATTATAATGATGTCGCAAATGGCAAGGCATTTATCTTTTACCGGCCAGGATATGATCGATATACCTCAAAGGTATTTTATAGTCCGGCGGCAAGAGATATTCTGGTGAGATCAGCTCTGGTCTGGACAAAAGGAAAAGAAGTTGCACCTGATATATCGTTATTTTGTGATAAATGGAAAAAATTGCTGGATAAAAAATTCGAAGAAATCGGAGGTGAATCAGAAAAGAAGCCCGAACCAACGTACTTTATCGATCTCATTAAGAGCCAGAAAAGGAGGTATGCCGTGCGGGGAACAATGCTTTCAGATTCGCCACAGAATATAAATCAGGCGGAATGGCCCCATTTGTTCATATTGGACAGAACGCATTCCGACCATGCGCATATCGCCAAAAGCTTCCGCAAATGGCATCTGAACAGACGGGAACAGGAAATCGTTCAATTGCTGCTTGACGACCACAGCAACAAAGAGATCGCTCTCGATCTTAATTTAAGCTGCAACACCATTAAAGGATATTTGAAACTTCTTATGCGAAAGCTTGATGTAAATAGCAGGGCAGGGATTATATCAAGGCTCCTCTATCTTAACAATCTTAACGTTAATTATTCTTAAGCATGGACAGCGCATTTGATTATTATTCTAAAGACGTGATTAAAAACGCTGCGTTTATTTTCTATCTTCCGGGAAATGGAAAAACAGCTCTGAATGTATTTTATAGCCCAATGGCTTTCGATATTCTGATGCGCTCACATACTGTAAGGAAGAAAGAAAAGGAATCTGCGTCTGATATATTATCATTTTGTGACAAATGGAAAAAATTGCTGGATAAAAAATTCGAAGAAATCGGGGGCGCCTTCAAAGAACGGACGGAGCAAGTTTCCTTTATTGATGTAATAAAAAGCCAGAAAAGATTTTATGCTGTTCAGGGGATTGTGCTTTCAGATTCGCCACAGAATATAAATCAGGCGGAATGGCCCCATTTGTTCATATTGGACAGAACGCATTCCGACCATGCGCATATCGCCAAAAGCTTCCGCAAATGGCATCTGAACAGACGGGAACAGGAAATCGTTCAATTGCTGCTTGGCGACCACAGCAACAAAGAGATCGCTCTCGATCTTAATTTGAGCTATAACACCATTAAAGGATATTTGAAACTTCTTATGCGAAAGCTTGACGTTAATAGCCGGACAGGAATCATATCAAAACTGCTGACGGAGTAGCAGCATCAATGTAATCTTTTGAAAGACGCATTTAAATTAAAGGGCGGCACTCAAACTTTTTTTATATTCCATATCGGTGCGCATATTCAAACAATCACGGACAAACAAAGTTTGTCCGTACTACCGTGAAAAGCGCATAAATAAAATGAAATTGTTATAAAATTAAATTATTCCTGCGACCTCTGGATGATTTCAGATTTGCAACCGTTCGGCTGAGCTCACGACGAAGCCTGAACCCCACGTCTCGTATTTTTAATCCCCCAATAATATCACTTCGTCTTGCTCATCCTCATCTTCATCCTTTCATCACAATTAAAGCAAAAAAACCGTTATTTAGTTTAAAAAACACACAGAATATATTTCCTAAAAAGCGGAAATATTTACACCATCCCCTCTAAAATATAGAAATTATTAACATTTCACCGCAAATTCCGTAGCGCTATAAATTCACCTATTTAATTTATTTTGAATAACTTATAAAAAACAATCCTTCCCATTCATTTTTACAAATCACATTTGGCATATATCTTGCGAAAGTAACAAAACAGATGAAATTGTTCTATAAGAATTACCAAGTTTAAATCCTAATCAGTGAGGAAAAACAATATGACAATGAATACGCTAAAAATGCCTGTTTATATCAAGCGATATGCAGAATCTTCCAAAGATTTAAATCCAGAGATACGGAAGGACCTTAAAAATGTACAGGAATCATTGTCTGATATTAAAAGACTTACCAGTTTATCTCATTTACTGCGTAACCCCGACGCCATAGGCATGAGAAACAATGCTTCTATTGCAAATATCAAGGACTTGAATGTTAAAGAGGTCGGCCACGCATTAATTTCACAAATAGAGGTAGATAGACTTTTCCCCCTCATGAATAACCTTACAATAAACGGCACAGGAAGCACAACCGGCATTATCGTTTTAATCAATAGCGATAACGAACTATTGCTAAAAGCTTCAGAAGGCATTGCGAATCATAACGTAAGCAATACATCGTTCAGGATAAATGACAACATCCTCAAATGGGTAATAAAAAATGGAAATCCACTTATTGTAAATGATATTAACAAAGATCCCCGTTTTAAACAGGATCAATCCGATTGGATTCTTGGCAAGACAATTCTTTGCGTTCCTATTAAAACAAAAGAGAAGGTCGTGGGAATTATAAGCGTAAGCAGTAAAAAATCAGGAGATGTTTATGGAGCAGACGATGTACGATTCTTGGAAACTATTGCAGCCTATGCTGCTATCGCTATTGGAAATTCTCATTTATCAGAAAGCTTAAAAAGCGGAAACGCGTTAGAACAACTTACATTAAATTATTATGATGAAAAAAACAGATATCTTCCCGCAACGTTAAGAAGTATTAAATCGGGCGCTTTTGCAGGATGCGATTTATATTTACAAACAATTGTAAATAATGAAGCCAAGCATTTGCTTTACTGCAAAGGTTTTAAATTGTTGGAAGACGAACGGAAAGAATCCTTCGTAAAGAAAAATATTAACAGAATATACGTCGCAAAAAATGGCACGGAACAATACCTTCGATATATGGAAACAAACATGGATCAGTTTGTTCGTGACGAAACAGTATCATTACAAGAAAGATCGCATATGCTCTATGATATTGCGTCAAATATAATAAAAGATGCCCACAAAAACATTGACATTAATGTCATTATTGAAAGAGCCCGGGATTGGACTACGACACTATTAGACTTTGTATTAGT
>NZ_JBDIWA010000015.1:0-78089 GCF_039794105.1 Candidatus Kuenenia sp.
ATATAGACATCCAATATGACGTTCTTACGTATTTTTGCCGTCTTTAGCCATTCTGCATTAACCATCCGGCCAAATTCATGCAGCGCCAAATTCCCATCCGTTACAGCACCAAATATACATTCCTTGTCATGTGTACAGATCGTTACAAAATACGCTCCCGCCCGTGAATAATCGTATCCCTTTAACCGGATGGATTTGTGAGGTTTCATGCCGGAATTGTACATTTATGCATCCAGTTATAATTTTTCGTAATGTGATTGTATTTACCTGTAGCGGCAAGGCGTGCCTTGCCAGGGGAGCATTCCCGATTTTTTGTAACCCATCATTTTAGTAGGATGAAAAGAGAATATCGAAGTCAGAAGTCAGAGATCGGAGTTTTTCGCGGACTTCTGACTTCTGACGAGTGACCCATCCTGCGTAAATAATAAGCTTTTTTACAAAAAATCGGGAATGCACCCCCTTGCCAGTACGAGGCTGAATCCATCAATGATAATGGAATGGTGGATTCGCTATCACCCATTCGGTAAAGCCCGAGGCAGGATTCATTCATTTTAAAACTGGCAAGGCACGCCT
The DNA here is from genome assembly GCF_039794105.1 of Candidatus Kuenenia sp. GTDB lineage: Bacteria > Planctomycetota > Brocadiia > Brocadiales > Brocadiaceae > Kuenenia. The sequence continues at coordinate 574 of NZ_JBDIWA010000015.1, forward strand.
TGCCACTACTACATGCTGCGGCTGTCATATCAGCTTTCAAATAAATATGTTACAACTAGACTTGCCCGCAAACATGCATTAAAAACCGGTTTTAATAACTTACTCTGTTTTTTCCCACAGCCATCATAATGCTTTAGTGGACTGATTGATTTTAAACAATTTTTTCTATTCTTTTCTATTCTTTTTAATCTGCGTGAATCTGCGCAATCTGTGGATACCGATATACATAACCAATCTTTTCTCTGAGTATCAAAAAGAAATTAACAAAGAACAAAAGGGCGCCACTTCCTCCCATAATATATATCACATGCGTAAGTGAATTATGGAATATATATAACAAAAATACCTCCAACAGACAACCCGGCACCAACGTATATACAAATTTTGTACTATGCCTGGCCAGATTAAAGTTTATTACTATATTGAGGAGGGCAAATGGTAGCATTGCAAAGCCAAATATCCGTAATAATGGCGCTATTGGTATAAATTTTTTGCCCATTAATAAACCCATTAATTGGGACGGGAAGATAGAAAAAAGTACAAGCCCCACGCCTGACAATAAAAGGGTAAAGATGAGCGCCTTGCTGAGCAGGCCATAGGTGTCTTTATTTAGGGTATGTGACTCGGAGACCATGGGAAACATAGCCAGTATTATAGCGCCTGGCAGATAAAATATAGACCTGCCCAATATAGCTGCTGCCGCATAGTTTCCCGCTTCTTCCGGGCTGAAAAAATGTTTTACAAGCACAAGATCGATATTAATGAGTCCTGTAAAACAAAGGGTCGACAATGTTACCGGTAAACTGTAGAGCAGGATTTCCTTTGTGTATCGCTCATTATCATTATGTACAGCTTTATTGAACAAAAATCTGATTGGATAAAACGTTATAAAAAGCATCACCAATGAGGGTATTATACCGGCAACTATTGCGCCATTCACACCGAGACCGAGAGATATTAATAATACCCCGCATGCTAATCGCAGCACACCGGAAAGGATACCACTTAATCCCATGTAGCCAAATTTTTGCAATCCTTGCAAAATGCCCATGTTTATAGGCAACAGTAACGAAATGAGTAAAGAAACACCTATGAGGATAAGGGGAAACCGTGTGCCTATGTTCAGATAATCAGAAATATACCCGCTTAATGAAACAAAAATACCGACGCCCAGAATACCTGCCAATAGCAATTTGATATAGGCATTGTAAAGCAGATATTTTATCTTCCCGACAGCGCAGGTTGCATTGAATTTTGAGACATACCTGGCCATTACCACCAATACTGTACCCGCAGGAACGGATATAATGGCAGAAAGTGACAGCAAGGAATTGAACATGCCAAAGTCTTCCACGCTCAATTTTCTGCTCATGTAAAATTGAAAGAAGTAAGCAGAGACGTTTCCCACCAGGGAAGCGACGAACAGATAGAAACCACTTTTGATGAGTTTATTGTTTATCATAATAGCGTAATATATACATGCGATAAAATATTGCCAGGGTGTCAATCCCCGTAGAATAGAGTGTCTTAAACTTAATGTTTCCCCAGCGCATTTCCCTGCGGAACTTCAATACGATTGGGCATTCCAAAATCTTGTAACCTATGCGATGTGCGTTTGCCAACAGCTCAACATCAAAGGCAAACCGTTTACACACAACCTTTGGAAATACCCTTTTAAGCACTTCGGTTTTAAAAAGCTTTAGTCCCGCTTGTGTGTCACATAAGGGTAGTTTGAAGAGTAAAAATAACATAATCTTATAAATAAAGCTAATCAGTTTGCGTCTCTTCGGGGTGTTTAATTTAGATGCGGGGTGATATTTTGAGCCTATAACAACATCGGCATGTGTCTTATCCATGGTGTGGCACAAGGTCTGTATTTGTCTTGGATGGATATCAAGGTCAGCATCTAAGAAAGAAAGCAACCAACTCACCCTCTACCTGAGCAAAACCACTCTTCAAGGCATGGCCTTTCCCCGCATTATTGCTATATTCCACAACCTTTATTGAACCTATATCAATGCTAGCTCGCCTGGCTTCCGATACGGTTTTATCTTTGCTTCCATCGCTTACCAGAATTATTTCATGAGAAATGAACGTCCTTTTGAGCACTTTGTGTGTTTTTATTAAATTTTCGTAGATTATATTACCTTCGTTATGGGCAGGCATAATTACAGAGATATTTTTATTGATGAGCGGCATCTTTATGTTCACTATTATTTATTTTTTGTAATAAATCATTTGCAGGCTTGTCATTGAATGATAGTTGTAAAATTTTTTCAAGTGTTTTTTTGGCGTCATCGTATTTCTTCATTACATAATAGGCCGTTGCGATGTTCTGATAGGCGTCAATATCGTCGGCTTTTGCCAATAAAATTTGTTCTGATTCCTTTATTACGTCCTCCCATTGTCCCATTTTGCCATAAATAAGGATTTTGAGTTTATTAAAATAAATATTGTTAGAGAGAGGAAGTATTTCGCCCAGCAACGCCTCGGCCTCATTTAATTGATTTTGTGTAATTAACTTTTTAATTAATGGCTTATATGCGTTCTCGAGTTTTCCGGCTATCCCGGGATAATCGGGTTTCATGTGTAATATTTGTTTAAACGACAGGATTGCCTTATCATAAAGGCCTCTTTTTATATAATACGTGCCGAGACAATCATAATATGATGCTTTGTATGGATTAATCGAAATGGACATTTCACAGTAAGGAATGATTTTATTGCTATAATCTCTTTTGGTATTGTATTCCAGCAGATCATAGGCATTGACTAAATAATTAAATGCAAAATCCTCATTGGGGTCAATCCTGATAATCTCTTCCGCTTCTTTTATGGTCATTTCTAGAAGGTCAATATTGTTTAAGTCCTTTCTCAACATAAAAAGGTAGGCTTCACATAGTTGATAACGGTAAATGGTCTGTCCGGGATTGTATAAAATACTAGCCTTATAATATGCTAAACCCTTTTCCCAATATGGATTTTTATTGAGATCGCCTCCTGATTCCTGATGCGTTGTTGCATAAGTCAAATAATCCGATCCTTTTTTGTGCAGTACGTCTGCCTTGTAAATGTTAGTTAAATAATAAAGACCATATACCAGTATTCCCATAATTGGCAGATAGCATAAGCAGAAGAGTGCTGTTGGGAAAACCCGCCCGGGCGCCTTAACAGGTGGTTTTCTTTGAGACAGATGTTTTTTTGTTGCTATCCTCTCAGATGAATCTTTTTCTTCAATATGATTCAATAATACCATACTTGCCGCCATGAATATCCAAAAGTGCAAGGTAAGGGTATATTCAATAACGTTAAATTGTTGCTGAATAAGATATCCCACAAGACCTGCCAATAAACCGGAAAGGATTAATCTGTCATGCTTTTCAATACGATTAAAACGCCTTTTTACGAATAATATAAATGCGCCAAAAATCCATAAATACGTTCCTAATCCAATAATGCCACACGTAGCTGCCTTATCGAGGACGTCATTGTGAATGCCCATTACATTTTCAAATTCAGGGGTGGCTGGTGATTGCTTGTAATGATGAAAGGCATACCGAGGCAGCACCGAACCAACTAAATCAGGCCCAATGCCTGTAAAGGGATGGTCACGAATCATATCTAAGGCAGATTTATATTGAATGACGCGATAAAATACCGATTGCCCCCCGCGGGTATTTGTAAAGTAGGAGCGGCCAATTGGGTCGCCTTTGTTTGCATCGGTCAAGGCTACAGAAACGTCCCCTTTTTGTTTTAAGAGATACAGCAATTGATTTATAGGGTGTTTATACTTACAACCTACAAATACACCAAAAATTACGAAAAAACAGCTCGCTAAAATAATGAATTTGATTCTGTGTTTGACAATAAATTCTATGTATATTAATACCGTTACGCATAAAATGCTAAAAACAAATCCCAGCCATGCACCGCGCGTTTTTGTGGTGTATAGATTAAACAGCATGAGTATCAGGACTACTGCCATGAATGCAAGAAAACACTTTCCCCTGAACGTATTTTTGACTGATAGGTTTTTCAATTGTAATAAAAATCCTGCGAGTATTAGTGGGAATACGGAGACGAGATATCCGGAGAAGAAAATGGGGTTACCAAATGTAGATGTAATTTTGAGTCTTTCGCCTACATTTGCCCATGAGATAGGATCATAATCAAGGAATTGGATAACTCCGTAAATGGAAGATAAAAAACATGCAATGGATAGTGCAATTGTCATATAAAAAACATGCCGCTTTTTAAAAGAAGTAACGATAGCATAAAAGAGGATGACATATCCGATTGACGTGAGCAATCCCTCGTAATGCACGTAGTAACCGAATACACTTATAGTTTTATTGAGGGAAAATATGGTACTGAAAATGACGGCTGTTATATAGGCAAGCACCGGATATGTTAAGGGTGTATGGTGGAAAAAAGAACAACCCCCTAAGTCCCCCTTAATAAAGGGGGATTCAGGGGGTTGTTCTCTATTTATTAAGGGGGAGTGAGATGTACCTTGTCTGTGGATATTGCCGGATGATGTAGAATTTTTGGCAGAAATTGATACCGATCCCTGTTTAAAACGTACAGGGACAAGTTTAGTTAACCAAACGGTGATAACAAAAAGCGCCGTTCCGTAAAATAAGACGAGTTTGCATAAACTAAAAGGTTTTGCCAGGTGAAGGTCGATAGCAAGTGGTAGTGCGCACAGGAGAAATAATATCAGCCCTATTATTATATTATCGGCTCTCAGCGTGAGGCTTTTACCACGATCATAGCGTCTGTTTTGCATAGTTATCAAGGTTTTTTAGTTTGACCGTCTTGTGATTCTGTTTTACAAGAAAATATTCAAATAAGAATATACCTACAAAAAGTACTCCGATAAAACTTAACACAATGATACTCTGCACTACTGTTGTCCATATTAAAAGAATACCTAATATTCCTATAGCAAACGACATCAAATAAATTAGGAATACCGCCTTTTTCTGTGAAAATCCTGCACGCATCAGTCTGTGAACAAGGTGATTCAAATCTCCTTTGGTTACAGATACTTTTTTTATACTCCTCAAAAATATGACAGAAAGGGTATCGTAAAGGGGTATGCTCAAGATAACGATAGGTAATGCAATTACATAATTTGTACAGGCATTATTGATAGTGAAGGTCGCCAATATCGTTGTAACAGACAATATATATCCTATAAACATGCTTCCGGCGCTTCCCATAAATACTTTCGCAGGAGGTAAGTTGTACCTTAAAAAACCACCTATTGCCGCAACGAGGGTCAAGAGTAACATCCCACCAGTGGCTGATTTCCAAAGAACATAATACCCGCAAGTATGAGCGCCGATATGATACCTACGCCACTGGCAAGCCCATCAGCGCCATCAAGCAGATTAAATGCATTAGTAATGCCTATTACCCACAATATCGTAATTATCCAGGTAGTAATTTCCGGTAAAAATATCTCTAATTTAAATCCCATCCAGGCCATTACAAAAGCAACTGCTGCTTCTGTGAGTAACCGTATCCATATGGATAACCCCCTTATGTCATCTATTATTCCTACAATCGCAATGATTAAACCACCTATCAGTACGGCAAATACCTGATTTGTTATACATGTTGTGTTATTTGCATAGAATTGAAGCCGTGATGAGAATAGGGTGTTGCTGGTTATGAAATTCTTAAGAAATACAACCAGGGATACGTGTGTGGCAAGAGCGATTGTAAAGGCGCCCGCAATGGCTACTCCTCCTAATAGTGGAGTCGGAGTGGTATGAATCTTCCGATGGTTGGGGTAATCAATAATATCGAATCTCTTTGCCAATCGTATTAAGAGCGGTATCATGAAAAATGATATGGCAAAGGTCAAAAGAAATATATAAGCAGTAAATAAATAAAACTGTATACCCATACTTTAATGCTAAGGAATTTCAATGCTGTGGTTGTAGAGCGACGAGGCTCGTCGCTCTATATCGGGAAAGTCGCCAAAGGTAACTCGGAATCATTCTACAAAAGGACACTGAAACAATGCAATAATCAAATGGAAAATACATCTGCTTACTATACCAAACCGGATAATGATATCTGTCGCTTTGCGTCGATGGAGGTATTTTTTGTAATATGTCCACATACTTTTGTGTCTTTCTACTACAGCCTTAATTTTATTCTGCGATGAACTCTTCCCAATGCTATGATATATTACCGCTTCTGGATAATAGACCACTTTCCATCCCAGGAGTTTCATTCTGTGGCATATATCCACGTCTTCGCAGTACATAAAAAAATTTTCATCAAAAAGGCCTGTGGACTCCAACGCCTGTTTCCTGAGCATCATACACGAACCGGATAACCAATCAACCCCGGCGGTCTCGTTGTGAGAATTAATTGGATTTATGTATGCTGTTGAATATCTGTTTTTTGGAAACATTCGGGTCAATAATGAATACCTATTAAAAAAAGCTGTCTTGTAAGATGGGAAACTACGACACGAAAATTGAATGGACTCGTCATCGTTCAATATTTTAGCCCCTGCAACACCTACATCCGGATGCTTATCTAAAAACCCCGCAAGTAGCATGGCGACATTATTCTTTAACCGGGTATCGGGGTTTAAGAGCAACACATATTGCCCTGCACTATTGTTGATACCAATATTTGCAGCCTTACTGAATCCAAGGTTCTTGCTATTAAATATATATTTGATGTCAGGATGGTTTTTTTGGAAAAAAGATTCTTTGGTATCTTTGCTATTGTCTACAACAATGATTTCATAACTGATATCCTTTGTTTTTTTCCGGATAGTTTCCATTAACCTTTGCAAAGACAGGAAGGCATTGTAGTCAACAATGATAAAAGATATCTCTATCCCCGATGTGCGCATTTTTGTTTCGCATGTAACAGATACGGTACAAACCACTTTACGACCTCACAATGCTTCACCAATCTTCTTTTTTGAATAAAGCGTCTTTTTCTTAACATTTTTATAGATTTTATAGGGCATAGTATCAGAAAGGGGATATTTACTACTATGCTCAACAAGGAATCATTTTTTATAATCATTAAGTATCGATTCCGCCATCCCCAGAATTTCCTTTTTATTTTTTTTAGTAAAGCCCTGCTTGAAACCGCCCTTTGATGATAGGCGATGGCATTAGGTACAAAATAGAATTTCCAACCCCTGGTTTGCGCCCTCCATGCAAGGTCGACATCTTCGAGGTATGCGAAAAAGTCGTTATCGAAAAATTCATTATTAAGTTTGACGTCAAGAAGCATCTCTCTTCGATACAAAGTTGCCGCTGCACATGTTCCAAATACACAACCTTCCTGATATTGATTGATATCAGTTTCGTGATGGCCACGATCTCTGGCAAAGCGGTTTTTATACACGGTCTGCCCGGCGCTATCCAGCATATTTTTATTTTCCATACTCAGCAATTTGCCGGAAATAGCGCCTATTGCTTTATCAGCATTTATTTTTTCAAATAATGTGTCGAGATAGCCTTCAGTTACCATTACATCGGGATTAAGGGCGAGAACATATTCTCCTATGGATTCTAGGATTCCCTGGTTTACTGCATATGCGAACCCCATGTTTTTTTTGTTTTTAATAAAATGGACATTTTCATATTTCGTAGCAATGTTGCCAAATATAATATCTATTTTTCCGGTACCGCTATTCAGGGATTCTTTATCTTCTGTATCCATTTCAGTAAGTATTTTTGCGTCACAATTATGCTTGCTTTGTAAAAGGGGATGGAATTGGTTTTTTGCCTGTTGTGTTGCAGAGTTGTTATCAATGATAAAGAGTTCAAAAGGGGTGTTTGTGTTTTTATACAGCGAATCAAGGCAATTTATTAATATGTCTTGAGTATTCCAGTTTACGATAACAACTGATATATGAAGCATAAAAACCAGGATGTTGGAGACGTTTTTTCACTAACGAGGCGAAGCCTCAGACCGATAAACGAGTTTGAAACCACAGATTTTACAGATGAGGCAAGGAGGTACGATTTACGATTTAAATCTGTAATCTGTGGTTCCCCAAATCTGTTCCTGCGCAACATTCAACAAGTTCGATGGCAGTTCATAACGTTTTTGAAAATTTAGGCACGGTAAATTAACAGATAAGGCAAAGGAATGCAAGCACAAGATTAGCAATTATCTTATTTTGCCCGTGAATGTGCTCTGTGAAAGGCCCGCCTGGCCGCTTGATTAAGACCTTGGCTCATCCCCGTTTTACGAGGACAAGTTTGTGAAGATAAACCGTCGATAAGGGTTTTAATTAAGTGCTCCGGACTTGACAACTTATTTCCGTTGTGTTACGATGCCCGCAGTTAAATAATGTAATCGTTCACCGTAAAGGGCGCGGAGAGCGCAGAGAAAAGCGGATTCCCCCCCCTGCCCCCACTCTGATCATAAACAATTGAAGTCTTTTCCAATACAATTATACATGGCTGCGAAATCTGCGGATAAAGAGTATTTCGCAAATGAAAAAATTTGTTTTCCAGTAAATAATGACTAAACGAAGATATATATTTTTAAGCATACCCATCATTTGTTTCATTACGATAATCATTTCTGTTATTCTCTCAAAGCCAAAATCAAAAAATCCTGTCGAAAAACCAGGAGAAAGCGTTGTTTCATCAGAAGATTCTCTAAAGAATAAGCAAATAATAGACGACATACGAAAATCCGGGAAGATCACTCAAACGGTTGACGGGCTTTTTCTCCCCAACTACGATAAGGAAGGAAATGAGACGTACACAATGAGAGGGAAAAACACATTTTTGCTGGAGAACGACAGATATAAAATAATTGAACCGGAAATTGAAGTAATGGATGATGAAGATCAGGGGGACGAATCGCAAAAGGTGATAATTACCTCGGACATTGGAGAAATGGATAAGATATCGAATGAAGGATATCTTTCCGATAATGTTGTAGTTCAACTGGATAAGGAAACCAGTTTGTACACCGAAAATATGCGGTATTTCCCAGAGAACAAGTCAGTACGTACGGATGAGTTTGTCACCATCACCGGAACAGGGTTTGTAATCACTGGCAAGGGTTGCGAGGTAGACCTTGCAAACAGGAAGATGTGGATTATAAAAGATGCGGAGATGGAAATGGATGGGGTGAAAAATGATCTTTTTTTTATTTATGAAGAAGATTCGGGACAAGGCCATCTACCGGGAGAACATGATATGGGGAAAACGGTTGAAGAGGAAAAAACGGAAGAAAAAACAATCATTCGTTCCAGCGGTCCGCTTGTGTTTGATAGGGAGCCTGATTTCCATATCATGACATTCAACGATAATGTTGAAGCCGCGAAGGGCAGCGCTACCGTTTTCTCAGACAAGCTTGTTATTTTTCTTGATGCAGAAACAAAAGAAACGAAACAGGCGATTGCAAGCGGAAATGTTCTTGCTTCGCAGGGAGCAAAAATTGCCAAAGGAGACACACTTTCCTGGGACGTCAATACGCAAAGCGCAATCCTTGAGGATGCAAAGAACGCAGAATTTATACGAGACGATCTCAGTTTATACGCCGCAAGAATGATTTTTTATAAAAACGCAAACAAAATAGACGTTCCGTGTGCCGGCAGCTTAAGAGTAAAACCCAATGAGAAAAATATTACGGAGAGAAAAGCTGCGAACACAGAAGCGAAGGATGAAACGATTAATGTGAAGTGGGAAGGGAAAATGAATTACATGGGGGATGCAAGGGAAGCCATCTTCGAAGAAAATATTGAAGTACGGAGAGATGATTCCCTTCTCCGGTGTGATTATTTGTACGTAACGTTTAACGACAATAACTATGACCTGAAATCATTTGACGCAAAGGATAAGGTTCATATTGTTGATAAAAAAGGCGGTTTATGGAACGAGGCTGTTGGTGATCAGGTAGCATGGGATGCACAAAGTAACGTAACCGTTTTATATGGGACCCCTTTTGCTATTCTCAGGGAAGGAAATACAAGGCAGATTATTTCCCCCAAGGTTACTTTCTTCGAAAATGAGGAAAAAATCTTGTGTGAGGGAAAGGGGAGTTTATATGAAATCGGAAAGGGAATGAGCCACACCGAAGAAACGGACAAAACAGGCATTAAGGTTACCTGGCTTAAAAAAATGGAATATGATAGTGTAATAAAAAAGGCTGGGTTTTTTGAAGAGGTTCAGGTTTCCCAAAGCGGACAAAGGTTGAGTGGAGACCAAATTGATGCATATATGGGAGCAGACGGGGAGATTTCAAAAATTATTACCGCAGGCAACGTTTATTTTTATAGCAAGGAGTTAGGCGGGAGCGAGGGGTTCGGCACATTTTTTACATGGGATTTACCGAAAAACATGGGAGTGCTGACTGGCAGCCCGAAGGCGGAATTAAGAAAAGAAGGTTCGAGGACTTTTTCGGAAAAGGTTTACTTCAATATGGCAGAAGGCAGGATAACCTGGGAAGGCAGACCTCACTGGCAACTTATCAGTAAAGAAGCTGGCAATGCGGATAAATAAAAAGATTAGTTATATTATAATTTTTTTGGTATTTTTTCTAACAACCTTTGCAGGACAGCTTTACGCAGAAAATACGCAACGTGTGGAAATTTTTGCGCATCGGGGTATATTGGAAGAAACGCCGGAAAATACATTTGCTGCTTTGCACAGGATTGCAGAATTGGGCATAGACGGTGTTTTGGTTGATATTCGCAGTACAAAGGATGGCCGGCTTATATTAATGAACGACGAAACGATTGACCGTACAACGGATGGTATGGGCAGGGTTGACCATTTATTATATTCGGAAATACAACAGTACGATGCTGGATCATGGCGGGGCGTGGAGTTTGAGGGGGAACGCGTTCCTTTGCTGTCAGATGTACTGATGTTTTGTAAAATTAACAAACTTAAACTGATTTTAAATATACAACAGATTTTTCTGGAAGAACAAGTTGCAGAACTGATTAATACCTATGAGATGTCTTCGCAAGTTTATTTATGGGGAACAATGAGGAATTATAGCCCTAAAAACGCAAGGTCTTTCGGAAAGGGACTGGTGTATGTTTCCGCCGATGAACTAAACGATGAAAAACTGAAACAAATCCGCAAAGAAAAGAAATACGCATTTACTTCTTTACTGGAAAGTGATGACCGTCGGATAATACAGAAGGCGATAAAGCGGGGGGTAGATGTTCTTCTCGTGGATTATCCCTATGTAGCAATGGATGTTTTGGATATAAATACCCGGTTAAACACCGCAACTGAAATAAAAAAGAAAGAATATGAAAAAAGGCCGCTTTCGATAGACAATAACGACCCGTTTATTCACACAAAAATAAAAACACTGTTGAACACGTTGCAGAGCGAAGGAGAGGATGAATCAAGGACAGCGGCAATAACATTAGCCGTTCTGCCACAGAAATACACGGTACCGCCGCTTCTGAAATTACTCAAAAAGAAGAGTGCAAAGATAAGGCAAAATGCCGTTTGGGCGCTGAGTTTTTGTGGTGATAATACTATCGCACCACAGATAGAACCGCTTTTAAACGATAAAAATACCCTCGTTAGGAGAGAAGCGGTGCTGGCATTAAAAAGGCTTGGCGCAGTACAATCACTACAGGCGCTTACTGACAGGTTTCAAAGAGAAACTGAGATAAACGTAAGATATGATATTGCAAGGGCATTGGGTACTCTGGGAAATCAAGGTTCAGTCTTTCCCATACTGGAGATGCTTAAAAGAGAAAAGAGCTGGCTTGTCAAAGAGGCTTGCATTGAAGCGGCAGGCAATAGTGGTAATGATAAAGCAATTGCGGCCTTGTACGATATTCTTATCACCGATGCGGAAAGTGAGGCCTCCTTTGCCCGTACAAAATCAGCGTGGGCTTTGGCTTCTATGGGGGAAAAGGCCGTTCCTTTTCTGATAAAGGCCCTCCAGGATAACGAAGAATCTACAAGGCGTAAAGCCAGTTGGGCATTAATAAAAACAGGCGCTCCTGCGGTACCATTATTAATTGGCGCACTGAATGACGTTAATGAATATACAAGAAGCCGTGCCGCGCAGATACTCGGATGGGTTGGCAATGCAAGCGCCGTAACCCCGCTTATGTGGTCGCTAAAAGATACATCCCCTTTAGTTGTAAGCTCGGCAGCCTGGACGCTTGGCAGAATCGGGACGCCAAAGACACTTCTATCCCTGAAGGCGCTCATAAATAGCGGGAATGAAGACGTCGTGGAAAGCGCATTTGAGGCGATGGGCAGGATTGTGGAGCGATACAAAGATATTGAGTAGCATAACGAAAGGGGAACCACAGATTACACAGTGCAGCAAAGCCGCAACCAAAGAGTGTTTAACCGTGAAGGGACTGAAGCAGCCGGGAATTTATAAAAGAGAAACCACAGATTTCACGGCGCAGCCTTTGGCCGCAACCAAATTCGAAATACGAAACAATTTCAAATGACAAAAAACTAAAGTGTTACCAATAAACCCTATGCTCCAAACCATTCGCGGGTTCAGGTTTGTAACCTGAACCAAACATTTTATACTTTCAATCCAACCTTCTATTGACAGAACAAGTGACAAATAAATTCCAGATTCCAAACAGGGATTTTGTGATTTTGGCATTGGAATTTTATTTCAGTACATGGCTCCATTATCCACATAAACTCATGGGTTCAGGTTGCAAAACTGAACCCGCCTTGGGTAGAGTAATGTTTACGCTGAATAGTTACAATAAATTACTGATAGGGCACTAAAAGCGGTATGGCGGCGCTATGGCTTCTGTTTTGCAAACGTGTGCAATAAACAATTTGACTAAATAATATGATTTCAATATTATGATGAGATTAAAATTTTTGTAATAGTCCACATATCTTAGGAGGTGGTGGGGATGGGTAAAAATTAATGCTGTTTGGTTTTCGTCTTTTAAAACCCCGCCTAAATTAAATCTATATTAAGGAAAGGTATTTTATTGATGAGACGCAGTATTGTGTACTTAGTAGGAGCAGGTCCTGGCGATCCGGGGCTTATAACCGTAAAAGGGCGTGAGTGTATTAAAAAAGCAGATGTCATTGTTTATGATTATCTCGTAAACGTTGAATTACTCAAAGCCGCAAAGCCAGGCGTGGAAATGATATATGTAGGAAAGCAAGGCGGTTCCCACACCCTTGAACAGGAGGATATTAATAAGCTTCTCGTAGAAAAAGCACTGGAAGATAAAATTGTCACACGGCTGAAAGGGGGAGATCCTTATATTTTTGGACGTGGCGGAGAAGAAGCCCTTGTTTTGAGAGAATATAAGATCCCTTTTGAAGTAGTGCCTGGCATTACTGCCGCTATAGCGACTCCCAACTATGCAGGCATTCCCGTAACGCATAGGGAATTCACCTCTACCTTTGGTTTGATAACAGGGCATGAGGACCCTGCCAAGAACGAAAGCTCCATTGACTGGTCAAAAATAAGCACGGGGATTGGCACACTGGCATTTTATATGGGGGTGAAAAACCTTCCGTATATTACGGAACAGCTTATGAAGCACGGACGTTCCGGCGATACGCCGGTGGCGGTAATACGGTGGGGTACCACTTTCCGGCAGGAAACCGTTGTCGGCACACTGAATACGATTGTGGCGAAGGCAAAAAATATCAAACCTCCCGCGATAACCATCGTTGGTGAAGTTGTTAAGTTGCGTGACCAGCTTAATTGGTTTGAAAACAGGCCATTGTTTGGCAAAACGATTGTAGTTACCCGTTCGAGAGAACAGGCAAGTGAATTTGCGGACAGGTTATATGAATTTGGCGCCAATGTAATTGAGTTTCCCACGATTGAAATCGCAAAACCGGATTCAATACAACCACTGGATGAAGCAATAAATACTATTAATTCTTATGACTGGCTGGTATTTACAAGTATTAATGGTGTGGATAGTTTTTTCCAGCGATTGTTTGAATTAGGAAAGGATGTAAGGGTTTTGAAAGGCCTTAAGATATGTGCCATAGGCCCTGCTACCGCTGGAGGCATAGAAAAGTATCATATCAGGGTCGATTGTGAACCGCCAAAGTTCGTGGCAGAATCTGTCGTGGAAGAACTGAAGAGGGTAACGGCAATAAAAGGCGAGCGGTTTTTGCTTCCCCGGGCAGATATAGCAAGAAGTTATCTTCCCGAAGAATTGCAGAAATTAGGCGGTGAAGTTAACGACCTGGTTGTATACAAGACCCTTATGGGGCAGCCAAAAGACGTCAATATTTTAGAGAAAATGAGAAACGGGGAGATTAACATTGTTACCTTTACCAGTTCCTCAACGGTAAGGAATTTTGTACAGCTTATAGGAAAAGAAAATATCATTCCTTTAAAAGGACATATCCAATTTGCGAGTATTGGCCCCATTACTACAAAGACAGCGGAAGAAATGGGGATTGATATTGCCATTAAAGCGAAGGAATATACGATCCCCGGACTTGTAAATGCCATACTGGAAAGTACATCCCCCATTGATAAATAAGTTCATAGTACAGGAATTTCAATATTTTTGCAGAGACGCATGCAATGCGTCTCTACATTAATACCTTACGTGTTCACAGATTGTGATTTCTTAAAGGTTGCCGTTGTAGAGCGACAAGCCTCGTCACTCTACATTGAAAACTCGCCAAAGGCATAATTTACTTCAAAAATAAACATTCTGCTTACTTGACATACATCATTTTTTCACTCCACCCCCCTGAGAAACATTCTATGTGCATTACAGCACAATGTTTTTCCAGTTGATATGTCTGTAAATTCCATGTAATTTGAAATGCAATGTAAAAGGTATCAGTACCGCATATCCCATATAAGGAGGCCATCAATATGAAAAGAGTAAACATGAACATAAGAATATCCGTTATATTTTTGTTTATAATGTTCCTGGGGTCGGCAGCTTTCGCAGACCAAAACGATAAACAAAAAACCTTACATCAGGAAATGGTTAAAAAAGCGCAAATGATTACGGTACCCTTTATCCTTAACAAAGGACAGGTAGATGCAAGGGTGAAGTTTTATGCCAACACCTTTGGCGCGACAATTTATGTGACAAGTGAAGGTGAAATAGTTTATTCATTGCCGCATATTTCAGACATGCCAGGAACGAAAACGCAAAATATTACCGCGCAAACCGAACCCTGTTCCCATGGCTCCACAGTTGCAACTATGAGAAAGGCAGATAGTAAGAGCAATCCGGTTATGAAGAATATCGTGCTTGCGGAGCAGTTGGCCGGTGGAAAGACGGTTAATATAAAGGGAGAAAAAACTTCGGTTACGAAGGTTAACTATTATAGGCATAAAGACCCTTCGCAGTGGCAAAAAAACATCCCAACATACGAGTGTATCTGTTTTGGCGAGGTTTTTAGCGGAGTAGATTTAGTATTAAAGGCGTATGGCAACAATGTAGAAAAACTTTTCCACGTAAAACCAAATGCCAGCGCGGAAGGAATAAGAATAAAGATAAACGGGGCGAATTCATTACGTGTTAATGAAACAGGACAACTGGAGGCAGAGACGCCGTTAGGAAATGTTACGTTCACCAGGCCGGAAGCATATCAGGAAATAAATGGGAAGAAGATCCTGGTGGCAGCAAGCTATCATTTGAAAGATGCCGGTATGATTTATGGTTTTAAAGTGGGTGAGTATGATAAAACAAAGGAGCTTGTCATCGACCCCCTTCTTGCTTCTACCTATCTGGGCGGTTCAGATAACGATGAAGTGTGTTCTTTGGCAATTGACGGGGATGGGTATGTTTATATCGCCGGGAATACATTGCAGTCTGACTTTCCGACTACCGGTGGTTCATACAATACCGGCAGCGCAGGAAGTAATGTTTTCATTTCAAAAATAAATCCAACGTTAACGAGCCTTCTTGCTTCGACTTATTTTGGCGGATCTTCGGAGGATAAAGTACGGTCTTTGCTTTTAGACCCGGAAGGGAATGTTTACGTGACGGGAGAAACGAATTCGTCCGATTTCCCAACAACCGAAAATGCTTATGCAGGGTCGTTAAACGATTCAGATGGAGATGTTTTTGTTTCCCAGCTTGACGCCAATTTGACTAATCTTCTGGCTTCTACCTATTTAGGCGGGACTTCTGGCGATTATAGCAGCGATATAGCAATTGATGCGGAAGGAAATGTCTATGTAACGGGCGATACAACTTCTGCCGATTTTCCTGCTTCGGCGGATGCTTATAAAACCTCATTGTCCGGTAGTTCCAGAGATGTTTTTGTTTCAAAACTGAATAAAGAACTAACCGGTCTTTTGGCCTCAACGTTCATGGGCGGTTCTTCCGGTGATTACAGCAGCGCCCTTGCTATCGATTCCAAGGGAAACGTTTTTATCGCAGGCGCCACCGGCTCATCAGATTTTCCTGCTTCTTCAGACGCGTACGATGCCGCTTTTAATGGCGGTGAACATGATGTTGATGGTTTCGTTTCAAAGTTTGATAAGGATTTGACGGGCCTTCTTGCTGCCACATACATTGGGGGATATTTTAATGACTATATAAGCGGTATGGCAAGCGATTCTGAAGGCAATATTTATGTAACGGGCGGCACCCTTTCCTCGAATTTCCCGACAACTACAAAGGTATATGATACGACATACAATTTTGGCTCTGACGCCTTTGTATCGAAATTGAGCAATGATTTAGAAACACTTATTGCCTCAACCTTTTTGGGCGGTTCGGGCTATCCTTCGGAAGGGTACGACTATAATTACGGATATGAGCATGCAAATGCCATCGTTATTGCTTCAGACGGGAAAATTTACGTAACCGGCAGTACGTATTCTTCAGATTTCCCTACCACAATAGGGTCTTATAACACCACATTTAATGGTGGAGGTGCAGATGCGTTCATTTCCAGTTTTGACAACGATCTGGAAGGCCTGCTGGATTCCACCTATCTTGGCGGTTCTTATGGCTATGATTGCGGCAAGACATTGGCAACAGGGCCGGAAGGGGATATTTATGTTGCCGGATTTACGAATGCTTCAAATTTCCCGGTTACCAGTGGGGTTCTTTATGCAAATTATAACGGTAAGATAGACACCTTTATTTCACAACTGGATAGTGATCTGTCTGCATTATTGGGGAAAATATCGGGAAGTTTGAGCGATGAGAATAAAAATCCCGTTGAATCTGCTAAGATAGCACTGAAGGGAAAGACTACAAAAATTAAAAGAAAAACATTTTCTGATGAAAATGGACTTTTCGAGTTTGGTAATTTAAAGGCGGATACGTATAAGATTACAGCGACAAAGAATGGCTACAAGAAATACAAAACAGAGGTTGATCTGGAAGAGGGAGAAAATAAGGAAGTTAAGGCAGAGATGAAGAAAACAAAGACCTGATGAACGGCAAAAAAGAATCTTCTCGCGGCGGCTTAATTAATTACGTTAAAGCGGTGTTAAGAGAGGGATGAAAAAAGAGGTGAAACATAAGTGGTCGGGGCGAGAGGATTTGAACCTCCGACCTCCTGCTCCCAAGGCAGGCGCGCTAGCCAAACTGCGCTACGCCCCGTTATATTGAAAATACTCGCCTTTTCAGGTGAATTGCAGTTCACATTATACGTTACATCTGTATAAATACAAGCAAAAACAGAATAAAAACGTACCCATCATTGCCTACATGCCTTCGCTAGCGCCTTATCATACTTACTTTGCATTTTTTGACAAAATATTTAAATGTATAATACTTCTAAGATATTATTTTACAAGAAGATAGCGCATGCATTCCAGCGTTTTAAGTAATAATGGTTAATTGTTGCCTGCCAAAAAGCAAAAAACTCTAAAAACCTTTTGTTCTGTTTTCGATTAAATTTGCAAAAGAGTAGCATGGCATAAGTAATTACACCTCAATGTATTAAAAAAACAGTAAAATATTTTTTGCCGAATGGAACAATATTTTGTATTGCCTTGTTTTAAGATTAAGTTATAATCGTACCTTATTTTTTATTGTAATTTTGAAGGGGCGGGAGTAGTAGATGAACATTCAGCAAAAAGAAAAGTCGAGAAAAAAATATAACGAAAGAAGCCTTTCTTTAAAAAACGTATTTATTGATAAGGCGGAGAGAAGTTGTTTAATGTGCGGTAAAAAATTCATTAGCCGCGGGCCACACAACAGAAGATGTGCGAGGTGCAATCAAAAGATTGATCAGGCAGCAGAAAACACATTTTACATGCCAACGGTGTACGGAAATGATGGCTCTGTAGGAGGCGAAACGTACACGGTAGCTGAATAAAGGGTAACCCTGTTTTTTTGACAAAAGGGCTATGCGATTATTGAAAAGCATAGCCCTTTTGTCATTTATCCGCGCTGTTGTTATGCATGTTAAAAAGGTTGTATTGTTATAGTGCCTTCTTCATTTATCCTGCCAGTTATCGCAACATCAATAGGGATAAATTTTTTTGTGATTTCAATGTTCGTTAACAGATGTTGGGTAATTATGGGCGTGGTAAAGGTTGTCTTTTCCTCCTTTACCAGGGCAAGTGGCACAATAAGCTGGTCGGCCAGGTATTCATCGAACATACCTTTAGTTTTTAAAAAATTGTTTAGTTTGTTACACGCCTCTTCTGCTACCGTTTCAGCGCGTTTGCCAATTTCACCCAAGCTAAAATAACAACATTGGCTATGTTCAAATTCCCCAATAAGAAGCAACAGAGTGCCCTTACCGATAGCAGGCATTTCAAATAAGGCTATTTCATGTGGTATGTTTTGGACTGAAAACTGTTTCTGAGCCTCCATTTGTTGTCTTTTTGCGATGTTTGCGTCCAGATTGCTTACCACAGAGATACCTTTTATCCGGAGAAACCTTCCCCTATCCTTTATTCGTATGGTGTGTTGTGTATGCGACGGACTTATTTTCATTACAACTTCGCCTCCGCCACGTGGATAAAAGCCGGCTCTCATCGTTTGCATCTCAGCATCATATCCCATTTTTCTCAGGAAAAACAACCATTGCCGTTCAAGATAATCAGTACAAGGGCTATGGCTTACATGCGTACCGCCGGTAATGGTGATTGTGGAGGGACCATCTGCGAAACTGAGCGGATAGAATATCGTTTGTAATACAAGGGCAATTGAACCCGCAGTCCCGATATTGAAAGAATATGTTCCGTGCCGGATATTATCCGGATAAAATCTGAGGGTTGTAGAGCGAAGGGTGTTCCCGTCTACCTCCGCATTGCAAATCCTGGCGGTGGCATTTACTGCCTGTAAATGCTGATGGCTGATCCCGGGTGTTTTTCTGTTGGCTCTGATGCTATGTATTTCAAAAGGCTTTTTTGTAATGGCTGACAGAGAAAGCGAAGTCCGCAGTATTTGCCCCCCGCCTTCCCCAAAAGAACCATCAATTTTGATAATATCATCGGCCATAGTTGAATGAAAAAGGGCAGAACATGAAAATGCCCTGCCCTTGCCATTTGGATTTTTATTATTACATTTTGTTTAAAGGCCTATTTGCCAAATCCACGTACAATCTGAATGAGTCCGTCAAGGTGCGAAAGATCGACCCCAAGGTCTCCGAGTGGCACGTAGTTTGGATTTTTGGTTCCCTTTGTCATAGATTCTTTCATATCTTCGTCGGTTCTTGACCTCTGGTAGTCAGGGTCGCTGAAATCAGGCACTCCAAATTGTTTTCCTGCTTCAGAACCTTTTCCGTCAGGGCCATGGCATAATTCGCAAGTATCTTTATAAATTAGTTTAACGTCATTTGCAGATGCAGTGAAGCTTGGTTGTACAAAATAGAGACTAAAAATAGCTGTCGCAGGAATAACACAGTAACTAAAAAGTTTTTTCAACGGTAAGCCCTCCAATAAATAAAATATTCACGTATTGTTATTAAGATTTTTTACAAGGCACGTTTCGCTTTTGATGTTATCGCGAAAGGTCTTTTTCTTAAAACATCACCCCCAATCAAGAATTATGATTAATCGGTATTATCAAATAAAATACCGGAATAAAGACCCTTTTTCGGTGCAAAATATACTTCTCACACACGGTAATCTTTAACTTTAATAAAAAATTTATTCAAAATGTATTCTGTGAAAATACTGATTTATATCAGGCCGAAGTCGCAAGCAAAAATCGTAACATCCACTTCATAAGGTGTCAAGTACTTTCCTGCGTAAGCGAATATTTGCAAAATACATGTTCACATGCAAATACAATTATTATATAATCGCCTTTTTCTGTTTGCAAAATATGTCTGATTTACAACACTACAGCGACATTTTTTATTTCAGATGTTGCAGCAATTTCTTGGTATATACATGTTTCAGAACCTGCCTATAAACGTTGAAAATGAAAGAAACAACCCTGACAGGGTTAATGTCCTGCCGATTTTTGTGCAGGACTTAATAATAAAATGTCGCTGTAGTGATAACAAAGGAACAAATCAAGGGGCAATTTTTGTTTAGTTACACTGATTTATAATCAAATATAATCAAAATAAATTCTCGCTAATTTACTTTATATCTTATAAACGAAAGATGAATTTGCTATGGAGGAATAAATGGATTCTGGTGTTAGAAGTATTACAGAAAGGGTAAAGGCGGAAAGTGATTTAATAAATACCCTTCTGTACGAAGTAGGTAAGGTAATTGTAGGGCAAAAATACCTGATCGAGAGATTATTAATCGGGATGCTTTCCAACGGACATGTTTTATTAGAGGGTGTTCCCGGATTGGCAAAAACAATGTCCATTATGACCCTCGCGAAAGCAATGCATGCCTCCTTTCAAAGGATACAATTTACCCCTGATTTACTGCCTGCGGATTTGCTTGGCACGCTTATTTACAATCCCAAGAGCGGTGAATTTACTGTTCGCAAGGGACCGGTTTTTACGAATATTGTGCTGGCAGATGAGATAAACCGCGCTCCGGCGAAGGTGCAAAGCGCACTTTTAGAGGCCATGCAGGATCGGGAGGTTACCATTGGCGACGAGACCTTTAAACTGGAGGAACCGTTTCTGGTATTGGCAACCCAGAACCCAATTGAGCACGAAGGCACGTATCCGCTGCCGGAAGCACAGTTGGACCGCTTTATGCTGAAATTGAATATTACGTATCCTGATAAAAAAGAGGAACGTGAAATATTAGAGCGTATGGCTACCACCAAAAGCGATATTAAGGTAAATTCGGTAATTTCTCCTAACGATATCCTACGGTTACGCACGGTGGTGGACGGGATTTATATCGACGACAAGATTAAAGATTATATTATAGATATTGTCTTTGCCTCCAGAGAACCGAAGACGTATAACCTGGATTTGGATCAATTCATTGAATATGGAGCGTCTCCGCGTGCAACAATTAATCTGACGTTGGCGGCAAAGGCGCACGCGTTTCTCAAGGGGAGGGGATTTGTCACTCCTCAGGACGTAAAATCTATAGGAATGGACGTCCTCCGGCATAGAATAATCATAACATATGAAGCAGAGGCAGAAGAAATACGCCCGGAAGATATTATTAATAAAATTTTTGATAACGTGGAAGTTCCTTAATTAACAGACATGATTTCGGCAGATGTTTTAAAACAAATTCGTCAGATCCAGATTCACACAAGCCGCCTTGTCAATGAGGCGTTAGTGGGTGAGTACCATAGTATTTTCAAAGGAGTTGGTATTGAATTCGAGGAGGTGCGCGAATATCAGCCCGGAGATGAAATACGTATGATTGACTGGAATGTAACAGCACGCATGGGACGCCCCTTTATTAAACGCTTTGTTGAGGAACGGGAATTAACCGTAATGCTTCTGGTGGATGTAAGCGCGTCAGAAAATTTCGGCTCGGTAAATTATTTAAAAAATAAGGTTGCAATAGAAATCTGCTCTCTCCTTGCCTTTTCCGCAATTAAAAACAATGATAAAGTGGGTGTGATTATGTTTACAGATAAAATCGAAAAATTCATACCTCCGAAAAAAGGGGCAAAACACGTCTTCAAAGTTATTCGGGAACTTTTGTGTTCAAAGCCGTCGGGAAAGGGCACGAATATCGCCATGGCGCTGGACCACTTAAACAAGATTGCTTCCCGAAAGACGATTACCTTTATCGTGTCTGATTTCATTGCGGAAGAAAATGATTATGCGCGTTCGTTAAGAACCGCAAATAAGAAACATGATGTGATCGTGGTTAATATTATTGATCCGAGAGAACAGGAACTACCCAATGTAGGTTTTATCGAATTAAAGGATGCGGAATCAGGCGAGAGAATAATAACAGATACCTCGAATTCAAGTGCAAGAAAAGAGTATAGCATGATGGCCCTACGGCAAAAAGAAGAACGGTCTCAATTGTTTCGTTCAACAGGCATTGATGAAGTTGTCGTTAATACTCAAAAAAATTACGTAGAACCCATAATTCGTTTTTTCAGAATAAGAGAGAAGAGGATTTAAAATCTTTCCACGTGGTAGTTATATGTCCAACATAAAGCGCTTTATGCCCCTGTATAGACTATTTATTGTAATAATGGCAGCAGTATCTACCTTACTTTCCGGGAGTGCAAGCCAGGCAAGCGAATCGGGCGACCTTAATAACGTGCCGATTGAGGTTGCAGCGAGTGTTGAGAAAAGCGATGTGACAATTGGCGATAAAATAAACGTAATAATTCAGGCAAAGAGTCCTGTTGGTGTAAATGTTGCAATACCCCATCCCGGAGACCGTATAGGGGAATTTTTTGTAAAAGATGCGGGAGAGACGAAGGAAGCCGTCGGAGAAAAAGAGGGTGACAGGATTGTTGAACGCCGCTATGTTTTGAATTCTTACAAAACCGGGCTGCAAATAATCCCGCCAATAAAAATAAAATACAATGCCGAAGGTTACGGAGAGGGAGAAGTTGCTACAAATGAACTTGAAATAAACATCAAAGGCATGATAAAAGAAGGAGAAGAGGCCACTGACATTCGTGACATTGCCCCTCCTCTCGGCGTAGACACAAACTATGCGCGTTTACTCAAATGGATTTTTGCAGGAGTTGCGGCAATTGCACTATTCATGCTTGTCTACCGGATGTTGAAAAAGCGAAAGGGGGGAAAGTATGTACAAACAAGAGAAGAGGTAAAGAAGCTGCCACATGAGACAGCTTATGAATTGCTGGAGATATTATTAAAAGAAGACCTTGTAGGGAAAGGTCTGGTAAAAGAATATTATTACCGCATTACCAATATTTTGAGGCATTATATAGAAGACCGGTTTGGATTGTCCGCCCCCGAACGTACTACGGAAGAATTCCTGGTTGAAATGGCATATACAAATAAATTAAATACCACACATAAAAAGTATATTCAGGAATTTCTGGAGAAATGTGACCGGGTAAAATATGCAAAATACGGCCCTTCTTTATTGGAAAGTCAGGAAACATACCATCTTGCAAGGCGGTTGATCGACGAAACGAAGAGCGAGGGGAAAGAGAAAAAAGAAGAGGCTGTGATTGTTGATGCGAAATGATAATGGCAGATGTGTTGTTAATACTGTTTTGTATCGCGTTAACCTTTTTAAAAAGGATGAAAAATGGTAAAAGCGCCGGAAAAATTTATGGAAACATATTTAAGTCATGAAAAAGAGGTTAGTGGTAAAAAGGAAAGGAGACCTTCCCGTGAACATGCGGCGGTATTCTCCCCGGAAAAAACGAACAGACTTAAAAGGAATATGCAAATAATCTGGGGAATTTATGGCACTCCGGAAATTAAGGAAATCCTGGCAAAAAAAGAGAGGATTCATTTTTTAGATTTGGGAAATGCCAGGGCTTGCCTGAATCTTTACTATGTAAACAGAGGGGTACTGGCTGAATATGAAGTTGATATGGGAGATCAAAGAGATCTTGCCGGCGCCAGGATATACAAGCAATCGGAAACGCTTATGAGTAGGTATTTCTATACGGAAAAGGGCGCAGAAGAACTTTTGAAGTCAACGAATGAGGTGTACCAGGCTTTTGTCGATGCCCTTTCGGCAAATGATATAGAGGAAAATGCCTTATGGGATGCAATTGCAATGCAAGAGAGCATTAAACTATCGCCGGGATATTAAAAACCTTCATGCATGCTGCTAAATCCCCTTTTGATAGAGTGGACTTCTTATCTCCCCTCTAAAAAGAGGGGCCTGGGGGGGTGTTATCTGTATCATTTCCAAGCTCCAGTCAGGGAACGAGCATTTTTACTTTCTCAAAAAACTAAACTATTATCGTATATTTAATTTGTATTATTAACACGTTTTTCCATGATATGTTGTTTTAAATGATTCTTCGAGACCCTTTATTACTACTGTTACTGATTATTATTCCCTTTCTGTTGTATGTTTATTTCCGGCAAAAGGGAACACATCCGCTGATTTTTTCTTCAATAAGAAATCTAAAAAAA
Source organism: Candidatus Kuenenia sp. (assembly GCF_039794105.1). Lineage (GTDB taxonomy): Bacteria > Planctomycetota > Brocadiia > Brocadiales > Brocadiaceae > Kuenenia. Next base: position 24,945 of record NZ_JBDIWA010000015.1, read on the forward strand.
TTAAAACCTTCGCTTGCACAAAGGTATCGCCACATCATTATTGTTTTACGCTCGCTGGCTATTGCATTATGTATTATTGCATTAGCGCGTCCGCAGCAAGGCAATGAACAAACAAAGGTAAAGACAGAAGGGATAGACATTGTTCTCGCTGTGGACATTTCAGGAAGTATGCTGGCGGAAGATTTTGAGATGGACGGCAAACGCCAGAACCGTTTGTATGTGGTAAAGCAGGTGGTAAAGGATTTTATAAACAAACGATCAACCGACCCTATCGGCCTGGTGGTTTTTTCGGCTCATGCCTACACACAATGCCCTTTAACGCTCGACTATGGGATATTACTGCAGTTTTTGGAAAAAACAGAAATTGGGCTGCTTGAAGACGGCACAGCAATAGGCTCTGCGATTGCTTCCTCTGTAGACCGTTTGAGAAATACAAAAGCACAAAGCAAGGTAATTGTGCTTTTAACGGACGGAAGAAATAATTCAGGGCAAATTGACCCTCTTACCGCTGCAGAGCTTGCACAGGCATTTAGTATTAAAATTTATACGATCGGGGCTGGGTCAAAGGGATTGGTCCCTTATCCTGCAAGGGATTTATTTGGAAACAAGGTGATGAGACAGGTAAAGATAGATATTGATGATGAAAGCCTTGCGGAAATAGCAAATATTACCGGAGGCCGGTATTACCGGGCTACCGATACGGAGTCGCTTAAAGAAATTTACCAGCAAATAGATGCGCTCGAAAAAACAGAAACGGAAATAACCCATTACAAGGAATACAAGGAATTGTTTCACTATTTTCTGCTTCCCGCATTTGGGTGTTTATTGATTGAATTGTGCCTGAAAAAAACAAAATTAAGGAAAATTCCTTAATAACTGTGCCTGTTTTTACACCTACTACAGAAAACAAAACTATATATATCGGGAATACAAATTACCACATATGCAATACGGCAATCTTAATTACTTATACCTGCTTTTCATCATACCTGTTCTGGCTATAGGGTATATGTTCTTCTTTCAAAGAAGAATGAGGGATTTAAACCGGTTTGCCAGTCTCGATCTATTGAAGATGGCAGGCTTTTCCCTTAGCAGAAAAAAACAGTGGCTTAAGGCTGTTCTGATGATTACTGGCGTCCTCTTTCTTATCATCACACTCATAGAGCCCAAATGGGGATATCATTGGGAAGAGGTGGAAAAAAAGGGCATTGATATTATGATTGCGGTAGATACTTCCAGAAGTATGCTGGCAGATGATGTAAAGCCAAACCGCCTGGAAGTCGCAAAACGGGAAATTGAAGACCTGTTGAAAATACTGGAAGGCGACCGTGTCGGCCTGATTGCATTTGCAGGCAGGGCGTTTACCTATTGTCCACTCACCTCTGATTATAGCGCATTCCGGCTTTTTTTGAATGATTTGAATGTAAACATTATCCCCGTAGGCGGGACGGCAATAGCCGAGGCGATTTATAAGGGCATCGACGCCTTTGGTGAAAACGAGAACAACCATAAAGCAATGATAATAATTACTGATGGGGAAAACCACGAAACCAACCCATTAAAAGCGGCAAGTAAAGCAAAAGAAAAAGGGATAGTCATCTATACGGTCGGCGTTGGCAAAAAGGAAGGGTCATACATCAAAATCATTGATGAACAGGGGAAAGAGACTTTATTAAAAGACGCATATGGACAGGTAGTAAAATCAAGACTGGACGAAATAACCCTGAATAAAATAGCGCTTGAAACAGGCGGACTTTATACGCCGGCTTATGGTACTAAATGGGGACTGGCGAAGATTTATAATGAAAGCTTCGCACAAATAGAAGGGACTGTTTACAAAACACAGAGGGTGAAAAAATACGTAAACCGGTTTCAGATCCCCCTTTTCTTTGCCCTTATTTTCATATGTCTCGAATGTTTTGTGAAAGAAACGAAATACTCTTGAGAGAAAAAAGGATTCTATGACGAATGTGCTGCCTTTCATTATAAGCGGTTGGTTGTTTCTCGGCTGGATAGACCCCTTTGCCGATCAGGTCCGGCAGGGAAATGAACTCTATAAAAAAGGGAATTATGACCAAGCCCTGGAAAAATATCTTAACGTACAGGTAGATTCCCCGGATGTTCCGCAATTGAGTTTTAATGTTGCTGATACGCAATACAAGCGGGGCAAATACGATGAAGCGCTTAAATCATTTGAGAAGGCGCTGAAAACCGGAACCCCGGAAATGCAGGCGAAAACCAGCTTTAACATAGGAAACACACTCTATAAGCAGGGGAAGATGAGCGAGGCATTAGACTGGTATAAAAAAACGGTTGATATTATTGATGAAATAACGCCCAAAAAAGACGGTGAACTTGAACAATTAAAAAACGATGCAATGTATAATCATGAATTTGTCGAAAAGAAATTAGAGGAACAGCAGCAGCAACAGGGGCAGGATAATCAACAGGAACAGGAGCAGGAGCAGGAACAGGAACAAAGTGAACAGGAACAGCAAAATGACCAGAACGAAGGCGATGATCAATCTGATGAAAATAAAGAACAAGAGGGTAAGGAACAAGAACCGGACGGCGGTAACCAGCCATCTGAAGATAAGCAGGAGGAAGATTTAAACAAGGAGAATGAACAACCTTCTCACGCGAATGAAGAGCAAGAGCAACAGCAAGATCAACCTCCTCCACAGCAGCAGGATGCGCAAACCCAGGAAGAGGGAGACCGGCAAATGTCGAAAGAAGAAGCGGAGCGTATTCTTGATGCATTGAATCAGGCTGAAAAAGAGGCGAGGCCTGTAAACAGAGAAAAACAACGCCAGCCACACAGGTCGGTAGAAAAGGACTGGTAACTCCAAAGCTGGTGTAGCCGGAACCAAAAAAAGCGCCAGATAAAAAATACTAAGCACGAAATACGAAACAGGCGGTTTTTACGGTCACAGCAAACGGACACATCTCATGGCCTTGATTTTGAACATTTGAATTTTGAGTTTCGGTATTGTTTCGAATTTCGATATTCGAATTTCGTATTTAGACGCTTCGACATATCGACAAAATTTTGTCGATGTTTGAGGCGCTAAGCGCCTGATTCAGAGTGGAGCTGTAAATAGGAATTTATTCATGTATAGGGAATATTTTAAAATGAAGAAACTTACAGGCTTTGTTTGGCTTTTTATGTTGTTGGCAATTATTTTCGGAGGCATGGAAAAGGCATATGCCACGGAAATTGGTTTAACCGTCACGGTAGATAAAAACATATTAACATTGGACGACAAGCTGAAACTCACATTGACCGTCTACGGCGCGCAGGATGTTTCCCAGCCAACATTCCCGGAAATAGAAGGCTTTAGCGTGTTGTATGGTCCTCAAATTACCGCACAGACACGAATAATCAACGGGGAGGTATCGATAAGCAAGGGATACACTTATATGTTGCAACCCGTTGCAAAGGGCAAATACACCATCGGTTCATCAACTCTGACGCACAACGGAAGGCAATATACCTCAAATCCTATAAATATTGAAGTGATAGAATCAAAACCTTCCACAGGCACAAAAACGGTTGATCTTGATAAGTTGGTTTTTGTGGAATTGCATACGGATAAAGATGCGGCGTATTTATATGAACAGATAACCCTTTACTTCAGACTCTATTTCCAGAAGGGATTGCCGGTTGCTGATATTGATTACACTGCGCCTGCTACAAGAAATTTTATGGAAGAAAAACTGGGTGACCAGCGCCAATATGAAGTAGTAAGAGAGGGCATACTCTATAATGTGCTGGAACTCCGTACCGCGATATTTCCAATAGTGTCGGGAGAATCGGCAATAACGCCGGCAAAAGTAAAGTGTAACTTAATTGTTCAGGAACAGAGGAATCGCAGGGGAACGCCGTTTGATGATTTTTTTAACGATTCATTTTTTGATGACTTTTTTGGCAGTGGACAAAGGAAATATCCCGTAGAAAGGACAACAAACCCTGTTCTCTTAAAAATAAAACCATTGCCTGAAGACGGAAAACCAAAGGAATTTAAAGGCGCCGTGGGAAATTTTAATATGGAAGCTTCCGTTAAAACATCCCGGGTAAGGATAGGAGACCCGATAACATTGTCTATTTCTGTATATGGAGACGGGTATATTCAGACCATAAATGAACCTGCGCTGGCATTCAATAATGACGAAGACTTTAAGATTTATCCCGCAGAATCAACTACACAAATTACCAATAGAGAAGAAGTTATTCGCGGCAGAAAAGTATTCAGCAAGGTCATTGAACCACAAAATACAGAGCTAAGAAACATCCCTGCCATAGTATTCAGCTATTTCGATCCTCGTGAAAATCAATATAAAACAATTACAAAAGAGCCGATTCCTATCACGGTGGACTCATGGGAACAGGAAATACCCATTCAATTGGCACACTCTCTGGAAAAATCGCCGTCTTCCCGGCGGCAGGTACAGTTGCTAACGCAGGATATCCTCCCCATTATGACCGGTCTTTCTTCTTTGAAGAATCAGGGAAATCCTCTCTATAAAAACCCCCTCATCGTAGGAGGCCTTTTTCTTCCCGCTATTGTCCTGGCAACCACTTTTTTTGTTGTACGGCATAAAGACCGTCTTCAAACGGATATCGGTTATGCGAGAAACAGAAGGGCGCGTTCCGTGGCAAACAAAAGGCTCACCTTGGCGCAATCTGCGCTTTTTGGGGATTCATCTCCCATGTTTTATGCGTACCTTTCCAGGGGAATTACCGAATACCTTGCGGATAAATTCAATATTCCCGCCGCAAGCGCGTCGGGTGGAAAAGTGGAGGAATTGCTGCAAAATAACAGAGTTTCGGATGACGTCATTGCCGAAGTAGCCCGATGCCTGTCTGATTTTGATTACCGCAGGTTTTCCAGCGACGCCGGCACGATAAATGAAAGGGAAAACTCTTTAAAGGTTGCTGCGCAGCTCATTACAAAATTGGAGAAACAACTATGATTCGAACACAATTCCGCATATTCATTTTTGTGATAATGTTTCTTTTCGGAGGGGTGGCATTTGCAGATGCCCTTTCGAAAGATGAGGTGATAAAAATATTTACCGCTGCAAACGAAGACCATTCGCAGGCCGTGAAGCTCATAGCGGAAAAAAAACTTCCGGAAGCAAACAAAAAACTTGAAGAAGCCGCGCTACAGTATGAAATAATCCTTTCCAAAGGTTTTCGGCACGGCCAGATTCACTATAACCTTGGAAATACTTACTATCGTTTGGGAGAAGTGGGCAAAGCAATTTTAAACTATCGAAAAGCCCAGAGGTTGATGCCGGGAAACGCAGAGATTGACGTAAACCTGAGACTGGCAAAAAACTCCATCGAAGACAAAGAGGCTATTCATGAGACGCCGGCAGTCATTCAACGGATATTTTTCTGGTTTTTCCTCTTGAATCAGAATGGACTCGCGGTCTTTTCAGTATTAATTTATGTAATGACCATGTTGTTGCTTATTGCGTTGGTTATTTTAAAATATAGATGGTTGAAACGCCTTATCATAGGCTTCACGGTTGGGTTGCTGATCGCTGTTGTATCGCTGGGGATAAAAATGTACGTGGAACGGGGCATTGACCATGGAGTGATAATAGCAAAAAATTGTCCGGTGCGGTATGGTCCCGGGGAAGAATATGAAACGAAATATGAAATTCACGAAGGGGCGGAATGTGTCATTGAACAAGTAAAAGGGCAATGGTATAAGGTATATGTGCATGTAGGTATAAAACAGGGAGACCCCCTGCAGGCTGATGCTGATAAAAAAGAGGATAAGGAAATAAGAAGGGGCTGGCTGCACAAAGACGCCGTGGGCATCATTTAGTAGCTACGTGACGAGTCTTCAAGCAGATAGAGATATGGGGTTGATAATCAGTGGATTTTAATCGTACAAAATCTGTGGTCCCTGCAATTGTGAAAATCCGAAATACTAAACACGAAATCCGAAACAAATTCAAATGACAAAATGATTTGAAATTTTAAACGAGAGTATCTTTCGTATCTCGCCTTTCGTGCTTCATATTATTGCCTGCCTATGCGTGACCGCACGCAAACAGGGATGTATTGGATTTGTTTTGAATTTTATGATTTGTTATTCGGATTTGTTTCGTATTTCGTATTTCGTTTTTTTTATTTCTTGTTTGGTTCTGGGCTATGCCATCTCAGGAATTTTAACATTTTTTGTAGAGACGCATTGCATGCGTCTCTTTCTTTACGTATAGCAGTTTCCAGACGCATGCAATGCGTCTCTACATTAACATCAACAAAAGAATAAAGTCGTTGCTAAGGGCAGTCTAATTTAAGGTTTAGGAATTTCAATATTTTCAGTTAAGTAACTAACAAACCCACCCCTCAATCCCCTCCCAAGAGGGGACTTATCAAATTCCCCTCTTGGGAGGGGTCGGGGGTGGGTAAAAATGAATGCCGTTGGGTTTTCGTTTTTAAAAACCCAACCTAATTTAACGCAATGTTTTCTGGCGGGAAGTTTTTTTCAGGCATCTTCAAATTTGGAGCTTATAATGGGCGGAATATATGGCAAATTAACGATTACCGCATTTATTTTATTTGTGGCAATCCAGGTCGGTTTTATTATCATGTGCACAGCATTTGGCAGAAGAAATAAAAATGTCTCAAAACCATAGAAATAGTAAAACGCAAGATAAGGTAAAAGCGGCTAAATTATTTAGGGGATTTTTATGAAGACAATTAATTTAAAAGCTCATTTTGATGGCGAAAAAATACTTTTAGATGAACCATTTGACATTGAACCAGATACAAAACTCATCATAACTTGTTTTGCCGAAGCACATGGATGAAGAGCGGGAAGACTGGATGGTCATCTCTAAAAGAGGCTTGCAACAGGCTTGTGGTAAAAATTAGCTAGAATATTCTACGGATTTAATAAAATTGGAAGAGAAAAATGACAGAGATTGATAAGCAAGACGAAAGAATTAGCGCCATCTTTGGTGGTGAGATTCCAGATGTCACGGAAGAATCTTTAGAGACATATCTGACCTACTTAAAGGAGCATATCGAATTGCCATGTGAGCTAACCGGCATCGAAGATTTTGATTGGGAAGAGTATTATGTGATTGGTCCAGGAGACCAGAAGGAATATGAGAGGCTAAAAAAGACCAAACCCTCTTATACTGATAAGTACGATATGCTCTCGTTAGCAACTGAAGTAGATGGCTGGGTGGGGATTTTAGTCAATTTGAAGCGAGTCTCAGATAAGAAGAAATTCACTTTACCATTAGCGGAGCTGAAAGCAACAGATGAGAAATCGAAGAACTATCAGTTGCTGGATAATTATTCTGTCTGGTTTGTAAATAATAGATAGCAAAGCAGTAAACAGGTATTGGTGATTGTGTGGTGGATCGCCGCATAACCGTTGCACACAGATTGGGTCAAATGGACAATTTTATCCTATTTTTGCGATATTCATTCCCACTTCAAAAAAATAGTACTGAATAGGGCATATGCTTCGCCCCTACTTTTTCAAAAAACTAAAGTGTTACAATTTTTGTGAATTCGACCGCACAAACCTTTTGTAATAAAAAGTTCCATCAAAGAATGATTCATTCATATTTAAAGACAGATTTCCATGCCCTCCAGTGCGGCGAAACATTCCATATCATATTGATCATCCAATAATTCCACGCAGTTTTTAATATGGGCATCTATATGTTCGTCAAAACTTTCCGGATCATGATGGAAAAGCGCCAGCTTCTTCACCCTTCCCTGCAGCGCCAGGCTTAATACCTCCGGGATGGAGGAATGCCCCCACCCCACTTTATGCTGATATTCCTGGTTTGTGTACTGGGCGTCATGGATAAGAAGGTCGGCGCCTTCAATTAATTGTAACATTTTTTCAATTATGTCCTGCTTATACTCATATTTGTATGCTTCATCAGTCCACAGAGGAATGGGGACTATTTCGTTGTCGGTGAAGTAGCATATTTTCTTATTTTCATATGTTATTACATACCCCATTGCACGCCCCGGGTGATTTATGTAAAGGGTATCAACCTTTATTCCGTCAATAACATAATTCCCTTCCCAAAGTTTTTTAAATTTTATCTTCGCCTGTAACGATTGCAATCTGACAGGGAAATAAACGCTCTCCATCTGGTTCGATATAATATGCTCTAACCTCTCGCCTTGTAATCCCATTCCATAAATAATTATCTCGTTGCCTTTCAGGTAGGCCGGTTTAAAAAAAGGCAGCCCCTGGATATGGTCCCAGTGGAAATGGCTTAAAAAGATATGAGCCTTTACCTTGTTTCCTTCCGCACATAATTGGTTTCCCAATTCTTTAATGCCTGTTCCTGCGTCAAATATAAACAAACAGTTTGGAAACCGCACTTCAACACAGGCGGTATTTCCGCCGTATTTTGTAGTTTTTACTCCAGGAATGGGAATAGACCCCCTTACGCCCCAGAATTTAACCTTAATTCCTACCGTCACTGTTTCTCCTCTAAGCTGGCATAGCCAGAATTAATTAAGCACGAGATATAAAATACGAAGCACGAAATACGAAATAAATCCCAGAATACAAAATCCCAATGAAAAAAAACCATAGATGCGAAGCATGTGCCAGTTTGGGTATGAACGCCTTTATAACGATTTATAGCAAATGCTTCGAACCTACTTACTTTTTGTTTAAGAGAAGGCCGCCATTTGCCCTGTAAAAGAGTGTATCTCCCTGTACGACGTCAGAAAAGACGTCTCTCTCTCCCTGATTGTCAAGCAGCATGCCTATGCCGGTGATTTCTTCTGTTTTTGACGGAAAAGAAAACCCCTGGCTGCTGTCCTTTGCCCGGTATACGTCGTTTCCCTGAAAATCCGCCAACACTCCGATACCCTTCTCTATACCAGCTCCCTGCGATACGATTTCGCCCGCATAGATATCATTTCCCATAGTATCGACAAGAAACCCGATGCCGGTATCGTGCCCACACCCCTGCGAAACGCCAAAAGAACACTCGTATTTGTCATCACCCCCGTTATCCCCCAGTATTCCAATTGCGGAATGTATGCCGGCGCCCTGGGCGTAACGGCTTGCATAGTAGGTATCGCTCCCTTCGGAATCAAACAATAACCCCATTGAAAAATAATATCCGCTGCCCTGAGAGAAATAGTCGCCATAATACCTGTCCGAGCCTTTTTTATCTATTAATATCCCAATGCCGCCGGAAGCCCCCACTATGGTAGTTTCAGGCCTGATGCCCATGCCCATCCCCTGCGACATGGATTGAAAGGATTTTCCCGGATCCCTGAAATCAGGGTATTTTCCGCCGGCAAAATAAAAATCGTTTCCCTTATCATCTTCCAATATCCCGATTCCTTTTGTAAACCCGACTCCCTGCGAAAACTGGCGGCTGAAATAAAAGTCGTTGCCGTTGGCGTCTATCAATTGACCCAATCCAAAAAACCCAACCCCGCCATTCAACGCATTTCCGCTATAAAAATCGTCGCCTTCATTATCAAGTAATATTCCTATCCCAAATAAACCTGCTCCCTGCGCAAAATCCATCCCCACATACTTGTCATCACCTTTAACATCCTCAAGGATGCCAATCCCAAATCTGCCGGTTCCCTGAGCAAATGGTTTTGCGGCATCATACGTGTCGTTGCCGGAGAAATCAATGCAAACGGAAAGGGGCATTTCTTTGCCCGATGCTCCTGCATTATTGAAATAATAATCATTTCCGCCAAGGTCAACAATAACCGCTGCATCTTCATAATAATAGGTAGCGCCGGTTCCACCGATGACGATTTTCCCTATGCTTGTATCCTGCGCCAGTAAAACATCGCCGGCATAGCCATCGCCTCCCCCTGCTTTCTTACCGGAAGGAATTTTAATGTTATCTGCACCCTGGAGGAGTGCTGGCAGGGTAAACGGCTGTAAAGCCGTTTGCGTCAGATCGCCGTCATATTTTCTTATATCTTCAATCCTGTGCAGCATCAGCATTACGGCTTCAAATAATCCTGAAAGATCCACCCTTTTAGACAACTCAAGCACCCTTGCCATATCGGATGGCTCAATAGTCTCTTCCGGAACCCATATTTTTTGAGCGGATTGATATAAAAAATCAAACTCATCCTCTGCTAAAGCGCCAAACGCTCCCCTAATAAGCGAAACACAGGGGACAATATCATTGATGAGCCTTTGTATGCTTGCATGCAAGTCCCCGTCATGGTTTATTTCTTCCCTTTCCTCTCTTTCTGAAAATTCAACATCTAATAACTTTGCCGCAGACCGCACCTGTCCGGCAATGCTTTCTTCAAGAAAAATGTCCCGGATAATTTTGCCGGTTTCATAGGTATGCATTGGATTTTGCAGCGAATAATCTATTATGGACAAACGAAACGGATTTGATGCTTCATTTGTCTGATATCCTTCCCTTACGTAAACTTCCTCCCCTATCCTTTGAATAGTATCTCTGAACATTTTTTTATATGCCATATTTTCCATTGCAAAATCCATAAACGATTGCCCTTGTCCTTTTTTGGCGCCTTGGGTTAAAAATGTTGTCGGGGATAAAACAGGGTGTGTAACGGGTTCTTTCGTATTTTTTAAAAGTTTTGCGATAAGCTCCGGCTTGCATTCAATTACATTGCCATCCCTTAAGACCGTCAGTGACGGAACGGCTCCGGCACCCATAGTTTCTATACTATTTTTGAACCTGATTAAATTCTTCCCTTCATCATCGACAAGAGGTTCATTATTAATCTTTGTGATAATATCTCCCGTTTTCATGCCTGCCTTTTCTGCCGGAGAACCTTTTGTAGTTTCAACAACCAAAATGCCCTTGTCCTTTTCATTTTCCATAAAGATGCCAATCCATCCTTTATTGAAATGTACCTTTTCCTTATCAAAGCCTGTCCCCGGAAGTTCAAAGAAATTTTCAGGAGAAAAGCTTATATCACTGACAGATAACTGTACAGCTTCTTTTGCAAGGGCATGGTGAGGTAACATATTTACTGTAAGTGTACAAAAAAGGATTATCCTATATAAAATTTTTATAACCATATTCATATTCACTTATCTTCGTTCTACAAGTTTGAAATTCCTAAGCTGGCATAGCCAGAACTAAACAAGAAATAAAAAATACGAAATTCGAAGTACGAAATCCGAAACAAATCCGAATGACAAAGCATAAAATTCAAAACAAATCCAAAACATCCCTGTCTGCGTAAATCACGCACAGGCAGGCAACAATATGAAGCACGAAATGCGAGATACGAATGATACATTTGTTTAGAATTTCAAATCATTTTGTCATTAGAATTTGTTTCGGATTTCGCGTTGCGGATTTCGGATTTCACAATTAAATATTTTGTCATGAAATGCAAAAAAATTACTGATAAGGCGCTATTCCATGAAAACATTTTCTGGCGGCATAGTCAACATTGTGTGTTTATACTCCCTTTATATTTGCTTGACAAGATAAATTAAAGCTAATATCATAACCGAACGTCACGTTTTTAGCCTACCACAATGAGGCTTGCAGAATGGGTAAACCCGCAGTACGTTCATCAAAAACAACATAACATTTAACCAATATACCGACACAATGGAACTTTTGTATCCGGAAAAAGAAAAACCACCATTAATCCTCGTTGTAGATGACGTTGAGGCACACCTTGAACTCATAGAAGCGGTATTAACCACAGAAAGATATAGGGTTGAAGCTACCACTGACGTAAAACAAGCCATTCGGTTCACAGAAACTCATTCTCCGGAATTAGCCATTCTCGATGTAATGATGCCTGGTATGAATGGCTACGAATTGTGCAAAAGACTAAAATCCATATCCAGGCGAAAATTCTTCCCGATAATCCTTGTGACAAGTCTCAATCAGGTAGAAGACAAAATAGCGGGACTTGAGGCCGGGGCAGACGATTTTTTCAGCAAACCATTCAACACACTCGAACTTATTACAAAGATTCGTTCACTCATTAAACTTGAGCGGCTCCAGGATGAACTGGAATGCTCGGAAGATATAATCTTTACCCTCGCAATCACCATAGAGGCCAAAGATCTCTATACAAAAGGACATTCCGAAAGGGTTGGCAATTTGTCGGCGGAATTTGCCGGTTTTCTAGGATTTCCCGATAAAGATATCATTAGTATCAGAAAAGGCGGCATATTGCACGACATTGGAAAGATAGGAATAAATGAAGCAATACTTCTCAAAAGCGACCGTCTTTCTGAAGATGAAACAACCCTGGTGAGAGACCACCCTGTGATCGGATCAAAAATCTGTAAACCCTTGTATTCCTTACGCCAGGTGCTCCCTATTATAAGAAGCCACCACGAGAGATGGGACGGAAAAGGCTACCCTGACGGACTTACGGGTAGTGAAATACCTGTTATGGCAAGAATGGTAAATATTATTGACACATTCGATGCGATGACGTCTATAAGACCTTACAGGAATGGTGTTTTTACGCGGGAAGAAGTCATAGCCACCATGAAGAAGGAAAAAATGTCAGGACAATGGGATCCTCATCTTACAGAAAAATTTATAGAAATGATGGAAAAGCAGTATCTGAATCAATGGCCACTGAAAAGAGATTAACGTTAATGAATCTGTGATTGGCTCATAGCAATCTGGCTAATGGCTATCAGCTATCGTTTTTAATCTGTACTACTATCCATCAACTCGTGGCTAAATAAAAAGGAGACTATAGAAGTGAAAAATATAACACTTGAAACTATTTGCAAAAAGATTACTGATCTGCAGCATGATATCGATCAGATTAAGAAGATTCTTTTAGAGGAGCCAGAGTTGCGTGAAGATTTTATTTTACGGATAAGAGATATTGACCTGGAAAGATCCATTATAGTTGATGACTTCAAAGAGAGATACGGACTAAAATAGTGTATAGGCTTGCCATTAAAGAAATGCTGCGGTTAATTAATCGGAAAGTACAAGATATATTGGTAGATCCTTATCGTTTTAAGCCGCTGAAAAAACCATTGCAAAATAAACGAAGAGCTCACGTCGGAGGATCTTTCGTTTTGGTTTATGAGATAAATGAAAAAGAAAAGATTGTAACACTTTTCGATTTTGATCATCATGATAATATCTATAAAGATTAACCTGCTAGCTTGTAGGTAAGGATGGATGAATAGGAAATCTGTGGTTCCATGGTCTACAGTCTACAGTCTACAGTCTACAGTCTACAGTCTACAATCGGCAATCGGCAAATTGCAAATTGCAGATTGAGGATTGAGGATTGAGGATTGAGGATTGAGGATTGTTAACAGATTGTTTTTTTAAATAATATTGGAGTCCGGCAGTATGATAAAAATTGCCATAGTGGGTGCAGGAAAGGGCGGCAAAGCCCTTCTTGATATATTTCATAACAATGGTGAGACACAGGTAGTCGGCATAACCGATAAGGACAAGAATGCACCTGCCCTGCACCTCGCTAAAGAATGTGGAATTTTTAGTACAGATACCATTGATGAACTCTATTGTCAAAAACCTGACATTATTCTCAACGTTACCGGCAACGCTGAGATAAGTGAATATATCAGAAAATCTTCCCCCCATCCTATAGACGTTATAGAGGGTACAGGGGCAAGATTCCTCTGGGAATTAGTAAGTAAACAGCAAGAAGCCAGAAAGGACATGGAGGCGCTGTATCAAAGCGGGCTACTCATTACACGGGCTAAAAGCTTAACCGGCGCCCTTGACGAGGCGCTTGGTTCCGCCTTGAGGCTCACGGATACACCTGCCGGGAGCATTGCAATCATTGACGGCGAAGAAATGATTATGGCCTCCCAAAAAGGATTAAGCCGCGATTTCCTGAAATCATTGCGATGGAAACCCAGAGGGGATGGCATTACCCGATATATACTGGAACAAACTAAGCCGGTCGAGTTTCAGGATGTTGAAAAGGAACCAATGTTTAATGATACGGTGATTTTAAAAGAAGGTATAAAATCCCTCCTTGCAGCGCCGCTCCTTCTCAACGGTAGTGTAGTCGGCATACTCTATTTAGACGATTTCAAGCCACGGGTATTTACCGAAAGACATAAAAACCTCATAAAACTCTTTTCTACAATGGCCGCCCAGACAATTGAAAAATATAAATTACTCCACGACCTGGAAGCATCCTTAACGTATTTTCAGGGGATGCTGGATGATTCGGGCGACATGATTATCACCACAGACTGCGAAGGCAGTATTGTAAAGTTTTCAAAAGGTGGCGAGAAAATTTTAGGCTACAAGGAACATGAGGTCAGAGGCAAAAATTGCTCCGAACTCTATGTAAATAAAGGGGAACGGACGAATATACTTGAAGCGCTCAAGGGAAAGAGTTCTCTTTCCAATTATGAAACCACACTCCTCAAAAAAGATAACACCCCGGTTGATATAAGCCTCACCATTTCGGAGTTGCGGGATAAGACAGGTAACGTCATAGGCACTGTAGGGATAAGCAAAGACATTACCGAAGAAAAACGCATGAAAAGTGAACTTAAGAAGAAGAATAGGGAACTTGAGGAACTGACCAACAACCTGGAAGAAAAGGTGCTTGAGAGAACAAATGCGCTTGAAAAAATGAACAGGGAACTTGTCCGGGCAAACGAACTGAAAGGACGTTTCATCGCAAACGCAAGCCACGAACTCAGAACGCCCCTTCATTCCATAATAGGTTTCTCAGAAATACTGCTACAAAAAACCTTTGGCGACTTAACCGAAAGACAGCAAAGATACCTGAACACCATCTTTGGTTCTGCCAAACATCTCCTTTATTTGGTGAATAATATCCTGGATCTGGCAAAAATTGAGGCCGGCAAGGCGGAAATTTCATATCAGTCATTCCCGGTGAAAAGCGTTATTGATGAAGTATTGGTGGTAATAAGGCCACTTGCGGACCGGAAGATGATAGTACCTGAGACGGTAGTTCATCATGACGTCCATTTTACCGCAGACAAGATAAAGTTTAAGCAAATCCTCTACAACCTGATAAGCAATGCCATTAAGTTTACGGCGGATAGCGGCAAGGTAGGCATTGCCATTGAAAAGATAATCAGCGATAAAAAAACCTTCCCATGGGTAACAGAATCGCAGGAGTTCCTTAAAGTCTCCGTGTGGGATACGGGAATAGGCATCAAACCGGAAGACAGGGAGCGGATCTTTGAGGAATTTGAGCAGATCGATTCCTCAAAATCCACGGAGGGCACGGGGCTCGGCCTTTCCCTTACGAAAAAACTCGTGGAAATACACGGGGGACATATCACGGTTGAAGGCAGTTATGGGCAGGGTTCGGTCTTTAATGTCTACATGCCCTTCATAGTCAGTGAAGGATACGGTGCTGTAAAAGCATCCATGACTTCCCTGACGGCTTTGCCAGAAGAAGAACAACAAGGGCCACTGATACTTGTGGTGGAAGACGATTTGCCTACGGCAGAGATTCTGGACATCCATCTTACCCAGGCGGGTTACCGGGCAGCGCATGCCTATGACGGAGAAGAAGCATTACGCAAGGCAAAGGAACTCAAGCCATTTGCGATTACCCTTGATATTATGCTTCCAAAAAAAGACGGTTTGGCAGTGCTTCAGGAGCTTAAGGCAGACGCGGAAACCAGAAATATCCCCGTAATAATCCATTCTATTGTGGAGAATAAAGAACTGGCTTTTGCCTTGGGGGCAGCAGACTACCTGGTAAAACCAGTGGAAAAGGCAACTCTTATCGAGAAACTTTCGGAGATGTCTTTTGTCACAAAGAAAAGCCATTTTCCGGTAAACATTCTTGTTATTACCAGCGATGAAACCACCATGGAGACCCTTCGTAGCACCATTGAAAATGAAGGGTTTCTGATGCAGACTGCCGCTGATGTTGAAAGCGGACTTAGCCTTGCACTGGCGACAAAGCCGAATTCTATTATCATTGATTTGGGCATACAGGAGGGAGGATTTAAAATAATCAGGGAATTTCAGGAAAATCCTGCCTTAAAAGACATACCCATTTTTGCCATTGCCGCAGAAACACTTTCGCCAAACGAAAGGTTGGAAATGGTAGATCAGATTGAAAGGGTTTTGTGGAGGGAATCGTTAAGCTCAAAATCATTTATAAATCATTTGAAGGATATTGAGGTCTTGCACCCGAAAAGGGCGAGACTTATTGATGAACTGACCGGAATTTTCAATCACCGGTATTTTCAGATACGTCTGGTGCAGGAAACATTGCGGGCAGAACGATATAATCTGCCGCTGGCGCTTATGCTTTTTGATATTGATCACTTTGACAATTATGTTGTCCGGAAGGGAGAGTACTATGGCAATCTCGTCATTAAAAAAATCGCCGGGCTTATCAAGAAAAACACAAGGGGTTCGGATATTTTTATCCGGTACGGAAACAGCGCTTTTGCCCTGCTGCTGACAAATACCATTATATCGTCCGCAACCAACCTCGCAAAGAGATTTGTCTCGACAATCAACGATTATCCGTTCCTTTATGAAGAGGTTCAGCCTATGGGCAAGATCACCATCAGCCTGGGGCTTGTTGAATTTCAGGCGCAGTCTCCGGAAGAATTTGTCTATGCCGCCGAATTTTCACTCTCTGCTGCCGCTGCAAAGGGCAGAAACAGGGTAGAAGTGTATCGGAAAGGCGATAAAACATAAATACAGTATCAATTTAGGACTACAAACAGAAGAATTGATGCTGATTGCTGATCAATCCTGTTTTATTGCATACCGCCGGGGGGATTATTGGGGGTGTTTGAAATTCCTAAACTTTTAATTAGGTTGGGTTTTTAAAAGACAAAAACCTAACGGCATTCATTTTTACCCACCCCTCCCAAGAGGATGATTATCAAATTCCCCTCTTGGGATGGATTAGGGGTGGGTTTGTTCAAAGAAGGATAGAAATATGAAGTCTAAAGTATATTTTATAAAGACTGAAAATGGAGAAAAGGTCCCTTCCCTCGCTGAAAAAGCGGGAAAATTGTTTGATTATGCCAATTTTAAGGACGCCATTAAGAAAAATGACATGGTGGCGGTAAAAACAAGTTTCGGCGAAAAAGGGAATATCGGATACCTCAAACCACCAATTATTAAATCAATTGTCAACAAGGTAAAAGAGCATGCCGGGAAACCTTTTTTAATTGAAACAAACACCTTATACCTGGGGAGGAGGACAAATGCCGTTGATCATATCGCACATGCGCACGAACATGGTTTCAGTTATGAAAGTGTTGGCGCTCCGATCATCATCGGAGACGGCCTTTTCGGAGAGCATGACGTACAGATAGAAATCAACCAGGAAATCTGCAAATATGCCCACGTTGCGGGAGTGGCAAGGGCGTCCAATGCAATCGTCTCAATTTCCCATGTAACAGGGCACCTTGCAACCGGCATGGGGGCAACGTTGAAAAACATCGGGATGGGACTTTCTTCACGCGGCGGAAAATTATCGCAACATTCTGGAGTCATACCGCAGATTCTTAAGAAAAAATGCACCACCTGCGGGGTATGCGGAAAGTGGTGTCCGGTTGGAGCGATTAAAATGGGGGAAGAATATGCAATCATTGACCCACATATATGCATCGGCTGCGGAGAATGCCTGGCAGTATGCCAGTTTCAGGCGGTAAAGATCGCATGGGACGAAAATGCCGTAAATCTCCAGAAAAAGGTGGCGGAACACTGCCTTGCCATTTTAAAGGGAAAAGAAGGGAAAGTAGTTTTCTTTAACTTCCTCACACACATTACCCATCATTGCGATTGTATGGACAAACCCTTCGAGCCTGATATTGCAGACATCGGCATCATCGCCTCATGGGACCCCGTTGCCATAGAAAAAGCTACGACCGACCTCATTCAGGAACACATCGGCAAGGACTTTTTTAAGGAATCATGGCCAAAAATAGATTACACCGTTCAGATGACTTACGCCCAGGAAATAGGCTTGGGAAGCATGGAGTATGAGATAGTAAATTGTGTGTAGTGAATATTATTGTAACACTTTAGTCTTTTGAAAAAGCAAAAAGCTCTTACCCCAAATTCCGCAAACCGGGAAAAATGTTCAATATTCAATTCTCAATTTGTTGCTCATTTGCCTCTATTCTTTTACATTGAATATTGAATATTAATTTTCAAAAAGGTGCTAACGGAGCTTTTAGCGGTGTTTTTTCAAAAAGCTAAAGTGTTACAATTTATGTAGGATGGGTCAAGCGAAGCAGACCCATCAATCACATTTTCATTTATTTTGATGGGTGCGCTGATGCTTCACCCATCCTACTCTGAAATGATGCGTTACAAAAAATCTGGAATACACCCAGTTGCGGGTTCAGGTTTGTAACCTGAACCAAACGTTTTATACTTTCAATCCAGCCTTCTATTAGGGAGAACAAATGACAAATAAATTCCAGATTCCAAACAGGGTTTTTATGATTTGGGCATTGGAATTTTGCCGTAGTACATTGCCCCATTATACGCATAAACTCATGGGTTCAGGTTACAAACCTGAACCCGCCTGAGTCAAGCGGAGACCTCCAATAGATTTACTTTATTTAACGAATCCTTTTCAACTTAAAGTCAATTTCAACAGCTTTCACTAATATTTCGACACATTTAATTCTTCCATTTCACCCGTAACCATATATACCGTTCTTTCCGCTATATTTGTCACCCTGTCCGCAATACGTTCCAGATTGTGAGAAACCCATGTAAGGTAGGTTGCCAGATTGATTATCTTCGGATTGCCCATCATCAGCAGCAAAAGTTCGTGGTAAATCTGGTCATGGAGCGCATCCACTTTGTCATCTTCGTCACATACGCTCCTTGCCGCTTCCACATCTCTTTCCATAAAGGCCCTGAGAGATTTTTCCAGCATGTCAATGCCTATCTCCCCCATTCTGGGAATATCGACCAATGGTTTTATCAAAGGTTCATCGCCAATCATAATATTTATCTTGGCATTGCCCTCCGCATGATCACCCATTCGTTCAAGGTCGGTTATTATGCTCAGAATAGCGGTTATCGTCCTTAAATCCACCGCCAGCGGCTGTTGTGTCGCAATGAGTACAATACATTTCTCCTCAATGTCAAACCGTTTTTTGTTAATCTCCTGGTCTTTTTTTATAATTTCTTTCGACGCCTCTATATCTCTGGTTTGCAATGCATGTATGGAATCCTGTATCGCCTGCGAAACCATTTTCCCCATATCAAGCACTTCGTTCTGCAGCGCTTTCAAAGCTTTGTGATATGCTTCACGTACCATAACGCCCCCGCCTCCCCTCTTTTTAAAACCGGCAAAACCCGCCCCTTTTCAGCGCCATAACATGGCGCAATTGTTCCGGGATACCCTGCGAAATAACCGCTGTTTTTGCAACGAAAATTGTTTCCACATTTCTACCCGAACCTCCCCGTTATATAATCTTCTGTCCTTTGTTTTTTCGGTTTCGTAAATAATTCAGTCGTATCATCATATTCTACAAGTTCCCCCATCATAAAGAACCCGGTATAATCAGAAACCCTTGCCGCCTGCTGCATATTGTGGGTTACGATAACCACCGTATAGTCCTTTTTCAGTTCGACAAGCATGTCCTCTATCTTTGCCGTGGCAATCGGGTCTAACGCGGAACAAGGTTCGTCGAGAAGTACAATTTCCGGTTCCATGGCGATAGCCCTGGCAATACACACCCTCTGTTGCTGTCCGCCTGACAGTTCAAGGGCGCTGAAGTGGAGGCGGTCTTTTACCTCGTTCCATAGCGCCGCCTTTATAAGCGCCTTTTCGCAAATATCGTCCAGTGCGTTTTTTTTCTTTACCCCCAATACACGCGGACCGTATACCACATTCTCATAGATTGTTTTCGGGAACGGGTTTGGTTTCTGGAATACCATGCCAACCCGCTTCCTGAGTTCGGTTACATTGACAGAGGGGTCGTAAATGTCTTTTCCGGCAATCTTAATGGAACCCTCAATCCGCACCCCTTCTATAAGATCATTCATGCGGTTTAAACACCGGATTAACGTTGACTTTCCGCATCCGGAAGGCCCGATAAACGCTGTGATCATTTTTTCTGAAATATCCAGGTTTATGCCATTCAGGGCTAAATTGTTGCCGTAATACAATTTCAGGTCTGTAATATTAACTACCGGATTAGGTTTTTTTTTCATTTTACCGGGTGAAATGGTACACCTCTCTTGTTTTCAAAATTACTTCTCTAGAAACATACATTTCTTATACAGATGACATCCTGTATTTTTTTCTCAACTTGTTACGCACTATTATTGCCGTAATATTTAATACCAGCACGCTAAATAGTAATGCAAGGGTTGTGGTATATACCATGGGGATTGCAGCCTCGACATTTGGCGACTGAAACCCTACATCGTAAATGTGGAAACCTAGATGCATAAATTTTCTTTCTAAATGAAGAAAAGGAAAATGATGGTCTATGGGGAGAGAAGGCGCAAGTTTCACAACGCCCGTAATCATAAGCGGCGCAACCTCTCCCGCTGCCCTCGCCATTGCCAGAATAGTACCGGTAAGTATACCCGGTGCGGCCTGGGGAAGCACAACACGCCATAACGTTTCAAATTTTGTTGCGCCAAGGGCGTAAGAACCTTCCCTTATCGATCCGGGCACGGAAGACAGCCCCTCTTCCGTGGAAACGACCACTACCGGCACCGTTAATAAAGCTAACGTAAGCGATGCCCACAAAATGCCGCCAGTTCCAAACGTAGGGGACGGCAATGAGGATTTAAAAAACACATTGTCAATAGTACCCCCTATTAAATAGATAAAAAAGCCAAGCCCGAATACCCCGAAAACAATTGAGGGAACACCTGCCAGATTGTTGACCGAGATGCGTACTATCCGTGAAATAAAATTATCACCGGCATATTCTTTCAGATAGACTGCCGTCAATACTCCAAGGGGAACGACGGCAATACTCATGATAAATACCATCATGACCGTACCAAATATTGCAGGGAATATCCCCCCCTCCGTATTAGCCTCCCGTGGTTCATCGGCAATAAACTCCCAAAATTTTGTCAGATAAAAACCTGTTTTTGCGAATACATGCATCGAATTGGGTGTATACATACGTACTACCTGAAAAACAGGAAGTATTTTTTCTTCTCCACCGGCAAGGCGTATGATGAATTCTTTCTCTCTTGCCTTTTGGTAAAGGTTTGAAAGCAAGGTCTCTTTTTCATGGTACATTTTTTCAAGGGCGTCAATTTTCATTTTGACGCCATTCATTTTTTTTTGAACTATATCAGACGGCGGCAGCGACTGTAATTGTTTTACGATAATCCGCTTTTTTTCCATCTGATAGTTAATGCCGCCAATTTCCTTTTTTTCAAGCTGCCTTATTTTTTTAAAAAGTTTTTTATTTTCGTTTATAAACCCCTTTGCCCCGTCCTGTTGTATTGCTTCAATCCTGCCGTTCTTTCCAATAATGCCCTGCAAAAACCCATACATATTTCCCCACTCGCGCCTCTCTATGGCAACGGCATCGGCGGGATATTCCAGTGAAACTATTTTGTCATCATCAATCCATCTGAAATCAAGTCCGTAAATATCACGATTGCCTATTTTAAGCTTTGTCCGGTAACCATCTTTTTCGTAGGGAATAGGCTCTTTTTTTGACACCTCCCCTAAAACCGTTGTCCCGTCTTTGAGATGAAAATGAACAATGGTATGCGGCCAAAATATACCAAGCCCCTTTATCATAATAAGCGTAATCAGCCCGCAAACCATCAAAAGGCATATGGTCAGAGAGCTTGCGGTTAACCACACATATGGGTCGCCTGACTTAAAAAACTTTTTCATAGTTTACTGTATTTCTTTTTCATCTTTTGTCGAATTACCTCGGCAAAGGTATTAACGATAAATGTTGTCACAAAAAGCAGGAGTGATGCAAGAAAAAGCACCCGGTAAAGAGTTCCGCCAAACGGCGCTTCAGGTATTTCTACGGCAATATTTGCAGCCAATGCCCTGAATCCGCTGAAAAGATTCCAGTCCAGCACAGGGGTGTTGCCTGTTGCCATAAGAACGATCATGGTTTCCCCCACGGCCCTCCCAAAACCGATCATAACTGCAGAAAAAATAGCCGGGCTTGCGGTTGGGAGCACAATCTTCATCGCAGTTTGCCACGGCGTAGCGCCAAGCGCCAAAGAAGCGGAAATAAGGCTTCCGGGAACATTGCTCATGGCGTCTTCTGATATGGTAAAAACAAGTGGTATCACCGCAAATCCCATTGCAAACCCCACTACAACTGCATTTCTCTGGTCATAATGCAGCCCTAAAACATGCAATAACCACTGCCGGTAATCTCCTCCAAAAGCAAACGATTCAAATACCCCGGAAAGGCAAATAGATCCAAAAATTGCGCTAACGATAAATGGTATCAAAAATACCAATTCCACGCCATGTTTGTATTTACTTTTGCAGAATAGAGGGGTCGCCTTCCAGATAACCATCGCGGCAGCAATGGAAAGTACAATGAAAAATGGCATAATTACCAAAGCCGGAAAGATTTTTTCAATTAACGGAGCAAGCCATAATCCTGCGAGAAAACCCAGAATCACACTGGGAAGTGCCGCCATTAATTCAATAACGGGCTTGATTACCTTTAGAGACCGGTGGAGGAATTGCGAAGTATAGAGCGCCCCGAATATGCCGATTGGCACAGCAATAAGCAACGCATACACCGTGCCTTTGATCGTACCGAAGATTAACGGAATCAGGCTGAACTTTGGCTCAAAATCATCCGTACCTCCGGTTGATTGCCATATGTATTCAGGTTTTTCGTATCCCTCATACCATACCTTGCCAAACAGTGTTTTTAATGTAGTTTCAGGATGCGGGTTCGAAATGTTCCACAAATATAATGCGCCTGATGCATCGGCTGCCAGGACGCCGTTTGCCTTTTGAGAGAAGACAAGTGCGGTTACAGGAGAAGACGTCTTCAAATTTAACAATGTTTGTTCTGATGTGGCGTGGCGGAGATGTATCAAACCATTTGAATCGGCAGTAACAAAACCCTTGTCTCTCACAGACTTGGCAATAGCCACTACCGGGGCGTTATGGGATTGAAACGTATGTATCTTTTTCAGCGACCATCCGGAGAGAGACAATGCATCTCTTACCTTCATCCACGAAGAAACTTTGCCTTCTGCGTCGCCAATCACCAGCGAAATATCGCCCAGCAAAAACCTCATTGCGGAGACGGCGCTGCCGGAAACCTTTACCCGTTCCAAAACTACGGGTTCCTCTTTCTCCCTTATGTCAATACATATTACCTCCCCTGAATCTGTGCCAACATAAAGATTATCCATAAAAATGTCAAGGGCGAGGGCAGTTATGGCAATCGTCCCTTCCTGCAGTGGATGTTCCGTCTGATTATTTAGAAAAGGCGTGATTCTCCGTAACGGTTTTTTAATGAGAGGGGAAATGTCTTTGCGCACCTCCCTCTTTTCCCCTTCCCCAAAAAGAGAGGTCTCTGTTATTGAAGAAAGCAGCAGCAGCCGGTCATCGTCAGTATGTACTGCAATAACTCTTGTTTCTTCATCCTCCCGCGAAGCAATGTGTTTCACAGCAAAAGGCAAAGAATCGCCTTCTTCATTCGTATGAATCGCTTCCCGCGATGAAATTGCCGGGAGTATTATCCGTTTTCCGTTTTCAAACGATTGGGTAAAACCAATGGAAACTGTTAAAATTCTCCCGTCATCCGTTCCCATAACATGATGGTCTTTATATTTGTCAACCGATGTGATATGCGCGTTACCAATCCCGGGAAGATCGTGTTTCCTGATAATACTGCCGTCCCGCAGCGAGATAAATTCTATTTTGCCATTATTATACACGACATACGCAATCTCCAGATGTTCATCAGCGCCAATACAAACCGCCGTCTTACGAATGGCAAATGTATTTTCTTTTACAACCTTCGCTCCTTTTAAAAGGGGAAGGACTTCCATGAAGATAAAGACAAAGAGGGCAAGTATTACAAATATGGTAGCCACACCGCTGCATGTGATCATCCAGCGGGCAGTTTTGTCGGTAAGTTTTCTGCTTTTCAGGCTTTTCATATGCGAACAAACAGTACGGTCTAAAAGAAAACCACCCCTCTTCCCTAATTTTCAGTTTCTTAGGAATACAAAGGGGTGATTATTAAAACAATTTGATTGAATGCAGATATTGAGAATCGCAATGATGGATGCTATTCTATTTTTTTCAGTTCTTTTTCCACAACTGACGACGGCAATGGCATATATCCATCTTTTATCACTATTTGCTGGCCCTCGTTGCTCAGGATAAATCTGACAAATTCGTGAATCAGAGGGTCAAGAGGCTGCCCCGGTTTTTTGTTAATATAGATATAGAGAAATCTTGCAAGGGGATAAGAACCGTTCAGCACGTTCTCTTCTTTTGCCTCTACAAAATGCCTTCCCTCTTTCAACGCAACAGGCACGGTTTTGATACCAGACGTCTGATATCCTATACCGCTATATCCGATGCTATAACGGTCTTCAGTAACCCCCTGAACCACAGAGGCAGAACCAGGCTGTTCTTTTACCGTATTTTTAAAATCTCCTTTAAAAAGTGCATGTTCCTTGAAATAACCGTAGGTGCCGGAAGCAGAATTACGCCCATAAAGACTTATTGGCTTTGACGCCCAATCTGCCGTCAGCCCAAGTTGTCCCCATGTCTTAATATCTTCTTTATATCCGCCTCTTCTGGTACTTGAAAAAATCGCGTCTATCTGCGGCAGACTCAGTCCTTTTATAGGATTATCCTTGTTTACATATACAGCCAATGCATCGAGCGCTGTTCTTATTTCTGTTGGTTTGTAACCATACTTTTTTTCAAATGCATCGATTTCCGTTGGTTTCATAGCCCTGCTCATCGGCCCGATTTGTGCCGTACCTGCTATCAGGGATGGAGGGGCAGTCGTGGATCCCTTCCCCTCTATTTGAACCTTTACATTTGGATAC
Source organism: Candidatus Kuenenia sp. (assembly GCF_039794105.1). Classification (GTDB taxonomy): domain Bacteria; phylum Planctomycetota; class Brocadiia; order Brocadiales; family Brocadiaceae; genus Kuenenia. The sequence continues at coordinate 49,935 of NZ_JBDIWA010000015.1, forward strand.
AATTTGTTGAATCCTTCCGCCCAGAACGTCATCAGGTTATTCATGGTATCAGAACCTATGCTGTTCAGATTTCCCGAAACGCCGCCTACTTTGCTATAGGATTTGATTTCGGTCTCTGCCGTTGAAGATTCTTCGGCATAGGCTGCACCTATTATTCCCCAACTTGCAATAGTTAACAATAACAATAATTTTTTCATCATTATAATCATTCCTCCTTAAATTATATGAGCGATATATTACTCGAATTTATATTGAAAATCGACTTTTTTCTCTTTTTTTAGAACACAATCTGGTATTGCACCCTGATTTGGTTCTCATTTTCATCTTCATCCTCTCCCTCTGTGACAAAATGGCCAAAGTCCGCCTGAATCTTTGAGCGATGGCCGCGAAAGTAATAATTGACTCCAAAAGTATACTCCCGTTGAATATCATTTGAAATGTCATCATCCGGATCTATCATGGAGTAACGTCCGGCAAGTTCGAGTTTCTTTGGTAGTACAAAATAACCCAGTTGAGTATAAAAACCATCAGAGTCCTTCGAACTGCCCCCGGATTCCGGATCACGCGTCATAATATAGTATTCGTTATTCCACGAAAGCCCTTTATACGCTAATCCGCAATCAACTACACCCGCAATATTATCAAAATCTTCCTCTTTAACGTCCTTTCGTTTTCCATTAAACGCAACGGACGCACCAATGGTTGCTTTTAATGTATCAGAATACGCCAAATCGGTTTCATCATAATAGTTATACTTTCCAAACGGATTGTACCGGGCGTTCAGGACAAACATAAGCTCATTATCAAAATTTTCCTTGCCCTGAAACCAGTCCGCCTGATCCTCTCCTGCCCCCTGAAACATTGCCACGTGATATTCCATCTTTCCTTCAAAAGGTTTTCCGTATAAATCCACGCCGTAATCACGATCCTGGTCAAAGAACTCACTGGCAATAGACCTGTCCTGAAACAAGAGAGTTGCGGAAGACGCCACCCTCTGCCTGTTAAACGGCACCTTAAAATAACCGATTTTGGTGTTTAATTCTTCAAAGGGCGTCCAGTACACGTAAAAATCCCTTACCCCTACGTCAAATTTGTCCCCGTCTATTTCAACAAAATAATGAAGGTCTTTGCTGTAGATATTACCGCCAAAATTAAGCCTTGCACGGCGGACGTCGATATTTTGCGTATCCGGCTCTCCGAAATCATCGTCCTTGTCCTTGTATTCATAACGCATCTGCAATCTTGCGCCAAAGTTAAAGGAGTATAGGCCGTCGCGTGTTCTGATACTTAAAGCAGACTTTTTATGTTCCGGCGTATATTCCGCAATCAATTCAGGGATACCGAACCCCAGGATTCCCGTCGCTTCGTCCGTAGATAAATATTCCTGTATTGCCTGCCTTGTCTCTTCCTTCACGACAACCTTCGTTGCCTCATCGGTAGATAAATATTCCTGCACCGCCTGTTTTGTCTCTTCCTTAACGGCAACCTTGGTTTCCACGCTTATTGCCTCTATACGATTTTTTAATGCATCCATTTGTTCCTGCTGCCGTGCGAATGCATCTTCCATCAGTTTTAATTGCTGCTTTAATTCTTCAACTTCACTTCTGGTATCGGTACTGGATTCTCCCTGTGCAAATACTATCGAAGATACACCGCCCATGCATAACACACAAAAAACAAAGACCTTTGGTAGCACAAAATTACGCCATTTACTGCCGGTCATTTAAAATTTCTCCTTTAAAAAACAACACAAATAAAATGAAAAAGACAGTAACACTTTAGTCTTTTGAAAAACTCCAACAATGTAGTGCGACGAGGTTCGTCGCACCAAAAAAAAGCAGTGCGATAAGGAATAGGGTCTACTCAGAACAATGCGACGAACCTCGTCGCACTACAAATTATTATTTCCACTTTTAAAAGACTAAAGTGTTACAAAAAACAAACCCTTTTCGGTTTCTCAATACCACAATCATGCATGCAACACTTCTAACTTCTTAAAATAATAATATATGTGTCCGTTTCACCTCCTGTTACGTCTTTTTGTATTGTTACGATAAGCAACAGACTATTATGAAAACGCACGGATTATAAAATGCAAATATTAAGGCAATATAAAGAAATCATTAAGATTTTGTTAAGATTTTCCATGTTTCAGAATTTCCAGAAAAGCTGGATTAATGCGACTGCCGTAATCCAGAGCAGCAGATTCAGCGGCCCACCAATTCTTAAAAAATCAGTAAACCGATATCCTCCTGGCCCATAGACCATCATATTCGTCTGGTAGCCAATAGGCGTCATAAAGCTTGCAGACGCAGACAACATTAAAGCGGCAAGAAAGGGACGGGGGCTTGTATCATAGAGTCTTGCAGTTTCAAGGCAGAATGGGAAAAGTAAAACGGCAGCGGCATTATTTGTAATGAGTTCTGTCATAAGTGATCCGAGAAGATAAAAGATAGCCAATGCTGCTATTGGACCATATGCCTTTGTCGCTTCAACAAGAATGGTCGCGATGGTTGTTGCAAGCCCTGAGTTTTGCAGGGCAGTACCAATGCCGAACGCAGAGGCGATAGTGATAAGCACCTTCCACTCAATGCTTTGCCGTGCATCTCCGGCAGAAATACATCCGAGTCCCACCATAAAGATAGAGGTTAGGATAGCTACGGTATGGATCGGAATCCATCCTGTTGTCATGAATCCTATCAATACTAGAAATAAAGACACAGAAATCCATGCCCGGTCTCTGCGCAGCGGACGCCATCCCTCAACATTACTGACAAGATAAAACGAAGGGTCGTTTCGGTGCGCCCTTAAAAAATGCTGCCTCACTTGCAGAAGAAGGGTATCTCCCGGCCGCAGCCGTATATCGCCAATCTTTTTTTCAACACGCCTACTGCCACGATGAACAGCTACTACTGCAGCGCCATACGAAGCCCGGAAATCAGCGTCACGAATGGATTTCCCGATGAGAGGCGAATTTTCAGAAATCACAGCTTCGCACAAACGCCGTTTGCGCTGCAGTTTTGGAGAAACTTCATAGGCGGTATCTGCGGCTGGTATAATACCGGGAATCTTTTCCAGCTCAATAATGCTGCTCACCACCCCTGTGAAAACCAGGTGGTCATTTGCCTCTATTACATCGTCTGGACTCACAGGGCTAATAATTGTGCCGGCGCGGTCAATTTCAATAAGGAACAAACCGGGCAGTCTCCTGAGCCCTGCCTGCTCAGCCGTTTTCCCGATCAATTTACAGCCGGACTGAACCATCATTTCCACTAAATATTCTCTCCGGGTCTCACTAAGCTGTTCGAGGAATTCTTTTCGGTCGGGAAGCAATTTTGAACCTGCAAAAAACAGATATGCAAAGCCGATAAAGGCATAGGGGAGTCCTACCATGCCAATCTCAAACAGATGCATACCGGGCAACCCATTCCTGATCATTAAACCTTGTACAACAAGATTGGTTGACGTCCCTATCAACGTACACGTTCCACCGAGAATTGCTAAAAAAGAGAGCGGGATTAGCAGTTTTGAGGGAGAGACCAGATGTTTTCTGCACCAATCCAATATAACCGGCACGAACATTGCAACAATGGGGGTGTTATTCAAAAAAGCCGACATTGGAATCACTACCACCGCCAATCTCCCTAAAACGCTTTTTTCTGTTTTTGCCCGTCCGAGAACATGATGCCCAATGTAGTCCAACACTCCTGTCTCACGCAGACCGGCAGCCACTACAAATAAAGCGGCCACGGTCAACATGCCGGAGTTTGAAAACCCTGCAAAGGCCTCTCCCGGTGTAATAATACCGACCGCAGCCAGGCAGGTAGTAGCTCCTAAGAATAACAGGTCTGGCGGCGCAAGGTTCCTGATAAGACATACAAAAATGCCTGCAACTACCGCTAAGGTTATCCACGCTTCGTAACTCATACAATACTCCTTCCTTATACAACATTTGTTTTCTATAAAACTAAATTGCTGTCACATAAATGATAAATCTATAGAATATATAGACTGTAATTACAAAAAAATTTAACGTTTAATTTTCTTTACGCTTGATTCTCTCCGGATAATCTCGCTCAGAGTTGCCGCTTTCAGCAATTCAACTGTTTCGTCGCGCACCTCTCTAAAAACATCACGAATACCGCATGTTTCTTCATCTTTACATTCTTTGCATCGTTCATAATATCGATAAGTGACGCACGGCAAAAGCGCTATTGCTCCATCAAATAACCGAATAATTGTAGCCAGGTTTACTTCTTCAGGACTTTTTAACAAATAATATCCACCGCCTTTCCCCTTTTTGCTGCCCAGAATGCCGGCATGCTTAAGATCATTCAGTATCGCCTCTAAAAACTTTTGAGGAATTTTTTCACTTTCTGCGATATCCCTTATTAATATAGGTCCTTTATTATATTCTCTTGCTAATTTAACAAGCGCAATAATAGCGTATTTAACCTTTTTTGAAATCATCGTATTTACACACCATAATGGTTATTTATTTTCAACGGGTATTCCCTTTACCTATGTTAATGTTTCTTACAAAAGGAAATTGCAAATTTATTCTGCTTAGTCTATGTATTTGGTGTATTATATAGAAATATTTCCAAATTTCAAGTGTTTTTATTAATAATTAAATACAGACAAATGGTGAAATCCGAAGTCCTCAATACTCAATCTCTGCAATCTTGTACGACTGCCTACTGGCGATTGCCGGCTACCGATTTTAATCTGGTTTCCTTTTTCATGCTTGTTTGGTTCTGGCTATGCCAGCTTGGGTGTATAAGGTCAGGCAATGCTTGACATGACAATTAGAAAAGAATATATTCAAATACGTCCATAAGGAGAATATTTGCAGTGAGAAAAAGGTGGAGACGCAAAAATCCTGCCGCTGTATAATTTATGGCAAATGTTTTTCCCATGCGTTAAAGGATACCACCGTATTTTGATAAGTTTTTTAAAAAACTGCGGAAGCAGAATGGGGGCTGGTTATTACGGAAAATAATCGGTGCGCTTTTTCCTGTTTCTTACCAGTTGCAAAGAAAGGAATAAAAGGTGTGGGACTATTCTGAAAAGGTGAAAGACCATTTTTTGAATCCGAGAAATGTTGGCGATATGGAAAATCCGGATGCTGTGGGGGAAGTAGGCAGTTTAGCCTGCGGTGATGCGCTTAAACTGATGCTGAAAATAGATGCCGGGGACGTTATATCGGATGTAAAATTTAAGACCTTCGGCTGTGGGAGCGCCATTGCCTCGGCAAGCGCCCTGACAGAGATGATAAAAGGGAAAACAATCGCTGAAGCAGAGAAGGTCGCTGATAGTGATATTGCAGAGTATCTTGACGGTTTGCCTGAACAAAAAATGCATTGTTCTGTCATGGGACGTGAGGCGCTGGAAGCCGCTATTGCGAATTACCGTGGGATAAAGCTGGAGAAGGCTGTTGATGAAGGGACCATTGTGTGTAAATGCTTTGGGGTAACCGACAATAAGATCGCGCATGAAGTCAGGGAACATAAACTGACTACGATTGAACAGGTAACAAACTATTGCAAAGCGGGAGGAGGCTGCCAGTCGTGTCACCCTCAAATCCAGGCAATTATCGATGAAATCTGGCACAAGGAAAAAGAGAAGGAAATTATTAAAAAAGCACAGAAACCCGTTAAAAAATTAACGAATATTCAAAAAATGAAGCTTGTGCAGGAGACTATAGAAAGGGATATTCGCCCTGCCCTGCTGGCGGATGGAGGTGATATTGAATTGATTGATATCGACGGCGACCGGGTAATGGTTTCTTTCCGGGGAAGCTGTTCCTCATGCCCGAGTTCGGGAGTAACCTTAAAATCAACGGTAGAGGCTAAATTAAGAGAATTCGTCACCGATACGCTCATTGTGGAGGAGGTATTATCATGAAGGTTGTTTATGCGGATAACAATGCGACTACAAAGGTTGCCCCTGAGGTTTTGGAAGAAATGCTGCCTTTCTTTTCTGAGTATTACGGCAATCCTTCAAGCATGCATATTTTTGGCGGTCAGGTTGCAAAGAAAATAGACAAGGCCAGACAGCAGGTTGCGGACATCATTGGCGCCAGGCCTGAAGAGATATTATTTACCAGTTGCGGCACGGAGAGTGATAATACCGCGATATTGGGCATTCTCCGGGCAAATCCGGGGAAAAGGCATATTGTAACTTCACGGGTCGAGCATCCTGCGGTTTACAACTTGTGTACATATCTCGCTCAAAATGGGTATCATGTCACTGAGTTGGGGGTGGATAGAAATGGGATGCTCAATGTGGATGAGTTGTCAGAATCAGTGAGGGAAGATACGGCAATTGTGTCTATTATGCATGCAAACAATGAAACCGGCGTCATTTTCCCTATTGAGGAAATTGCCGGCATTGTAAAACAAAAGGGGACTTTTTTGCATACCGATGCGGTACAGGCAGTAGGCAAAATACCGATAAATCTCGCTGAAAGTGCAATTGATTTATTAACTCTTTCAGGGCATAAATTACATGCGCCAAAAGGGGTTGGCGCCTTGTACATAAGGAAAGGCACATCCATCGCACCCTTTATTATAGGGGGGCATCAGGAGAAAAATCGCAGAGGAGGCACGGAGAATGTGCCTTCTATTATTGGGCTTGGCAAGGCATGTGAACTGGCAAAAAAATTTATGGCTGAGGAACAAACAAGGGTAAAACAATTGCGCGACAGACTAGAGAGTGAAATTGTGGCAAAGGCCCCTGATGCGATAATAAACGGTTATAAATCCCCCAGGTTACCCAATACGACAAATATAAGTTTTGAATATGTTGAAGGCGAAGCTATTTTGTTGCTGCTTAATGAGAAGGGAATTTGTGCTTCTTCAGGTTCCGCCTGCACCTCTGGTTCACTGGAACCTTCGCATGTATTAAGGGCAATGGGCGTTCCTTTTACCGCAGTACACGGTTCCATCCGGTTGAGTCTGAGCAGATATACGACAACGGACGATGTAGAATATATGATTGAACATCTTCCGCCCGTTGTGAGGAGACTCAGGGAAATATCACCATACAACAGAGATTCTAAATTTCAGGGACACATTTCTGCGGGTTATATCTGAGGAGAAGCAAGGACGAAGCATTTGCAGAAATAAAAGCAGGTAACTATTTATCAAACGGAAAAGCAATAGCGATATATTGTAACAAAGTAGATTTTTGAAGAAGTAAAAACGCTCATTCCCAAGCTGAAGCCTGGAAACGAGATCGAAAAAACCAAGGTGTTAACAAAAATGGCAATCGTAACGATTGCCATTTTTGTTTAAAATTTTTGTACAGAGAGAGGTTTTGTTAATCTTTATCTGATTTTACAATAACATATTGGGCGTATTCGCCGCGTTTCACAAGCAACAAAATGCCCTTTTTCTTGTCACCTTTCTGCACGGCGCTGTTAAATTCTTCCACAGTAGTTATTTTTTTACGGTTAACTTCTCTGATAATGTCTCCTTCTCTTATGCCTGCCGTTGCGGCAGGGCCTCCAGGCTGTACCGCTGAGACAATGGCGCCCGTTTCATTTTCCAATCCCAGATTTTTTGCAATTTCACTTGTAATATTTTGCACCGTCATACCAAGTTCTTTTTCCTGCAATGTCCCGGTCGGCGCTGAAGCAAACAAATCGGAAGGTTGTTCGCCGATTTTTACTGTTAGTGTTTTTTCATTCCCTTCTCTCAGGACGGTTATCTTCACTTTTTTGCCTGCTTCCGTTTGCGCAACCGTATTGCGCAGGTGATTAACATCCCGTATTGGCTTGTCGTTAAACTTGATTATAATATCACCGCGTTCAAGGCCTGCTTCTTTTGCCGGAGAATTTTCCTGCACATCGCTGATAATAACGCCTTCAGCGATGGCTACCTCAAATGATTTTGCCAGATCCGGGCTGATATCCTGTATCGCAACACCGAGCCAACCACGAGTGACCTTCCCTTTCTCAATGAGGTCTTTCATAACGATTTTTACCATATTAACGGGTATGGCAAACCCAATACCCTGATAACCGCCACTTCTGGTAAAAATTGCGGTGTTTATGCCAATCACTTCCCCGTTTAAATTGACCAGAGGCCCTCCGCTATTACCGGGGTTTATCGCTGCATCTGTCTGGATCATATCTTCGTACTGCGCAACACCAACATTGGCCCTTCCCATGGCACTAATAACGCCCACGGAAACGGTCTGTGATAAACCAAAGGGATTTCCTATTGCAATAGCCCACTGCCCTACTTTAATGGAATCCGAATCCCCCAGTTTTGCAGAAGGCAAATCTTTTCCTTCGATCTTTACAATTGCTATATCCGTTTGCGGATCGGTGCCAACGATTGTTCCTTTAAATTCACGCCTGTCTCCGAGGGAAACCGTTAGTTCGTCAGCATTTTCAACGACATGGTTATTGGTGACGATATAGCCGTTTTCGCTGTCAACAATTACGCCGGAACCTAGTCCCTGAACCTTAAAATCTTCTTCAGGATACCGGGGTTTTAAGTACTTGTCAAAAAAGTCGTCTCCAAAAAAATCCCAAAAATCGCGAAATTGATCCTGTTCCTGCCTCGGTTGTTGGGGATGGTTACGGTCTTTAGGCATTTCACGCTGCCGTTCTCTGTTATGTTTAAAGCTTTTTACTGAAGTTATGGACACAACTGCTGGCTTTACCCTTTCCACAACCTGTTCGAAAATCTTCTCAAAGCTTTGTGCGGCTTCAATTACCGAAGTGTCACTATTTGTCTTATTTGAAGCGAAGATGCTTGATTTTTGGGACAAACATAAATCTATGCCTGCAAATATCCCCAGAATGCATAGTATGCGTATACAGTTGCTTCGTACCTTATTCAACATTTTGATGCTCCCTTTTTGTAAATGTCCAACGTATAAAAATGTTAGGCCTCAATTCTATTTTAGGCAGTGTTTTTTGTCAATATAATTCAAAATACCTTGCAGGGCAAAAAGATGCGGACAGCCTTCCTAATTTCTTGCATTATTCTGTTTTCGCTGATATTATTTAAACAATCATAATTTTCCATTCCGTTAACATGCGCCGATATTATTCTCAATTATTTACAAACATCATCTCGCCACTATTGTTACCATTAATTTTTAAAGCAGCGCGTATGGCTTTTTTATGGAAGTGCAGGTAGCCTCGTTCTTTCCGGGGAAATCTGAATAATCAATCCTTTCGGGTGTTTTATTTTAAAACTGCCGGATACGCAGAATTTAACAATAAACAATGGGCATTTGTTCCTTAATAAAAAATAAAGAAAGGGTATAGGTATGAAAAAGATTCATGCAGTTATTATTACAGGGATTGTAATCCTAATGTGTATTCAGGGGAAGGCGTTTTCATCTGAAGTCTATTTTACTCCTGATGAAATTAAAGAGAAAATTCTTAACGAGATAGACGCTTGCCGCGAATCTATTGATATTGCCGCGAGAAACATGACTTCCGTCGATATAGTAAATGCACTTGCCAGGGCAAAGGAAAGAGGGGTAGAGATAAGGATTGTTATCGACAGAAAACGTTTTCTCACGAAGGGGATACTATCGCAATATTGCGGGGAAAACGGGTTTGCCGTGAAGATATTGATCCAGAAAGGTATTATGAACAATAACTATGCCATCTTTGATTCCAAACTGCTTGTAACAGGGTCTTATCTTTGGCATGAAAAAACAAGCAGGTTTAATTGCGAAAATGTCATTTTTATGGATGAAACTCCTGTATTAGTGAAATATCAAAGGGAATTTGGCAGGTTATTTCATAAGGGTGCAGACTCTCCCCTTAAAAAGCAGACGTATATTGCGGAAGAAACAGAGAAAAAGATACCGGTAAAACCGGTATCCGAAACCAATGAGAAAAAGACAGTTGAAGGAAAGTTGATTGCTTCAGGGTATGACATAACAATTACAGAGAATGCGGATGGCTTTATTGACATGAATTTTGAGGAGTTCGACAAAATATTTGGGGTGATAAGCGATTTGTCGGATAATCAAAAGGAAAATTTGTGGCGGAAATGTGAGGGCAGAAAGGTTAAGTGGTGCGGTAGGGTCAAGTATATTGGATGGACGATCGTTAACGGATGGTTACTGAATATTAATCACGGTCATACGAGTGTGGAAACAGAACTGAATCCTGAGCATAAGAAAAACTTTGCCGGTGTTAAATATGGCAGTATGGTAACGTACACAGGAGAACTTGTTTCGCCGGTAACAAAGGTATACCCTTATAAACTGAAAAACGGCAATATACTCCGAATTGAAGACGACTCTCCTAAACCATTAACAAAAGAGGAACTGACCGCTGACCCTTATACGACAGTTTTGTGTCAAGGTCCCGGAAAAGAATATATAATAGAAACGCTTGCGGATTTGGAAAGTATGTTTGGCGAAGAGAGCAAATTTTCCGCAGATCAAAAGAGGGAAAAATGGGACAAATTTGATGGCAAATACCTGAGCTGGATGGGGAAGATCGTATACAAGCATCTGGCGGCAGAAAACGATTTGCGCATAGGATTTGAACAACAGGATGGCGGTCTATGCAAATTAGAACTCAGGGTGAAAAAATCAAGAATAGATAATGTATCGAGATTTAATGAGGGTGATACAGTAATCTATCAGGGGATGCTAACCAAAAGGTGGGGATTGGATATCCCTTATATCATAGAAGATGGAGATATATTGACCTTCCAGTAAATGGTATGCGGGCAGGAACACCATAAGCACTAAGTTGTTTTTGATATTTTTCAGGTGGAGTCCAATATAGAAAGTCGGCAGTCGGCAGTCGGTAATCGAATATTGAACAATGAAGCTGGATTTATTTAGCAGGGTAAAATATTCGTTATTCATTAGCGTCTATTTGCTTGTATTAGCGGTTAATAAAGGAATCGCTAATAAACGCGAACATGGAAATTTTATTACACGGTTAAATTAATCCGTAGTTTAGTCGCTTTATGTTTTTTGCAATGGGGAGGATAGTAGTTATGGCAAAAAGAGTATTCATACTAAAAGCGCTTCTTTTCTTCATACTTGCCGGGCTAAACACAGTAGCATTTGGGGAAGAAACTTATGAAGAGTGTATCAATAAGGGGAATATCCTTATACATAAACAGAACTATCAGGATGCGCTTCACGAGTACGAACGCGCCATTTCCCTGAAACCCAATGCGCCGGAGGCCTGGTATAACAAAGCAGCCGTACTTGATTATATGAGTGATTTTGAAAGAGCCATAGAAGCCGCTGATATGGCAGTTCAATCGAAACCTGATTACTGGGAAGCGTGGTATATGAAAGGAAGGGCTTCAGACCACGCAGGAAAATATTATGAGGCAATTAAGGCATTTGACAAGGCATTAGAAATAAAACCGGATGCTTTGATGGTTTTATATAACAAAGGGAACGTACATGACCATATAGGCGATATCGAAGCATCAATAAAGACGTATGACTCTATCCTTAAATTAAAACCTGATGAATATGAAGCATGGAATAATAAAGGATTGGCATTGGCGAGAATTCCGGAAAAAAGGGGCATAGCGCTGGAAGCATATGATCAGGCAATAAGAATAAATCCGGCATATTATGAAGCATGGATTAATAAGGGAAACTGTTTCGTTCGGTTGCGCAGGTATGGCGAAGCGATTGAAGCATACGATACCGCAATAAAAATACGGCCCAAGGAACATGCGGCATGGGCGAATAAGGGCTTTACACTCGCTGACATGGGAAAACATGAAGAGGCCGTAGACGCTTTTAATAAAGCAATTGAGCTGAGCCCGGGTTCGTATGCAGCATGGAATGGCAAAGGACTCGCATTGGACTCACTGTCCAGATACGAGGATGCCCTGAAAGCATATGAGAAGACCATTGAGATACAACCGGATTCTTATGGGGCATGGACAAATATGGGGTTGACCTTGTCCCGTTTAAAAAGACATGATGAAGCCGTTGCTGCATATGAAAAGGCATTGATAATACAGCCTGATTCGTATGAAACAATGACGAATAAAGGCTGCGAATTGTTTCACCTCGGAAACTATGTTGAAGCAATAAAGGCATTTGACCGGGCAATAGAATTGCAGCCGGATTACGCTGAGGCATGGAAAAACAAGGGAAATGCCCTGGCCAGGATGGGGCGGCTTGAAGAGGCGACAGAGTCATTTGCAAAGGTAGGACAAATTATTACTGATGAAGAAGCGGTGAACGTTCCCCGTTTATCAAAAATTAAACTGGAAGCGTTACAAAACAACGGCATTGCACTTATCCGTCTCAACAAGTATGCTGACGCCGTAAACGTTTACAACAATGCGTTACGGATTAAAAATGATGATTTTGATTTATGGATGAATAAAGGGATTTCCCATTCATTTTTAAATGAATACGACGAGGCGTTAACCGCCTTTGATAAAGCAGCGTTATTAGAAAGCAATGCATATGAGGCATTTAATTACAAAGGGTACGTATTGGAAGAAATGGGAAAATATCAGGAGGCGCTTGATGCTTATGACAATGCGCTCCGGTTAAAACCAGACTTTCCTGAAGCAATGAACAATAAGGGACTTTTGCTGGATAGCATTGGTAATCACGAAGATGCTGTAAAAATGTACAACAGCGCACTACGTATCAACCCCGATTTTGACGCAGTATTATTTAATAAGGCATGCGCACTTTCATTGCTATCAAGAAAAGAAGAAGCCCTTGATTCATTAGAGAAAGCGGTGCAATTAAATCCCCTGTATAAAAATGCCGCCCGCAACAGCCCTGATTTCATAAGATATAAGGGAGATGCCGGCTTTGAGAAGATTGTAAGTGAATAGTATGGTCAAATGATATGATAAGTACCCTTTTAGCTTCCGGATGGTTGAAAGGTTAATTTGAGTATTTTTTTTGTATTGCCAGTAACCTTAACGCTGTTATCCAGACATATTCCAACGATCCATACCGGTTTATTATTCATAGCAATTATAGGGATGAAGCTGCGTTTTCCCTGGGGTATTTTTTTATCGATAAAAAGTTTTTTCACTTTCTTATAACCCCGAGTTCCTAATGGAGAAATGGTATCTCCGCTATTTCTCTTTCTTAAGAGAAGAGGTTCTTTAACGCTTTCGAAATCCAGTATCTCTTCATATCTTGTTTTCATTAATTTAAATTTTTCGAGTGACACATCCTTACTCTCAAGAAGTTCTGCGGTTAAACTGCCAAGACCCACGATTTGAGTTGTCCCGGGTATTTTCAGGGGAATTTCCGGCAATTCTGTAAATGTTTCCCGGGAAAACCCCCTTTCTAAAAAAAGCCTTCCCTGCTCATACCGTAAGGTAATTTTCCCCGGCAATTGGAATTTCATGGCATTTTTTTTTTGCGCCATCCCTTCAAGTATCATGGAATAATGTCCATAATGTATGGCTTTCAGAGGGATATGCATTACGTGCAACAATTTCTGCAGCAACAGGAATTGCATAATTTTTGGTTGTTTAAGGAGAAACCCGGCGTTAAGAACATATGCATTGTCTGGTTCTTTCATAATGGCGTTTTCAAATACTGATTCGCATGCCGCAAGGAGGTATTCATTGTTTATCGTAAGTATCTGCGATAATCGGGACAGGGCGTTTTTTATATTAGGATTGTATTTATGTTCCAATAAAGGAATGAGTTCATGACGTATCCTGTTCCTTGTGTATTCCTTTTCATAATTAGATGCATCTACCCGGTATTTCGTCTGATCTTTATTGAGATATTCGAGAATCTCCTTTTTCCATGCAAATAACAGAGGCCGAATGATCAACTGCTGCGTACCTGGGGATAACGGACGTTTAATGGGTATTCCTCCAAGACCGGGAGCGCCGGTTCCCCTGATTATTCTGTGGAGAATGGTTTCTGCATTGTCATCGGCATTGTGTCCGGTTGCTACATGAGAAACATTGTAGTTTTGCGATGCCTCGGAATAAAATGTATATCTCTCTTTGCGTGCCGTTTCTTCCAGCGAAAGTTTGGTTTCTGCAGCGATTTTTCTGATATTTACCCTTTTTGAAATAAATGGAAGTGAGAGTTCGTTTGCTAAATTTTGGACGAATTGTTCATCTTCTTCTGAAAAATCACCACGAAGCTGATGATTAAGGTGCGCCGTATATAACCGCAAACGCAGGTTTTTTGCAGCATTAAGAAGATGAAGGGTTTTCAGGAGAGCGACAGAATCAGGCCCACCGGAAACTCCGACAATGACTGAATCATCTGGTTGAATAAGCTGGTATTTACAGATAATTTTGAATATGTTTTCGACAAATGGATGCAATTTCATAATTAATGGGATTAAGACACTGTTCTACTGTTTTTGGTTAAATAGGATATAAGCGTCATTTGATGAGAACTATATCCCTTCCCCCCTAATAAATCAAGCAGAGAAATGGATTGACTTTGCAGGTGAGGTGCGTAAAATATTCATACATAGTGAAATTGTTGATTTTAGTAATTTTTTAATTAACAAATGTATTACATCCATCTCCGTATATTGACGTTTTTTTTTGCTTCTTTATTACAGGTTTAGAAAAAGATATGAGGATGAACAGGACATTAAAATATTTTTTTCCTGCTGTACTTTCCGTTTGCATTATAGTATACCATTGCATAAAAAATGATTGCTACGGGAACCATGAAAAGAAAACAGAGCAAATAACGGTATCCGGAACAGACATAGAGGTAGAGTTGGCGGTTACCCCTGAAGAACACATGGCAGGGCTAATGTATCGTAATACCTTAGAAGATAATAAAGGCATGCTCTTTATCTTTCCGGATGAAGAGAGGCTTTCATTCTGGATGAAGAATACCTATGTGCCGCTTTCTGTTGCATTTATAGATAGGGATGGACGGATTACCCAGATAGAAACAATGAAACCCCGGAGCCTTGATCTTCATAACTCACGCGAAAAGGTACGCTACGCCCTTGAAATGAAATCTAATTGGTTTGAAATACATAATGTGCGGGAAGGAGATGTAGTGAAAATGCCACCGCGCGTTATAGCAAATGGAGAATCTCGTAATGGTAAGAATTGAAATTTCAAGCAACAATGTAGTTTTTGAAAAATCTCCATTTTAACTATTTTTACAGAATATATGCATATGACACAGCAAAGTATTATTAACGAAAAAGATGGCTCTGAAATGGTGTATGTGCCTGCCGGTAATTTTGTTATGGGAGAGGACAGGAAGGTTGTGTATGTCGATGCATTTTATATTGATAAGTTTCCCATAACAAATTCCCAATATAAGAAGTTTATTGATGAAACTGGCGCGAAACACCCTTCTTTCTGGAATAATGAACGATTTAACAAACCACTGCAACCAGTGGTAGGGGTAAGCTGGAGCGATGCGGTTGCATATGCGAAATGGGCGGGAAAACGACTCCCGAAAGAAAAAGAGTGGGGCAAGGCTGCCCGGGGAATTGACGGAAGGGAATACCCGTGGGGAAACATGCAACCAGACCATACGCTGGCCGTATTTAATCTCGACCCTAATATCGGAGCCCCGGCGGCGGTAGGAGACAGAAAGGAAGGCGCAAGTTCTTATGGGTGTTATGATATGTCGGGGAATGTGTGGGAATGGTGCGAGGATTGGTATGAAGAAGGAAAATACCGTGTCGTGAGAGGCGGCTCATGGCTGAATCATCATTATATTCTCAGGAGCGCTTATCGTAGTTGCAGTTATCCCGAAGGACGGGATAACAACGTAGGTTTCCGTTGCGTAAAAGATGCTGAATAAAATACCGTATATATTGTGGGATGAGGTATTTAACTTTTTTTGATGCCAAGTGCGCTTAATGACATCCGGATATCATAGTTGCCTTTAAATTCGTACTCTTCATCAAAAACCTTTTTAAAGTTATAAATATTTTTAAAATCATCTTTCGAGTCTGTTTCTGTTTTCCCCATCAAACCGCTTTCAACAAGATTGAAGACGATATTCCCAAAATCAATGTCCTCTTTTATACCCCATTGTTCAAATACAGTTAAGGCCATAAAACCAAATTGCTTCAATGCATAACGTTTAATCCCCTCCAAAAGTTCTTTTCCCGTCACATGACGGCCTGAATCAGCGGCCTTATATTGAGTTTTGCCGAGCATGTTTGTGGTAAATTCGAGCGCCTCGAATACAAATTGATAAGCCATGGGAGAATAGCGCGGGTCTTTTTTCTCTATTTCCTTTATTTTGTTCCAGGGGTTTTTCATTTTTGTTTCTCCAAGAAAAAGCTTACCGTATTTCCAGGGAAAATATTAAATGTAGAGACGCATTGCATGCGTCTCTACGTTATGTCAGTAAATTCTCTTGTGTCAACATTTTCTTTACGCGCAACAGTTTCCAGACGCATGCAATGCGTCTCTACAAAAATATTGAAATTCCTACGCAGGGCAAGCCAGAGCCAAACAAGCATGAGATAAAAAATACAAAGCGCGAAGCACGAAATACGAAACAAATTCTAAATTTTAATTTCACCCCCTGCACCCCCGCCAGCGGGGGGACATTCTCCCCCTTTGGGAAGGGTAAGGGGGGGAGGATTTTATAATTTGTTTCGCAAAGAAATTGCTGATAAGGTACTAAACATTAACTTTCAGCAGGTCTTTTAGATTTTTTATTAAAAGGTCAATTTCTTCCTCCGTTCCTATCGTAATGCGCAGGCAATCGTCAAGCCGTCTTATGTTAAAGTATCTTACCAAAATCTTCCGCTTTCTTAATTCATTATATAAATTATGTGCAGAAACCCCCTTCATACATCGGGCTAAAACAAAATTGGTGTGAGATGGATAAATAAAAAATCCCATTCCTTCCAACGCCTTTGAAAGAGACTCCCTTGTTTTTCTGATTTTCACAACATGCCCCATCATGGTCTTTTGATCTTCCATAGCTGCGACTGCGGCTACTATGCCTAACCGGTCAACATTATATGAGTCTTTTACTTTCATCATCCCTTGTATAAGAGATTCTTGCGCTACGCAAAAACCAAACCGAATGCCTGCAAGTGAATATGATTTTGAGAGTGTACGCAAAAGGAGTACATTGTCATGCCGTTCTACCAATGACAGGCAGTTCTCATCAGAAAAATCCGCATATGCTTCATCAATAACAAGCACTCCATCAATTTTCGACGCCAGTCTTGATATTTCCCGGGGAGAAATCATTGTGCCCGAAGGCGAATTGGGGTTTGCGATAAAAGAAACTTTTGCCCCTTTTACGATGAAATCTTCAGGGAGGGTATAATCCTCCGCAAAATCAATCATACATGCAGCGCCGTTTTGTAATTCAGAAAGGGTTTTATAGAGCATGTAGGAAGGGTAGGGAAAGACTATTTTATCACCAGGCCCTGCAAAACTGCGAACTATTATAGAAAGAAGATCGTCCGATCCGTTCCCGGCCATGACACGTTCCGGTTTTGTTTTAAGTACTTCCGCAATTTTTAATCGCGCCGCCATTGCGACCGGGTCAGGATACAAACGAAGCGTTTCGTTTAATGAATTACGTATTGCTTCCAAAACATGCTGTGACGGCGGATAGGGATTTTCATTTGTATTTAGCTTTGTGTAAACACCATCCCTTGGTTGTTCACCCGGTATATAACCGGTCATTTTTTCAATGTGTTCTTTAAAATAACTCAAGAGAATGCTCCAATGAATAAAACAGTAGTGATAGTGAGTCGCGAACTACGTTACTTTCAACGCACGGACGGCTTTTTCCCGCCTGTAGCCAATCTGATTTTAACCGATTTTGCATGCGCATCAAGTCCCTCAGATGCTGAAATTTCAGACACATCCTGCTGTACGCTCCTCAGCGCTGATTGTGAATAGGTGATAACACTTGTCCTCTTAATGAAATCATTTGCCGATAAGCCGGATGAAAAACGCGCAGTGCCTCCGGTAGGGAGCACATGCGATGGTCCGGCGATATAATCTCCCAGAGCCACAGGAGTGTAATCTCCCACAAATACCGCCCCGGCGTGTTTAATGCCTGATAACACGGATTTTGGATTCTGCGTCATAATCTGTAAATGCTCGGGAGCAATGGCATTGGAGAGCGCTATGCATTCGTTCATATTTTTTGCGATAAAAATTACTCCATATTTGCTGAGGCATTCATTTGTGCCGGCAGAACGACTGAGTGTTTTTATCTGCAGGGTTATTTCTGCTACAACCTGTTTTGCCAACAGTTTTGAAGAAGTAACTAAAAGAGAAATACCAGGCGTGTGTTCCGCCTGAGAAAGCAAATCAGAAGCTATATATGATGGGTTTGCATGGTTATCGGCAATAATTAACACCTCGCTCGGACCAGCAAGCATGTCTATTCCCGCATATCCGAAAATTTCTTTTTTGGCAAGCGTCACAAACACATTTCCAGGGCCTACAATTTTGTCCACCCTTGGAATGGTTTTCGTTCCAAAGGCAAGCGCAGCAATTGCCTGAACACCGCCGATTTTGTATATCTCACTAACGCCCGCCTCTTTTGCCGCCACCAATCTCTCCGGAGGAATATTACCGTCTTCCTTTGGGGGAGAAACCATGACTATTTTCTCCACTCCGGCAACCTGGGCTGGAATGGCGTTCATCAATACGGTAGAAGGGTACGAAGCCGCCCCCCCGGGAACATATATCCCTGCGCTGTCTATTGGGGTATAGAGTGTATCAAGAATCACCCCTTTAGACCTTAGTTGTTTTACGTTTTGAATGCGAATATGGTTCTGATATGTTTGAATATTTTTTATTGCAAGGCGTATTGCCTTTATAAATTTACCGGTTACATATTTATAAGCGTCTTCAATTTCCTCTTCTTTTACCCTGAATTGTTCCGGCGAAAGAAGCGCCTTGTCAAAACGTTTGCCATATACGGCAATGGCCTTGTCTCCATTTTTTTTTACATCCTGAATGATTTTGAGTACGGTTGTTCTGATATCTGAAGAACTATTTAAAGGGTCTAAGCCTTGTTTGATTTTTTCGATCTCCAGGCTTGCATCGCATTCCCATGTTTTAAGTATCCGCATCATTCATTATCCAAAAAATTAACGAGGCCGGTGGCCTCGTGTTATAAAGACATAGAAAATATTGAAAAAAATTATATTTCCTACGGTAAATGTTGTCAAGGAAAATGAAAAGACGTCATCAAAAGCAAGGACTGGTCATTCATGGATATTGTTTGATGCCGGATTATTGTCACCTTGAAGTAAGGAATCCGGCCATTACTACTTGAAACAAATAAGCTTGCAAATCAGAAATAGGGTTTCTATAATGCAAACATGCCACTGGTAAAATGATCAATCCCGGCAAAATTGTACAAACATCTCAACCAGTTAAATTGGGCATTTTCAGCTATTTCCCCCTCCTTCGCTTAAATAATTCCGCTTGTATAAAGGCTAATAGCATATAAATAAGTACCATGGATAATGTTTACCACTTAGACCTGAATAGCAAAAACATACAAGGGGCGAAGATCGCTTTATTGCCAGGCGACCCCTTTCGGTCCCAAATTATTGCAGAGAGCATTTCGAAGACATACGGAACCGGCAACGAGAGACTCGCCTGGAAACGCGAGTACTGCTCATATCTTGCTGAGGTGAATGGACAAAAAATCCTCATTACCTCAACGGGAATCGGGGGACCCTCCGCATCAATCGCCGTAGACGAGTTGGCACAATTGGGGATACAAACTTTTATCAGAGTGGGAACATCAGGTGCAATACAGGAATATATCGATATTGGAGACGTTATTATCACTTCCGGTGCAGTCAGGCTGGATGGCGCATCAACGCATTATGCCCCCATTGAATACCCCGCGGTTGCCAACCATGAAATTATTTATTCACTGATAGAAGGCACAAAAGATTCCCGGATAAAATATCATGTCGGTATCACCGCATCATCGGATACTTTTTATCAGGGCGAAGAAAGAAGCGATTCGTTTAGAAAATATACCTTAAGAAAATTTCAGGGAATAACAAAGGAATTGCAGTCCCTCAATGTGCTCAATTACGAAATGGAGGCGTCCACGGTATTAACCCTCACCGCATCCATGGGACTAAAAGGAGGATGTATTACCGGAGTTGTAAATAAAAGAGACATGGAGAAGATAACGGAACAATGTCTTAAAACAGGGGAAACTCATTTAATTAAAGCAGCAATCGCATCCCTGAAATATCTGACAGATCTATCAGTACCTTATCAGTAATTTCATTACATTTTTTGGCAAAATATTTAATTGTTCAATCTGCAATTGGCAGTCGGCAAATTGCAGATTGAGGACTGAGGATTGCCGATTGAGGATTGATAATTGAGGACTGTTTTCCGAAACATCTTATTATAAACATTTAAAAAAAAGAGAAGATTGCTATTTATGCAAAACAAAAAAGATTTCAGATCAGGATATGTTGCGGTAATAGGGGAGCCAAACGTAGGCAAATCCACCCTCATTAACAATTATATGGGGTGTAAATTATCCATCGTTACCCATAAACCCCAAACGACAAGAAAAAAGATTATGGGCATATTAACGAAGGAGAACTATCAGATTATCTTTTTTGATACTCCGGGCATTATAGAACCAACATACGAACTACAAAAATACATGGTGAAAACCGCTTACAGTGTTATTAAAGAAGCGGATATACTCCTTATGATGGTGGAACCTTTTAAACAACCTGCAAAAATACACAGAGACGTAGTGAAGAAACTCGCCGCCTTTAACAAGCCGATACTGCTGGTAATTAATAAAGTGGATATGGTAGAAAAGGATAAACTCCTTCCCATTATCGCTTCATATAATACGTTAATGAAGTTTTCCGAAATTATTCCCATTTCTGCAAAGGAAGGAACTAACCTTGAACGCCTGCTTTCTCTTATTGTGCAGTATTTGCCAGAAGGCGAGCCGCTGTATCCTGAGGATTCTATTACCGATTACAATGAGAGATTCCTTGCCGCCGAAATTATCAGGGAAAAGGTCTTTGAGTTTTATGGAGAAGAAATTCCTTATTCTGCAACGGTGGAAATCGAAGAATTCAAGGAGAGGGAAAAAGGCAGGGACTATATCAAGGCGATTATCTATGTTGAACGGAAATCGCAGAAGGGAATTATTATCGGCGAAGAGGGCAAGGCAATCAAGCACGTGGGCGTCATTGCACGAAAAGATATCGAGGATCAACTGGGAAGGGAAGTATTTCTTGAACTGCACGTCAAGGTCATGGAAAAATGGCGAAAAGATACACATAAGTTAAAAAGGTTGGGTTATCAATAACAATGTTGGATATTGAATCGTTTTCCACAGAAAATTTTTCGACGGCTTACCGTAATATAGTTGCCATGTGCAGCGCTGCCGCACGTCATGAAAACATCTCTTTCATACTGGAAGGCACGGAAAAATTAATAAAGGAAGAACTTGTCCGGTGTATCTGGTTCGGACAACACATTGAAAAGGAAAATTTGCGCACGGACGATGGCCTCCGCCTGGAAATCCTTTCTCCGGGATGGTGGAACAATGAAGAAGGGCCTGATTTCAAACATGCGGAGTTTTTTCTGGAAGGAAAGGGATTGATAAGAGGCAGTGTCGAAATCCATGTATTTGCCTCCGACTGGATACATCACAAACATGAAAACCAAAAAACCTACGACGCCGTATGCCTGCACGTGGTTATGTGGAATGATCTGAAGGGGAGATGCGTCAAAAACTTCTCCGGAAAAGTAATCCCCCAAATAACATTATCACTCTATCTGGAGGCAGAACTTGATGAGATAATTGAAACCATTGATGTTGGATCTTACATCGGCAACAAACAGGTTATCCCGGGATATTGCAACCTGGAGATGCGAAAACAAAAAATAACACAACAGTGGATCGGGGGTTTTCTTGATTACGCAGGAGATGAACGCATCCTTCAAAAGGCAAAAAAATATGAAAAATGGATTGAAAACAAACCTTTCGAACGGGTTCTTTATGAAGCAATAATGGAATCGCTGGGATACAAAAACAATAAGAAACCTTTTCTGATGCTGGCCTCACTCGTTACTGCAGAAACGATTCAATCTTTTGTGCCGGAATATACTCCTGCTCAGGAGAAAAAAATCATAGCCCAGTCCCTCTTGCTCGGTATGGCAGGATTATTACCCATGAATGAGGAGGAGACAAAAAGATTTGATGATGAAACCATACAGTATTTTGACCGTATTTTCTCAACATGGCAGGGCATAAAAACAAAAATACCTCAGACGCCCCTGACCAGGGAAAACTGGTCGTATACAGGGATCAGGCCTGCAAATTTTCCCGACAGGAGAATTGTTGCCATTGCCAACATCCTATCGGAACACCTTGACAATGGACTATTCCGGTATATATTGCGTATCTTCCAAAAAAGAGATGCTACGAAAAAAAACACACGGCGATTTAAATCATTCGTCAATGAACTCCTTTCTCCCTTTCTGGAAACCCATGACGCATATTGGTCGTATCGTTACACCCCAGGTGGCAAGAAGCTGAACAAACCGCAAAAACTCCTTGGAAAAGAAAGGACGTCAAACATTTTTGTTAATGTGATCATCCCGGTCATGTTCGTATACGCAAGAAAGCATAACGACAAGGCATTAGAAGAAAGATTACACTACATTTACAGAAACTACACACCTCATCCTTCCACCAGCGTTACAAAATTTATGGGTACTCGTATATTTGGAACATCAATGGTTTCAAATAAAGTGATACATTCCGCAAGAAGACAGCAAGGGCTTTATCAGTTGTTTAAGGACTTTTGTGAAAACGATACGATTAGTTGTAACAAATGCGCCTTATATGCAGCCATGAACAAAGAATAACGTATTTAAAAAACAGAGTGCCAAAATGAAAAACCTAAAGTTCTACATTACAGGGATACTTGGCTGTTTTTTAATCAGGATATTGCTATTTACCCTGCGAATAGAACATGAACCAGAGGGAAGTCTGGAAAAGATAAAAAAGTCATTAAATATTTATACTGTTTGGCATTGCACACTGCTTTGCCTTGCATATATTGGCCGTAATACAAATGTACAAGTACTTGTCAGCCAGCATTCTGATGGTGAATACATTGCAAGGGTAATTAAAAGGCTTGGCTTCAGCGTTATCAGAGGCTCTACCACCCGGGGAGGCGCCAGGGCGGTAAAGGCGCTAATGGATAAAACAAAGGCAGGGTACTCAATTGCAATTACCCCTGACGGACCCAGAGGGCCGCGATGCGTGGTGCAATCAGGATGTATATACCTTGGCAAAAAAACAGGCGTACCCATTCTCCCTGTTACGGTCGGAATGTCAAATTACTGGAAACTTCCAAGTTGGGACAAATTTCGCATACCAAAGCCGTTTTCCCGTGTGTTAATACTCTATGGCAAACCCTTGTTTATCCCCCCACAACTTAACGATGAAGAAATGGAAGCATACCGTCTATTGCTGGAAAGAACCATGTGCGAAATGATGGAAAAAGCAGATTTACTGGCACAGCAAAAATAACCTGTGTTTAGTACCTTCTCAATAGTTTCTTTGTATTTTTTGGGAAGTGTCCCTACATTTACTTTTTATTTAGCTCATTGTAAAGGGCGATTTGTTCTTCCACGCTAAGCTGTCTCGGTTTTTTCTTGTTGCACAAGCACATGGAACAGCGTTCATCGCTGCAAAACTGGCAACTAAAGCAGTCGTCACACGGATGTTTTTTGTCTTTACAATTTCCCATTATCGTATAACCATGCCTGCCCGGAAACTCCTGATGGCGCAAAGATTTAAAATACCTTTTAAACTACTATCCCTCACCTAGCAAACTGCTCAGGAAGATTCTTCCTAACACTGTTGAAATATTCTTCAGTTCTCCGGGGGGCAGCGCATAAAAACCTTTCCGCATCACTTCTTTATCACACCGCAATGATGCGTCAAAAATATCATTTATTCCATCATCCCGGATAATCTCAAATCTCTCCCCTTTTTCATCCTCTCCCTGATACGGCACTATTTTCCCCATGACATAATTCTTCAGACTCTCTTTAAAATCTTTATGTGACGCCGCCATTAAACGATCCGTTGTCGCTCTGCCAAATTTTCTAAAATACATTACTTTGTCTTCAACACTAAGCGCATGGTCCATTGACGCCGGCAAATCCATCGCAAGATACCTGTTCACCCTTCCTGACAACGGGCGTAAAAAATCTCCATTTCCGCTGCCTCCTTTTACGCCGCTAAATCCAGTAAAAACAAACGATGTCCCCCGTTTCCACTTCCCAGTAGTTTGGTCAAAGGAATAGCCAATTGCGCCAGCATCCTGTTCAGGCATTTCACGGCTAATGCCTTCCATTCCACCGCCGGATTCATCATAAAAGGCAACCTGTTCCAAATAGGGAAAGAAATGACTCTCTCCCCTGCAATTCATAGTAAATGCATCCTGCAGAAACATTGACTGTTGTGTTTCTTTTGCCTCAAACCTCTTTGACCGCCACTCCCAACAATCGCTGTAATCCCCCGGCATACGCCGGTTAACCATTGCATACACCATGTCGGATTGTTTCTTACACTGCGCCCAGTGATTAACGAGTTCTCTTTCCCGGCGGGCAATGGCGTCAGATGGCCTTGTTTTTAAATAGAGATCATACCATTTCCGCGATTCCTCAAATTCGTGCGTCTGCCTGTTCAGTTTCCCCATCCATATCATAGCCCGGGTATCTCTGGAATTTGATTCCCACATCGTCAAAAATTGTTTCTTTGCCATTTCATACTCTTCGTGCAAAGCCAGGAACCTTGCATACTGGTACTGAATGCCGGTATTTTCGGGATATAATTCCACGGCGTCATTCAGCCAGTTTTTTGCAAACTGGTAATATTTCCCCCCCCGCCCTTTGTCAAAATCTCCCGCCTTATCCATGATTAACTGAAAGAGGGAGAGAGAGATCTGATTATTTAAGAGATATTCCGTTACTATATTATTTGCAAGAAAGTAGTCGCCGTAATGAATATTTGCCATTGCTATCGCTGTTATGACACGCGTGTTTTTTGTCAAATCCTCCGGCAATTCCATGATTATCCTGTAAAACGCCTCTCTTTCAATGCCGCATTTCACCACATTTTCCAGATAACGGGACATTTCCTGGCGGGGTAGATTCGATAGTTGTATTTCATCACATACTTCTTTCGCCTTCTTTTTATTGTTCATTGCCATGAAACATTCCATCATGCCCAGTTTATATGATGCATCTTCACGCATACGATAGAGTTGTTCATAAACCTCCAGCGCCTCCTGAAAATTCCCTGCTCTATATTCAGCCATCGCCAACTGCTCCGTTATGTCCGCATTATTATGCCCGGACAGTTCATCCGCAATCTTCCAGGCATGAAGCATGCGGAGGGCAGTCACCTTTGATGCATCAAAGAATAATTCATCCTCAAAGAACTGCTGCGGCATCGTATCAGACCAAGAAGAAGATTCCGCCAGTG
The DNA here is from genome assembly GCF_039794105.1 of Candidatus Kuenenia sp. GTDB lineage: Bacteria > Planctomycetota > Brocadiia > Brocadiales > Brocadiaceae > Kuenenia. Next base: position 75,408 of record NZ_JBDIWA010000015.1, read on the forward strand.
ATGCTCCAAGCGCCTGAATGGATTGGTAATGTTCTTCCATTTGTCCACTGGAAGCGAACAACGATATTGAAAAAACCGCCGAACCATAATCGGCGTTCTCCAGCGCTGCTAACAATTCGACGCCTTCGTAAGCATAGAGCAAAACGGAAAGCATTGCGGCGGTGTATTTTTCTTTCTGCGTTCCCAACAACACCCCAATATCTCTTTCTGCCTCCCGATGCAAGCCCGCTTTGATTTGCGAAAGTATCCGCAATGCCGACACCCTTGATTTAGGAAAAGATTCATCCTCGCCCCATTTTTGCAATAATGAATCGGATTTTTCGATAAGCGCCTCGTAATCTTCCAAGCCATAATAACATTCCAGTTCAATAAGCTGCGCCTTGTAATCATTACCGGTATTTTGTTCAAAAGCCTGCAACATTGACAATGCCGTTTCATAATTTTTTACAATAGAGAAAAGCCCTGCCTTTGCAATATTCAGTGCGCTACTGGTCTCCGGCGTGTTTTCAAATTGACGCAAAATTTCCATACTGTTCTCCGGCATATCCAGGAAAGCATATTGAAGAGACAGCTCCCCTGCGATAAGGCTATTCGCGCCGTCCATTTCCAATGCCTGTTCCAGAACCTGAACAGCCGCTTCCTGTTTCTTATTGGCAGTTAATGTGTTCACTATGGTGAAAAGAGTCTTCCCCCACCGCTCCGAAGCGATCTCCATACCTCTCCATAAACATAGCGCTTTCTCTGTCTCCTCCAAAGACAAATACATCTCCACCAGGAAATCCCGCCGGTCATCGGACATTTCTATTTTGTCTATTCCTTCTTTTACCGCCTTTGACAGCAGCGACCATTCCTGCGCTGATGAAAGGGCTTTAAAATACCCAAACCAGATATCGCCATTTTCCGGCCATCTACTGATCAAATCCTGATAGAGAACAATAGCGCCCCCATAATTCCCCAGCCAAAACTCAAGGTCGGCGCGAAGTTGCAACATCTTCAATGTATCGCTTTCCTTTGGCATATGGGCAAGTATCATCCTCGCCTCCCTAAATTGCCGGGTTTGCACGAGTATGTTCAATTTCAAACACAAGACCTCCTTGTTGGAAGGATCAAAAAATAACATCGTGTCGCACAATTCAAGTGCTTCGTCAAATTGTCCTGTTCTGAAAAAAGCGTCTGCAAGTTTTTCTAACGCATAATTCTTCTCCTTTAGCTCATTTAATAAGGGAACAGCCTTTGTGGTGTCATTTTGCATCACGAAACAACACGCCTTGCCCAGTTTTGCCTCTAACACTGTTTCAGAATAAGAAAGTACCCTGTGAAAAAGTTCCAATGCCTGCGCATAATCGCCAGACCGGTAATAGTCCCATGCCCGCACGACATCCTCATTTTCCCTGCCGTTTCCACCTTCGCCAGAAACCCCCATTCCTTCTGTTGAATAATGCGGGGCATCCATTTCGTCAAACACGCCATAATCATCCTCCCCATAATGAGTTTTCCGTACAATCGATAACAGGTTAGATTGTCTTTCCTTCGTTACCGCAATATGAGGCGAATTTTCCGGCGCTTCCTGCGTTTCCGCACGATGATTGTTGATAATAGTTGCCTGAGGATATCCGTTTTTCCGCAGCATATCAATATCTCCCTGCAAATCCGACCGTTTCCCTGCCCCACCTGCAAGAAGGAGGTAATAGTGACCATCTTCCTTTATCCGTGTGCGAATACCGGTGGTACGGGAGATATATTTAGAACGTCTTTCCGCTTCTTCCCGATTGGTGATATGGGCAACCCGGATAGCATAGAAAGCGGCGGAATCATCCGCTCTTTCCGGTTTATTCTTTAATATTGGCGGCCTGGCGTTTGTTTTATCCGGCAATATTTCCATGATAGCAGGAATAGCGCTGTATGGGTCATTCACCACAGATGCCTGTGGATATCCATTCGCCCTGATAATGTTTTCAGACTCCGACAGATCAGAACGGCTCTCCGCTTTCCCCGCAAGGAGGACATAATAATTTTGAGTGGTTCTTTTTATACAAACGGGAAGAAATATGTGTTGCGACAACTGCTTCGCGCGCTTCTTTGCTTCTTCCGGATCAGTGATATGAGCGACTTGAATGGTGTACAAACGGGACGCCAGCGTTTGCGCAGATGTATCGGGGTTATTGAAAGAAGCGTATCCATCCGGCAAACCCAAAGAATATGCAATGGTTCTCTGTGCCGCAAAAAAGATACAGCATAAAATGAAAAAACAAACACTTACTTTCATTCGTATAAACAATGTATTTTAAATTCCAAATTACAATTTCTGTAACTTCTCAATAAGTTATTGTAGTTCTGTAGGGAAAAATACAAAAGATGCGCTTGTTTAGAATTTCAAATTATTTGTAACACTTTAGTTTTTTGAAAAATCCCAGCAATCTGGATTCTAAGCCCACGAAATTCATGTAGTGCGACGAGGTTCGTCGCACTACATGAATTTTCGTTCTCATACCCAAGTAGCGGCAAGGCATGCCTTGCCGCTACTTGGGTACGTACTGGCGCTGGAAACTCCATTCGCGGGTTCAGGTTTGCAACCCAATGTCATTAAGTTAAGAATTATTGTAACACTTTGGTTTTTAAAAAAACGTGTTACCGATAAGCTCCGTCGGAGCAACCTGTTTGTAGATAGGATACCATAACAGA
>NZ_JBDIWA010000016.1:0-71844 GCF_039794105.1 Candidatus Kuenenia sp.
ATTTGTTGTTCTCATTTTTACTTATAATTATATCGTCCATTTTCGCCATTGCAACCCTGTTACCCTAATAATTATAAGCAAATTTGTGAAAACTTGCATTCTCGGACAGCCTGTCAAGGTGTGACCCCTTACACTGCTCAGTCTTTTGCCAAAGAAGGCCGGTAGCCCAAGGAAAAAGAAGCGGGTATAAATGAAATATGGGAAGTGTCCCTCCTATTCCCATCAAAAATTTAATTAGCCACAGATTAACGCAGATAAACGCGGATTTTTATAGGTATTATCTGTGTTCATTTGAAAAAAATCTTCAACTCCAGATTCTGTCCGGCAAAGCGATTTACCATTGAAAATGGAGAAATCGTGCATAATTATGAGAGATGCCTTGAGTGCGGTAGCTGCAAATTCGCCTGCCCGAAAGGTGCAGTGGACTTCAACTCTCCAAGAGGGGGATATGGGGTGTATTATAAATATAGGTGATAAGAAATTATTTTATCTTTTTTTCTTCCTCCTTTTGTGTCCGTGTTTTAGGGACTCAGTATATACTATTACATGTTCATACTAAAGACAAACTATAACCCTATTTTGCATTTTTTATGATAAAGAAAGGGAGGTAGAGTAATGAATTCAGACCATATCATAAAAATACATTTTATGCCCGTCATAATTATAATCACATTCCTTTTAAGTATAAACCAATATGCTACCGCCAAAGCCCTCGCAAACACCAAGCCCGAAAATAACAAATCTTCCATAAATACCGCAAAGGATTGGTTTGATAAGGGTATTGCCTTGGTTAAATCAAAGAAGTACAAAGAGGCAATCGAATGTTTTGATAAGGCATTATTGTTTAACCCACAATATGTTAGAGCTTGGCATAATAAGGGGGTAGCCTTAACTGATTTGGGCGAGTATCAAGAAGCAATTACTTGCTTTGATAAAGCAATTGAGATTGACCAGAATTTTGCATTGGCATTGGATGGAAAGGGTTTTGCACTTGCCAATTTGAAAAAATACAAGGAATCAATTACATGCTTAGAAAAGGTAATAGAGATAAAACCTCAACTTTCAGCTAAGGTAAATCCGACACTAGCAGAGGCATATTATAGGGAAGGAATTTCCTTATTTCATTCAAATAATTTTGGAGAGGCTATTGAGGCTATTGGTTACTTTGATAAGGCAATTGAATTAAATCCTTCACACAAAAAGGCATGGCATAGCAAAGGGGAAAGCTTGCTTCGATTAGATGAGTATTTAAAAGCAATTACTTGCTTTGATAAGGCAATCGAGATAGACCAGAATTTTGCATTGGCATGGCATGGGAAGGGAGTCGCCTTAATTAAATCAGTCGAGTATGAAAAAACTAAATATCGGGAAGATATAACCAAATTTCATAAAGCTATCAAATATTTTGATAAGGCAATTGAGATAGATCAGAATTTTGCAGCTCCATGGTATAACAAAGGACGTACCTTATATGAGTTATGCAAATATGAGGACGCAATTATTTGCTTTGATAAGGTAATCGAGATAAGCCAACTGCAACTCACAATTGAAAAAAATCAACAATTAACGATTCCGGTAAAAGAGGATTTAGCAGGAGTTTGGGGTAATAAGGGACTTGCCTTCGCTAAATTAGGTAAGGTCCAAGAGGCAATCACTTGTTTTGATAAGTCGATCGATATTAACCCGAAAGACGAAAAGTCTTGGACGAACAAAGGGGTGGCTTTGGCAGAATTAGGCAAGTATCAAGAGGCAGTTGCTTGCTATAATAAAGGAATTGAGATAAACCCAAAAAGTACACTGGTATGGAATAACAAAGGGTATGCCTTATATAAATTAGGCATGTATGAGGAAGCAATTACCTGTTATGATGAAGCAATTAGGATAGACTCGCAATATGCTGAGGCATGGTATAATAAAGGAGTTGTACAATTAAAAATAGGAAATGCGGAGGAGGCAAGTAAGGTTTTTGACAAGGCACATGGAATAAAACTGCAAGAATATAAATACTGGACAGGTTGGATAACCTCGCTTTACGAAGAAGGCAAATTAGATAAAAGCTTGGATATATGCGAAAAGGGCATTAAATATTTTAAAGGAAAGGATGAAGCGCTAAAGATTGATGCATTAAAAGAATTATTTTACCAGAAAGGGCTTATATTAACAAAACAAGAAAAATCAGATGAAGGCTTAAGTGCTTTTAAAGAGGCATCAAAATTTGGTAACAAGCAGGCACAAAAGGAAATTAATCGGCTTATAGAAACAAAGGCGGGATGGTGGGAGTGGTGGTTCTCTGATATATGGAAAACATTGCTGGGAATTGTTTTTATGGTTATTCTAATCGCAATGCTGTTTATCCCGATCGTCTTGTTATTTCCTTATAAATATAAAATCCTAAAGGTATCGTTAGAAGATTTTTCAAAAATATGGCAGATTTGGATAGTTTGCCTTTTGGTTCTTATCTTTGTCCTATTTCATAGGCATATTCAAAGAATTAAGACACCATGGGGAGAGATAGAAATGCCTGAGCCTAAGGCTACACAGGATATCTATATGCCAGAGCTTAAGGAATAGCCAAAGCATAAGGAGTTCGACGGTAATTTTTGTCCATAATTAAAGTGAATATCAAGGCAATGGTATGGGTCAAGCAAAGCAGAGCCATCAAAAATTTATTCCAAAATTTAAAAAATGATATTGATGGGTTCACCATAACCTACCCTTATTGTTCTATCCTCTCAACAACCTATCTGTTTCCATTTTCAATAAACCTCGTCATGTGTTCCAATTTCGACAAGGAATATGGCTTCCTCTTTTTGTGTTTCATCTTTAACAAAATCAAAAACAATGCGTAAATCATAGCTTACACTACATGCCCATGTACCTGATAATTTTCCTTTGAGTTTATGTGTTTCTAGTTGAGGAGCGAATGGGTTCCGAACTAAAAGTCTAAGAGTTTCTTCAATATCTTTTTTCAAACCAGGCTGCTTTCGCAAAACTCTTTTAAATGCTCGTGTAAACGTATTACTCCATACAATGGCTCTCATTTTGAAATCTCACGCATAAGATCGTCTATAGACCCTTTCCTGACTTCACCCTTTGCATATGCCTCCTTTGCTTCCTTTATATGCTGAGCAAGCTTGTCCCTTCGTTCTTCTATTAATCGGTGTTTGACGATCTCGATCAGTGTTTCCCTTTGGCCTTCGGGTAATGAATCAACAATTTCGAGGACGTCATTAAAAGTAATATCTTTCCTCATCTCCACCTCCGTTTTATTCGATAATAATCTTTTAAAAGCTAAATTCCTTCTTTTGAAGGAATGACCACTTACTTTTGTTATCGACTTTAGTATACAAAATTTTGTGGATTTTTCATTTTGTTTTTCTTTGCCTCCTCTGCGTCTTTGCGGTAAACTATTTCAGGATTTCTATCAAACTTGGCACTATTTCATATAAATCCCCTACAATCCCATAATCACATGCCTTGAAGATCGGTGCGTTCTGTCACGTCATGTTCTTTAATTATTTTGCATCGGGACGTTCGGTACATGGTTTGTCGCCAGGCCCTGGTAATGGAGCTTTATTATTGCCTCCAGACGTTTCTCCGTCAATCAAGGCTTCGATATTTGGATACGGATATATTGTTTCTGCCTTGTTTTGCATTAAACCTCCTGTATCTGCAGTTGGGCCATACGTACTGTAAATTTCCCTGCCTATCATTCTGAGCAGCATTGTCATCTGTCCACGATGGTGTGCTGTATGGGCAATTCTCCTTGTGACAATCCAGGCGCGTGAACGCCTGACATTAAAAAAGCTTACTTCTTCTTCCCACCAGGCATTATCTTTTTCTCTCAATGCATCCAGGCGTTTCCCGGAATCTTTCGCATAGCATTTAATAAATTCCATACGTGTTTCATTTTGTGGTAATGGAAGAGCCCCTACATCAATTCCAAGCATATTGCAAAACCACACGTTCTCTCCCATGCATTGATGAACCATATGCTCGTGTGCATTTCTTCCCCTTCTGTCTCGCGGGTGAGGGCGCCTTTTTAAATCATCATCTTTAAACGTACCCCAGGTGCTGAGTGTTTTAATACGTTCAGTTTCATAAGTATCTACAAGGAATTTATATGCCATCTGTAATCTCCTTTCATTAATTCAATATAATTGTATAAATTGGGCGAGTTTCAAAATAGAAACCCCAACGGTATAATAAAAAGCATTGTAACACTTTAGTTTTTTTCAAAAAACTAACCTAAACATTGAATTACTAAAGGCAGACAAGTCTGTCTTGGGATATCAAAAATTTTTTTAGATATCTATGTTTAATAATATGCATGCTGCGTCCCTGGCTGCTTTGGCAGGCCACACCTGTCCATAATTTTGACTGGCAACAATTGCTCCTTCTACCAAGACATACACCATATCCACATCCTTCTTAATATTAATATTATTATAACGCTTATCAGAAGCCTTTAATTGAGATAACATTTGTTTTAAATATAACCTTAAGTCGTCCTTATGTTTTACTACCTCTGCCCTGATCTTACTGTTAAGGGAAGGTACCTCGGATGCAATATTTAAAAACGCACACCCCCTGAAATTGCATTTTGTCATCCACTCACTTAAAAATCCAAACACCCCTTTGATACGGTCTTCAATAGATGCATGCTTTTCAACACTGCTTCTTAACCAACCCATCCAGACAACATGACGCACCTGCAAATACGAGACGCAAAGATTTTCTTTTGAGGAGAAATGGTGGTAAAACGTTGCCTTTGCAACCTGTGACTCAGCAATTATCTGGTTAATGCCAGTGGCAATATACCCCTGCTCATAAAATAACCGCAATGCAGTTTCTATTATTCTGTCTCTGGGAGAATTCTCAACTTTGCTAACCATAATTCAACATATACCAGACAGACTTGTCTGTCAAGGATAAAAATGAAGCATCCATGAGCTTCTGGCTCACAAAATATTAAAGTGTGGGGAGGGAATATCACGAGAAATGTAAAATCCTAAGCTGGCATAGCTATAAGCGAAAACAGTCCTCAATCCTCAGTCCACAGTCTGCATTTTGCCGACTGCCGACTGCTGATTGCTGATTGCTGATTGTAGACTGTAGACTGCCGATAAGGAGCTATACGTTGAGGGAATGTATTGCTTGCATGCCTTTTTCCAAAGCTTGCTGGTTGATAGCCAGCAAATCCTTTTTTCTTCCACGCAATGAGACGTTTAGCTGGCCGAGAATGCTTTCGGTGGTAAATAATTTTTTTACCGCCAAATAAGCCCCCAGCATAACAATGTTGGCAACTAACACATTTCCCAGTTTACTGGCAATTTCCGTTGCCGGTATGGGGTATATTTTCACGTCGGGAAATGAATCAAATTTAACCATGGAAGAGTTTAAAAGCAACAAACCGCCGGGCGTTATCAAATCTTTATATTTTTGATAAGAAGGCTGGTTCATGACGATCAGTGTGTCTGCTTCTTCAATGGTCGGAGAAAATATTTCTTCACTGGAAATAACGAGGTGATACACCGCGGTGCCGCCTCTTACCTCGGTGCCATAGGAAGGAAAATATGTTACGTAAAGGGAGTCTGCTATTGCAGTCTGTGCAAGCAATTTCCCCAGCAGCATCATGCCTTGTCCGCCAAAACCCGCCAAGATAATCTTTTCCGTCATACTTCTTCTCTACTCCCAATCCTTTACAATACCGAGGGGAAAGGTACCGGTCATTGTTTCTTCAATATGCTTCATAGATTCGTTTGCGCTCATTCTCCAGTATACCGGGCAGGGGGATAATATCTCTATCAAAGAAAAACCTCTCTTTTCTTTCTGTGTTTTAAATCCTTTTTCAATTGCTTTTTTCGTTTTCCGGATGTTTTCGGGAGACGAAAGGCTTACTCTTTCAATATAGCTGCTGCCCTCAAGGACAGACAATAATTCACAGATACGAATAGGATATCCATCGTTCGAAGGATTTCTGCCTTTAGGCGTCGTGGCGCTTTTCTGCCCTATCAAGGTTGTCGGCGCCATCTGGCCGTTTGTCATGCCGTAGATGGCATTGTTGACGAAAATAAACGTAATATGCTCTCCCCTGTTTGCAGCGTGAATAATTTCCGCCATACCAATTGCCGCTAAATCACCATCTCCCTGATAGGCAAATACAAAATGATCCGGGTGTACCCTCTTGATGCCGGTGGCGACTGCAGGCGGTCTGCCGTGTGCGGCTTCGCACATGTCAATATCAAGATAATTATACGCAAGAACGGCGCACCCAACGGGGGCAAGTCCGATGGTTTTGCTACGAATGCCCCACGCATCGATAATTTCGGCTATAAGTCTTAGCACAATTCCGTGTCCACAGCCGGGACAGAAGTGTGTAGGTGTGTCTATAAAAGTTTCCGGTTTTTCGTAAATAGCCTGCATATTATTTCACCCCGGCAAATGGTAAAGGTGTCTTTGCCGTCATGTTTTTCGGCAGTATTTCCATTATTTTATTTATTATTTCCAGAGAGGTCGGAACGCCGCCGCCTGTTCTGCCATAAAAGTGGACAGGACATCTTCCTTCAACCGCAAGCCGTACGTCTTCCACCATCTGGCCGGCGCTCATTTCAACGGTTAATATGCATTTTACCCGTTCAGATATTTTTCTGATATATTCACTCGGAAAGGGCCACAATGTTATCGGGCGTATTAGTCCGATCCGGAATTCAAGCCCGGCGCTTTTTCTCATGACTTCCTTACAAATACGCGCCGAGGTGCCGTAAGCCACTAATACAACGTCCGCCTCGTCAATATTCACTGCTTCATACCTGACTTCATTTTTCTCGATTTCTTTATACTTTTTCTGCAGCTTGGCGTTAAATACCTCTAATTCCCCTTTGACGGGATAAAATGATTTTATTATTCTCCTGCTGCGGTTATCAGCGCCGGTCAGCGCCCAATCCTTTAGCGGCAGATTCTCCCTGAATTCCTTTTTAAATTCTACCGGCTCCATCAGTTGTCCTATCTGTGCGTCTCCCAGGATCAAAACAGGGTTGCAATACCTATCCGCCAAATCAAATGCATCATAAACAAGGTCTGCCATTTCCTGAACAGAACTTGGCGCAAGCACTATTAACCGATAATCGCCATGCCCGCCGCCTTTGACCGACTGAAAATAATCTGCCTGCGAGGCGGAGATATCGCCTAAACCGGGTCCTCCGCGCTGAATATTGACAATAACACAAGGGAGCTCGCTTCCCGCAAGGTAGGATATGCCTTCCTGCTTCAGGCTTATTCCCGGGCTGGACGAAGACGTCATGGCGCGGCCTCCGGCAGCCGCACTGCCATGTACCATATTTATGGCGGCAATTTCACTCTCTGCCTGAATGAATGTGCCATTTACCTGAGGCATTCTCACGGACATGTAATTAATCAGCTCATTTTGAGGCGTAATGGGATACCCATAATAGTATCGGCAGCCTGCATAAACCGCCGCCTCTGCGGCAGCCTCATTGCCCGTTAGTAATTGTTTCATAATACGCTGTATCTAAAAAATTGTATGAATAAAACATGATCAGTTATAAATTTCTATTGCAACATCAGGACATATTATGGCACATTTTTTACAACCGTCACACTTTCCATCTTCTTTAAATCTTACGGGATGCAGCCCCTGATCATTCAGGTTTTCCGAAATAACCAAAGAATTATGATGACATACGGGAACGCATAAAAGACATCCCTTGCAATAATTTTCCTTTATCTTAATTACGGCCATAATTCGGCTGTCCTCCCCAGTTTAATTTTTCACGCAAAACACCGTAAAAAGTCCTTTCGCCGGTATCAACCATTTGTATTTCAATATCTGACCGTTCGACCATCACCTTATCGCCGCCTTCCAATTCGGTATATATTTGTCCGTCAACGGTCATGCCGATGCTTGGGGATTGCGACAGCGGTTCGATTTCAATCTTCGTATTGCCGGAAACCACCAATGGTCTGTTTGTTAGCGTATGGGGACAAACTGGCACTATAATAAATGCGTTCAAATCCGGTGTTAACAAAGGCCCTCCGGCAGATAAGGAGTGTGCCGTAGACCCTAAAGGCGTTGATATAATCAGTCCATCAGCCCTGTATGTAGCGACATCTTCGCCATCGATAAGCAATCGTATGGAAATTAACCTCGACAAAGAAGATCGCGAGATGACGACGTCATTTACGCCTATTGACTCACAGATAATCTTGCCCATCCGTTGAATGCGGCAATGAAGAAGCATTCTTTTGCGTATCGAATACTTTCCGGAAAAGACTTTTTCCAGAGACTTGCAAACTTCCCTTTCCGTGATCTCCGCCAGGAAGCCGAACCGCCCCATGTGCACGCCAATGATGGGTATCTGATTCCCGGATAGTTTTCTGCAAGTGGACAAAATAGCGCCGTCGCCGCCAAACACCACGGCCATTTCATATTTGCCTTCGGGTATTTCGTCCTGAGACAAATCGACAATCGCTGTTTCGACATATTTATTAAGCCAGGGCTTTAAGTTTGACACCATATCATGTATTTTCTTCTTCGTGAAATTCCCTAGCACGAGGATTTTTTTCATTATTCTCCCTAAGCTGGCATAGCCAGAACCAAACAAGCACGAGATAAAAAATACGAAGCACGAAATCCGAAATACGAAACAAATTCAAAAAAACAAAATCCCAATGAAAAAAACCGGGTTTTGAACATTTGAATATTTGAACATTAAAAATTTGAATTTGTTTCGTATTTCGTATTTCGGATTTCATATTTTACCAGTAAATATTTTGCCAAAAAATGCAAAAAAATTACTGATAAGCTACTAAACGGCTAAATGCCGCTTACCTGTATTTGCGAATGAGCCATTTATTTCCGTTAGCTCGAGAGATGCAATAAATGTATCTGCAATGCCATCCGCATCCAAACCAAGATTTTTCAATATAACCTCTCTTGGCCCATGTTCCATAAATCTGTCAGGAATACCCATCCTCACGATTTTGCCTGCATCCTCTTTTTCATCAGAAACCATCTCAAGCACGGCGGAGCCAAAACCTCCCGCAAGCGCATGGTCTTCAACGGTAAGAATCAGTTTGTGTTTTCTCACTAATGGCAAAATAAGTTTTTTATCAAGGGGTTTTGCATATCTGGCATTTACTACAGTGGCTTCGACGCCTTTTCCCGACAATTGTTCCGCCGCCTGCAGGCATCTTTGTACCATACAACCATACGCAAGAAGCACGCCGTCTTTGCCTTCTCTTAGAATCTCGGCCTCTCCAATCCCAAACGGCTTACATTCAAAATCGATTTTTTCATCGGGTATATTTTCTTTTGGATAGCGAATTGCAATTATCTCGTCAGAATCGATGGCGATCTTTAGCATTGCCCTTAGTTCGCTTCCGTCTTTTGGGGACATCAATACAATGCCGGGCAAATTGCGGAGAAACGCTATATCAAACACGCCGTTGTGGGTAGGGCCGTCATTGCCAACCACCCCGGATCTGTCCATAACAAAAACGACGGGATTTTTTTGTAGACAAATGTCATGGAAGACCTGGTCATATGCCCTCTGCAAAAATGTGGAATATATTGCCACCACAGGCTTCAATTTTCCGGTGGAAAGTCCATTTGCAAGTCCAACGGCATGTTGTTCACAGATACCTACGTCAAAATATCTGTCAGGGAATTTTTCCCCGAAGGAAATCATACCCGTGCCGTCCGGCATAGCCGCAGTAATGCCTACGATAGAAGGATTCGTTTTTGAGAATTCCACCAGCGCATCGCTGAAAATTTTTGTGTAAGAAATTTTCCCGGCGTCCTGTACCTCTTTCTCTATTTTGCCTTCAGAAAGTTTAAATTTCCCGGAGCTGTGAAATTGCGTGGGGTTTTGGTATGCAGGTTCAAAACCACGTCCCTTTTCTGTTATCACATGCAGCAGCACAGGGCCGTTTAAATGCTTAATGTCATTTATTGTTTCTGTTAATATCTTAAAATCGTGCCCGTCAATCGGCCCAAAATAATTGAACCCAAGATCTTCAAAAATACGCCCCGGAGTAGCACCGATTTTTACTAATTCAACAAGATGTTCCAGTGTTTTCCCCATAGGCTTCCCAAGCACCGGCAATACCTTCAGCAAGCCGCGTAACTCTTTTCTTATATCCGCATAAATCGGCATTGTTCGTATTTTGTTCAAATATTTTGAAACTGCCCCCACGGTGTTGGAAATAGACATCTCATTATCATTTAATACGACAAGTAGATTTTTCTTAATATCGCCGGCATGGTTTAACGCTTCCAGGGACATACCCGCCCCTATGCCGCCATCTCCTACCACCACCACAATGGATCTTTTGTATCCGGTAATCTCATCTGCACATGACAATCCCAGGGCGGAAGATATCGCATCGCCGCTATGGCCGCATGTGAAAGGATCATATACGCTTTCATTTTTATCAGGAAAGCCGCTGAGTCCTTTATATTGGCGCAGTATGGAGAAATGTGTTTTCCTGCCGGTAAGTATCTTGTGGACATACGCCTGATGGCCAACGTCCCAGACAATTCTGTCTTTCCTGAAATCGAAACAATAATGGAGCGCCATCGTCAATTCCACCACTCCAAGGTTTGAGGAAAGATGTCCGGGATTTTTTGATACGACGTCCACAATAAAGGAACGGATTTCACTTGCCAGTTTGGGCAAATCTTCCGGATTTAACTTTTTCAGGTCTTCCGGAAATTCAACAGAGTCTAAGATATTATTCATTTGTCTCTTCGGTATTGTTTATTGTTAAAAATCTCTATACACATATTATTTTTTTTACGGTGCGTTATTCGTGTCATTCGTACTGTTATCAATAAAATCTCTGGTGCTGAAAGAGCCATTTTCGTCCTTTACCAATATCTGGATTTTTTTTTCTGCCTCGTCTAGCAGAGAAACACACTTTTTATACAATTTTATGCCATTTTCATATTCAGATAACGTTTCATCGAGGGGCATATCTCCCCTTTCCAGTTTATCAACAATTTTTTCAAGTCCCTTTAACGCCTCTTCAAATTTTACCTTTGCCATATACTACAATGCCCATCATCAATCAGAAATTTTTGCTTATCCATACGCTTGTTTTAACGTTCTTACCTCGCCTGCCAATATATTTCAGGCAATCCCGCTTACCCTTCAATTTCAATTACCGAGGAAATAAAACTACCATCATATAATCTGGTTCTTACCTTTGTACCGGACGACAGTTCCTTGCAGGATTTTAGAGGGATATCATTCTCCAAGGCAGTGGTAATTGAATATCCTCTTTGCAGCACTTTTAGCGGGCTTACGCTCTCCAGTCTGTTTGCAAGTCCTTTCAACTGCTCCTTTTCCATTTTCAAGGTATGGCCGCACAACATAACCAACCTTTGCATATTCTCGTCCAGTGCCTGTTGCAATCTATGTATCCTGTCAAGCGGCCTCTTAAAGGGAAAGCTATGTTCCGCACGTAACAAACGGCTGCGATCTGTTTTTATTTTATTATAGAGTGATTGTATAAGTCTAGCTTTAATTTTTTCCAAAGCATCTGTTAACTGATCGTAGCGGGGAACTACCAGTTCAGCAGCCTCTGTCGGGGTCAAAGCCCTTATGTCTGCAACCAGGTCAGAAATAGTGACATCAATTTCATGCCCTACTGCGGAAATGACGGGAATCTTCGAGGCAAAAATGCTTCTGGCAACAACCTCTTCATTAAACGCCCATAAATCTTCCAGGCTCCCTCCGCCTCTCCCCACAATCATTACATCAATACCGGCAATAGTATTCAGGTTATCAATGGCATTGGCAATTTCCCTGGCAGAGCCCTCGCCCTGAACCCTTACTGGATAAATGAGGATTTCCATCTTCGCAAACCTTCTGTTGATGACATTCAGGATATCCTTTATTGCCGCGCCGGTAAGGGATGTTACCATGGCAATCTTTTGGGGAAGCAAAGGAAGGGGTTTCTTATGGCATGGGTCAAATAAACCCTCCTTCCCCAGTCGTTCTTTCAGTTTCAGGAATGCCTGTTGAAGTGCGCCAAATCCTTTTGGCTCGATGTTTTCAATGATTATTTGGTATTGTCCGCGGGGCTCGTAAACAGTGACAGAACCAAAGACCAGGACTTCCATCCCGTCCTTTAAGTCAAATTTTATCCAGTTGGCGACGGATTTAAACACGACCGCCTGAATCTGCGCATGTTCATCTTTCAGCGTCAAATACAAGTGGCCGGAGGATGGTTTTTTTAAATTGGACACCTCTCCTGTAATCCATACGTGGGAAAACCCCTGTTCCAACGAGTTCCGTATCTTACCGGTAATCCCGGAAATGGTCAGTATTCTTTTTTGATCACTTACCGCACCTGATATAAGAGGAAACAGGTTATTCATCGCTGCTCAACTTGCTTCTTTCACTTCGATTCTAGTTATGTTTTCAGCCCTTCCGGTTTGGCTATCCACAACAATCTTTACACCATTTATACGCACATCATTCTCTGCCACTTCAAACCGCGTGGGCATTTGCGTCATAATCGCCTTTAGCACGCAATCGGATTTTCTGCCCAATATGGATTCATGAGGACCCGTCATGCCTATATCGGTTATATAAGCAGTTCCCTTTGGCAATATCTTTTCATCAGCAGTCATTACGTGTGTATGGGTGCCGACAACTGCACTGACTTTGCCGTCCAGGAACAAGCCCATTGCTATTTTTTCGGAGGTCGCTTCCGCATGCATATCAACAAAAATCATCGGCGTTTCATTAGAAAGCACCCCCAAAATTTTCTCCACTCCCCTGAAAGGACAATCTATGGGTTTCATGAACACCCTGCCCAGCAGGTTAATCACTCCAATGGGATGTCCCAGCTTTGACGTTACAACCACAAAGCCCTTTCCAATGGCATACGGAGAATAATTAAGCGGCCGTATAATATTTTTATGTATTTCCAGGACGTGAACCTTTTCCTTTTTATCCCAAACATGGTCGCCCATAGTGATGACATCCACGCCGTAAGAAAATAATTCTTTTGTGATTTGATCTGTAATGCCCGCTCCCGCCGCCGCATTTTCTCCGTTTGCAATACAGAAATGTATCTCTTCCTTCTCCATAAAAGATTTCAGTTTGTTTTTTATTATCGTGCGTCCCGGACTACCCACAATATCGCCTAAAATAAGGACGTTAACCTTCATGTCGTATTCTTTCTTTGTAAGCGTTTAAATTTTTGCATTAAACCTCTTTCAACGTCCGGAGGGACAAATTTGCTTACGTTGCCGCCCAGACTGGCCGTTTCTTTAATTAGGGCGGAGTTTAGAAATAAATATTGTTCACTTGCCATTACAAATACTGTTTCTGCATTTTTATCGAATACCCTGTTTGTTAATGCCCGGTTCAATTCATATTCAAAATCAGACGCCGTGCGTATGCCGCGCAATATAATATTTGTTCCTCTTTTTGCCAGATGATCCACCAGCATACCTTCAAAGCAATCTACTTCAACATTTTTAAAATCCTTAACATTGTGCCTAATCATCTCCATTCTTTCTTCTACAGAAAACAACGCTTGTTTTAACGGATTACATCCAACAGAGACAATTAGCCCGCTAAAAATAACACTTCCCCGCCTGATAACATCAAGATGTCCATTTGTAACGGGGTCAAACATTCCCGGATAAACTGCTTTTCTCATAAATTATGCCTGTGTATTAAAACCAAAAACGTCTCGTAGTTTCCTGAAGGCCCTTGGGGGTAATATCAAAGCGGTAAGAATTATCATTTCTAATGGGGTCTAATTCAAGGGTAATGCTTCCTACCCAGTCATGAAAATAACGGGACAACATAAGACTTGTTTTTAAATTTTTCCGTTCCTCGCGCCTCCCCTCACCGTCATCATCATTGGCTAGCGAGGTTTTCAGATCGTATTTTTCCTTCCCCATAATACTCCATTTTTCATTAATCTGGTAATTTGCCGCCAGCATTATCGTGGAACTGATATCTCTGATAAACCTATGTCCTGCAAAAAACTGCCAGTCAGGGGGATTGACTACTTCCGCGCCATAAGAAAGGACGTCAAACTGAAACTCTTCGGTATTAAATTCGTTCCTTTCGGAAATAAGAGCAACGATATCGTTTAATTGGCAGCGGAAATCCAGATTAATAAAATTATCTTTTCTTACAATAATCCCGTTGATCCCCTCCGTGTAAATACCGGAATTTGTGGGAAACATATAATAATCCAGGTTAAAATCAATAAAATCCACCGTTTTTTCACGTCCCGGTTTCCCCCGTTTTGTTTGTAATTTGTTTTTCACGCCCATAACCAATATCTGAGAGGAATCCAGTGCGTCGATTTCATCATATTGATACAATTCGGACGGGTCGCGAGTAACAAAAGGGCTGTAAATATAACGCAGCTCCGGGATAAATATATGACGTAAACGATTAATCTTGAAAAAATCATTGTATACGCTATATGTCCTCCAGTGCGTAGAACTCCAGTCAAGTCCAAATGTAGGAATAAAGCGGCCTGTCACATCCCCGTGTTCTTCCGCCACCCCGTTTGAAGTGTCTATGCTTTCAGAATACCCGGTAGCCCTCCCCTCGACAAATGGATTAATATTAAAAATCCATGGCTTAAACGGAAAACTTACACGGGCAACACTATCAATTCTTGCCACCGGCCGGGTTTCGGTAGCTTCATTTACCGTTCCCGAATCAAAACCTTCAAGGGTAGGATGAAATTTCCGGAAATCAGCCGATTGTTCAACAGTGTTGTTAAAATACGTTATTGAGCTTTCTGATGAAAACAACATCCGGTTGTCCAAAAGAGGCTCGCTAATGATCTGGTATTTTACCTCAGGAAGCCGTTCCGCATAATTTTTTTCCCTTAAAGAATCTACCGTTGTGTCAAATCCGTTGAATTGTTGATTTACGAGAAACGTCGCCGCCCTGTTATCCTCCGTTCTTCGGAGATAAAATACCGTTTCGCGGTCTTTTTCCGTCTTGAATTCATGTGGTAAATATTCCCTTAGAAATCTTGGGTCGCTCAGATAAGAATATTCCATATCCATGCGCACATCGTACGGCAGCTCTTGCCGGTGCCGCCATAATATGCTCCCGCGGTCTTCTTCGTCCACAGGTATGCGATTAATATCATGCTCTCCCTGGTCATTCAGATAATATGTTTCAACTGACCCAAACAAATCCTGCCCCCGGTAACCAAAGTCAAACCCTGTACCAATACCGCGTTCCTGTAAGTAGTCCAATTTAAATATAAGGTCGCTCCACTCTTTTTGTTTTCCCCCGGTAGCAACATAGAGGTCCCAATCTGTACGAATAAATGTGCCAAATCGGGAAGAGCTTCCAAACTCCCAGTCTTTTAAAAGCTTCTCCTTCTTTTGAATATCAAGTGATAGGTAAGGAAAATATGCCACAGGATATCGGTCGAGATAAAAAGAGTTATATTTTGAAGAGACAATATTATGTCCTTCGGTCTGAATTAACCGGATTTTTTTCCCTTTGAAATGATAATGCGGATGCCCATAACCGCACGTAGTTATCTGGCCGTTTTCGATCTCATAGCGTCCTTTTCCTACATGATGTATTTCTTCCGCAGTGACATGAGCGGGCAAGTCTTTTAGTCCTTCAAATTTGTCTTTTTTGGAACGGAAAGCGATATCCTGGCCGGAAACATCCTCCTCCCGGCCTGATTGAATAGTTGTCTTGATCTTGCCGTCTACAATAATCCCCCTGTCTTCTGCCATTTGTTCAAAGATACGATCGGCAATGAGAAAATCATTTTCACGGCGCATGGTAACGTTGCCTTCTGCATAGAGTTCGCTAAGAGGCAATGCCATGGATTGTTGTGTCACATCCGGCAAGGCGCTTTTATCAAACCACAAGATAATACTATCCGCGTCAACAGTCATGTCCTCTTTTTTGATTTTTACATTCCCAAGGGCAACAACAATGCGCCTGTCACCCTCCTCCCATGAATCGATTTGATCCGCAATAATATCAATCAACTCCTCCTTTTCCCTTTGATCTTTAGTTTTTATCGTATCAGGGGTTTCCATGGACAGAAACTCTTCTTCTCCCCTTGACCGAATATCTTCTCCCCTGAGGAAAAAAGGCATTGGTTGTTCCTCTTCAAAGAACACTATTGGCAATATATCCGGATTCACCTCAATCCCTGTCAAGGTGACAAATTTTAAGTATACCTGCTCAAATTTTTCATAATTTTCTCCATGAAACACCGTTACGTCGCCTTCGCAATACACCTCAATAATTGCGTCTTCATACTGCATCGATTCCTCTTCGTGAAACCAGCAAACCACATTGTCCGCAACGATATAAAAAGGCCCCTGCGAAACACCGGCATTCTTTTCAGCAATAAAGACCCTGGTTCCTTCTTTTTTCCAGGTACTTATACGTTTGGCAGAAAGAGAAAAGGGTTTGTGCGCAAGGTTGCCGCCGGAAAGCAGGCTGTCTGCAAAGGCCGGAGCGCTTAATGATAAAAACAAGGCGAGAGTAAAAAGGAGGCGTGTTATTTTCATAAAAAAATGCTATTTACGGGTGAAAAAATCCTTTATTTGCTCAATAACAAAATCTTGTTCTTCCCGGGTAATTTCAGGGAAAACAGGTAGGGCTAAAACTTCGTTTGCGGCTTTTTCAGATACCGGCAAGTCGCCGGGTTTATATCCTAAGTACGCAAAGCATTTTTGCAAATGAAGGGGTACCGGATAATAAATAACCGTTTCTATGCCCTGTAC
The DNA here is from genome assembly GCF_039794105.1 of Candidatus Kuenenia sp. Classification (GTDB taxonomy): domain Bacteria; phylum Planctomycetota; class Brocadiia; order Brocadiales; family Brocadiaceae; genus Kuenenia. Next base: position 16,784 of record NZ_JBDIWA010000016.1, read on the forward strand.
TGAAAGATGTTTTTTCAAAAGGTCGCGTTTTGGCGTAGCTATCACATACTGATGATAAATGTGTGTATTGCCGTTCATAATTTCGGGAAGTCTTACAGGCATTCCACTTAAGTGTTCATCATAATAGGCGGCAACTGTCCTGCGCTTTTCCGACCATTCATTTAAATGCTTCAGCTTTGTATGCAGGATGGCCGCCTGAAGGGCGTCCAGCCGGCCGTTGATTCCAACATATTCATGGTAGTATCTCGTATTCGACCCATGTACGCGCAATGCTTTAATCAAAGCCCCCATCTCATCGTCATTCGCCGTTACAAGACCTCCATCTCCGTAAGCGCCCAGGTTTTTCGACGGATAAAACGAAAAACAGCCTGTATCGCCCATCGTTCCCGCTTGCTTACCCTTATAAAAAGCGCCTATTGCCTGCGCAGCATCCTCAATAACATATAATCCTTTCGTTTGCGCCATTTCAAGAATCGCATCCATTTCGGCGCATTGCCCGAACAGGTGAACGGGAAGAAGCGCCTTCGTTTTGCTACTTACCGCAGAGGCGATCTTGCTTACGTCTATGTTGTACGTTGCCGGATCGATATCGACAAACACGGGAAACGCCCCTAATCGTGCAATCGAGCCTGCCGTCGCAAAAAAAGTAAATGGCGTTGTAATAACCTCGTCGCCACTCTTAATGCCACATGCCATTAATGCCAACAATAATGCATCCGTACCGGAAGAAACCCCGATAGCGTATTTAGCGCTGCAATAATTTGCCATACTATTCTCGAACGACTCAACGTAGGGTCCGAGAATAAAAGACTGTTGTGCCAACACCTCTAAAACAACAGCGTCTATTTCATTTTGAATACTTTTATACTGCCGCTTTAAATCCTGAGAGGGTATTTTCATAGATAAAATTTCCGCCGTTATCAGATAAATCCAAAAACCTTAACAATGCTAACTTATTATATTTAAATCATTTAAAACGGATTATAAACCAACGAAACTATCTTTGTCAATTAAAAAAGAATGCGATGGGTAACCGCATTAATTAGTGCCTTATCGGTAATTTCTTTGCATTTTTTGGCAAAATATTTAATTGTCCCGTCTGAAGTTGGCAATCTACAATCTACGGTCGGCAGTTGACCAATGACGAGAGACGAGAGACGAGAGACGAAAGACGAATGACGAATGACTAATGACTAATGACCAATGACCAATGACGAATACGTATTAAAAACATTAACCTTGATTTAAATTAACCATTTTTTGTAAAATTACATTGCAAATCAGATTTTCCACGCCCCTATAGCTCAATTGAATAGAGCGTTGGCCTCCGGAGCCAAAGGTTGCAGGTTTGAATCCTGCTGGGGGCATTTAACTCCTAACATGTTTCCACGTTGATCTTTGCAGTAATTATGATGAGGGGTAAGCTCCCTTTGTTCATACCGGTTTAAAAATATTTTATATCCTTATCCCTATGAAAAAACGTATAGTTCCAAAACGATACCTCATTTCTTTCGACACCCGCACGCTTTCTCACATCTTTACCGATATACTTGTTATAGGGAGCGGTGTCGCCGGCCTAAGCGCCGCCATCCAGGCGTCAAATCATAGCTCCGTACTCATTATTACAAAAGATAAAATCGACGAGAATAATACCACCTATGCGCAAGGCGGCGTTGCCGTGGTATTGTCTCCTGGAGATAATATCTCAAAACACAAAAAAGATACCTTGATTGCAGGGCAGGGTCTGTGCAACTCCGCGATTGTTAGCAAGATTATTTCCGAAGGCCCGAAGCGGGTACAGGAAATGATCGAATGGGGAGCGGAATTCGACAAGGAAAACGACCATTTAATCTTTACGCAGGAAGGTGGACATGGTTTTCCCCGAATAATACGCGCCCTTGGCGATTCAACGGGAAGAGAGGTGGAGAACACTCTCATACGCCGTATAAAGAAAAACAAAAACATCAAGGTATTCGAATATACATACGCAATTGACCTTATTACAGACGACAATGTCTGCCATGGCATAGCGGCGTGGCACCCTAAAAAGGGAACCACGTTAATATGGGCAAAACAGACCATTTTAGCATCGGGGGGATGTGGCCAGGTTTACCGGGAAACGACCAACCCCGGCGTCGCCACCGGGGATGGGCTGGCAATGGCATATCGCGCCGGCGCTGCCCTTCAGGACATGGAGTTTGTCCAGTTTCACCCCACTACATTATATATAGCCGGTGCGGTGCGTTTTCTTATTACCGAGACGGTAAGGGGGGAAGGCGGCATACTGCTAAATAAGAACGGCGACCGGTTTATGCCAAAATACCATGAAAAAGCCGAGCTTGCGCCCAGGGATGTAGTAAGCCAAAGCATTTTGAAAGAAATGCGGGAAACAGGCAATACACATGTATATCTGGACATTCGCCATATCCCCAGGAAAAGACTTTTTACACGATTCCCGAAAATTAAAGAAATTTGTGAATCTTTCGGCATTGATATCTCAAAAGACCTGATTCCGGTACGCCCAAGCGCTCATTACATGATCGGTGGAATAAAGGTAAATCGTTTTTCAATGACCACAGTAAAGCACCTCTATGCATGCGGAGAGGCGGCGTGTACGGGCATGCATGGCGCTAACCGTTTGGGAAGCAACTCCCTGCTGGAAGGGCTGGTAATGGGAAACATTGCCGGGATAGAAGCCTGCAAATCGGCGCAAAGCGTTAAGACAAATCTCACTCCATTATCAATGAATGAAAAGCCGGGAGCCTCCAAAATAAGCTGGCTTGACCTTGAAGACATTGGGAATTCCCTTAAAAGTCTTATGTGGAGGAATGTGGGAATTGAACGCAATGAAAAGCGCCTGCTTCAGGCGGAAGAAATGATAGACATGTGGTGTAAATATGTAATGGATAAGGAATTTTCAAGCCCGGAAGGCTGGGAATTACAGAACATGTTGCTTGTTGCAAGTCTTATTGTGTCATCGGCATACAAACGCATGGAATCACGCGGCGTTCATCACCGTACCGATTATCCGCAAACCGACGATATTCACTGGAAAAAACACCTGATTTTGAAGAAATAGCAACATTTTGCCCCCCCTCTGTTAATTGTGAAATCCGAAATCCAAAACACGAAATCCGAAACAAATTCTAATGACAAAATGATTTGAAATGCTAAACAAATGCATCTTTACAACAATTTTGAAAACAAACGGGGTAAAAATGAAATTTTCAACGGAATACCTTACTTTTAATACGAAGAAACACCGGGAATTGATTAATATTACGAAAGAGGTAGAAAGGATACTCATCGGCAGCGGTATAAAGGAAGGCATGGCGCTGGTTTCCGCCATGCATATTACTGCGGGAGTTTTTATAAACGATGCAGAATCAGGGCTGCATCGGGATATTGAAGAATGGCTGCAAAAACTGGCACCTGAAGGGCCTGATTATTTCCACCACAAAACCGGTGAATCCAATGGGGACGCGCATCTAAAGAACATCCTTGTAGGCCATCAGGTGATAGTGCCTGTAACAAAAGGAACATTGGATATGGGGCCCTGGCAGCAAATATTTTACGCAGAGTTTGACGGACAACGTAACAAAAGACTGGTTATTAAAATAATGGGAGAATAAATGTTTGCAATGACAATGAATAACATACAGACAAAACAGAATACCTGCACCGGTGAAGAAGCTCCGTGCGTTATGGCATGCCCTATCCGGCAGGATGCGCGTGATTATGTACAGCTTATCGCCCGGGGCCTTTTTAAGGAAGCGTACCGGCTTGTCAGAGAGAGAAATACGCTTCCCGCATCGTGCGGTCGCATATGTACCCATCCCTGTGAAACAAAGTGCAGAAGGAACAGCACGGACAAGCCGATAGCAATTGCATGGCTCAAGCGCTTCCTCAGCGATAATTATTCCGAAAATATTTACGCCAGGCCGGAGCAAACATATCCCGAAAGGATCGCAATAATTGGAGCGGGGCCTGCAGGGCTTGCCGCAGCAAATGACCTGGCGCTTATGGGATACTCCTGCACGATATTTGAATCAAACCCGCATCCGGGAGGCATGCTGCGCATGGGCGTTCCCAAATATCGTCTGCCAAGGAATGCCATTGACAAAGATGTTGAATTCATACGGCAACTGGGGGTCGAAATAAAATACAACACCACTTTAGGGAAGGATGTTACCTTTGACAGCCTGAAAAAAGAAGGATATGCCGCTATTTTTATAGGCGTTGGATTGCTTGACAGCCGCAATTTACCAATAGAGGGGGCGGAGTATGACGGCGTGTTGAAAGGCATATCTTTCCTGCGCGAGGTCAATGCAACAGGAACCGCTAAAATAGGGAAAAACGTGCTGGTGATCGGCGGCGGAGCCGTTGCAATGGATTGCGCCAGAACCGCCTTGCGGCTTAAAACGGAAAAGGTGTCGGTCGCATGCCTTGAATCACGCAAAGAAATGCCTACCACCGATTTTGAGATTGAGGAAGCCGTTCACGAAGGTGTTATATTGTACAATTCCGTGGGGCCAAAACGCATTCTGGGAGAACACGGAAGGGCGACAGGACTTGAAACCCTCAGGGTAAAATATGTTTTTGATGAACAAAAACGTTTTCATCCTGCTTTTTACGAGGGTTCGGAATCTGTCATAGAAGCCGATACCATTATCCTGGCAATAGGCCAGACGTCTAACCTCTCTTTCCTGAAAAACCAGGAAGAGATTGAGGTTTCACGAGGGGCGACAATCGTTGTTGACCCAAATACCTTTGAGACTTCGATGCCGGGTATTTATGCAGGAGGAGACATTGTACTCGGAAGAGGCACCCTCACCGAAGGCCTTGCTCAAGGGAAAAAAGCGGCAATCTCCATTCATAATGCGCTGAGAAACGAAAAACGAAGTGATGAAAAATGGGCAGATAAACCGGAGGTTCCCAAGCTGGCGGACGCAAGAGTCCCTCTCGTGAAAAAAGAACAGAAGCAGGATATGCCCATGCTGTCGCTCTCAAAGAGATTACATTCATTTGATGAGGTGGAATTGGGATTTTCTCCCGAAGTTGCCGTCAGGGAAGCCCAGCGATGTATGAATTGCGGGGCCGGTGCGTATGTGGATGAGCATTTATGTGTTGGCTGCATTACCTGCGTAAGGGTGTGCCCTTTTGATGTGCCGGAATTCAGAAATGGTGAAATAACGGCTTACATCGGCGGAGATTGCCAGTCCTGCGGTTTGTGTATTGTGGAGTGTCCCGCAAAGGCCATACGCTTTAAAACGCCGCTGGAAGATAGCGGCAGAGAGAGATTGAAGGCCCTTTTTCAGGACGCCCCGGTTCAAAAGACAAGACCATTAATCGTCAATTTCTACTGCCAATACGGTTCGCCAGTCGTTGGCAGTGTTGAGGGCAAGAGCAATGCTGTCATAGAAAAACACGTGAAACGCATTGGCGTATTGGGGCTTGGAAAGGTGGAACCCTCCTTATATCTCAATGCGCTTGAATGGGGCGCCGACGGCGTCTTAATAACGGCATGCAAGGAAGACGAATGCCATTTTTGCGCAGAATACGAATGGATAAAAAAACGCTCGGCATATGTGTCAGGATTTTTAAGCGAAATAGGGATGGACGCAAGGATATTCCAGACACATTTTGTTTCATCGCAGACAGACAATGCGTTTGTGGATATTGCCGTCCAAATGGTAAAAGATATTGAACAAATCAACTTAGTAAAAAGTGCGTAAACTGAAAAAAAAACTTCTTTACATAAAGGTGTATAAAAATGATTGTCGCTGATGCAAAACCGTTTAACGAAATAGAACAAATGCTTTCGGGATGTAAAAAGGTATACGTTGTCGGGTGTGGTTCATGCGTTACCATCTGCCACACCGGCGGCGAAAAACAGGTAACGGAACTTGCCGCAAAAATCCGGCTTGCCTCAAAGTTAAAAGGGAAACCCGTTGAGGTGGTAGAGGGTTCGGTACTTCGGCAGTGTGAATGGGAATTTATAGAAGAAACAAAAAATGTGGTTGAAGACTGCGACGCTGTTTTATCCATTGCCTGTGGTATAGGCGTGCAATATATGGCGGAACGGTTTCCAAACGCAAAGGTATTTCCCGGATTAAATACAACATTTATGGGAGCGCCTACGGAGCAGGGTGTTTTCTGGGAACGATGCGCCGGCTGTGGTAATTGTATTATTAGTACCACCGGCGGGCTTTGCCCGGTAAGCCGGTGTGCAAAAAGTCTGCTAAACGGGCCGTGCGGCGGCTCACAAAATGGGAATTGCGAGGTTTCGGAAGAAACACCATGCGTTTGGAATCAGATATATGACCGGCTTGATGCACAACAATTATTGTCAACAATGGAAAACATTGTCCCTCCAAAAGACTGGCGTACCGGCGCAGAAAATCATCCCAGAAAAATGGTGCTGGAACACCTGGTTATGAAATAATTGAATGTGTAATATTGCGAATCGTTATCAGCAAGTCCTATGAGGAGCGCGGAAAAATGACTACTCAGGAAATGGAAAAAAGTATTCAGGAAATATGGAAGTTGTTTAAAGAGACAGATGGGCGGTTTAAGGATACAGACAAGGAAATTGACAAATTGAGCAAGTCGGTTGAAGAGACCCGTAAAACATCAGAAAACACCAACAAGGCAGTGTATGCACTCACTGGAAAACGGAGCAGGTTTGTAGAGGGACTCATAGCGCCTGCAACCGAAAGGCTGTTTAAAGAACGGGGAATAGAAGTAGACAAGGTATTCCAGAGGGTAAAGACACATAGAAATGGTGACGAAATGGAAGTGGATATCCTTGCGATAAATGGTGAATATGCGGTGTTGATAGAGGCGAAAAGCACGTTAAAGATAGAGGATGTAAAAGAACATATAGAGAGACTCGGGAAATTCAAGACCTTTTTCCCGGAATACATCGGAAGGAAGGTAGTTGGCGTAGTAGGGGGGGATAGTAATGGAGGAAGATGCTGATAAATATGCATACAAAAACGGATTATTCGTCATTGGTGAAAGCGGAGAGGTTGCAGTGATATTAAACGATAAAGGATTTGAGCCAAAAGTGTGGTAGGAACCAATATTTTTCCCGTGTTGCCAGGAGTTTCCTCCTGACAGCAACGTCAGAGTCGAAATTTTCGTAACACTTTAGATTTTTGAAAAAACACCGCGCAAAGCTCCGTTAGGCACCTTTTTGAAAATTGTAACAGTTCACCTCTTCTGGATTGTCCCAGTATTTGAAAAGTGTACACCCCTCTCAAGAGGGGAATACAAGAAGTCCCCTCTTGGGAGGGGATTAAGGGGTGGGTGAACTGTTACTGAAAATTAATATTCAATATTCAATATTCAATATTCAATATTCGTAACACTTTAGTATTTTGAAACTGGAAATAGTCATTTGTAGTGCGACGAGGTTCGTCGCACTACATTGTTGGAATTTTTCAAAATACTGTAGGGGCGAAGCATTTGCCCGTTTGAGTATGAATGCATTTATGACAATTTACAGCAAATGCTTCGCCCCTACTTTTTCAAAAAACTAAAGTGTTACCAAAAAGAAGATAATACATTCAAACAGATCACCTAAGGTTTCTCTTTGGTGGGCCGTCCTTTATCAAATCCCTGGACCCGGCAAAAAACAACAGGCGCGACTTCAAAATCGAGGACGATGCACTGGTTATCCCTATTGAAAGCCGCTTAAAACAAACTTTAATTTATTATTCAGCAGCATAAAATCCATTTATCTGTAGTAGCTATTTTTTGTAGTCTTATTTTCGAACCAGGTTTCAGATGAAATAATGAGAAAGATTGAAAATGCCGCAAGATATAGCCTTGGATTATAGATTTGTTGATTCATTATAATTCGCGCAGAGCAGAATTGAGTCGTGGCAATTATCCAAACAAAGAATAAATATTGGAATTCATTAAAACAATTGCACGGCTGGAACCATTACCAGAAATAGTAGAAATCGTTAAATATTATATTGAACATTCTCTTATGCCCAAGGATGTCCAGGGAGATGCGGTTCATTTGGCATATGCTTCTTTTTACAAAATAGATTTTCTTTTAACATGGAATTGCAATCACCTGGCTAATGCGAACAAAAAACAACACATTAGAATAATAAATGCCACACTTGATTTATTTACTCCAGAAATTATTACTCCTTTGGAATTATTTACGGAGAAATAAAAATGTACACAAATGATTTACTTGAAGAGAAATATAGGGCACAAAGAGAACTTGCTCAAGAAGCTGAAGTAGCAGGGAAAGATTATTTAGATTTAATTGAGAGTGAAGTAAAAGATTTGTTCCGCCAAAAAGGATGGAATTTGGAATTCTCTGAAAGAAAAGGCGGTTTTTTAACCACTTCTCGGAAATGTGAATATGGGGTTACCCATCTTGATTAATTCGAAAAAATTCGTATCTATTCAGCGAAAATAATTTAGAATTTACTTGACAGATAATATGAGAAAAGCAGGCAGCAAGTATGGTTAGCGATATATAGGGTTGCAGATGCGGTCACCGCAGTCCATAGTAAGTCTTTGCAAAGAGAGGCGCGAGGTCTGTTCAGTGATAGAATTTCGAGCCTTTGTGGTGTGTTATAGAGCGAAAGAAAAGGGTGAAAAAACCTGAGGTATAATAGATGTAGTAGATAATTTCAGGCTAATTATACAGGTATCATCCATTGACGATAGAGAATATAGACGTAGACGCAACACTCCGGAAAGTAGAGAAGCTACTTTCTGAAGAGAAAGGGCTGTCGCCGGCGGTGAGGTCAATGATAGAGTTGTTGGTATTGTTGATAACACTGCTGGCAAGACGTCTGAACCGGAACAGCCGCAACAGCCGCAAGCCGCCCTCAAGAGATCTGAATCGCAAGAGAGAAAGCAAGGCGAAGGGTGAAAGGAAGGCAGGCGGGCAAAAGGGCCGTGATGGAGTAACGCTCAAAAAGGTAGACAATCCTGATGAGGTGGAAGTAATAAAAGTAGACCGGAGGAAGTATCCGCGCAGCAAATACAAGGTGGTAGGTTACGAAGCACGCCAGGTGTTTGATATAAAGATTTCGCGTGTAGTAACGGAGTATCGTGCAGAGGTAGTTGAGGATGCGAAAGGGAATCGGATTGTAGCGTCATTTCCGGAAGGGGTAGCAAAGGCGGTGCAGTATGGTCCGGATTTGAAAGCGCATGCAGTCTATATGTCGCGCAGTATCAATTGATACCCTACAAGAGGATACAGGAGTATTTTGAAGGGCAGATTGGGATACCGGTGAGTGAAGGTTCTATTTACAACCTTAACAGGGAAGCCTACGAGTCTTTGGAACCCTTCGATGTGAGAGCCAGGGAAGAACTTGCAAAATCAGCGGTGATGCATGTGGATGAAACGGGCATCAACAAGAATGGAGACAGGTATTGGTTGCACAGTGCATCCAATAGTTTGTGGACGTACTTTTTCCCACATGAATAGATACAAAAAAGGAGGAAATGAACAAAGATACGCCCTTTATTATTATGACTTCCACAGGTTCGAAAGAAAATATCAGGCATTTAAAAGAAAATGATATTTAGCATTATCTTATATCTCCCTTTACACCAATAGAATTAAGGGAAAAAATTAATACGGTTTGCGACCCATGTCAATGGCGTACGCTCGACAGGATAAGCATGCCGGACGCCAAGGCCATAATCCACATTAATAATGACACCATTGATGCAGACGTAATCAATATGAGCCTCGAAGGGATACTCTGCGATATAACCTGCACAAAATCTTACAACGACTTGCTAAACAGCACCCACATCACTGTTATATTCCCTCTCCAGTTTGATAACATGCAAATAAAAATTTTATGGTGTAAGCTCCTCCGGGTAAATGTCTTTCGCTGGAATGAAGTATACTTTCCGAAGTGTACTCCGGAGCATATGAGGGTTGTTTGGCAGATAATAAAAATATCAGATGAAGATAGAGAAAAATTTGAAGAAATCTGCAGAAAAATCCAAAAGGAGCATAAGAATATAGATGAGATCAAAAAACACTAAAAGAATTACAAAAACTCTTTTTTTATTCTGGTAACAATTGCTTCCGGAGATTGAATAATGTCGACAACGAAGGCGTCTTCCGGTTCTTCCAATGTTTCAAACTGGCTTAAAAGAAGGTTTTCGTTCAAAAAATGCCCCTTCCGCCTATTTAACCTCTGACTTATTAGTTCCCGTTCCCCTTTTAAATATACAAACCGGACCGTTTCTTGCTTATCTGCCAAAAACCTGCGATATGATTGCTTGAGGGCAGAACAGGCAATAACGGCATGCTCTTTCTTTGCTATTGTTTTTTCAATTATTTTTTGCAAGACCTCTAACCATGGCATTCTTTCTGCGTCTGTTAAGGCAGTTCCCTTTTTAAGATTTTCAATATTTGAAGGAGGATGATAATCATCGCCGTCGTAAAATGGCCATCCAAGATCATCGGCAAGAAGGCGCCCGATTGTTGTCTTACCACAACCAGACACACCCATTAAAATAATAATCATGTATCCGTTTCGTCTGTAGTAAAAAATAATAGTAACCGAATGCCAGAGGGTGTTTTTTTCGTCATAACATTACACCTCATTTTTTAATACTTCCGCCGCAAGGTTAGGTCATAGACCTGGGAGATAATAATGTATCCACCTGCTCTTTCGTAAGTATCTTTTTCTCGAGGATAATTTCCTTTGCAGACCGCCCGGTTTTCATAGACTCCTTCACTACTTCCGCAGCATTTGCATAACCAATAATTGGATTTAATATCGTAACAATCCCCAAACTTTTCACTGCATAATCCTCACACTTCTCCTTATTTACGGTAATTCCCCGCACACATTTTTCATCAAACACTTTCACGGCATTTGTAAGGATTAAAATAGAATCCAGTATTTTATGCTGAATCAACGGCATCATGACGTTTAATTCAAATTGACCCGCCTGTGCTGCAAGCATGATTGATGTGTCGTTGCCAATAACTGAAAAACACACCATCGTTAACATTTCAGGAATAACGGGATTGACCTTGCCTGGCATAATAGAAGATCCGGGTTGTACCGCCGGCAGGTTAATTTCCGCCAGTCCCGTATTTGGCCCTGAATTCATCAGCCGCAAATCATTAGCAATGCGTATCAGTTCCACTGACAAAGCACGAAGCGCCCCGGAAAATTCCACAAACGGCCTGTTGCTTTGCATGGCTTCAAAACGGTTTTTTGACGCGACAATATCCAGGCCGGTAATCTCTCTCAGATATTCAATCATCTTCGGTATATACCCTGGCGGTGTATTGATGCCGGTACCCGCAGCGCTTCCCCCTATGCCTGATTCCTTCAACGATTCGCCTGCCTTTTCAATACCCGTGTTTGCTTTCAGTAAAGTTTCTTTATACCCGGAAAATTCCTGCCCCACCCGAATAGGAACAGCGTCCTGCAGGTGCGTGCGTCCTGATTTCACAATAGTATCAAATGCATTTGCTTTAAGGTCAAATGCATCCGTTAAATCAGATACATTTGCAATCAGTTTTTTTGATGAAAGCAACGCGGCTATGCGCATGGCGGTGGGATATACATCATTTGTTGATTGCCCGCAGTTTACGTCGTCGTTTGGATGAACAACAGAGTAGTCGCCTTTTTCCCCGCCCAGCATTTCAATCGCAATATTGGCAATTACTTCATTCACATTCATATGGTGTGACGTCCCTGCCCCTGCCTGATAAACATCAACACAAAACTGTTCCTGAAACTCGCCTTTCAATATGCGGTCGCATGCTTCAGTAATCGCCGCGCCAATTTTTCTGTCAAGTCGCCCTGTTTCGCTATTTACCATGGCAGCGGCCTTTTTGACGTAAACAATTGCAGTGGTAAAAATTGGCTGTGACGTACAGCCGCTAATTGGAAAGTTTTCGATAGCCCTTGCTGTTTGTACGCCATAATAGGCGTTCGCAGGTATTTTCATCTCGCCCAGATAATCTTTTTCTTTCCGAAACGACATTGTTTGTTTATCGCTCATTTTGAAATTATAAGGATTTTTCAAAAAACTAAAATGTTACCAACTATTGCCTATGTGGTGAAATGCAATGATTTCCCTCTTGCCGTCATTTAAGGAAGAATCCTCGCCACTGCCTGCCAAATCGTATCTGCAATGACATGCTCCGGCAATAATGTGTTGTTTTTTGTGCAGTCAATGGTTTTCCAATCGGGTTTCCCCTTTGCGATTTCTATAAAAGTTTCCTGCGCGGATTTCATATGATGCATATCTTCTTCGTGGATGTCTTTCTTTGCACCGGCAAGATATTCGCGTTGCCCTTTCTTTTCTACAAGGAGATAGGCAATTTCTGCAGGTACATAAAGCAGTATACTGAGATGCGGACGTGGGATTCCAAAAACTGTATGTTCCAGTTGGTCCAGCCATTGGAAGAATTGTGCCCTTTCCTCCGGACTCTTTATTTTTCCGCCCTGATGAGCCATATTATCACACACATACCGGTTTGATATAATTATTTTCCCCTCATTAATCCATGTCTGTATCTGATCTTTTCTTTCAAAGCGATCCCCTGCGTAAAGGATAGAGGCAAGGTACGGGCTTACAGCATCCGCTGCGCCAAAGCCGCCCCTTAAATATTTTGTAACCATTTCGGCAAAGAAGGTCTTGCCGTATTGGGGGAAATCTATAGTCGCCACGGGATATCCCTCTTTAAGCAATCTTTCGTAAAGAAGTTTTGTTTGAACCGTTTTGCCGCTTCCGTCAATACCGGTAATAACGATAAGTTTTCCCTGCATAATACATTCTCCGTATTGTGCCATTTTTATAATGGTCTTCTATCGTTTTGTAGAAAATATTTTGTTACTCCGGAATAATCATCCTTTGATAACACACAACGGTTTCAACTGCGCAACTTTCTTGCTGATGCCTGCGTGTTGCACGATATCCACTACCTCCGTCACATCCTTGTATGCCTCAGGTAGTTCCTCTTCCAGTGTGGCGCGGCTGTCGGCACGGACGAGTATCCCTTTCTCTTTCAGTTCCTGTGCGATGCTCCGGCCCTTGGCCATCTTCGTAGCCTGATTTCTGCTCATGACCCGCCCCGCCCCGTGACACGTACTGCCGAAGGTATCGGAATATGCCTTCTCTGTGCCGACAAGCACATAGGAACAACGCCCCATGTCGCCCGGTATTAATACTGGCTGGCCTACTGCTTTGTATGCGGCCGGGGTATCGGGGTGATTTGGCGGAAATGCGCGCGTAGCGCCTTTCCGGTGAACACACAGCCGCTTTTTCTGTCCATTCACGAGATGGTCTTCAAATTTGGCGATATTGTGACAGACATCATACACCGGCGATATCCTGGATTCCTTAGGGCCTACGTGCAATGCTCTCTCAAAGGATTCCCTAACCCAGTGGGTAATCATTTGCCGGTTGGCAAAGGCATAATTAGCCGCACAGGCCATCGCTGCAAGATAATCCCGCCCTTCGGGAGAATTTAGCGGGGCACAGCATAGCTGCCGGTCAGGCAGTTCAATATTATATTTTCCGGATGCTCTAATCATTACTTTAATAAAGTCATCACACACCTGATACCCCAATCCCCTGGACCCCGTGTGCACTACGATTGTAATACCGTCTTTTTCGAGTCCCAATGTGCGGGCGATTTCCTCGTCGAAAATCTCTGATACGTAACCAACCTCTACAAAGTGGTTGCCGGAACCGAGGGTGCCTAACTGCGCCAGACCCCGCTCAATTGCCCTGCTGGAAACCAGTTCCGGATCTGCTCCAAAGATGCATCCCTTTTCTTCGATATGTTCTAAATCTTCCTTTGATCCATAGCCATGAGAAACCGCCCATTGTGCGCCGTTTTTGAGTACATTTTTCACTTCCTGTTGCGATAGTTTCAAATCCTTGCGATGCGATCCCACGCCGGAGGGAATGTTGACAAACAGGCTATCAACAATGGATTCCAGTTTGCCGGAAATCTCCATGCGACACAGCCCCGTGCTGAGCAATCGCACCCCGCAGTTAATGTCGTAGCCTACTCCGCCAGGGGACACCACTCCTTCCTCCATATCAAATGCGGCCACACCTCCGATGGGGAAGCCGTATCCCCAATGAATATCGGGCATTCCAAGTGAATGTCCTACTATTCCAGGTAGATATGCGACATTTATTACCTGTTGCAGACTTTCATCTTTTTGTATTTCCTTCATCATCGATTCATCAGCATATACGATGCCAGCCACGCGCATCTTTCCTTCCCTTGGAATACGCCAGCGGTAATCATCTATTTTTTGTATTTTGTAGTTGCGTTCATTCATAAATATCTCCGGTTTCTCTTTTGGTTATAATTAAAGCTTACTCTGGTTTTAAGAGCAGATTTGCCTGGCTATAAATCAAAGATAACACGTGCTCTCCAGTGGTCATTTTCCTGTATTATTGTCAGATTATGATAGGTTACTGCCTTTATCGCTGTTTTAATAACGTGCCTCTTTTCATCCAATAGTTCGCCATGTATTGTTGCCTTTAGCTGAATATCATTCATATCGTTAATGTAAAATTCTTTAAACAGCATATTTTTTATTTCATGCAAATATAATAATTCACTCAGCCAGTTTACGAGCAATTGTTCTTTGTCGATTCCATCCACAGCAATGATACGTGTATCTTTTTTTTCGACAGTGGAGAGGTCGGCGATTATATCAAACATGGCGAATGCGGCATTTGAGAATAATTGCGGCATTGTATCTCCGAAGATATCAATACCGATGTCTGCCGTATGATCTATTAATTTGTATTTAAGCATGATAGTAAGGTTGATTTTATAGCATTATTGTATGAAAATTTTTGGTTGCGGCGCGGTCGTGTTGTGCCATATAAAAAGAATTTTTACGGCGAAACAAAATCATGTTCCGGATGTCGTATGGTAAGCACCGGGCAGGGTGCTTTTCGCACCACCTTTTCTGCAACACTGCCCATAAAGACATGCGCCAAACCTGTCCTGCCATGAGTGCCGAGCACAATGAGGTCCGTATTGCACTCCTTTGCCGTCCTGATAATTTCTGCAAACGGAACCCCCTGGACAACGACTGCTTCTACGGATATCTTGCCTTGTGTTTCTTCGTTCACCGATTTAAGCAGCCTTGATTTCAGCATATCAATCGTTTCTTCGCTTATAATATTTGTAGTAACAGGGATGTAGGGCAATTCAGGGTTATTTACGTCAAGAAATCGTGTATCCAATACATGCAGCAGGTAAAGTTTTGCCTGAAATCTCGTTGCAAGTTCTATTGCATAGGCCAGCGCTTTTTCCGAATAGATGGAATAATCAACCGGACAAAGGATGTTGTTTATCGTAATCATGATTTTTTCCCCTTAGATTCAGGATTATTGAGGTTTTTATCTGTACAATCTGTGCAATCTGTGAAATCAGTGGTTCCGAATGTTTTTTATTGGTATGAGGCTCCGCCTCGTTACGGTTTTGGGGAAAGAACGACGTCTATTGCCTCGTCTATTTTTTCAATATAGACGCATTGAATCTTTTCCCGGATTTCCTTATCGATTTCTTCGAAATCGTCTTTGTTTTTCAATGGCAATACAATGGTTTTTACTCCCGCCCTTATAGCGGCGAGGATCTTTTCCTTTACTCCTCCTATCGGCAGCACGTTACCCGTTAAAGTAATCTCACCTGTAAGCGCTACCTCCCTTTTTGCAGGCCTGCAGGTAAGCAGTGAGATGAGTGCGATGCACATGGTAATGCCTGCTGAAGGGCCGTCCTTTGGTATTGCCCCTGAAGGCACATGGATATGTATTTCCGATGTGTCATAGAAGGTTTCGTCGATGCCCAGTCGTTTTGCATTACTACGAATATAGCTGAGCGAGGCTATGGCGGACTCCTGCATGATATCACCCAGTAAACCAGTGAGGGTGAGTTCTTTTTCGCCACGCATCCTGGACGCCTCTATGAAAATAATGTCGCCTCCTGTTTCAGTCCACGCAAGGCCTGTGACCACTCCAATTTTATCTTCCTCTTCGGTTACCTGGTAAAAGAATTTTCGTGGGCCAAGAAATTTTTCAACCGTTTCCGGGACTATAATTTTTGTGACCTGCGCTTCTCCCACAATTTCTTTTGCGATTTTTCTGCAGATAGAAGCAATTTCCCTTTCTAAATTTCTTAAACCTGCTTCCCGTGTATATTCCAGGATAATTTTGGTTATCGCAGCATCCTGAAAGTCTACAGGATAGTTTTCCAGGCCGTTTTCTTTTATTTGCTTCGGAATGAGAAACTGGTGTGCGATTTTCAGTTTTTCATCCTCGCTGTATCCTGAAAGATATATCACCTCCATACGGTCTCTTAATGCGACATGGACGGTATCAAGGATGTTTGCCGTAGTAATAAATAATACATCGGAAAGGTCAAAAGACACATCAAGATAATGATCGACGAAGCTGAAATTTTGTTCCGGGTCCAGTACTTCCAGCAAGGCGGACGCCGGATCACCTCTGAAATCTTCTCCAATTTTATCTACTTCATCGAGCATGAATATAGGATTGCATGCTCCCGCACGGCAGATTTCCTGCATGATACGGCCGGGAAGGGCGCCAACATAGGTGCGCCTGTGTCCCCTGATTTCCGCCTCATCTCTTATCCCACCCAGAGAGATGCGGATAAACTTTCTGCCAAGCGCACGTGCGATGGATTTGCCCAGCGAAGTTTTGCCTGTTCCCGGAGGGCCGCAAAAGCAAAGGATCGGTCCTTTTAATTTTTCTTTCAGCTTGTGCACCGCGAGAAATTCGAGTATGCGCTCCTTCACCTTTTTCAGATCATAGTGGTCTTCATCGAGAATTTTTGACGCCTGGTTAATATCGAGATTATCTACCGTTTTCTTATTCCAGGGAATATTGATAAGGTAGTCGAGGTATGTACGTGAGACGGTATACTCCGGTGATGCGGGATTTATCTCCCTTAGCCGCTCCAATTCTTTGACGGCAACCAGTTCTACCTCCTTTGGCATTTCCGCCTTTTTGATATTTTCTTCCAACTTTATGAATTCCGCCATATGGGGGTCGTCCTCACCCAGCTCTTTTTGAATTGCCTTCAACTGTTCCTTTAAAAAAAATTCACGCTGCGCCTTCGACATTTCTTTGGCGACTTCATCGTCTATTTTACCTTTTAGTTCCCTTACCTGAATGTCTTTGTTGAGATAATGAAATACTATCCGCAACCGCTTCTGAGGATCGACCATTTCCAGAAGTTTCTGTTTTTCGTCAATATGCAAGTCCAGATAAACAGTGACAAGGTCGGCCATGATGGACGGATTGTTTATAGTATCAATCATCGGGATAATGTCCTTTGGAAGCGCTTTTCCCAGCATTGCGCTCAGTTTGAAAAGTGTCTTGACGCTTTGTATTAATACGTCTATCGTTTCAGATTTTTCCGAGAACTCCCGTAGTTCTTCGATTTTTGCCGTGCAATACGGTTCAGTTTGCGTATATTCCGTTACTTTTATTCTCATAAGGCCTTCAACAAGGCATTTTATAGTATCGGAAGTGGATTCGAATATCCTGACAACCTTTGACGCCGAGCCAATATCATAAAAGTCTTCAGGTCTTGGAGAAGCGACATGGTATTTTAATACGACGATACCGATACATTCATTTTTTGCATAGGCTTCATTTATAGCCGTTACCAGTCCTTTTCCATATAATTCTATTACACGGACAAGCCGGGGAAATACTATGTCATCTTTTACCGGAATAATGCTAATTATTTCGGGCAAAGGGATGCTATCGTCATTTTTGTGTAAAGTAAAAGTCGTTTTTTCCATAGACGGGTTAAGTGGGTTGTTAAATGTAACCTGCATTTTGCAGACCCTGTTGCAAAATCAGGTCGGAAAAGGTAGAATTCCCATGGTATTAGAGAAGAAAAAACATTTTAAAAGAATATGCGCCTTTTTGTTGTTGAATATAACACAAAAATAATGAATTTTGTACCGGAAAAGATAGATATACTTATTCAACTTGCGATTCAGGAAGATATTGGATCGGGTGATATCACAACGGAAAGCATTTTCCCCTCGGATTTAATGGGGGAAGGGGAATTCCTCGCAAAGGAAGATGGGGTCATTGCAGGGTTGCCTGTCGTTGAACGCTTGTTTTCAAAAATTGACAAAAATATTCTTTTAAAAAAGGGTGTTTCGGAGGGGATGTTTGTCAAAAAAGGCAATGTTATAGCCTCCGTCAATGGCAATGTTCGTACGATACTTTCCGGAGAAAGGATTGCTTTAAACTTCCTTCAGCGGCTTTCCGGTATTGCGACGCTTACCGCGCAATTTGTTGAAGAGGTGAAACCCCTGAAAGTGGCGGTTATGGATACAAGAAAAACAGCTCCCGGCTGGCGTTATTTGGAAAAATATGCCGTTGCTGCAGGGGGGGGAGTGAATCACAGAATGGGTCTTTATGATCAGGTGCTGGTAAAAGATAACCACCTTGATTTTATGAAAAAAGAGTTGTCGGCGGAGAAAATTGCCGGTATCAGTGTCATCGAAAAAACGGTCTCAATGCTAAGGACGAAAATAGGGAATCACGTTTTAATTGAAGTGGAGACTCGAACGTTATCCGAGGTGGAAGATGCGATCAAAGCGAATGTTGACGTCATATTGCTTGACAACATGGATGCCGAAAAGATAAGGTCGGCTGTTTCGCTGGTCAAAAACGGGAAGTATGGTAAGGGAGCGTATCGTCCCCTTACGGAGGCATCAGGGAATATTACATTAGACAATGTGAAATCAATAGCACAGACAGGCGTTGACCGGATTTCTATCGGGGCGCTTACTCACTCGGCAAAGGCGTTGGATATTTCGTTAAAAATCTCCCTGCAGTGAGCGGTGGTATTCTGTTATGGTTAAATTGTGTCGAGGCCAATATCTTTTCTGTAATAAACCCCTTCGAAAGACAAATGGTCAATTGCCTCGTAAACAATCGTCCTTGCCTCCTTCAAATCCTTTCCCGTGGCGGTTACCCCCAATACACGCCCCCCGTTCGTTACAATATTGCCGCGAACGTTAGCGGTGCCGGCGTGAAATACCTGTACGTTTTTTAATGCTTTCACCGCTTGTAAGCCTGAAATAGGCAGCCCTTTCCTGTATTTGCCGGGATAGCCTTTTGACGTCAATACCACGCAGACGGAATGGCTGTCATACCACTCCGGTTCCGCTTTGTCCAATGTGTTGTTGCTTGCCGCCAGGAGAAGCGACGCCAGATCGCTCTTCATTCGTACCAGAAGCGCCTGTGTTTCCGGGTCTCCAAACCTTGCGTTAAACTCAAGCACTTTTGGCCCCGCATTGGTTAGCATTAGTCCTGCATAAATGATGCCACTGTAAGGGCGGTTTTCTCTCTTCATGGCATGGATGATTGGCACTAATATGTTTTCCTCGATATAACGCTGCATCTCATTTGTAATGAGATGCGAGGGGGAATAGGCGCCCATACCCCCTGTGTTTGGGCCTTTATTTCCCTCGTAAATTGCTTTATGATCTCTTGCGGAAGAAAGCGGGATAATTGTTTGTCCGTCAGTAATAGCAAGGATTGACACTTCTTCTCCATGTAAACATTCCTCAATCACCACCTTGTCTCCTGCGTTGCCAAATATCCTTTCCACCATTATCTCTTGTAAGTGTTCCTTCGCTTCTTCAAGCGTTTTGCATACAAAAACACCCTTTCCTTTGGCTAGCCCATCTGCCTTGATAACAATGGGAGCGAAACATTTCTCAAGATATTTTTCAGCCATTTTTATGTCTTCGAATACGCGAAAGTCGGCGGTGGGAATACTGTGTTTTCTCATAATGGTTTTTGCAAAGACCTTGCTTCCTTCGATAAGAGATGCCCTTTTGCCAGGTCCGAAAATATTCAGATTGCCATCCTTGAATGTATCGACAATGCCGGAAAGCAGCGGGTCTTCGGGGCCTACAACGGTCAGATCGATTTTTTGCCTGATAGCAAAATTGAACAGGCCTTCGATGTTATTGACGTCAATATCAACGCATTCGGCAACTTCCGCAATCCCGGGATTTCCCGGGGCGCAAAATATTTTCTTTACTTTCGGCGATTGCGCTATCTTCCAGGCAATAGCATGTTCTCTTCCGCCGCTTCCAATAATCAATATTTTCATGTGTGTTGTTTCCTTCATTGTAGTTGGATGGTATTCATACATTTAGTGACATTTAAGGTGCAAGGTTAACGCAGGTCGAGACATTCTATCAGAATAAAAGGAAAAATGGGAAAGTTTTTTTGCCCTTGACAGTTTTGCATTGACTGATATACTGAGTAACATAATTGCACACGAAAGATGTGCGGTTTGTTTTAAATATGTCATTTATTTTGGCAACGCGGGGTAGAGCAGTCTGGTAGCTCGTCGGGCTCATAACCCGGAGGTCGCAGGTTCGAATCCTGTCCCCGCTACCAATAAACAAAAGGGATTGCGGTTTTTGCCGCAATCCCTTTTTTATTTATTGCACTATTTTTTCCAAGGGATAATTACATGCACTGGAAGATTATTATTACCACATTTATTACTATCTTTTTGGCGGAGCTTGGCGATAAAACACAAATTGCTTCTATACTTATGTCAAGTAAAACGGACAAGCCGTTGCTGGTATTTATTGGTACAATGCTTGCGTTTGCATTAGTGACAATACTTGGTGTTACCGTAGGAACGGTAATGGCCAGGATGCTGCCTCTGAATTACATCAAAACGGGGGCGGCTATTACATTTATTATAGTAGGGATTCTTATTTTATTTGGGAAACTATGAATGGGAGAAAAATACGGCTTTTCCCTGGCGCAGCAAGTAGGTAAGACGGCAAATCTTGTTATTTTCCTTGGCATCTTAGCCGTAGTTTTGAGTATTGCCGCTTTAACCATGAGCGATAGCCTTGCCAGTAGAGGGTACGGAACTTTCTATGCTTTCACCGGACTGCTTATGGTCGGGCTTGGTTATGGGGTCCGATACCGTTATAAACATTGCTTAAATGCGGCGCTGATATTATTTGTAGCGCTTTCCTGTCACTTTCTTTACAGGTTTGTTGTTTATCACACGGCATATATTTTATTACGATTATCGTTAAGTATGTGGGTTTCTTACCGCCTTTTTCAGGCACTTTCGCCAATGAAAATACTTATTGAAACGAATACATTTCCTGACAAAACCAATCGATTTATTGGATTTTTATCGAGACAAAAGAAACATGACCATTCTGGATGAGATTTATCAATATAAATTATCGGAAGTAGCGGAGAACAAGAAATGTGTTTCTGTGGAACAATTAAAAGAAACCATTCAGCGGAGAGTACATGCACAACCTTTTGGTAGTGCATTAAAAACAAGCGGGAAAATAAACATCATTGCTGAGGTAAAAAAGGCCTCGCCTTCCCAGGGGATCATCAGAAAAGATTTTCAGCCGGTAGCAATTGCCAAAATCTATGAATCAAACGGGGCGGCCGCGATATCTGTGTTGACTGACGTGAAATATTTCCAGGGGTCTCTGAAATATTTAACGGACATTAAAAATACCGTGCATTTGCCCATTTTGAGAAAGGATTTTATTGTTGATTCGTATCAAATATATGAAGCGCGTTCCGCAGGCGCTGACGCAATACTCCTCATTGCCGCTCTCCTTTCAGAAGAGGAAATACAGTCCTTTTTAAATACTGCGGAAAATCTGGGAATGGATTGTCTTGTTGAAGCCCATTCTGCGGATGAATTAGAGAAGGTTTTGCGGACAAAAGCAACTATTATAGGCATTAATAATCGAGACCTTAAAACCTTTCGTACCGACCTGGAAATTACCTTTCAACTAAAAGCCATGATTCCCGAAGACAAAATTGTCGTGAGTGAGAGTGGTATTAAATCACGATCAGACATACTAAAGTTGCAGGAACATGGCATCCACGCAGTTCTTATAGGGGAAACGCTGATGAAAAGCGATAATATCCCGTCAAAATTATGCGAATTATTAGGTATGTAGCTAGATTATAACTGAGCGTCCAGCGCTGTTTTTAAATCATTTTTAGACTTTACCCCCACCATTTTATTTACTGCCTTTCCGTTCTTGAATAGTATAATTGTGGGGATTGCTGTAATGCCGAACTTTGCAGGGGTGCTGTTGTTTTCCTCTGTATTGAGTTTTCCTATCTTTGCCTTTCCACTATATTCTTTTGCCAGTTCTTCAATAACAGAAGCGAGCTGTCTGCAAGGGCCGCACCAGGATGCCCAAAAATCAACCAATACCGGAATCGTTGCATTTGTTACTTCCGCATCAAAATTTGCGTCTGTTATTTCAACTAAATCTTCTGCCATAATCCATTTTCCTTTCAATTGATAAATTAATTTATTTTAATTACCACGCACAAAAAGATTACAGTGGCATTCACCGTCGCGTTCAATTTCTTCTTTGTGGTAAATGCAAGGGCATATGGTCTTTTTGTCTTTTTCAAAATCACCTGTAACGATGCGGCAAGGACAGTAGGCATGTCCGTATTTTGATTTGCGCATAACAAGCCCTTTGACGACTCTATCGACAATTTTTGTATCCGGGTTTAACTTGTAAGGGCTATTGGCGACATAGGCATTGAGCATTTTGCGAATATCCGCTTCTTCGTCTACCATTGAATCTTTATTATTCATAGTTTAACCGTTTAAAAAAGGAAAAAACTGAATATACCGTTTTCAAAAACACTGCGAGTCCTCACGCGAAAGAGAAATATATGTTTTAGTGGGAAGGTTCCGTATCATTCTTTTCGCGCGGGGTTCGTTTCAGTTCCCATACTGCTCCCGTTGGGTCAGGGCAGTGGACCAATAAAGTATTTTCGCTTGTCTGCCATGGCAACCTTGCGCCATATCGCAGTGATTGGGCATCCCTTGAAAGAACAGCGTATGCGCAATCACAAAGCCCTTTTGGTGTAAATCCCGTTAATGGAAATGAATCACCTTTCTTATAATAATCACAACTTCCCTTTTCTACTACCATTGCTACCACTTTGAAACTGGAACTTTTGCACTTCACAATATGGACTCCAATAAATGTTAATGTGCCTCTTTTGTTTTATAATAATCCATTATATTTTATGAAATAAACGTATTGCAAGAACAAAAAGCAAACTTGACATAGGGTAACACTTTGGTTTTTTTTAAAACCTCAGCAAAGTCAAATATTAGGCGATTCCAGGTTAATATACTATTTGCTGAGTGTCTTTTTTATCGCATAAATTTTTTAAAAGGAGGTGTGTTTTATTGAAAAAATTTCTTTCGGCAGGA
Organism: Candidatus Kuenenia sp.; assembly: GCF_039794105.1. Taxonomy (GTDB): domain Bacteria; phylum Planctomycetota; class Brocadiia; order Brocadiales; family Brocadiaceae; genus Kuenenia. The sequence continues at coordinate 40,104 of NZ_JBDIWA010000016.1, forward strand.
TGTTGCTCCAGATATTTGTCCAGATGAATAAAGGCAAGTTCATACTCCTTTTTTGCAACGTAGTTGTCGACAAGCAGGATCATTGGACGATTATCATCAGGGGTACACATCATTGCCTGTTCGCAAAATCTGATTGATGCGTCGGGTACCCCGTTAATATTGTGATTGCGGGCTTTGTACAGAAAAATCTCTCCAACGAGTTCGATATCCTCCAAGGCCTTCTTTTTGGGATGATACCGGTCATTCTTTTTAACAATCCCATCGCTGTGTGTGTGTTCAAATAAATATTCATGAGTATTATCGGAAACCATATTATAAATATGGCCTGGAACAAAAATATTTTTTACGTCAATGTCAAAATGCCGGCATAGAATGGTAAATCGTATTGCATAGGAAAGGCAATTCCCTACCTTTATATTGAGAGTATCCCTGAAATCATAGCAATCCCTGTATATTCCTTCGCACGCATGCTCTTTTAGCCAGGCAAAGATTATTTTGGCTTTTTCAACAGGATTATCAATGTTATTAACGTCGGTTTCTTTTGTAATTCGCGAGATAAGAAGGTCGATTTTTTTCTGATACGCCTGAATCTTTTTATCACTATGTACGCCCGAAGCGATAAGGCATGCGCGGTCAAAGGGCATATTAAGAAGGTTGTCTTTAATATCCCTGAGAAGAGACATTTCGCACTCATTGTAGTCATATTGACTTGTGAGATACGTTTGCCGGGCTGGTTGGCAACCAGGGAAAATGAAGAGGTGTGTAAGACAAAAAAGGAGCGGTAATAAAGTTTTTTTCATGTGTTATTCTATTTTTCTTTTAATAACCTCCATTAATCGTTCCTGGGTGAATGGTTTTTCCAGATATGATACATCAGGGTCGATCTCAAATATTGTTTTATTCGAGTGGGGAGAAAAACTGCTGGCAACAATAACAGGAATGTCTTTGTGCGGTGGACTGGATTTTAGTTGCTTAAGGAATTCATCGCCGGGCAATTTATCAAGCAATAAGTCGAGAATGATGAGATCCGGTTTCTCTGTTTCTATCATTTCCAATGCCTGTTTCCCGTCAAGGGCGTGAACGATGGTGTAATCAGTATCTTCAAGCATCATTTCGTAAAAAAAGAAAAACTCCTGCTCGTCTTCAACGATAAGTATTTTTTTACTCAAGTATCGCTCCTTTTTAATGAAATAATGCCTTGTTTAAGAATTTTCGGATGGCGCCACCGGTAGTGTAAATTTGAAAGAAGTTCCTTTTCCAATGCCTTTGCAATCAACCCAAATCCTTCCTTTGTGTGCTTCAACAATATTTTTGCATAGTGCAAGTCCCACTCCGGAACCATACATAGTGGGATGTTCCTGGAAAAATCTTTCAAACAGTTTAGAATATTCTTCTTTGGGAAGCCCAATACCCATTCCGGTGTCTTCAACGGATATTTCCAGATAAGAATCTTTGCATTTCCCATAAATATTGATACTGCCGCTCTCCGTATATTTTATTGCATTATCGATCAGATTAATAAGCACACGCGAAATCTCATTTTTGTCGCCAATGGTCACGGGTAAATTTCCTGAAGAATGGTATGTTAATGTCAACCCCTTTTTTTCCGCCAGAAGCTTCATATCCATAACAGTTTGGTGGATAATTTCATCCATTTGTATGGGTTCTTTTTTAAAGACGAAGCGACCCGATTCAAGGACGGATAAGTCGAGTATGCTTTCAATCGTTTTCCTTAACCGTTGCAAACTGCTGCTGATAATGTGTTCGAATCTTTCTTTTTTTGAACGGTCGAGAGGGTCTTTTTTAATCTCTTTCGTCCATAAATCGATGGCCATTTGTACTTGTGCAACAGGAGATTTTAATTCATGAGACACGTCCCGAATCATTTTGTCCTTCATTTGATCGAGGGTGAGTAATTCTTTGTATGCTTTTTCCAGATCATGGCTTTGTTTTTCAAGTTCTTTGTTTATTTGTGTCAGGTCCTTTGTGCGCTCTTCTATAATTTTCTCCAGATTAGAAGTGTATTCTTCCAGTGCGTGTGTTTTTTCTTCGACAAAGTCTGCCATTTTGTTGAAGGATTTTGATAATTCACCTATCTCGTCTTTTGCGGAGATGTTAACGCGTTTGCTGAAGTCGCCTTCGGAGATGCTTTTTGTCACATCGGTAAGATATACAATAGGCTCTGAGATTTTTTTCCCGAAGACGAATGCAAAAGATACAACGGCCAACGTGAGTAAAAACAAAATCGAGAAGGTTATTTTATGTAATTTTTTGACAGACCCATACCATTCATCTTTGTCGATTTCCGCAATAATTCCCCATTCCAGTTCTGGCAACCATTGCCAGAACCCCAGAACGGTTTTTCCCCGGTAATCAATATAGCCATTTGCATCATATCCGGAACCGCCTTTTAAACATTCCGCAACGCCTTTTGTAAAATTGCCGGTAAAGGGGTCGATTAATTTTAATTCAAGGGTTGTTCTTTGTTTTACCAGGCCGAAATCTTTGAGAGAGCTTAAAAATTTTGATTCGGAGATCATATACCCTTCTTTGTTAATGAGATATGTCTCTCCTGTTTTTCCAAGGCGAACACTTCTCATGAGTTTATTGATTTCCATGACATCGATTCGCAGACACACGACGCCGATAATCTTACGTTCATATATTACCGGGGTGGTAATAAACAGCGTTGGCATGCCTTGCTCCAAACTACCGTATTCGTTTATGATGGGAATTACAGAGGGAACTATTGGTGATACATAGGTAGTACCTATTATTGCCTGTTTAAAGAATTCAAAGCCGGACACATTGGTAATAACTTTCCCGGTTGAAGTGGTAATCTTTAAATCTCCGTTTCTGTCACAAATAAAGATTTCTTTATAACGGTAAGTGTCTCTCGTGTATTTTAAATGGTGTAGCAGCCGGTAAAAATTTTCGCTGCCTTCCGATTTATAGATTACGCCGGGGACGTTAGGATTTTCGGCAATCAACCAGATGTCCGCCTTTCGTTCTTCAATCCATTTTTCTATAAATTCCGACTGCTTATGGCCGATACTGTCGAGGTTTTGAATTAAAGCATCACGCAAGGCATGTTCTTCCTTTGGATAAATATATACTATCGTAATAAAGATGGGAAAGGTGGAAAGAAGGATGGAAGAGAAAATAATTTTTTGCTTTATGGAAGTAAAAGAAAAAAAATGAAAGTTATGAGCTATTGCGGAGCAGTAGTTTTTCAGGTGCGAATAATGTTTCAATAACTGTTGCAGTAAGCTATCCATACGCCACGCGCTAAAATAAGGCTAAAATGTCATGTTTGTAAAACGGTAACACTTTAGTTTTTTATAAAATTCCAATAATAGCGATGTTTGCCGCACAGTGCAGGGGAGAAGCATTTGCCATAAATTGGCATAAATACGTTCATAACCAAACTGGCAAAACGATTCGTCCCTTCTTTTCCAAAAAACTAAAGTGTTGCGTAAAACGTAATTTGAGTCCGAAATTATTTAGAAATTGTTTTCTATTGGGATTTTTTTCTTATAAAAGAAGGGATGTTTTTCAGGTGTTGGTCAATTATTTCATTGGTAATTTCTTTTGCCCCTATTTTTAGAGCAAAATCTTCAATTGATTTCTTTGCCTTGCTGCGAATGAACACCGGAATTCTTTTCAGGCGGATTTCGGCGTCTTCTGTCCATACGGGCTCTGCTAGCAATGTTTTTTTATTAATGGCAGAGTTGTTTAAATATGCCTGAAATTTTTTAATAATGCCGTCATTTTTGATAGTGCGTTCATTAAGAAATGCCTTGATTTTATCAACAACTTCTTTTTTGTGGGAACCGGTAAATTTTTGTTTCGCCTTGTCCCACGCTTCCATACGCAGTTCATCAAAACCGATGTTTTTAATGCGTTGCGATGCAAGCATCATTGATTCGTCCCGTATCGCAGAAAGGAATTGAGAGCTGATTTCGGGGTAACCGTGCTGCATCGCTTTTTTTTGCATAAGTTTGTAAATTCCGGGACGTACAAAATCCGGTGCGTTTAAAACGCGTTTCTTTGCTTCTTCAGACCAGGGGATTTCATTATTTTCAGGATTTTCCGGTACAATATCTTCGGGATGTTCAGATACGGGCTTTGTGGTGGCGGCGTCCGGGAATGCCGTTTTATTGTTCGACATCATTTCTTCCCGTGCCGCCTTCATAACGCCAAGCGTTATTTCCCGATAATTATTTTGTGCTGCAAAGCGTTCCACATTTTTTATAATCATTCCTCTTCCGAAAGAAGGTATTTGTTTCAGGATGGCGTGTGCTTCCTGGCTCCAGTCCATGGTAAAACATTCTTCAGTGCCAAAGGTTTCAGAAGGTTTTAGTTGTATTACTTTGTTGCCAGACTTTCCCGGAATATAATTACACCAGGGATCTTCATCCATTTGGTTATCTGTTGCGGTAAGGGCGCGGGCCCGGCATCCTTTGCAAATTTCTTTAAATTCACATATTCCGCATCTCCCGTTTAAATCAGCATGCCGTAAAGTTTGAAATCCGGCATTGTTGTTCCATATATCAACAAAACTTTTTTCTCTGACGTTTCCGCTAATGTTGGGTATGTATGGGCAAGGGGTGACGTTTCCTTCAGGGGTTATTCTGCAATAATGTGTTCCCGCAGGACATCCACCGGCATATGTTCTTATCAGCGGCGAATTATTGTCATGTTCATATACAATTCTTCGGTAGTGCGGGGCGCATTTTGCGCCTACCATCATCTTTCCCTTATATTTTTCATGAAGGGTATACAGTTGCCGCAATGTTTGGTCGTATTGTTCCGGTGTGATATCGGTTAAATCCTGCCCTTTGCCGGTACATACCAAAAAAAACAAGTTAAACACCTTAGCGCCGAGTTTATAGGAAAAGTCGATAATATCGGAAATCTCTGTAATGTTATCCCGGGTAACAGTAGTTTGTATTTGGAATCCTATTCCCTGGCGGCGGCAGGCCTCTATTCCATTGAGAGTATCATCCCATGCGCCGGTTATTCCCCGAAAGGTATCGTGTTTTTCCGGCTGAATAGAATCGAGGCTGATGCCTACCCCTGAGACCCCGCATTGCTTTAACCTTTTTGCTTTATCATCGTCGATTGCGTTTCCATTTGTTCCCAATACTACCATCATGCCTTTTTTAGATGCGTAATGCGATAAATCATAAATGTCATTTCTTAAAAGCGGTTCCCCTCCCGTCAAAATGAGTAAAAGATTGGGGTTGAGCTCCGCCATTTGATCGATAAGTTTAAACCCCTCTTTTGTATCAAGTTCATAGGGTGATTTTTTGGTTAATGCATTGGCGTCGAGATAACAATGGTCACATTGTAAATTACAACGATAGGTCGTGTTCCATGAAATGGCGTATGGTTTGTATTGCATCAATAATTTCTCTGGAGAAAATTGAATTTCGGTGTATTCATTTTAAAGTAAAAGACCGGTTTATTTTGGATTCTGAACGAACGGGTTACTTTATATGACTCTCATGCACATCATGTGTATATAGTAAAGTTTCTAGTCAAAATATATAAAATAAAATATAAAAAAACAATCATATAATCAAAACAAGAAGGGAAGGGGGTGTTTTGTTTTGTGAAATTGTAAAAAAAATACGTATGAAGTAAATTGCCTTGAATCCATTGGGATTGCTGATAGAATGAAAAAAGATACCTTTTTACGGTCAGTTCGTTCATTTTAATGTGGAGATAGTAAAATCAATGAAAGTGATTATAAATAATTTGAATAAAGTAGTTCCTTGTGTCCTGATGTTCCTTGTTTTCTACGGATGCGGCAAGCCTCAATCCCCGGATACTATTGACGCAAGGGATGCGGGTAATGTTGTTGAAGGTTATGCTGCATCGCAGGAAGAAAAAAAGACAGTCAAAATTCCTGAAAATATGACTGCGGAACAGTATTATAATTACGGACTGGATAATATTAAAAAAGGGCAATTTGACGCATCAATTGCGGCATGGGAAAAAGCGATAGAGTTAGACCCGGCAATGGTGGCGGCATACGAAAAACTGGGAAAGGCGTATTATACGCAGGGTGAGTTTGATAAAGCCGGCCGCATTTATAGAAAAGCAATTGAGTTTGATCCCTACAATACAATGTTATATTTTAGTTTGGGGGTTGTGTACCGGATGAATTTGCAATATGAGGATGCAATTGATGCACAACTGAAGGCATTATCGCTGGACCCGAATCTCGCTATAGTCTATAATGAAATGGGCTTGATTTATTGTAAACAAAAGAGATTGGATGAAGCCATCGCTGCTCATAAAAAGGCTCTTGAACTCAATCCAAACCTGGGGAATGCGCATAATTATCTTGGTGTTGTTTATTTGTTGAAGGGTATGAGCAAAGAAGCAGAAGTGGAATTTGCTGAATACAAAAAATATGAAGCTGGCGGCCAGATGCCTTCAGGTCATGGTGCACCTTCTGCTCACTAAGGAAATATGAATAAGCGCAACTAGCCGGAATGATCCTGCCTTTCCCTGTATTTTAAGAGTGCCAGTTGTGTGATGGCAAATTCTTCTATTTTTCTGGACTTATGTAAAACATGAAGCCAGTCTTCCGTTGTTCCGTAAGGGCCTTCATTTTTTAATGTTTTCTCTAAATTCTTTAAATCTAATTCCAATAACTCGAGTCTGTTCTTTATTTCTTTCATCATTAGTAGCTCCTGCTGTATGGATTAATTTGCCGGTTTCGCGCAGACTCATTGGAAATAGTAAATTCATCACTTACCTTTTTTGTCCAGCTCTTTAGCACGGTATACGAGACCTAGTTTTTTTTGGAACGTCTTATCTTCCGGTTTAAACCCCAATGCCTTTTTGTATTCATTGATAGCTTCATCAATTGCACCTGAGGAAAAATAAACATCGCCAAGATTATAATGAATATTTGCCCTTTGGAGGGTTTTATTTGCCGGAATAAAGTGCAATGATTGTTTATATTCATTTGTCGCATCACTGTACAGTCCTTTGCTTTGATAAGCATACCCCAGGTTGTAATGTGTTTCCGGCGAGCCGGGATTCTGGGCAAGGTCTGTTTGAAATGCGCATATTGCCTCGTCCTGCAGCCCCATGTCGCGATATAACAAGCCAAGGTAATAATAAATCCTGGGATAGCGGGTATCATTTTCCAGTATTTCATTATATGCAGCAAGCGCTTCTGAGTAGTTTCCCTGATTTCCACATGCAAGGGCGAATTGAAAAATCTCGTCTTTACTCATTTGTTTTAATTTTGTCCCGATGTTTTGCCGGGTGGAATTTGCTTTGTTTGTATCAGTCTGAGCATTTTTAACGGCGTAATTTGCCGGAGCATAAAGCGTCCCTATGTTTGCGTATTTGGGATCTTCTTTGCCGCATCCAAGAACCGAACAAAAACAAAATAAACCACATAATATAGGGTAAGCAACTTTCATATTTCATTTGGCAGTAAAAAAAGTTTTGGAGATCTAATCTCGATAGGGTAAATGAAACATGCGTGATTTTCAAGGAAAATAAGTGGCATTATCAATGTAAATTAACTGTTTGAAAAAGGATATGAATATTTATTAGCAGTGAGAGCAACAAAGGTTTGTGGGTGTTTTATAAACGTATTTAATAGTGCGAAATATGACATGGGGATTTATTATTTTGAAATAGTTCGATACTGTTGCCAGTAAATAATCGAGAAAGCGGCAGACCTGGATGGAAAAAGTTTAGTTGCAAATATAAAACGATTTTTGTATAGTTAACTTATTCTCAAATCAGGGGTTGCTGTTATATGTATGAGAAACAAATGTATTGTCATGATCTAAGTCACTGGTATCGGCAGTTTGATATAACTATTTGTTGTATTACAGGTTATATTAGCTGCTTACTAAAATACAAATTTATTGGTACATTACCCATAAACAATCAAAAACCTTTGCGAAAAATAAGGAGGGTTTTGTTTTTTTAAGTGAAAATACAAATAATACACCTTTTTTGTTCCACGGAAAAATATTTAAACGGTAGTAGTAATTAGTAAATTGCACAACCAACCTGTAAAAGGAGGGTATACAAAATGAGAAGTATTGCATTGCTCAATCAGAAGGGGGGGGTAGGGAAAACTACTACAACGGCGAACCTGGGCGCATGTCTTGCGGCATTAGGGAGAAAGGTGCTGGCTATCGACATGGATCCCCAGGCTAATTTAAGTGTGCATCTTGGAGTGGATATTCATAATTTACAAAATTCGGTGTATAGTTTAATCATGGGGAATTGTAGCCCTTCGGAGGTGATTTTGCACACGGCAAATATTGGCCTTGATATTATCCCCTCCACGATAGACCTTTCAGGGGCGGAGATTGAATTGGTGGGCATTGTTGGAAGAGAAACCGTTCTGAAAGAATATTTAGGGGACTCAATAAATACGTATGATTATGTGCTCATTGATTGTCCCCCTTCGCTTGGGTTATTGACAATCAATGTTATGACGTTTGTGAATGAATTGTTCATTCCCGTACAAACTGAATTTTTTGCGTTGCAGGGAGTAAGAAAATTACTTGATACGTATGAGATTGTGAAAAAACGATTAAATCACAATCTGGAGATTACCGGCGTCATTCTTTGTATGTATTCAAGTCGCGCTCGGCTTTGTAACGAGGTGGTTGAAAAGATTAGAGAATATTTTGACGAGAAAGTTTTTGACACGATTGTAAGAAAAAATATTAAACTTTCGGAATCTCCCAGTCATGGAAAGCCGGTTATTACCTATGCACCCGATTCGCATGGATCCGAAGATTATATGTCTCTTGCAAAAGAGGTGGTAAAAAGGGAAAACAATCATAGACGCTAAGAAATAGTATTATCCGTATGTTTAAGCCTCTCGATAGTTTGTTTTAGAGCTGATTTTCAATAGTGCTGATTTATTTTTGCAGAAGAAGATTTGTTCGTTTTCCGGTAAAAGCGATCCTTCCTTGATTATATTGTGCATGAGGATTGCGGTTATTACACCGAAAATTTCGAGGTAAAAGATGAAAAAGAAAAATGTACTCGGGCATGATCCTCTGGCATGGATGAATTTGGAACGGGAAAGGAAACCTCCGTTGCCCGAAGGCGTCAAAGAGGAAGGTAAAAACGTTGTAGAAAACAATCAACAAAAAGTGCAGGATGCCGCAAAACAACAATCTTTCCCATTGCTGAAGGAGGATGAAGATAATAGTATTTCAAAGGGTAATCAGGCGGAAAGGGTTTTCAATGTTATCACCGGCAGTAATGAGCCTCCCCCGAAGCCAAAGGTAGTAATCGGCCGTTTGTATGAAGAAATATCTAAAAAAGCTGCAACTACCATTTCGCCGGGTAACGAGGCGATTGCAACGCCTGGCGTAGCAAATAGGTTTCAAAAAACAGAACCACCTTCCTCAGGCTATGGTGCAGCAAAGACAGGCATGGGCATGCCGTCAAGGGTAAATAAATTACCGGCTACTGGTTCTGGAGTACAGTTTTCTACGTATCTTATCGTTGCATATACGGTATTGTTGCTTATTCTGGGATATTTTGTGTATACGGACTTCTCGAAGCGCACAAATAGACTGGAGGCAAAAATATATGCAATAGAGAGGGCATTGCGTTTAAGATAATAGCGGGAAAAGGTGGACAGGTTTTTTGTAAAGGGCAAAAGGATATGGTATTTTGTTTCTGAAAAATATATGCTTAATACCTTGCATGCTGTTTTCAGTTTTTTATTGTAGCGTGCTCACCCCGGAATATCTTCGTACTACCATTCTGTAATTTTAACATTAACCCGCCGTTGTAGGATATTCCGATTACTTTGCCGGAATATTCCTTTCCATTGTCAGTGATTATCAGATCCTTTCCCACAGTGACACAATATTCTTTCCACTTTTCAGTAATATATTTAAAGTGTTCATCCCGAAGAATTAAATACCACTTATCGATATATTGGAGCAGTGTTCTGGCGAAAGATATGCGGTTAACGTATTCTTTTTTTTCTATCGCAATTGATGTTGGAAGTATACGCATTTTTTGTAGCAATTCGGTTTCTGTTGTGTTGATATTTATACCGATTCCTATTAAAAATATGGGCTGCTTTTTGTGATTCTTTTCCATAGTTACCAGTACCCCCCCCCATTTCTTTCCTCCAATTAACAGGTCGTTTGGCCATTTGATTTCCGCTTGTAATTGGAAGGATTCACGAACCATTTCCGTTATTGCCACCGCGATAGTGCCTATTAACAGACATAAATTGTCCGGTTTCATAGTATGTTTGACCAGAATGGTAAGGAGCAATCCCTTGTATTTTGGGCAAAACCAGATATGGTTTGAACGGCCCCTGCCGTTCGTCTGTTCTTCGGCAAAAATGGTAGTGCCGTTTTTAAAATCTGTTTGTATAAGTTCCCTTGCTACATCCATTGTTGAAGTGATTTTTTCATGATAAATAATTTCACTTCCGACAATTTTTGTCTTTAAGCCATTCATGATTTCTTCTGGTTTTAAAAGGTATGGGGCTTCTGGTTTCATTTAAGAGGATGCTTTACAGGTTTTTTATACAAAATTATTATAGAAGAGTATTAATGAAAACGCGGTCAATATCTGACACGCTTCCACTATATTTCAAAATTTATTTTGAAAGTCAATAGTATAAATAGAAAAAACAATTGCATCTTGTTTTTAGAGCAGATTTCCTTAATTTTATTTGGTTAAGCCTCTCGTCTTTGTCATAAGGATTTTTTAAGGAAATGAAAACTCTGCCATACTGACAGTTGCGATAGATGGCGGTTTTTTAATTCTGTCACTATGGCATATTCAATGGCTATAACCACATTGTTCCGCAAGGTGTAAAACTTAATATTTGTGCTGGTTAAGGCATATTATTAACAACAATTTGGTTGAGGCATGTATTTTGCTTGATACTGATGGGTTAGTAAGTTTTACGATACTATCATGAACGTAGTATAATCTCTATCCGGAATTTTGAAAGGAGGTACTTGATGGCGAAGCAATTGGCCTTTAGTGAAGAGGCAAGAGCCGCTATTGCCAGAGGGGTGACAAAACTCGCAAGGGCAGTTAAGGTGACTTTGGGGCCAAGGGGCAGAAATGCTGTGTTGGATAAGGGGTACGGGAGTCCGACCGTGACAAAAGATGGAGTAACGGTGGCAGATGAGACGGAACTGATAGACCCTTATGAAAATACAGGCGCCCGGTTGGTGAGGGAAGCCGCTTCAAAGACAAGCGATGTAGCCGGGGATGGCACCACCACTGCCACGGTTCTCGCTGAGGCAATATTTTTGGAAGGACTAAAGTGCGTAACGTCCGGTGCAGACCCAATGGCGCTCAACAGGGGGATGCGCAAAGCCCAGGAAAAGGTGGTAAGCAAATTAAAAGATATGAGCAAAAAGGTTCAGAACCAAAAGGATATTGCGAATATCGGTTCCATTGCGGCAAACAACGATAAAGAAATTGGTAAAATGATTGCTGATGCAATGGATAAGGTTGGGAAAGATGGCGTGATCACCGTCGAAGAGGGAAAAGGCCTTGACACAAGCGTTGAAGTAGTGGAAGGCATGCAGTTTGACCGTGGTTACCTTTCCCCGCATTTTGTGACAAATCAGGATACTATGGAGGTGGAATTAAAAGATCCCTATATTCTGGTGTTTGAAGATAAGGTATCGACGATTAAGGGCCTTGTGCCGCTGCTGGAAAAACTGGCGAAAACGGGAGTTCCTCTTTTAATTATAGCGGAAGATGTTGAAGGGGAGGCATTGGCAACCCTTGTAGTTAATAAACTTCGCGGCACTATAAGTTGTGCCGCAGTAAAAGCGCCTGGTTACGGAGACCGCAGGAAGGCCATGCTGGATGATATTGCAACCCTTACCGGCGGGAAGGCCATATTTAAAGACCTAGGCATTCAGTTGGAAAATATTGATATTCGCGATTTGGGGCGCGCTAAAAAAGTTACTATCGACAGTGATAACACTACGATTGTACAGGGCGCCGGCAGCTCTGACGCAATATCCGGCAGGATCAATCAGATACGAAACGAGATCGAAACAACAACCTCGGATTATGACAGGGAAAAGCTGCAGGAACGTTTGGCGAAGCTTGCGGGTGGCATTGCTCAGATTTTGGTGGGCGCCGCTACGGAAAGCGAGATGAAAGAAAAGAAGGCAAGGGTTGAAGATGCGTTGCATGCTACGCGGGCTGCTGTTGAAGAAGGTATTTTGCCAGGCGGCGGCGTTGCTCTCCTCAATACCATTGAAGTTTTGGAAAAGCTTAAACTGGATGGTGATGAGGCAATGGGCGTTGATGTTGTAAAAAGGGCTCTTTCCTCTCCGGCAAAACAAATATTTAAAAATGCCGGGCTTGAGGGGTCTGTTATTGTAAAGAAAATACTAGACGCCCGTGATTCTATGTATGGCTATGATGCAGACAAGGGAGATTACTGCAATATGATAGAGGCCGGCGTAATTGACCCTACGAAGGTGACGAGGAGCGCTCTTCAGAATGCCATAAGCATTGCCGGAATATTATTGACCACCGAATGCATTATTACCGATATTCCTAAGAAAGAAGGCGAAGGCATGCCGTCTGGTATGCCTGGCGGTATGGGCGGAATGGGTGGCATGGGAGGAATGGGTGGTATGGGCGGAATGGGCGGCATGGGGATGATGTAGCCGTCGGGTTCGTTAAAAAGAGTATATAAAAGTTTTAGGGAAAAAGATTTTTACAATTAATTTATCGTTAAGGAGGTAAATAAAGGACTATGGCAAACATTAAACCGTTAGATGACAGGGTAGTTGTTCAGCCTATGGAGGCTGAGGAAAAAACAAAGGGTGGTATCGTTTTACCTGAGACGGCAAAAGAAAAACCAATAAAAGGGAAAATAATAGCCGTTGGCGAAGGAAAATTACTGGAAAATGGCAAAAGAGCAGATTTATTGGTAAAAGTGGGCGATCTGGTTTTATACGGAAAATACGCAGGAACAGAGGTTACGGTTGACGGCAAAGAATATTTGATTATGAGAGAAAGCGACATTTTGGCGAAAGTTAACTAAACTTGAGCAATGGCAAATAATTAAATTGTAATTTCTTGGAGGTTATAACATGGCAGCAAAGCAGTTGATTTATGATGAAATTGCCAGAGGGTCGCTTCAGAAGGGGATAAAACAATTAGCAGACGCCGTCCGGGTAACGATGGGGCCTACCGGAAGGAATGTGATACTGGAAAAGGGTTTTGGCGCCCCCTCTGTTACAAAGGATGGTGTAACTGTCGCAAAAGAGGTTGAATTAAAAAATCCCTTTGAAAATATGGGCGCTAAAATGGTGTGTGAAGTGGCGTCAAAAACCAGTGATATTGCAGGTGATGGCACCACTACTGCAACCATTCTGGCAGAGGCGATTTTCAATGAGGGGATGAAGTATGTCACGGCAGGTGCTAACCCTATGGCACTCAAAAGAGGTATTGACAGGGCGGTGGACGTTGTGGTCGCAGAACTGAAACAGTTAAGCATCCCCATAAAAGGACGCGCAGAGATTGCGCAAGTGGGTACAATTTCTGCAAACAATGATGCTTCTATTGGAAATCTTCTGGCAGACGCGATGGATAAGGTAGGGAAAGACGGCGTGATTACGGTTGAAGAGGCGAAGGGGATAGAGACTACTTTAGAAATTGTTGAAGGTATGCAGTTTGACAAGGGGTATCTCTCACCTTACTTCATAACGGATGCTCAAAATATGGAAGTGGTGCTGGAAAATGCATATGTATTGATTCACGAAAAGAAGATATCCAGCATGAGAGATCTCCTGCCCTTGCTGGAAAAGATTGCCGGCAGCGGAAAGCCATTTTTGATAATTTCCGAGGATGTTGAAGGTGAAGCGCTGGCAACTCTCGTTGTGAATAAGCTGCGCGGCGTATTAAGCTGCGCGGCGGTTAAGGCTCCGGGGTTTGGCGACCGCAGAAAGGCTATGCTGGAAGATATCGCAATATTGACGAACGGAAAGGCAATTACCGAAGATTTGGGATTAAAGCTGGAGAATATCGGGATAGAAGATCTTGGAGTGGCAAAGAGGATTACCATAAATAAAGATAACACGACAATAATCGAAGGTGCGGCTACGAAAGAAAACATTCAGGCAAGGATCCGGCAAATCAAAAATCAGATTGAACAGACAACGTCAAACTATGATAAAGAAAAACTCAGCGAGAGGCTTGCGAAGCTGGCTGGCGGGGTTGCGGTAATACACGTTGGGGCGGCAACTGAGGTCGAGATGAATGAGAAAAAGGCGCGCGTGGAAGATGCTTTACATGCAACCAGGGCTGCTGTTGAGGAAGGTATTGTGCCCGGAGGAGGCGTTGCTTTCATACGTACTATACCTGCGCTGAAAGAGGCAAGTAAAAATGTTGATGGCGATGAGAAGATCGGTATGGATTTAATTGCAAAAGTGCTGGAAGCTCCCTTACGGCAAATTGCGAATAATACCGGGGCGGACGGCTCGGTGGTTTTTGAGGAAATGAAGGGACTTTCCGCAAATATGGGCTATAATGCCAATACTGGCGAGTATGTTGATATGTTCGTGGCGGGTATTGTTGATCCTGCGAAAGTATCGAGAGTGGCATTGCAAAATTCGGCAAGTGTCGCCGGTTTATTGCTGACAACTGAGACTATGCTGACAGAATATAAAGAGGATGAGGATGAAAAAATTATAAATGGCAGCATTCATTAAAATAATTTCTGAACTACGACTCATTATTAAAGTGAAAAGGCTGCTACATGTAGCCTTTTTGCTTTTCTACACACCACCACACTGTCATAAAAATCAGATACCCCTTCGCAGGTGATTTAAAATGACCATGTCAAAGCAGGAAAAACTATTAAGAACACAAGGAAATAGTGGTGACGTTCTGTGGCGACAATTAATGAATTGCCGCTACAGGGCTTAATACCCTGTGATTGCAAAAACCCTTCAAAAGGTGGACAAGGTTTTAAGGCCGTACTGACGGCAGAATGGGTGTTTTAAAACTTCCTTGATTTTATTCTGTTCTATGCACTATAATTTTTTTGGCGCTTTTTAAATAATTAGAGATAAAATTCGAAAAATAAAATACTTATGGGACGAGATTACTATCAAATATTGGGAGTAAGCAGGAACGCGGGCAGCGATGAAATAAAAAAAGCGTATCGACAACTGGCGATGAAATATCACCCCGATAGAAATCCCGGTAATAAAGAATCTGAACAAATGTTTAAAGAAGCGGCGGAAGCATATGGAGTGTTGAGTGACGCCGAAAAGAAGAAATTATATGATCAATACGGAGAAGAAGGCCTAAGGGCTACAGGCACTCGTGGTTACAGCTCCTATGAGGATATCTTTGATGCGTTTGGAGATATATTTGGTGGCGGAAGTATTTTCGATGAATTTTTTGGCAGGGGAAGAGGCGGTGGAGAAGCCGGTAAAAGAGGAGCAAGTTTAAAATGTGATATCGAGATGGGGTTTAAAGAAGTTGCTACCGGCGTAGAGAAAAAGATCGAACTTATGCGAAGGGAAATATGCGATGCTTGCCGTGGTACCGGCGCTAAGGAAGGCACTTCTCCGGTTACGTGTCCTTACTGCGGAGGGAGGGGACAGGTGCAACAATCGCAAGGGTTCTTCACATTGCGCACTACATGTCCTAAATGCCGTGGCAATGGTAAAATTATCGAATCGCCATGCAGAAAATGCGGCGGAACAAAACGATATCCAAGGAGGGCGACAATATCAGTACAGATCCCGGCAGGGGTCGAAGATGGCACAAGACTGAGACTGACGGGACAGGGCGAACCCGGCGAGAATGGAGCACCTTCCGGTGATTTGTATTGTGATGTCCACGTCACACCTCATCCAATCTTTCAAAGGCATGGAAACGATGTATTATGTGAAGTCCCTATTAGTTTTGCACAGGCGGCATTAGGTTGCAAAATTGATGTCCCTACATTATCGGGCAATATCATTCAGGTGAAAGTGCCAAAGGGCATACAAAATAATGAGATTATCCCTATTAAGGGTGAAGGGTTCCCTAATATACACAGGCATGGCAAAGGTAATTTGCTGGTTCAGGTGGTAGTTGAAACACCAACAAAGATTTCTTCGCGCCAGGAAGAATTGTTAAAAGAATTTGCCGAGCTGGAAAAAAATAATATTTCTTCCAGACAAAAGAAGTTTATTGAAAAAATGAAACAGATATCATAACATTTTTTATTGAAAGGAGGTACAGCTTAATTGTATTGCGGCGATTTTGTGCTGCTGTAAAAATTAAGTATGATATATGCCAACATACGAATACAAGTGTAATGAATGCAGTCATGGATTTGAAATGTTTCAATCTATAAAATCAGATCCGGTAAAGGAATGCCCTTCCTGTGGACGTTCTTCTGTGGAAAGAATTATTGGGTCGGGTGGGGCAATAATTTTTAAAGGTTCAGGGTTTTACCAGACGGATTACCGGAGCGAAGAATATAAATCCAGTGCAAAAAAAGAATCAGAAATAGCAAAGCCGGAAACAAAGGATAAAAAACAAGAGAAAAAGACAGAAAAAACGCATGCAGAAAATTAATTGTCCGAATTGCAGAAAAATACTCTTCTACCAGTTGATTAAGGATTTGCCCTATTTCCCTTTTTGCAGCAACAGGTGCAAATTGGTTGATTTTGGCGCCTGGATGAATGAGAGCTATTGTATCGAGGAACCGATAGGGAGTGACGGGTCAACATGTGTAGATGAAAAGGGAGAGGAAATGGATGGTTAAAACAAAGACACACGTACATAGCTGGCGTGATATTTTTGTTGCTTTTAAAATGGCATTTGATCCTAAGATGATGTTTCTCGGATATGCAGGCCTTCTTATCAGTTTGGCTTGGTGTGTGATGGCGGCGTCTTTTTTTTCTGCACTAAAAATAATAAATTTATCACCGTTCTTTTTTACGAAAATTATTTTATTCCCGATGCGGGATAATTGCCCCATACATGGAGCAAATTTTTCATCTGCCGCAGCGATGTTCAGCGTGGGCGGATTTATATTCTTTATAACAATTGTTATGGGACTCCTGGGAATATGGTCATTTTTTGGCGGTGCAATTACCAGAATAGCTGCACTCGATTATGCGAGGGATGAAAATGTTAGGTTAATAGATGCTGTTGCATTCGCCAGGAAAAAATTCTGGTCCTTTTTTTGGTCGCCAATGATTCCTTTTATAGGGGTGTTTTTTTTCGGAATATGTAATGTAACTGGCGGTTTAATAGGAAGGATACCGGTATTGGGGGAATGTGTGGTTGCTTTAGGGTTTCCCTTTGCCTTTGTTGCCGGCTTAATGATGGTGTTGGTCGGGATAATTGGTGTATTGGGTATGTGTTTTATGTATCCAACCATTAGCGCCGAAGGGTCGGATGCATTTGACGCGGTAAGCCGTGCATACAGTTATGTAATTTCAAGGCCAAAACAGTTTTTGGGGTATTGTGGGATATATATAGTGTATGGCATTATTTGCGTTTCTATAGTTGCTTTTTTTGCATGGCTGGTGATTCATCTGTCTTTCTGTACGGTAGGATTTGGGATGGGAGAAAAATTTTACACCGTTAAAGCATATATACTGCAACGATGTAATATTGCGTGTCTCGGCTTTTGCATGAAGCCTGCTGACGAATCAAAGACCGCGGTATCTGTTCTTACCGGATGGTCTCTGAATTTCCTTGCGGGCATGTTGATTGTTTATATTTTTTGTATTAAATTGGCCGTATGGAATTTTTTTATCAACTATGTATTTTCCGCAAAAACAGTTATTTATTTTTTATTGAGAAAAGAAATAGATAGTACCAATGTTACCGATGTGTATTTGGAAAATAACAATCAGAATGAACTGACGGCTGATATTAAAAATGATGATATAAAAAAACTTTCCGAAAATACAAACAATAATGATGTTCGGAGTGACCAATTTAAGGAATAATTCTATTGCCTTGCCAATTCACTTCACTTCATGCAGAGCGTCAAATGCATTTCCTTCCATACTGCTTGATGGCGCTGTGACACAATAAATAATTGTGACAGGTCTTTTAAAAATCCAACCTAATTTAACGTTTAGAAATTTAATGTTTTGTTGTAGAGACGCATTGCACGCGTCTCTTCTCTTTATATCATTAATTGTATTACACAAGACGCGTGCAATGCGTCTCTACATTAACGTGACAACAGAACAAAGTCGCTGCCAAAGCAGCCTAATTTAATAGCAATCAATTTGGGGTAAAAATGCAGATACCTGTAGCAGTAATTGTTGGAAGGCCAAACGTGGGAAAATCTGCGTTGTTTAATTGTTTTTCCAGACGGAGAATCTCTATTGTTGAACCTACCTCCGGTGTAACCAGAGACCGGGTATCAACTGAAATACGCCATAAGGACTATGTATTTGAGTTGGTCGACACAGGCGGCATGGGGATAACAGATTCGGACGGCCTTACAGAAGATATTGAGATGCAGATAGAAGTAGCGCTTGCGGCGGCAGATGTTGTTCTTTTTGTTGTTGACGTACGTGAAGGCATCACTCCTTTAGATAGAATTGTCGCAGAAAGATTACGGCATGTAAAAAAGGAAGTAATCCTTATCGCAAATAAGGTCGATACTCCGAAATTTGAGCATTCAATGGGCGAATTTAACAAACTGGGTTTTGGAGAACCACACCCGGTTTCTGCAATAGAAGGATATGGACGTTCGG
Source organism: Candidatus Kuenenia sp. (assembly GCF_039794105.1). GTDB lineage: Bacteria > Planctomycetota > Brocadiia > Brocadiales > Brocadiaceae > Kuenenia. Next base: position 58,859 of record NZ_JBDIWA010000016.1, read on the forward strand.
ACTTGCTTGACAAAATCATTTCTCTTTTTCCTCTGCAGGAACCTTACGACAATACAGATTCCGAACCTATTATGAAAATGGCAATAGTGGGGAAGCGAAATGCGGGAAAATCCACTTTGATTAATACCCTTGCCAGAAAGCAACGTGTCATTGTAAGCGAGGTACCTGGAACGACAAGGGATTCAATTGACGTGAAATTTGAAATGGATAATAAACAGTTTTTAGCAATAGATACCGCCGGTGTACGCAAAAAAAGCCAGGTAAAAGATTCTATCGAATTTTACAGCATGGCTCGTGCGGAAAGGTCTATCCGGCGGGCAGATGTGGTATTGTTCCTGATTGATGCAACCCTCAAAATCTCAGATGTAGATAAGAAGTTAGGGGCGTACATCGACCTGGAAAGAAAACCATGTGTGATCGTTATTAACAAATGGGATTTGGTTAAGGGCATTGAAACAGAAGAATATCATGAGTATATAAATAAAAGCCTGCCGGGTCTTTCGTTTGCCCCCATTTCATTTATTAGCGCCAAAAACAACGATCACGTTGCCGAGATGATTCACCTTGCGATGGATCTTTATGAGCAGGCCAATACAAGGGTTTCAACGTCGGAGTTAAATAAAGTGGTAGAAGATGCCCTGAAGTTGCAACGTCCAGGGCAAAGAAAGTCAAAAACACCGAGGATATATTACAGCACCCAAATAAGTGTCGCCCCGCCTACATTTGTAATATTTGTAAATGACCCCACACTTTTTGATAATAATTATGAGCGATACCTTTGTAACCAGCTTCGCAGCAAACTGGCATTCCCGGAAATTCCTCTTAAATTTTATTTCCGTCAAAGATCGCAGACAAAACAGAAAACGGAACATTCATAGTTCATATTTAAATCAGGTAGTGGATTCAAAAGACAAAAACCCAACAAATTTTCCCTGTAAGTCTTTTCTATAGATAAACTGCAAATAAATTTCTTAAACCCATTCCCGAAGGCATCCAAAAACGTTGAAGAGCATAAAATATAATAGTTTTTATCTTGTTTTTTTGTTTATAATATCCTCTTTGATATGTACAAGTGTATTATCTGCAGGTGCTCGTGATAAATTGTTTTGGGATAGTAGATATAATACGGAGGAATATATTTTTGGCATGGAGCCTACCGTATTTTTAAAGGAACATATTAATCTTTTACCCAAAGGAAAAGCATTGGATGTTGCAACGGGCGAAGGCCGCAATGCCGTTTTTTTGGCAAAAAACGGGTTTGAGGTGGACTGCTGCGATATTTCTGCCATTGCCATTGAAAAGGCAAAAAAACTGGCAAAAGAAAACAACGTCCGCATTAATGCATTTGTAGCGGATTTGAAAGACTATAAATTGCCCAAAAATTCCTATGATGCAATAACCTGTTTTTACTACTTACAAAGGGATCTTATTCCTCAAATAAAGGACTCTCTCAAGGTCGGGGGGATGATTATGTACGAGACCTTTACCGTTGAGAATGCTGAACGCGGTTTTGACGGACCTAAGAACAAAGAATATTTGTTAAAACCGAATGAGCTGCTGTATTTTTTCATGGAGTTTAAGATTATTTATTACCGGGAACTCGTTTTAGACGATAAAAAGGCGATAGCAAGTTTAATTGCGGAAAAGCGTAAATGAAATTTTTAGAAGATGTTACGGACAAACAGCGCGAAGCGATTACCCATATTGACGGCCCTCTTTTGATTGTGGCGGGCGCCGGTAGCGGAAAAACACGGGTAATCACACGGCGTATCGGCTATTTAATGTCGGAAGGTATTTCCCCATACAATATATTGGCCATAACATTTACCAATAAGGCGGCAAATGAAATGGCTGAAAGGGTGAAAAAGTTTTCCTCTCATAAAGGAATGTGGGTCTCCACATTCCACAAGATGTGCTCAAGAATTCTAAGAAAAGATATAGAACTGCTTGGTTATTCAAAAGACTTTACCATTTACGATACGGTGGATCAATTGAACAGGATTAAATCCATCATGGCCGATTTAGAGATTGATACCGCCCACTGGAAGCCGAGGAGCATTATAAGTTCCATCAGCAATGCCAAGAACAAACTTATCGACCATGAACGATTCGCTGCAACAGCATCAGATGTTTATCACCAAATGGTTGCAAAAATTTATAAAAAATATAACGCCATGCTAAAATCCGGCAATGCCCTGGACTTTGATGACCTTCTCATAAAGACGGTTGAACTTTTAAAAACACGCCCGGACGTATTGTCGTCATATCAGGAACGGTTTAAATATATCCTCATCGATGAATATCAGGATACTAATTTTGTTCAATATGCTATTTCACGGCTGCTTGCACAGAAATACAAAAATATTTGTGTGACAGGAGACCCTGACCAGTCGATTTACGGCTGGCGCGGTGCGGATTTAAGAAACATAATGGATTTTGAAAAAGACTATCCCGACGCCAGGGTAGTGCTACTGGAGCAAAATTACCGTTCGACAAAGAACATCCTGCTGGCGGCATCGAGTGTTATTCAAAAAAATAAATACCGGAAGCAGAAAGAAATCTGGACGGAAAATGAACATGGAGAAAAGATAAAAGCAATACATTGCGAGAATGAACATAGTGAGGCGGAAGAAATCGCAAAAACAATCAGGACGCTGCGCGGAAATGGGATAAAATATACGGATATAGCCCTGTTTTATCGTACTAATGCGCAATCCAGGACGCTGGAAATAGCACTCAGAAATGCCGGGATTCCCTATGTAATCGTTGGCGGCGTCGAATTTTACCGGCGGAAGGAGATAAAAGATATACTGGCGTATCTTAGATTATGCGTAAATCCATGCGATGACTCGGCGTTAGAACGCGCGATTAATACTCCGGCCCGCGGTATTGGAACTACCACCGTTAAAAAAGTAAAAGAATGGGCTGAGAGCCGGGACTCAACACTATTTAACGCCATCGGGATTGTGGATGCAATTCACGAAGTCACCGGCAAATCTGCCGCTGCAATAAAAAGATTTTATGAACTTATTATGGTCTTGCGCCATATGCCGGAGACGTCGGTGGAAGAAACGCTTAAAAGCATAATTGACAAAACAGGGTATATCGATTTTCTCAGAAAGTCTGAAGAAAAAGAGTCTGAGGACCGCATAGCGAATGTGGAAGAATTGGTGAATGCTGCCCATGAATATGATGCAAACCATACTGACGGTTCTTTGCAGGGTTTTTTAGAGGAAGTGGCGCTGATTTCCGATTTGGATACGGTTGAAGACCTGGCGGAAGCGGTGACGCTTATGACATTGCATACGGCGAAGGGGCTGGAATTTCCTGTCGTGTTTATTTCCGGTATGGAAGAAGGTTTATTGCCTCATTCAGAATCACGGATTTCAGAGGAAGAAATTGAAGAAGAACGGCGGTTGTGCTATGTGGGCATAACCCGGGCGATGAAAAGGCTTTTTCTTACGTACACAAAAAGGAGGATGAGATACGGACAATTAATACCATGTGTCGCATCCCGGTTTTTAGATGAAATACATGCTGACTGCATGGACAGGCTGGATAAGACGGAAAACCATTTTTCTTACGAATATCAGGGGAAGAGTAATTCATGGGAAAACGACGCAGTGGAAGCTTGCGATGTGTTATCAGAAAGTGACGTATTTCCCTCCGGAAATGCCCGGACTTTTTTAAACGGCGAGGTGGTACGGCATCCTGTGTTTGGCATCGGAAGGGTCCTGGAAATGCAGGGAAGCAATGAGAAGGCAAGTGTTAAAGTGAGTTTTAATGTCGGCGGAACAAAGAATCTCATGCTGGCATATGCGAAATTGGAAAAAGTAACTTAGGATGAAAAGAAGGAAGGTATAATGGAAAAACTTTACATGGATAATGCAGCGGGAACACCAATGCATCCACAGGTGATAGATGCAATTATCCCATTTTTAAAAGAAGGGTTTGGCAACCCTTCCAATATACATCAGTTTGGAAGATTTACAAGCGATGCAATACAAAGTGCGCGTGAGAGTGTGGCAAATCTTATTAACGCAAAAGCAAACGAAATTATTTTTACCTCAAGCGGAACGGAGGCAAATAATTTCGCAATAAAAGGCATTGCTGCCGCAAACAAAAAGAAGGGTAATCATATTATTACCTCAGCGATAGAACATTTTTCCGTGCTTAATCCCCTGAAGTCCTTAGAGAAATCAGGGTATGAAATTACCTGTTTGCCGGTTGATAAGCATGGATTGGTGAATCCTGACGATGTAAAAAATGCGATTAAACCAACAACGATATTGGTCTCGATAATGTTTGCTAATGGCGAAATCGGGACAATTGAACCGATTAGGGAAATTTCGGCGGTTGTTAAGGCAAAGAACATTATTTTCCATACAGACGCCGTTGCCGCGGCAGGAAATATTCCTATAGATGTTGCAGATGTGGCGGTTGACGTGTTAAGCATGTCTGCAAACCAATTTTATGGCCCGTCAGGAGCAGGGGCGCTTTATGTGAGAGAAGGGGTAAGGCTTCTTCCCTTAATAGAAGGCGGGGTGCAGGAAGGCGGCAGAAGGGCTGGAACGGAAAATGTTATCGGCATTGTTGGCATGGGAAAAGCGGCTGAATTGGCAAAAAGCGAAATGCCGCAACGGGCAAAACAGATACAGAAATTAAGAGATATGTTGTGCGACGGATTGTTGAAAAAAATCAGCCATATCCATATAAACGGGCATTCGACAAACAAGCTTCCGGGAAATCTGAGCGTGTGCATAGAATTTATTGAAGGTGAATCGGTGCTGTTGTTTTTGGATATGCAGGGCATTGCAATTTCAAGCGGTTCCGCATGCACTTCACGCTCTCTGAAGGCGTCTCATGTAATAATGGCGACAGGCGTAGACCCTGCGCTGGCTCAGGGTACGGTACTTTTTAGTATCGGGAGGGAGAATACGGAAGAAGACGTTGAATGTGTCCTTGAAAAATTGCCTCCCATTGTGGAGCGTCTTAGGCAGATGTCCCCATTGTACCAGCAGAAATAACAGAAAATAATAATAAGGAGGTATATATATGCAATATAGCGCAAAGGTAATGGACCATTTTGCAAATCCGCGTAATGTAGGAGAAGTTGCTGAGGCAGATGGCGTTGGCGAGGTGGGAAACCCTGCATGCGGCGATATTATGAAGATGTCCATCAAGGTGAAGGATAATGTCATAGTTGACGCAAAGTTTAAAACATTCGGCTGCGGGGCGGCTATTGCAACGAGCAGTATTTCTACAGAAATGGTTATAGGGAAAACGCTTGACGAAGCATTGCAGCTTACCAATAAAGCAGTCGCAGAAGCACTGGATGGCTTGCCGCCGGCAAAAATGCATTGTTCTGTATTGGCAGAAGAAGCAATTGAAGCCGCTATTGATGACTACCTTAAGAAAACAACGGGAAAAGGCCTGGAGAAAAAGAAGGCTCCTTCACACGAAGATCATCACCACCATGAACCGGATTTTCGTCCAAATTAACGTATTGCGTTTCATGCAATAATAAAGAGAGGAACCCATAGCAATGAAAGCGGATGAAACACTTGATTGTTACGGACTTATGTGCCCGATGCCCATTTTTAAAACCGCAGGCAAGATGAATGAAATAGCGCCGGGCAAAATACTTGAAATAATCGCTACAGATGAAGGGATTAAAAAAGACATTGTTTCGTGGTGCAATAGCACGGGAAATGAGCTTTTAGAGATAAACGAAGGAGAGGGAGAGATTCACCTGTTTGTGAGAAAATCGGGTTAAGGTTTAATAGTAGGTTTGACCCCCAAGCCCCCTGACTTTGCTCGTTGAGTCTGTCCAAATTCCCCTAATTCGATATGGCGCACCTGCTTGTCGAGGAAAACAAGGGCATTTAACGCCTGATTCCGGGTGCTTGCTGCAACATTTGCGGTGGCCAGAAATGAAATATATTGTGCAATTTCCTTTTCTCCCAGTATCAAATCAAACAAATCAAATTCGTGAAGGCTTAATTTTCTCATATCACAAAACGCATGTTTGAATCCGTAAGATTCTGCAAACATCGGAAACAAATTTTTTCCCAGATACCGTGGGACACAAAAGTATATCCCGCCTGCAGTCGCAAAAAAAATATTGCTGCAATAATAACCGTGCGAAATAAGAGCTTGTTGTTTCGACGCATTTTAGTGATTCTTTCACATGGATAAGATAATTTATTTCATAATTACAGAAAAGAATATAGTATTGGGGAAAAGCGGGGAAGTTGTCATAACAAAGTTGTCCGGGTTTAAAGATTTCTGGTATGTATCATATCATCAGTTGAGGGTTATTTCTGTCATGGAACGAATGAACAAATCGGCTTCATCAATAGAAACCTCCATTTCTCTTATCAGTGAAGCAACGTCCTCCTCAATCACGACAAGTTCACCCCGCAGGGATGCAATAGCCTGCGCGTTCAGGTTGTGTTTTAAATACAACACCTGGTCACGAAAGGCCAGAAGTACAGGATCAATTTTTTTTTCAGCACGTTTCATGGCGTCTATAAGTTGTCCGTACTGTTTCTTTGTCTCTGTTAATTTTCCCTGGCTGTTCTGGCGAAGCCTGTCGTTTGTATACTGTGATAATTCAGCTTCCCATTCATCAAACAGGGCTTTTGCAACATTTTCAACAGATGCGATCCTGTCGCTTACCAACAAGGCCTTTTTATTACTTTTTTCGTACTCAGCATTCAGCCGGGTATATTTTTCTTTCAGGCTGCCTCCTTCGATATTGACAACAGAACTAAACTCGTCCAGCGCTGATTTAAATTGTTCTTTTGCTTCTTCCTGGCTGTCTCTTGCTTCTGTAACCCGATTGACCAGTATATCTCTTTTATGATAACCAAATTTTTCCATAGTCCTGTAATAGGTCGATTGACACCCTGCAAGGATCAGCAGAAATATCGGCATTAAAACTACGGGATATGCGTTTTTAAAAGTAGGATAATTCATAATCATTCTCTCCCCTTCAACCAAAAAAATTCCTTTTACTCATCACATGATATCAATTTTGTTGTCCATGTCCATAATTACCAATATCTTTTTTAACTCCTTCAAGGATCTCTTTACCTAATGATCCGAGTTCCTTTAGAGCATCATCTAACAAGGTTTTTGCCTCTTTTGATTTCTTATCAAGTGATTGAAGAATATGTTTACACACTTCAACGGCATCATGAAACATTTCTTTTTTATACATGCCCTTTGCTTCCTTAACCAGGTAATCAACTTTTTCCTGATTCGTTTGAAGATTTTCAGATGCCTTAATTGCATCCTTACCGGAAGCAGCCGGTTTTGAAGAACATCCAAGTGTATGGCAAAAGAATATCATGGAAACACAGAAAAAAAATAATAGATTTTTATTCATGCAACACTCCCTTCTTTCAGTATTTTCTTAATACGATCCATAACGTATGAATCACATCCGTTATATCAAACAGTACTGTCAGTACGATATTGATGCAGAAATGTCTGCCAAAAACCAACCCTCATATATACCTCAAGAAAACGGTAAATAATAGTTTTTACGATGAATTTCCCGGTGTTGTTATCCTTAATGCATGGCAAAGTTATTTTTTTGTGCTTTCGTTTTGTCAAAATATTTATTTGTGTTTATAATGAAAAAATGTAACTATTCAAAACCCGTTTTTTTCATTGGGATTTTGTATTTTTGAATTTGTTTCGTGCTTCATGCTTCGTTCGTGCTTTTTATTTTTCATCTCGTGTTCGTTTGATTCTGGCTATGCCAGGTTAGGAGGTAGTATTATGTCCCCGGATTTTCTCTGTATTGGCGCTCAGAAATCAGGAACCACATGGATCTATAGAAATTTAAATAAACATCCGGATGTTTGGCTGCCCCCGATAAAAGAGATTCATTACTTTGACAAGTATCAGGACAAAGCGAACCTATCCAGCGCTATTTTTAGCCAGATTTGGCGACGGCAATTAAAAATCAGGATCAGAAAACGTTATGGTTTTCGCGATTTTAAAAATCTAAAATGGGATTTTACCTTTTTTTTCCGCAACCATACCCCGGAATGGTATTTATCATTATTTGAACCGGGAGGCAGTAAAAAAACGGGCGATTTCACCCCTGGATACGCGACACTACCTTCACGGCAGGTAGCATTTATTGAGAAACTCATCCCCAACGTAAAAATCATCTTCCTCCTACGCAATCCCATATACAGGGCATGGTCACAGATACGAATGGAAGTGAGAAAGCAATCCTTGAACATCAATGACCATGACGCAGTACTCAAAAAAATTGATTCGAACAAGGTGCGCTTGAGAGGAGATTATTTGCGCACACTTGACAACTGGCGTAGTTATTATCAAAAAGGACAAATGTTTATCGGATTCTTTGAACAAGTCATATCATGTCAGAAAGAACTGCTCCTGCAAATATACCAATTCCTGGAAATAAATGATTCTCCGGAGATGATTCCCAACACAATACATCATAACTACAATCCGGGAATCAAAGTGCACATACCACCGAAGATTGCCGGACATTTAGCGAAAATTTACTACGAAGACATTAAAAAGCTGAACAGCATGTTCGGAGGATATACAGATAAATGGCTTGCACACACGGAGGAGATTTTACAGAGATCCCCTTAATAAAAACAAATGGACGTAAGGCAGAACCGTTCCTGTTTACAGAAAAAATGTGAATCGTAAAAAAAATATGCCTCTGGCAATTTTGAGAGAAAAGAAACAGCAAGGACATCATATTCCCTTAGGCGTCTTTTAAAGGTATCTTCAGGTATGAAGTGAAGCCCGGCGTCATTGATAAATCATCTTAAAAAGCTTTGATGCAAGATGCTTGTTCAGATTTTTGAGTACTTTATATTCCTCATATGCCATTAGCTTATTTTCCGTTTGCAAATATGCCATACCCAGATGAAAATGCACTTCCGGAACATCCTTGTTAATACGAATGGCTTGCCAATATGCCTCAATGGCGTCACGATGCCGCTCAAGAGCCGTGTAGGCTAAACCAAGCATGAAATATGCCTCAAAAAATTGCGCATTGCTGCGCACTGCATCAAGGAGCGATTCAACCGCCCCCTGATATTGTTTTTGCATAAAATATGCCATGCCAAGCTGGAAGCATCCTTCCGGAAACTCCGGTTTTAAACGAATCGCCTGTTTCAGGTTTTTTATTGCATCAGGATAATTGCCAAGCTTATTTTTACAGTACCCAATCTGAAAGTACGCATGGGCATAGTTCCGGTCTTTACTTATTGCCTTTTCCAATAAGGAAATAGCCTTTTCATATTCCTCATTTCCGATAAGTAAAATCCCTTCCCCATAAAATGCCTCTTCGGAAATCTCCCCCAAACCTCTCCTCTCAGAAAATGATTGATCCTTTACCGGAACAAGATTTTTAAGCCTTTCGCAGGCAAGAGCGTAGCCTTCCCCACCGGTAGAAATGAAGGCCATAATACCTACGGCTTCTCCATTCATATTTATCAGGGGACTTCCAATGCAACCAAGAGAAAACGACGCCTTTATCCTTATTATAGTTCCGAACACCGGAATTTCAGAAATACCAGTGACAACTCCAGTCACCGCAAAATGCCCGGAATCGAATGAATTATTTATCACCATGATTTGTTCATTTACTTCAGGCGGCGCTAAGGCCAGCGGCAAAGGAGACGCCCTGCTTTCAAAATTGTCGATTGCCAATTGCACAAGGCCGCCTTCTTTATCCTCCGCAAGAATTTTTGTTACGGAATAGTTATTGCCCTGAAAGTTTTTAGCCCGAATGCTATGCGCACCCATGAATACTTTACTATGGGTAATAATATCGCCTAGCTCATTTATAATGAACCCGCCCCCCTGATTAAACTCATTCCCGTCTTTATCGACAGACGTGAGAGAAACAACCGCGGGTTTAATTTTATTCGCGAGGTGAGTAGCAGCATCCTGCGCCATTACACAGGCAGAACCTGCCGTCACAAATACGAAAATTGCACCAAGTATAACGTTTTGAAAGCATCTATTCATACACTTACCCCTTCCTGTTTTGGCAAAATATTGTGTGTTTCCTTAGCAATCAGATACGATTTTTAGAAGTTTTTTGCGTTGCACTGTCCAAATACATAAAACACATTGACTTGCGTATTCTCATGTAGTACCATACTTCCCAATAATGAATTGCGGGATAGAGACGCGCATCGTCCGGTTATCAGGTATCCGTGAGGGGAAAACAACATGGCCTGCCGGGTTACGTTTCACTTTACTGAGAATTTTCAAAATACAGAACTATTACCGTTTATCAACAGAAACCATAAAATAACCCCGGTATCCGATATGCCTTTTATTAACAAAATACAAGGAATCAACGAAGAGGGAAACAGCCTTAAACGAATTGCAATAAAAGTGGCGGCCATACTCGCATCTCAGGCAATAGTTGTTTTTTTATTTATGCATTTTTTCACGGGCAAAACCAGCAGAGACAATAGCCGTCGCTTTGCCGATTATGACGCCAAAATAAGCGTGATGGAAGACATGATTGACCATGCGACCCAAAAACACAACAAAGACATTGCGGAACTTGCCAAATCAGTTGACAAAATGGGCAGTATAAATCAAGGCATATTGCAAACTATCAATACCCTCTCGGAAGAATTCCGCAAAATGAAGCCGGTGTCTGAAGAAGCAAACATATCTTCAGAGCAACTGCAACAAGCGCAGGATAGCCAGTCGCTCCAAACAGAAGAGCCTTCCATTCTAACAGACGCCGCACCCCAAAATAACATGTGGCGTCTCCGTATAGTTACCCTGCAGAACATAGAAAAGAATAAAAAAGGCGCGGAAGAACTGATAGCATATCTGCAAAGCAATGGCATCCATAAAGCAAGGATATACCAGTACGGTAAGCTGTTGTCAGTGGACGTTGGTGATTTTGCCGATGTTTCTGCGGATGAGGCAAAAAAACTGCGGGAAAAGATCAGAGGAATCAACTATAAAGGGAGTACCTTTAAAGATGCTTACTTCGTTCAGTACTGACAAAAACGCAAACCGTAAAAAACCAGCCCCACCGGCAAAGGCATTTTAATACTTCACGGGTTTTCTCGTTATTTTCAATCGTCCACGATTCGTCTTACTTTCCAGACGCTTTTCCTTTGCGGCTTTTTTAGGTTTCGTGGGTTTCCGTTTTTTTTGCACAATAACCGCACTTTTTATAAAATCCCGCAACCGGTTGAGCGCATCCTCTTTATTTTTGTCCTGGCTGCGATATTTCTGCGCCTTGATAACGATCACCCCTTCTCCCGAAATACGGCGGTCCCTCAGCGATAAAAGCCTTTCTTTATAAAAATCAGGCAACGACGACGCATTGATATCGAAACGTAACTGAACAGCAGTGGCAACCTTGTTGACATGCTGCCCTCCCGCCCCCTGTGCGCGAATTGGGTGCATCGATATTTCGTCTATCGGAATGGTTACCTTATTGGATATTTTTACCATATAGTATTACACTTACCTTTAAAACTCATTTATTACTATCACACCAACAGACCCGAAGCGGTTCATGTCTGGAAGTTCACGTGCCGCTTCCTCAAGGCCGATTGTTTTTCCAATCAACTTTTCCGGGCGTAATTTCCCTTCGCAAACCATATCCAGCATAGCGCCGTATTCATGCGCCTGCATTCCATGGCATCCCAGGATTTCAAGTTCATTTGCAATCACTTTGTCCATCGGTATAGGGGGATGCCGGTGTTCCGCCAGCATCAATCCGACCTGAAGATGTTTCCCCCGTTTTCTTAAAGTAGCTATTGAATTAAAGCATGTATTTGAACTGCCAAGCGCATCGACAGAAACATGCACCCCGCCTTTTGTTATGTCCAATATAGCTCCTGCCACATCCTCCACTTCCCCGGCATTTACCAACACAGAGGCGCCAACCGATCCGGCAAAATCAAGTTTCTCTCTTTGTATATCAATTGCCACAACATTCGCCCTCAGGGCGCTGGCAATCATAATTGCCGACAAACCAACGCCTCCGCATCCATGCACAGCAACCCATTGCCCGGCAGAAACCTTCCCCTGTGCGACAATTGCCCGAAATGAAGTGCTGAAGCGGCATCCGAGGCTCGCCGCGGTTACGAAATCAATATCTTCCGGCAACTGTACTAAATTAACATCTGCATAATCGATTGCCACGTACTGCGCAAAAGAACCCCAATGAGTGAACCCCGGCTGAGACTGACGGTCGCAAACCTGATGATTCCCCGAAGCGCATTGCGGGCAGGCACCGCATCCGCACACAAACGGAAGAGTCACCCTGTCTCCCTTCTTCCACCGGGACACTTCTCTTCCGGTTTCTTCAACAACGCCTGCAATTTCGTGTCCGGGAACATGTGGCAAACGTATACAGGGATCGTGTCCCATCCATCCATGCCAGTCACTCCGGCACATTCCGGTAGCTCCCACGCGAATCACCACGCCGTTTTTCTCAGGCACAGGATCGGGCACATCTTGAATAGTCAATGGTTGAGCAAATTTTTCATATACTGCCGCTCTCATAGAGTGTCCTTATTTTATAATAGCACGGTATCAATTTTTTGGGAATACGTACCGCGTCGGCAATCGGCAAATTGTGGATTGCCGATAGTGGACTGTCGATTTCAACATAGTAACAACCATCCGTTTCTCTGAAACGGCAATTTTCGTAACACTTTAGCCTTTTGAAACTGGAAATTGTTATTTGTAGTGCGACGAACCTCGTCGCACTACATGAATTTTTCGTTCTCGTTCCCAAGTAGCGGCAAGGCATGCCTTGCCGCTACTTGGGAACGTACTAGCGCTGGAAACTACATTTGCGGGTTCAGGTTTGCAACCCAATGTCATTAAGTTAAGAAAAGCATCGCAAAAAAACGATATATCATCTTGATTAACAATAAGTTAGGTGGTATAATCAATGCCGAGTTAAACGTAATTTACCAGCA
>NZ_JBDIWA010000017.1:0-71329 GCF_039794105.1 Candidatus Kuenenia sp.
AAAGATCGCATATGCTCTATGATATTGCGTCAAATATAATAAAAGATGCCCACAAAAACATTGACATTAATGTCATTATTGAAAGAGCCCGGGATTGGACTACGACACTATTAGACTTTGTATTAGTAAATCAGGATAAGCATACACATTTAATAAAAGTGCTAAAATACAATGGAAAAGTATTTAACCATTCCGCAAATATGGCCATACTCGGCATACTATTTGGCCATTATTTAGGCTACTCAAAGAAAGAACTGGCAATATTGGGCACGGGCATATTGCTTCATGATATTGGCGCCACATGCCTAAACACTAACTCTCTCGAAGAAGAAACCCATGAAAAATTATCAAAACAAGAAAAGGAAACCTATAAGAAACATGCTGAATTCGGATTCTTTCTTTTGTCCAAAAATACTATTGTCCCTGAAGAAGCTTGTCTTATTGCAAAACAACATCATGAACAATTCAATGGTAAGGGTTATCCGGAAGGCTTAGTTGGAGAAAAAATCCACCCTTATAGCCGCATAACGCACCTCCTTGACGAATACGAATTACAAATGTCTACAGATTCACAATACGAACAACACCCGGCATATAAAGTATTGCAGCATATGGTAGGAAAGATGGACGGGGGTTTTGATAATGATATATTGAAAAAATTTATAAGTTTTCTTAATACAAGCTTAAATGGAATTTCTCTATAAACAATAAATAGTCAGTTTATTACATTTAACAAGGAGGTTGTAAAATGAGTAGGATTAATACAAATATCAGCGCTTTAAACGCATTGAAATCATTAAATGATGTTAACGCCCGCCTCTCTGTATCGCAATTAAGATTGGCTACCGGCAAGAGAATTAACTCTGCCGCAGATGACGCAGCAGGATTTTCGATTGCCAAAAAATTTAATGCCCGTTCACAGGGGCTTGGACAGGCCCTTTCAAACATAGGATCTGCCAAGAATCTGATGGCTGTTGCAGAAGGCCACCTAAATAACATCCTCGATATTTTAACCCAGATGAAGACAAAGGCAACACAGGCGGCAGATGATTCATTGGGGAGCGCAGAGCGTAATGCCATAAAATCGGAATTGAATCAGTTGGCAGTACAAATTGATCTTGAGGTTGCCCAGGCAACATGGAACTCAAATTCAATATTTGGCGGAGCGAATGCAACATCCGGGTCAGCAAGCAGCGTGCAGTTCAAATTCCAGATTGGCGCCGGTTCAAGCAGCACCAATGACGTGTTGTCGTTTGACTTGTTAGCGAAAACCAATGTAAGCTTTGACAGTGGGGCTACTAATAAAAACTATACCTCAAGTGGATTGAATGTAAGCATCGCTACAACATCGGTAGCATCAAACGCTTCTGCACGCGCGTTGATGAGCAATATAGACACCGCCATTGAAGATGTATCAGAGGCATTGAGCTACATTGGTTCGGTGGTAAACAGGCTGACTTACCAGGAAACCAGTTTGACGGTAGCGAGAACGAATACTGATGCAGCGAGAAGCAGGATTGAGGATGCGGATATGGCATATGAACAATTAGAAGCCACCAAGCTGCAGATATTGCAACAAACTGCCAGCGCTATGCTTGCGCAAGCAAATACCAGCCCTCAGATAATAATGCAGCTCTTTCAGGGTTAAAACATTTTATTCTGTCAGAAAAAAACAAAAAGGCCGTTTTATATTAATAAAACGGCTTTTTTTTATCTTGAAAATACACACATTCCGTTTTATTGTTTTACATGTTTCCGATGCCTGTTAGGAATTAATAACGTACAAACCATACCAAAATATATGGTTCAATCTGAAAGATTGATCCATCCGGGAGTTCGCCAAAAGCGATACGTTCACATTATGGTCAAACTTTCTGCCTGTCTGATAGTTAAAAACGAGTCCTGTATACTTCCCCGCTGCCTGGAAAGTATTCAATCTTTTACAGATGAAATAATCATTGTAGACACCGGTTCTACTGATAATACTGTAGAAATTGCCCTGCGCTATAAGGCAAAAGTGCATCATTTCCAGTGGAGAAACGATTTTTCCGCAGCCCGCAACGAATCATTGCAACATGCAAATGGCGACTGGATACTTTACATTGACGCAGATGAAATTATTGATGAAGCTAACGCGCTAAAAATCCGCTCACTAATTAACAGAGAGGATATTATGGCGCTTACGGTAAGGCAATGTATTCCTCAACAATGTAACAACATAGCAACCTCTTTCTACAGCGAATACTGCAGGGTTTTCCGGAGACATCCCAAAATCCGTTTTGAAGGGTCCATTCACGAACAAATATTGCCTTCAATTAAAAGATTAGATTGTAAGACACGCCAACGCTGTTCAAAAAAGAATGGATGTTTGAATCAAGGTAAGGAAAAACTGTGGGGGATGATGATGTGGACGGTAAATAGTACCAAAAAAGACTACAATCGTTTGTCTACTTTATTTAACGACTTCATCCACTTTATTGCCCAAATTTGCTTGAGCTATTTGATTGTAATACGATTTCAGCATTTTCATTCGTGAAATGGTCTCCTCGGGGGGTAATTGTCTGATGATTTTTTCGGTATCTAAATCTCTCACGGTGGTAACAACGAGATTCAACTCTTTCTCAATAGCAAACTCAACCCGCGTACCAATAGGAGAAACACCGGGGAAAACAGGAGATGAAGGAGAATCGTATAAGGCAGAAGAAGCTGATTGTTCCGAGGGTATTTCCTTTTTTGAAATAGCCGCATCATTAGAGTCGCTGTTACTGTTGCTTTGAGGAGATGTATTGCTGACACTCGCACTACTGCTCACATTTTGCGATACAATTTTCTTATCAATAATTGCTTGGTAAGAAACCTTCCCATCTTCTGTTATTTTATCAGAAGATACATCTTTCCCCTTTTCCTTGCTGACAATATCTTTTTTGTCAACTTCAGTAAACAACTTATTATTAGAACTATAACTATGAATCTTGCCCACATCCATAATTCTGCTCCAAAAATATTGTTTATACAGGTAAAATTAAAAATAATTATTTAATCCTTTGCGCAGGTGACATGGGTTGATTTACTGCCAGCGCAAGAATTTTAAAAACGTATGTGCATATTTACACATAAAATATAAATCAAGCGGCATCCTGTACCTGCAACCATGCGCCTCTTAACTCTTTAAAAATCTTCAGCGCAGCATCAAATCTTCCGTTTTTTATCTCCCGCATGCAAAATTCATATAGCCTGAAAAGTGAATTTGAAATCTCTGCCTGATCAAAGTTTAAAGAGTCAATTAATTCTGCCAGTACAATACTTGCCTTCTCTTCATCTTTACGATTACACGCGGTAATACCTGCATCATACGCTTTTATTAATAATTGGAGCGGATTTAACGTCATTATTCCCTGTTCAAGATATGCATGCCCAACTTTTTTTGTTCCTACCATAAATTTTCACCTCCATAAAAAAGTATTGTATTTATCCACACACATCAATAAATGAAGGATTATCATTAATGTTCTGGTCTAAACTACGTGCCAATTGCTTGCTTTCCTGTAGTTTTTCAAGGTTTAATGCAATTTCATTTATTCTGCTTTCTATGAGAGACTTGTTTTCTTTATCCAGAAGAGCAATCTCGTCTAAAAATTTTCTCATCTTCCCCATTCGCTCTTTTAATAAAGATTTTCTTTCCCCATCGTCAATGCATCCAACAAATTCTTTCATTGAATTACATTCTTCACTAAGGGCGGAAGCCCTCTTTATTATTATCCCTCTTTCCTGCATTTTTTTAATTAACGAGTCTTCTTCGTCACCGCCGTTCAACATTTCCTTCAATTCAATTGTATTACGAAGTATTTTATCACAATCATCCAGCCTGATTCCAAGAAGATTTATTATTTCATCGTATGAATTTATTTTATTATTAACCAAGTCCAAACTCCATTCATTATCTATTTATCAGAACATCGTCTATGTTCCCATCATGTTTAAAGCCGAGTTTGTAAGCATTGTTATCTGAGAACCCTGAAGTACCAGATTGTTTAATAATTCCTGCATTTTAGACAACTGCTGGCGATATTGGTTCTCTTTTAACGACAGACGTGTTTCCATACTTTTAATTCTATTGTTGATCCCTGTTATCTGGGTATTTATTGTGCTCTTTGTATTATCAATGAGGGAACCGGTCGTAGAAGACGTACTCTCAACAAACGGTTTTAGTAAAGATTCTATCTTTTTTGCAACGCCATTTGTAGCGTTAAATAAATTCTCAACCGCTTTGGAATTCGATTTAATAGCGCTCTCAAATGCGGAAGTATCGGATAAACTCACCTTTAAATTACTGTCTACGGTAATGCCTATCTTACGGAGGTAATCTGGTTCTCCCGCAGTAAGTCCTGTCACCTTCTCAACCACTATCTGTAATAATTGTCTCCTTATGTTGATAAATGTCGTATTGCCCGCAAGAGGCCCCCTGGTAAACTTTTCCGTATCAACACCAGACTTGTCTTTTATATGACTTGTCAGTGCGTTAAATTTTTCAAGAAAGTCATTAATTTTTGTTTTAATCGCACTGGTATCCTGATTCACGGTTATTGTTGTAAACGTATTATCCGTATAAGCAGAAACATTCGCTTGTTTTAAAGTATAGGTAATGCCATTTATAGTAAAATCGTTGGAGCTTTTTGAGATTTCATCACCGGAGCTTGTGCTATTAATAGTAAACTTGGCATCGGCGCCTCCGCTGGCGGTTTGTCCGCTGAATTTAAAAGTATTCATCAGGAATGTTCCCGATTCGTCTGCTAGGGTAATAGTATCAGAACTACCTGTGCTTTTGGAATTCATTACCACTCTATCCAGCGATGTATCATAATATGCCGTTACGTTGGCATCTGAATTATTAATCCTGTTTATAATGCCATTCAAGGTATCGGTACTTGCATCCCAGGAAATTTGTATTCCGTTAATCTTAAAACTCCCGGAACCCGATACTGCCGTATCAAAATTTGCCTCTGACAAAAGTACATCCGCCTGAATACCAGTTGCTGCGGTAGTGCTATTATAATCACCCGCTGCATTTCTCATTTTTACCTGAGTAAAAAACCCGCTCCCACCCGGAGCTTCCGATTCAGTAAAAGTCAAAGAACCGCTTGTCGTATCCTCTAAATAAAATGTATTTTCTGTACTATCATAATATATATTTGCCGCAGCATTCGTATTAACATCGTCCATAAACGCCTGCACCGAAGCATATGTTGCCAAATCAGATGAAGTCCACCCATTAATCGTTACCGTTCCTGTTGGAGCAGTTCCAAATCCCGCATCGCCAAAACTCTTTGTTACATCAATCGTTCCTGAGCCCGGCGCAACCTTTGAGCTGCTGACCACCGCTGCTTTAGTAATCAACCCACCGGAACTTTGTACGGACGATCCGGAGGCTAACTGTTTAACGCGTATTTGATACGTCCCTGTAGCGGCATTGCTACCTGTAGTAGCAGACACTTCTTTGCTTTCACTGGTGCTTACGCTTCTGGAATTATAGACAGAACTGTTATCAGCGCTGGCTAGATCTTTCGCTGGGTCGAGCAGACCTGAAATTTTTGAATTCAGGTCTGTATACAGGTCTATTTTACTATATAGTTTCGTCCTTTGGCTTTGCAAATCATACAGCGGTCTTTTCTCCAGCGACATATATTGCGCAATTAACGAATTGAGTCCAGAATTCGAGCTATACGCTGATGTAAGAGAGGATAGTGCCATTTTAAATTCCCCTGATTTAAGAAAAAAGAGACAGAACCCGGCAGGCTAATATATGATCCCTATATGCAAATAACAATACATTATGCCTAATCAAATTTAAAGACAATTTCACTATTAATAGAAAAGGGGACGGGCATTGCTGCCCATCCCCGATAATACACCATTTATTATCCGAAAAGCTGTAAGATTGACTGAGGCCCTGCATTCGCCTGCGCCAACATAGCACTTGCAGTCTGTTGTAATATCTGCAGCTTTGTCGACTGCAACTGTTCGTATGCCATGTCCGCATCCTCAATCCTGCTCCTAGCCGCCTCGGTATTCGTCCTCGCTACCGTTAAACTGGTTTCCTGATAGGTCAGCCTGTTCACTACGGCGCCAATGTAACTCAACCCTTCTGATACATCCGCAATGGCGGTATCGATATTACTCATCAATGCCTGCGCGGACGCCGAAGAAGTAACCGCCCTCCCCGCCGTCGCAACACTTACCTGCAATCCATCAGCCTTATAGTTAGTATTGCCGCCATCAAAGCTTACATTGTCTTTCGCTAACAAGTCAAACTTCAACACATCATTGGTGCTGCTTGCTCCTGCGCCAATCTGGAATTTAAACTGCACGCTACTTGCCGCTCCTGAACCTGTAGCAGAATTACCCGTACCAAATATGGAATTGCTATTCCATGTCGCCTGGGTAACTTCAAGATCGATTTGCGTTGCCAATGCTTTGAGTTCCGACTGAATAGCGCTACGTTCTGCACTTCCTAACGAATCGTCTGCCGCCTGTGTTGCCTTTGTCTTCATCTGTGTTAAAATATCTAGGATGTTATTCAGGTGACCTTCCGCAACCGACATAAGATTCTTGGCAGAACCTATGTTTGCAAGTGCCTGGCCAAGCCCTTGTGAACGGGCATTGAATTTCTTGGCAATCGTAAAACCCGCGGCGTCGTCGGCGGCATTATTAATTCTTTTGCCCGTTGCAAGCCTTAATTGCGAAACCGACAGTTGCGTGTTAATATCATTTAACGACCGCAACGCATTCAAAGCATTAATGTTTGTATTAATTCTTGACATATCCCAACCTCCTTGTTTTTAAATGTTTTCCCTATTTCTTTAACGGATATAACCCTATCACAATTACATTTGCTAAAACACCTTTTAGACTGACTAGTCGTGTCCTTGTACGCTTTTCTACTTTATTTCTGCTTTTTTTATCGACACAAATTCTAAACAGTTTAATATTTTTTCTAAATAATTTTCTTACTTTTTTCATATTTATCTTTTACTTTGCCATTCAACGGTGTTTGTTAAACCAACATTTTTACCAGTTTTGTAAACAATGGTTGTCGTAAGTCTTTGTAATTAATGGATCACAAATTTACGGATTTCCCAGAAAAAGTGTATATCAACGGAGTTATCTATAAGTATGAACAATTGTAATTATTCAACATAAACGTGGGGATTCCCTGTATTTTGCAGTTTATTTTTTGGCAGGCGATGCAACGCCTTACACATTGCTTTCGTTAGCAATTACCCTTCAGATTTTTTTAACTGGCCATGTATCATTAAAGCCTGATCAAAAATCTTCATATTGAATGCTTTATTTTGCTGATATGATTGCCTGTTTAAAATAAATGAGGAATAATCCTTTAAAAAACATTTCAGCCGTTGATGTTTATCCGTATGAAGAATGATATCGCGCGTATTCATATCTTGTCTGACAATACCGAACGGAGATATTTCCTCTATAAACACCTTTATCGTTCGCATCAAAATTGCTAAATCATCGTTCGAAGAAAGATGCTGGTCTATTGGCGTCCAGTTATCCGGCAGTTGATAAATGAAAAATTCGTCTTTTGACCATCCGGATGATATTCTCTTAAATATCCCCACCGGAACGGGTACGTTAATTCTTAGCGCAAACAAGGCATTCGCATACTTCCACAAATCTAGTGCGCTGCGAAATCGTTTTTGGCATGAAGGCATTTTTGTAAACCGTACTATCTGATATTGATTGGTCTGCGCTGTACCATTAACCATTTGGTCTGTCTTCGCTAATAGTATCCGTATCGTTTCCAGAGAATATGCTTTTCTATACCTGCCAAAAAATCCGGCATTTTTAAAAATGCCAAATTTTCGATTCTCATGAACACATTGCTGCACAAACTTTTTCGAATCCTTTTTTTGCAATGTGAATGTCAGTGATTCAATTCGTTTTGCCAGTTTTTTGCAGTATGCATAATCACCTCCGGCGTATGTCATGAGAAAACGAAGACGCTCCGTATTACAGAACATCCCTTTTGTTCTATTCAACTTTGCCAGATACAAAATACTTTGTTTTTCCAAAAGACTCCCGCGTTGTATTGATACCCTTTCAAAATCAATTAAAATAATCCTTGTGTCCTCATCACGCTTAAAAACTAAGAAATTATTTAACGAATAATCATCCTGTTTTACGCCGGAATCATGAATAATTCTTGATAGTTTGCCAAATTCTTTTAAAACTGCCCTTCGCTCTGCAAAACAATTATTGTCTCTGAAATAATCGTTTAAGGTATAAGAATTTTCGATCTTTTTTATGACAAGGTATGATTTTTTAATGAAAAAACATTTTTGTTCGCCAAACGCAACAGGTACTTCCACAGGAACACCCTTTGAAGCGGCAAGGTACGTCATATAAAACTCCCTAAATGCCTTGGTTCGTTTAAACAGTTGCTTCAATTGCTGAAATATTGAAGGATATTTATAAATCTTAAGAATAAAGTTATATGCTTCATCCGATTTAACAGCTTCAAACCCGGCAAGTATTTTAAACCTATCTTCTCTATTAATTTTGATCGGGGTATGATTGTTTAGCGTTTTAAGATGTTTGAGGTGTGATATAAGGAAAGTACACTGCTCATGTACCAGCCATCGGATGTTGCTTTCTGTATAGGATATATATTCTTTGAACATTGTCTTTCTTTCGTTATAATTATGATAATTTATTGTTTCCACCGCTGAAATTCAAGATTTTTTATCTTTATAAACACAAAGGATGAATATATTTTTATCGCATACCACCAACAACGCTCAAAAGATAATACAAAAAGCTTTGGAGCAAAACCGGCATGAACTGTTAGAGCCGGAAGCAAAACAACTCCTCGGAACATACGGAATCGTTACTACCAGATTTTTAGTTGCCTCATCTGCCCGTGAAGCAATCCAGGCTGCAAATTCCATAAAATACCCTGTCGTTCTTAAGATCATATCGCCAGACCTCAGCCACAAAACGGATGCAGGTGGAGTAATGTTAAACATACAAAATGATAAAGAAGTTGAGGTTGCATACGAAAAAATCTTTAAAAACGTTAGTAAAACTGTTCCGGATGCAAGGATACACGGAATTCTCGTGGAAGAAATGTCAACTCCCTCAACCGAAATTATTGTAGGCGGCCTGAGAGATCCGCAATTCGGACCGACAGTGATGTTCGGGATGGGAGGTATTTTTGTTGAACTTTTTAAGGACGTTTCCTTTCGTATCGCTCCCGTAGAAGATTACGAAGCGCTTGACATGATTCGCGAAGTAAAAGGCGCCAGACTTTTAAGCGGATTCAGAAATGCAGCTCCACTGGATATTTCAGAAATATGCCATATCATTATTCGGGTATCAGATATTTTGGTTTCTCTGGAGGAAATTAAAGAAATAGATATTAACCCCATTCTTATTTACCCGAAAGGGACAAAAACCGTTGACGCAAGAATTGTCTTATCTAAAAAGGAGTAAACTGATTACGTGAAATTAAAAGATACTAGTTTTTCTGTCAGGGCAGAACGTGCTATCCTGTTCAGAGCGCTTTCTTATCCCAATACTATTGACCTTGATGAAGAACCTTTGGAAGAGTTAAGCAGATTGGCAAAAACTGCAGGAGCAAACGTAATTTATACCGTAATCCAAAAAAGAGCGCACATAGATCCATTGTATTATATTGGAAAAGGAAAGGCGCAAGAGCTGCAAAAAATAGCGGTTGAAATGGATGCAGATGTCCTCATTTGTGACGATAACCTTACCCCCGCTCAGGTAAAAAATTTGGAAAAAATCATTGAAAAAAAGGTAATTGACCGCAGCGAATTGATATTAGACATATTCGCCACAAGGGCAAAGACCCACCAGGCAAAACTTCAGGTAGAATTAGCTCAGTTGGAATACACAAAACCAAGACTTAAACGGATGTGGACACATCTTTCACGAATTGAAGGAGGAATAGGCACAAGGGGACCAGGAGAAAAACAACTTGAAGTAGATAATCGTATTGTTTCAAGAAAAATCCATGACCTTAAAAAACGATTGGATGAAATAGAGAAACGGCAACAGAGAGTAGTTGCTTCAAGAAAAGAATTCTCTACCGTATCCATCGTCGGTTACACCAATGCCGGAAAATCTACCCTAATGAACGCCCTAACCGATGTCGACGCCCTGGTAGAAGACAAACTCTTTGCCACATTAGATACAAAAACAGGTATATGCAAACTTGAAAATTCCAAAAATATTCTTATCAGTGATACTGTTGGGTTTATACAAAAATTGCCGCACTATCTAGTTTCATCATTCAAGGCAACGCTCGAAGAAACCCGAAACGCAGATATTTTATTGCATGTAGCGGATATCAGCTCCCCACACATTCATAAACAAATAGAATCCGTAAATATTGTATTAAAAGAACTCGAATGTGAAAAAAAACCAACAATCATTGTATTGAATAAAATCGATGCACTGAAAGATGAATCTGTTATCCCTTTACTGAAAAATCGATATATGAATTGTATTGTCATTTCTGCTAGAAAAAACCAGGGAATACAGGAGTTAAAACAAAAGATTGCCGAAATACTGGAAAAGAAACTTCTCAATATAGAACTCTCATGCAGTCAGGAAAATGGCAAATTAATAGCAGCCCTTCATGAAAATGCCCACATTCTCAATCGCAAATCAGATGACCACCGATTCACATTCCATCTGCTGATCGAAGATAAGTTCCTCAGTAAATTACTGAAGATGCATGATGATATTCAAATAAAGGAATTAGTCCCTTAGCAAAATATCTTTACAAGGAAGAAATATGCGGAATGTTTTTACTTGTTTTTATTCTGAACAAAACAAAAATAGTCGTTGAGACAACAAATAGTATAATGCTTATAATCTGTGCAATGGTAAAACTGTTAAAATATAATTGATTATCCCCACGAAGTGCTTCCATACAAAATCTTATAATGGGATACACCATGCCAAAGAGGAGGAGAATCTCTCCGTTTCTTTTTCGAAATTTGAAAAAACTGTTGAGAATAAAAAACAATGCTATATTTGAAAAAAAAGCATACAATTGTGCGGGATGAACCGGTAATGAATGCAGATCGGAAAACAGAATCAACCCATGTTGATAGTGATAAATAAATACCGGGCTGCCATCAACCATACCTTGACTATCAACTGTTCTGGGAAAACAAACTGCCCACGGCAGACTGAGTGAAATCTTGCCAAAACAGCATCCATTCAAAAAACACCCAATACGTCCAAAGGCTAATCCCAGCGCGGTAGATGGCACAATAATGTCTATCACCTTTAATACTGGCAATTTTCGTTTTCTAACAAAAACTAATAGCATAATAATAGCGGCAAACAACCCGCCATAATACACCAAGCCTCCTTCATAAATTTTGAATATATTTAATAAATTATTTTTGTAATCTTCATAAAATTGTATTACAAAAAACAGCCTTGCCCCTGCTATTCCGGCAAAAATCAGATAAATCCCCAAATCTGTGATGGCATTGGGGTCGATATCCTCTTTCTTCGCCCTCCAGCGCGCAACGGCTATGGAAACAAGAAATGCCACCATTAACATGAACCCATAGGAGTATATAGGTATGCTTTGGGAGAAAAAAGGGATAGGGATTTCGAATAAAATCCGTCTCATGTTGGTAGGTTTTGGAGGAGTTTATTTTTTGCGTCAACCAAAATAATCTTTGGTTTCCATCCTATAGCGTCATTGTTATTGATAAGGCAATATGCAATAATAATAACACGATCTCCAGGTTGCGCCCATCTTGCAGCTGCCCCGTTTAAGCAAATTACCCCGGAGTCTTGTTCTCCCTCAATGACATATGTTTCTACTCTTGTTCCATTATTTATATTCAAAACCTGCACCCGCTCATAATGCAGAATATCTACCGCAGTGAGAAGAGACTTATCGATGGTAATGCTTCCGTTATATTCCAGATTGGTTTCAGTTACCGTAGCGCCATGTATTTTGGATTTACACATCTCTCGCAGCATAATTTGCCTCAAAAAATTAAAAAGCCGTCATCGACAGCAAAATAAAGAAATGAAATACTCTCAAATAAGCAAAAATGATATCATAAAATCGGTGAAAAATCACTATTGTTTCAACTAAAATTCATGCAGTATTATCTTTGCCCGACAGGTGGATAGAAACTCCGAACACATATTTTTACCAAGTCCACAATTTCTTCATCTTTTAGCTTGCCTTTATAGCCTGGCATCTTTCTTAATCCATTTCCTACATGAATAATCAATCTCGAATCTGAAGCATTATCCTGCCATTTAACATTGGTAAAATCAGGAATATTAAAGAATACTCTGCCAACAAGACTCCCTTTTCCATTCATCTTATGGCATTTTTGGCATTCTCTTTCGAATACTTCCCAAATAGCTTCTCTTTCCAGCAAGATTGTCTGTTTTTTATAACATCCCCAAAAACAGGAGGAAAAAAATGCGATGAATAAAAAACAATATTGATAATTTTTCATTTATTACTCCTGTAATTATTATCGTTTACATGCATAACCAAAAATCTGCTTAAGATGGAGTCCCGATTTTATCTCTGTATTGTCAAAACAACAATAAAAAAACAGAAGGCATAACCTTTTATTAAGCATTATACCTTCTGTTTATTACAATACTTTATCAAAAGTCTAAAACACTATTCAACTAAACAATCAGCGCCCTCGTGTTTACATGCGGCCTTGTCCACGTCTCCCGGCTTTCTCTTCCAACCCAAGAGCAAGTCGGTATATTCACCGTGCTTCCAGAAATCGTATGCCTTATGCTTTATCCCCACTTTCTCTTCCAAAGCCTTTATTCTTCTAAGTTTGCTTGCTTCCGCCTTTACCTGAATCAACCAGCGGTCCTGCAGAAAAGCGCCTTTACCATAAGTGGCGCCGTACATTGCTCCGTGTGCCATTGCCTTGTAAACAGCATTGGTAATATACACCAGCATCTCAAATGCCGTCCGCTCTATATCGGATACATTATACATCCTGCCTTCACCACCAAGGAGGCTAAAGGTATAATGACCTGCGTAGTCAGGCGCCAAATCTTGGGGCATCGGATCCAGCATCCCGTCATTATAAAGGTCAACCACTATTTTCATGGCTTCGCGCCATTTTGTAAAACTGACTTTTATCGCTTCGTCCATCGCCTCAAGTTGATCAGCCGCAAATCTTGGAGAATGGCACCCTTTGCATGTGTTTATCCAACTCTGTCTGGCCTCCTTATATTTTGGGGCGCCCCTGTCGACCAATGATGTGCCCATGTGACTATTTACTGTGGAGAATTTTTGTGCATTATGTTCGCCATCTCTCATATGACAATATGCACACGTGGGCGTTTTGTAATTTTCAGGTTTCATTGGTTTTGTCCAGTCCCACGTATGCTGCTCCGACTCATAAATCATACCATGATAGGATTCCCTGTACATTTCGTATTCATAATGATCCAAACCTGTGTGGCAAATACCGCAATTGTTTGGTTTTCTTGCTTCAGCTAAGGAAAAATCATGCCTGGTATGACATCCATCACACCTGTTCTCCGCTATCCCATGACATGTAGCACAGGCGGTCACCTCGGCTGCAGGTTTTGCAATCTGCCACGGGGCTTCGATTGTACTCACATGAAAGGCATAGGTGTGCGAAGCCATTGCCCCCCCACGATGCCCTTCTTTTTGCTCCGGATGGCACTCCCCGCAGTGTTGCCATGAAGGCATGTATAATTGTTGGTGATTGTTGCCATGGCATTTATCGCAGCCAACCACCTGTTCTACTGCAGCATGTTTACTCTTCTTCCATTGAGCTACAATACCAGGGGTCTGGATCGTATGGCACATAAGACATTCCCCGTGCGTGAATTCACCTCCAATTGCCTGGTTTGGTGTATAATAATGATCAGGATCGTACCATCTCATAAGAGGTAAAAAACTAAATAATTTCCCAAATTTACCTTCGCCCGGCAATAATTCCTTTGGCGGCGTATATGTCGCTGTTAAACCTAAATGATACACATCTCCGGAGTTGTCTGGCCCGATTTTCTCTCCGGTAAGTTCGGAAATAATTTGTTGTATGGTTCTGGCATCTTTAGGATGAGTGTCAGCCGCATCTTCTTTGACGACAGGGGCATGTTTTTCTTCCTGTTTTTCAGAAACAGGAGGTTCTGCTTTTTCTTCTGGTTTTTCCTGCTTCACAATTTCTTTTTTCTCTTCTTTTGGAGTCGCAGTTTTTTGTTCGGTTTTTGTATCTTTTATCTCTGCAGTAGCATCCCTTTTTTCTGATTTTTCAGATTTGGAAGAAATTTTTTCTTTTTTTTCTTTCTTTTCCTTTATGTTAATTTCCGCATCTGCATGTACCTGCCTGAAACCAAACTGTGCGCCAAGAAAAAGTATGAACAGGCACATAACCACTGCGACTTTTAAAAATTTATACATACTCTATGCCTCCTTTGTACATTAATTAACTTTCCTTGCTGAAAATCATTACTTTTTTACTATCTCAACCTTCCAGATATCCGGTCCTTGCTCGATATATTTCCATTCCATTTGACCGGGACGCTCCGCTTCTAATTGATATTTTAAAGGTTTTGGGTCATGATCATTTATCAATACCATCATCTCTCCCGTTCTTAATCCGTCAAACGTATTAAAAATTTTTGGATGTCGCTCTCTTGGTATAATATTTCTCACGTCCAGTATAATTCGGTCTTCAATATTCATCTATTCTCCTTCTTAAAAATATTTCTTACGGTGGCGGTATAACATACTGCAATATAGTCATTTGTTTACTTGCTTTTATTTCAAACTGTTCAACGCCTTCAAAAATTAATAACGAATCCACCTTAAGGCTACAGGTATCAGACCCCTGCGTTAAAGAACCATTGCCCGAAACCACTAAGAGAATTATCTGAGAATTTGTTATTTTCGATATAACTTCCTGGCCTTCTTCCATGCACAACAATTCCAGCAGGAGGTTGTTACTCTTAAATAATGTATCCGATAGATAACTCTGCTGTGAAAATTTTACTTTTTCTTCTAAAACTATTTTACCCATGTTAATACATCTACCCTCCTGCGCTTACTGCTAAAACGACCATTCTTTCAATACACTTCATTCCCCTCGAAGAACCCTCAGGTGCAACAATAACCATTCCTTTTTCCATTGTAATTTTCTCATCATCCAAGGTAAAAATCCCTTTGCCCTCCTTCACAAAAAATATACCTACAGAATTCCCGGAATGGGGCGGAATTACTTGCCCCTGCTCCATGCAAATGAGAGGCATTTTTACTTTCGGAGAGGCATAAAGAATATTGGGGATAAAATGATCTTTGTGGAATGTTATTTTTTCTTGCAGGTTAATATGTTTCAATGTTTATCTATCTTCCTCTTAAATCTTTTTAAAAATTAAATTATATGTTTATCAACTATTTTTTCCGTTTGCAGATGCACAGGCTATTTAATTATTATGTCTTATTTATTTTCCTTAGATGCGGCTTCATTTAGCTCCTGTACAAATTTATTAACATCCGTATTATGCATCATACATGCCAAATTTATATCCTCCGTACCAAAAGAGGGGCAATCAAAACAACCCTTTCCAAAATACTTTGTAAAAACTTCTTTAGTCGCAGGATATTTCTTTGTAACTTCCCCTGTACTCATTTTTTTTGTAATAAGAACTTCTTTCTCCATATTTCACCTCCCAAAAATAATCGGATGACAACTCTATCTGCTCTTTTTTGTTTTATTTAATTGGCCCTATTCTATGCCTGGCATGAGGGGGTTATAAAGGTTGTAGACATTCATGCCATTCACGCGGGCAATAACCTTAAGAGAATTCATCTTTTCGAAGAATTGACCAACATAAGGCTGCAGCATATGACCCAACATACCGTCTGCCCTACCAACAATCTTACCCTCAACTATTTCTGCATCGATATGTAGAAAATCAAAGGACTCCATATTTAATCCTCCATACATTTTGCGTGTGAGTGCGCAAGATTTCTTTCTATCTCCTGCAAAATATCATTTGCAACCTCTATTGCCTTTAAACCTTCTTCCCCGGAAACTTCCGGTTCCTTGTTTTCCAAAACACACGTAACAAAAGACTCTAGTTCTTTTTTTAGTGGCTCGTAATCATCCATTTTAATATGTTCTACCTTTAGCAAATCTCCAAACACATAGCTTTTTAGGTCTGCAATGGTCGAAACATCCATCTCTGAAATATTAAGCGCACTGAGGGTTAGTTTGGGGGATTTTTTATATATTAACCCTTCTTTCTTCTGATAATCAATGGAAATATATGAGTCTTCAGAAAATAATCTCACTTTCCTCATAGGCTGAATAGACACCCTGCTGGCAGTGATGTTTGCCACACAGCCATTCTGAAATTGAATTCGTGCATTTGCAATATCCTCTTTGTCGGCAATAACATTTACGCCAACAGCATCAATTTTTTTCACCTTTGAGCCTGTCATATTCAGTATTATATCTATGTCATGTATCATTAAATCCAGGACAACACCTATATCAGCAGATCGAAATGTGAAGGGACTTAAACGATGGCACTCTATAAATCTTGGATTGAAAGATAGTTTTTTTATTGCAACAATAACCGGATTAAACCTCTCAATATACCCCGCCTGAAGCACAAGTCCTTTCTTCTTGCTTAGACTTATTAACTCTTTCGCTTCAGACACAGTTCCTGTCATTGGTTTTTCAACGAGAACGTGAACACCATGAGTAAGGAAGTCTTTAGCAATTGCGTAATGCGATTTTGTGGGAACGGCAATACTTACGGCAGAAACCTTATCTATTACATCCTTATAATTTACATACCATTGCGTATCATAGCTCCGGGCTATTTTTTCTGCTTGCTTGTTCAGTACATCAACCACTGCAACCAATTCGACGCCTGGTAATTCGGCAAATACCCTGGCATGTTCTTTACCTAAATGGCCAACACCTATTACCGCCACCTTTAACTTATGCATACTTACCTTCTAAAATTGCCAAAAACATACCCTCTTCTTATTTTTAACCTGGTTGAGAAATACGCCAGACTACTGAACAATTATATATGGCGATATTTAGTTTTGTGAAAAAAAATTCAGCGTCCTGGTATAGTTTCAGGGCAGGGGCAAAACATTTGCGTGGGTACACGGGACACGAAAAAACATTACTTTTATTGGAGTTTTTCAGAAAACTAAATTGTTAACTGGGGTGGGACTCTCAGTATTTCTCTATAACGCCCATGCTTACCTTTTTCAATATTTCTTAGAAATGTAATCAGATATTCAACTTCAGGTGAAATGTATTCTTGTTTCTCTAATTGCCCCAAAATTTTATTTCTATTTAACTCATCAGAACGAAATAATACACGGAATGAATCTTTAATCTTATCAATTTGTTCTCCGGAAAACCCCTCTCTTTCCAGCCCAATTACATTAACCTGCCTTATTCTTGCCGGGTGCCCTTCAATTATTACGTATGGAGGCACATCCTGAACGATTCTTGTGTGTCCGCCTACATAAGCAAAACGACCTATCGTCACAAATGGTTGTATACCTACCAAACCCATAAGTTTAACCCCTTTTTCCAATACAACGTGTCCTCCCAATAATACACCATTCGCCAAAAGGACGTTATTTTCTATTAAGCAATCATGGGCTACATGCGAACAAGCCATAAAAAAGCAATTGTCGCCTATTATCGTTTTCCCACCACCGCCAGCGGTACCTCTGTTAATAGTAACCCCTTCTCTCACAGTGTTATTATCTCCCATAAGCAGCAAAGATTGTTCTCCGCAATACTTAAGATCTTGTGGTTCAGCGCCCAATACCGCATTTGGATAAATAACACTATTTTTCCCTATTGTAGTATGTCCAATTACCGTTGCATTATTCTTTATTACGGTCCCATCGCCGATAGTAACATTTTCACCGACAACAGAAAAAGGACCAATTTCGACATCGCGGCCTAATTTAGCACCGGGGTGAACAAGTGCCCATCGATGAATTTTCATTGCGTCTCCCCGTTTCTTTGTTTTCTTAAAATGCTCAGGCCATTTCATTCATACCTGAATCTTGCCTCATTGCTTACCACTAAATAGTGTACCTTATAAACGCAACCTTGAACGGTTGCTGCCATCGTTTTATACAAAAGGTGGATTTAATCCATTTGTTTAAAACCAGAAACATCGCATTCTCTCTAAGCCTTCATTTATTAGCGATTACAAAGGAAGATACTAAAAGTATTATGTAAGATTCAGACAATAATTCATGCCTTACATGCGATATTTGCTATTTTTCTTGCTAATTCTGCGTTTAGGAAATGTCCGGATCTTTTTGCCACGATGTGCCCCTTAAGAACAACATTGGCCAAATAAAGATCTCCTATAAGATCCAAAATTTTATGCCTTACATGTTCATTCGGAAACCGTAATTCTGCGGGACTCAGAGAAAGAGGTTTTGTTATCTTTCCATCTTTCTGTATTACGTAGCTATTATCATCCGTGACGCCTTTTCCCAGCCCAAGCTTTTTGAATTCTTCTACGTATGTACTCAGGCCAAACGTTCTGGCGGAAGCAACTTCTCTGGAAAAATTTTCTTCATTAAATTCAATTTCATATGTTTGCGGATCTATAAAAAAACCATCAAAGTCCAAAGTATAGGAAAGCAACAATCCCTCATTAATAGGCAACGCTATAATACTTGCATTTCCATTGCGCACCATAATCGGCTCTTGAATTATAAATATATGTTTTTCCCCTCCCAATGCAACAACGGTTGCCTCCTTCAGGATATCCATGAAATATTTGGCGCTTCCATCGCCTGCAGGCATTTCCCGTCCATGGATTTCAATTTCTATATTGTCAATGCCTAATCCGGCAAGTGCGGCCATTACATGCTCTATCCCTTCAATTTCGGCATCATCCTTCTTCAAAAAAATGCGTTTTGCAGTGTTTGATAAGAAGTGAACATTCGCGGGTATTATTGGACGAGATGGCAGGTCGACACGCACAAAATGTATTCCAGAATTCACCGGGGCTGGTTTAAACTTAATTCGGACACTTTCCCCCCGAAACATGCCCCAGCCAGAACACTCTACAGGTTGCCCTATTGTTTTTTGCAAGTTATCCAAAAACTATTTCCCTTTGTCTGCCTTGGAATATTTTTTGTTTAACAGATCTATTACATGATTTGTAATATCTACGCCATCAGAGTGATATAAAACAGTTTTTATCCCTACTTTAAATTGCATTTCAGAAATACCCCCACTTTGTAATTCAGCATCTTCCTTTTTAATAATCAAATCGTAACGATTTTGCTTTCCTATCGCCTCTATCTCCCTTAAAACTTCCGAATACAACCGTTCAAACGATTCTTTATACGTTCTCATCAGGCTCTTTTCTGCAACTTTCGCATAAGATTCCAATTCTATATTTTTCCTTTCAAATTCTTCTTCATACTTTTTTCTATCCTTGCTCCCAAGGTCCAACAGTTGTATTTTGTCTTTCAGACCCACCAGTTCCTTTTTTTTATCATTGATTTTGGTTTGATATGATTTTTCTTCTTCTCTTAAATCAGCATCATATTGTTTTCGTTTTTCATATTTTTCAAACACAATGTTTAAATCTACCACTCCGATTTTTAAACCACTTGCAGGAGCATTAACATTTTGAGCCTTCACCTGATTAGTCAAAACCACGCATAAACTCGCAATAATTACAACACAAACAGAAATACACTTTATACCATTCAAATAATTTTTATATTTCATACTTAAAAGCTGCTGCCCCCCCCAAAATTAAATGAAAATCCCTGGGTTTCATCCCCTTCTTCTTTCATTATTGGAACACCATAATCAATTGAAATGGTTGATTGGCCGAGGAAAGGAATACTCAACCTTAAACCAAGCCCTCCCGACATCCTGAAACGATCAAAATTGAAATCCGCCAAAGATTCATCTGCTTTTCCTGCATCAACAAATACTGCCATACGAACAATATCTTTATACAACGGCACCAAATATTCAGTATTAAGCAACATTAAAAGTTCCCCACCTACCTGTTCATCTGTTTTCTCATCAATGGGTGCAACACCTCTGTATTTAAAACCCCGAATAGACCCATAACCTCCCGCATAAAATCTTTCAAATATCGGAACATCTTCTCCCGATGTGGACTCGACCAACCCAATGGTTCCCCCATAAGCCACAACATGTTTTCCCCACTTAGGTATGTCAAAAAGTGTAGTATATTTTTTTGCCTTTACATCATATTTTACAATATCTACATCTAAGCCGGCAACCTCGAGCGATGTACTAATTGTATATCCTTTTGTTGGCATAAACATATTATCTGTTTTATTTGTCTCTGCAGAAAACGTAACACCCGTCTTCCAATTACCCCCCTCTACATCTAATACATCCTGCGGGGTGTCATCCTCGTCGTCCCTTCTTTCGATACCAATCAATTCAAATGACGGACTTACTCTTACATAAGTATCCCTCACCAGTTCTCTCCCCAACGAGATCTTCGATCCGGTGCTTTTTTGCTCATAAAGGCTATACCACCTGATATAGTTGAATAAGCTTGCTCCCGCACTGTAAGGGGAATCAAATATCGAGGGGTCAGTCAAAGACATAAGGATTTCAGTTCTCTCAAAGCCGGGACTGAAACGCAATGTTAATATTTGTCCTGCGCCGCGAAATGCATTCCCGCTCAGAAAATCATTCCACCCCTTTGGAAAATCAAGAATATCAAAATTTCTATCTGTATATGAAATATCGCCAAAAGCTCCAACATTTGCGCCATACCCTCCGCCAAACCTTAGCATGCCAGTCCTTCCTTCTCTTACTTCAACTATCAAATTTTTCTTGTTTGGCTCGGAGCCTTGTTCAAAACTAATTCCCGCAGGCATTCCAGACTCCATATCAAAATACCCCGTGTTTGCCAATCGTCTCTGGCTATCACGTATTTTTTCAACATTTAACCTTTCGCCCGGATTAAAAGTCAGCTGCCTGCGAATAACATTGTCCCTTGTCTTATCGTTTCCGATTATCTTTACTTTGTCTATATAGTACCTGTCACGTTCCTCAATATTAAAAAATACCTTTACTTTAGTTTCATCAGCAGCAAATATGTGTTTCTCATTAACACTCGTTGCAAGATATCCCTGCGCACCATATGCAAGCCGGATTTGATATGTATCCTTTTCCACCGCGTCTAAAGAAAAAGGGAAGCCTTCTCTCAATTTTAATGCGGCTTTCAATTCATCCTCGGTAAATATTGTCGTTCCGCTTATTTCTAATGTATCTACATAATACCTTTTCCCTTCTTTTACGTGTATGGTAATGTATATCTCACTGTCATCGTTTTCATATGTTATCTCCCATCCAACATCAACATCCAGCCATCCATTATTCATATAAAACTCTTTAATTTTTACCATATCAGATGCAAATACATCTTGTTCAAATCTTCCGGGAAACATTATTTTCGGGAATCTCTTCTTGCGGGTTTCCATTTGCTTAAGGAGTTTTCTGGGTTTATAACTGGTATTACCCTTAAAATCAATATCGGCAATGCGTATCCGGGGACCTTCTTCTATATTAAAGATAACCGTTGTTTCTCCATTTACCACCTTGGACTCCGCATGTACCTGCATTCTGGAAAAACATTTTTTCTTATATAAATCCCGTATTTTATCTTCATCCAACTTCAGCAGATGATGCTTTAATACGTCTCCCTCTCTTATCCCAATTTCTTTTGCCAATTTTTTGGATTTAATCTTTTTATTACCTGAAAACAGGATCTTGTCAATTACTGCACGTTCAGAGACAAGGAAAATCAGGTTTAATCCATCGGCTGTCTCTTCTATTTCAACCTCTATGTTTTCAAAGAACCCTAGTGACCAAATAGCATCCACATCCTGACTTACCAGGTTAGAATCATACACATCACCTTCCTTCGAGCGGATAACGCTTCTTATTGCAGCATTACTAATCCTTTTGTTTCCCCTGACCTCAATTTTTTTTAGAATATGCGTGTTTTTATCAAGATTTTCATCGCAAGAAACCTTAACATTTACAAAACACAAGACCAAGACAAGTGCCACAATTATCTTAGCGGTAGTTAATAAAACCTTGTCCGGTTTCATTCGATTCCTAAAGACGAGAAATTTTCAAAACGCATACAATGTGAAAGAAAAGTCAATTTTATCGTTCCTGTAGGCCCATTCCGCTGTTTTGCAATAATCAGTTCTGCGGTACCATCCTTTTTTTCGGGGTTAAAATAATCTTCTCTGTGTAACAAAGCAATAACATCAGCATCCTGTTCAATCGACCCTGATTCACGAAGATCTGACATCCTTGGTCTGTGCCCCTCCCTCGACTCCACAGACCTGTTCAACTGAGATACCGCAATAACCGGTATTGCCAGTTCTCTGGCAAGAGATTTTAAACCCCGGGAAATTATAGAAATCTCCTGCTGGCGATTTTCTCCGCGTGGCGCTTCCATCAATTGCAAATAATCTACCGCAATTAGTTGAATATCGTATTGAGCTTTTAATCTCCTTGCCTTTGCACGCACTTCCAATATTGTCAGTCCAGGTGTATCTTCAATAAAAATAGGTGCTTCGGAAAGAGACCCTAACCCATTTGAAAGTGCGCTCCATAATCTATCATCATCCTCCAGAAATCCTTTTCTTAGTTTATGCGCATCGATCTTTGAGTGAGAACAAAGCATATTTTGCGCCAATTGCTGGGCAGACATTTCCATTGAAAATATTGCCGCCGGTTTTTTTTCTACCACCCCGATATGTTCGATAATATTCATAACAAAACTTGTTTTCCCCATACTGGGTCTTGCGGCAATAATGATAAGTTCGGAAGGCTGCAATCCGCAGGTAAGGTCATCGAAATCGAAAAATCCGGTAGATAATCCCGTTAACCTGCTTTCCCTATCATGCAGATTCTCAATACGGCTAAAGGTTTCTTTCAGTATTTCATTTAATTTAATGGACGATGCGTTAAATTTTTTCTGCGTAATTTCAAAGATCGCCCTCTCAGAGGAATCAAGTAAAAAGCCGGTATCAACGGCGCCTTCAAATGCCTGTTTTTGAATATTTGCGGCAACCTCAATGAGATTTCTTTTTAGGGCATTTTCCCGTACTATATTAGCATAATACTCTACATTTCCGATAGTTGGAACCGCTTCCTCAAGTTCCACCAAATACTCTGCGCCGCCAACATTCTCAAGCAAGGAACGCTTCTTTAACTCTTCCCGCAACAAAACCAAATCAATGGCCTGCCCCTTATCATACAAGTCTATTATGGCCTGGTATATGCTCTGATGCGCCGTTTTATAAAAACTTTGCTTATTCAATATTGGCACAACTACATTTATAACCTCATTGTCAAGCAACATGGCGCCAATAACACTCATTTCGGCGTCCAGACTTTGAGGCAGCGTACGTTCAAGCACCGATTCTACTGCCATACATTTGTCCTTTTAAAAATCAGACAACATCCTCTTCTTCATTCACCACTTGCACTTTACATGTTGTCTTCATTTCAGCGCTTAACACAACCGCAACATCATATTCGCCGCATTCCTTTATAGGATTTTCCAGTTTAATCATATCCACATCAATTGGTATCCCCTGCTTCTTCAGCACATCGGCTATATGAACATACGTAACGGATCCAAACAACCTTCCTTCTTCATTCACCTTTGCAGGAATCCTGCAAACAGCGTTGGAAATAGTCTCCAAAATTTCCCGCAATCTTTCGCATTCTTCTTTCAGTTGTATTTCAATTTTCTTTTTTGCCTTCTCCAGTTGCTTCAAATTCCCTTCGGTAACGTAAGTGGCCATCCCCATGGGCAACAGATAATTCCTCGCATACCCTTTTTTTACTTTAACAACATCACCGATCCTGCCAAGCGTGTCAATATTTTTTGTCAATAATAATTCCATGGAAAAATACCCTCCTAAGTTACGTATGGAAGCAAAGCCATAAACCTTGCTCTTTTAATGGACATTTTAACAGAACGTTGATGCCGGGCACAATTCCCCGACCGTTTTCTTGAAAAAA
Source organism: Candidatus Kuenenia sp. (assembly GCF_039794105.1). Taxonomy (GTDB): domain Bacteria; phylum Planctomycetota; class Brocadiia; order Brocadiales; family Brocadiaceae; genus Kuenenia. The sequence continues at coordinate 24,162 of NZ_JBDIWA010000017.1, forward strand.
GTTTCCCCCGGGTAGTTGCAAGTTTCTGTAAATTTTGGATGTCCTTATAATCAACCTCCTCAACCCCCATTCTGCAAAATCTGCATTTGCTTGTTTTATTAAATATTTTTCTTGTCATAGTATTTAACCTTCTTATAAAAAATGTCTACGTTTACTTCAAAACGGTATCTCTTCACCATTGATATCCGAAACCATATTTTCAGACGTCGTATCTAAATTTGCGCTATCCAGTGATTGCCCCAAATCGTCTTTTGGCCGTTTGCCTGCGCCGCCTCCAATAAACTGAAAATTATCCGCAACTACACGCAATGTACTACGCTTTTGTCCTTCTTTTGTTTCCCACTGATTAAATTGCAAGCGGCCTTCGATAAAGATAGGGCTTCCCTTGCTGAAGTATTCGCCAATAACTTCGGCTCTCCTGCCAAACATACTGACATCTACAAAACAAACTTCGTCCTTTTGTTCCCCAGTTTTGGACGTCCATTTGCTACTCACAGCTATCGCAAAACTTGCCACTGCCAACCCTCCTGCGGTATATCTCAGTTCAGGATCTCTCGTAAGGTTTCCCATAAGAAATACTTTATTAAGGCTTGCCATTCCTTACTCCTTTTATCTCTAACTAAAATTTTTCTTATTTAAACGACCGTCAGTATCTATAGTACGAGATGATTTCTTTTCTATAATAAGACTAGATTTAAAGTTAAACTTCCCCAACAGCTAAAACAGGTTCACGTTTTTCTGTTGATAATACTTCCTCCGTTTTATGCTCTTTTTCAGCTTCTTTCTCTGTAAAACCTTCCTCAATGCCGGCAGCGGATAATTCTTCTATGATAGTATCTCTTAGTATTAAAGACCGAATAAGAAAATCGGATAACTGAAAATCCCTTTTCATCTGCGTAATGGATGTGTTTTCAGCATTAAAATGTATCAATAAGTATGTGCCGCGTTTGTGGCTTTTAATCTTATACGCTAATTTTTTTTCTCCCCATTTTTCAGTCTTTAAAACTTCCGCACCATTCTTTGCCAAAATATCGTGAATACTTTTTACTACGCCGTCCCAGTCGGAATTGGCGGGGACATTGTCAATCAGAAACAAACCTTCATACAATCTCAAATTCTCTTCCTCCTAACATTATTCATAAAAACCTTACTTAAAACAAAAAATTTAGTTATATTCATTCATACAATCTTCTATCCCCTTGTAAACCCATGTTTTCAAGGCTTTACATGCTTCCTCAAGGAATTTCGCTATTTCAACATCTTCTTCTGAAGAAAACATTGAAAGGACAAAACGGCTCGTATCATTAAATTTGGGACGTCCTATACCTATTCTCAAACGGGGGAAATCGGCAGTCCCTAAAGATGACGCAACTGATTCCAAACCACGATGCCCGCCGCAGCCACCGGCGCGCCGAATACGTAATTTGCCGAATGGGAGATCTAAATCATCACATACGACCATAATATCCCTGGGTTGACATTTGTACATATTTGCCACTTCCTGAACTGCAATGCCGCTTAAATTCATAAAGGTTTGTGGTTTTAGCAATATAATTTCTTCATGTTCCACTTCTTTTTTACAAAACAGAGATTGAAATTTATGTTGAAACCCTCCCAATCCCAGTTGTTGGGAAAATTCATCAATTACCATAAAACCCAGGTTATGTCTCGTCCTTAAATACTTCTCGCCGGGATTTCCCAATCCAACTATCATCTTCATCAACAAATTCCATACTACGATTTTTCTTAAGCGCCGGATTCTTCTTTCGGCTTTTTAGTGATTACTTCAGGTCCGGCAAGCAATTCTTCTTCTGATACCGCCTTTTCCTCCGCAGCATGATGCACAGAAACAACAACCGCTTCTGCATCGGATAAATATTTAATACCTGCTATAGAAGGTAATTCTTTGACATGTATAGACTTACCCATTTCAAGTTCAGATACATTTATCTTAATATCCTCAGGAACAGCCGCAGGGAAACATTCTATCTCTATATTTTTCATAGTCTGGGTTAACACACCGCCTGCTTTCACTCCAACAGCACTCCCTGTCAGTATTATTGGCACTTTTAAAGTTACCCTTTCATCCATAGAAACACGCGCAAAATCTACGTGCAATACCTTGTCTGAAAGATTATCATATTGGACATCTTTTATAAGAACAGACTCCTTTGTCCTGTCATAAGCCAGATTGATCATACGAGCACCGGCATTTAAAACACGCCCGAATTCACCGCCATCAACGCTCAAAAGCACATTATCTTCTTTGTGGCCGTAAACTACTGCAGGTATATGTCCGGTCGCCCTCAGTTTTCTCACCGCCTTAGTTCTTTTTAATGTTCTTTTTTCCGCCTTCAATTCTAAAACTTCCATCGTTTTACAACTCCTAAAAATAACCTATTAAACAAATAAAGAGCTTACCGATTCATGATGATGTATTCTCATGATCGCATCTCCTAACAGACCTGAAATAGACAACACTTTAAACTTATCGCCAGTCGCTCTTGCTTTTTCAGAAAGCGGTATCGAATCAGTTATCACTATTTCTTTTATCGGGGCAGCTGACAATTTTCCTATCGCTGAACCGCAAAAAACCGGATGAGTCGCTCCGACATATATATCCCTCGCACCTTTTTCTTTCAGGACATGCGCCGCTTGTGCAATAGACCCGCCCGTTGCAATTAAATCGTCGATCATAATCACATTTTTATTTGCAACCTCTCCGATTATAAAACCTACCTCTGTCTCTTCAGGCCCTACCCGCCTTTTGTCAACGATTGCCATCTTCACACCCAAGCCCTTTGAATAATTCCTGGCGAGTTTTATACCTCCTACATCGGGAGTAACCACCACCAAATCTTCTGTCTTTAATTGTTCAAAGTATTTCATCATTACAGGAAATGCCAGAAGATGGTCTACAGGAATGTCAAAAAATCCCTGAATCTGAGCGGCATGTAAATCAAGGGTTAGAACCCTGTCCGCCCCCGCCGTCGTTATGAGATTTGCCACCAATTTTGCCGTTATTGGCACACGCCCTTCGTCTTTTCTATCCTTTCGCGCATAACCATAATACGGCAGCACCGCAGTAATACGCGCGGCAGATGCCCGCTTTAGACAGTCTATGAATATAAGAAGTTCCGTTAAGCTTTCATTGACAGGTGCGCATGTTGGTTGAACCAAAAATACGTCTGCACCCCGAACATCCTCATTGACCTTCAGGTCAATTTCGCCATCGGGAAAACGGCCAACGTAGGCATTCCCCAGATTGATCGAAAGGTGTTCGCAAATTTTTCTTGCCAAATCAGGATTTGCATTTCCGGAAAAAATTTTCAAATGATCTAACTCTTCTATCCTTCTCTTTTTGTCCATTTCTCTACCTTAAAAAACTTGTTTTCCATTCCTCTCACTGCTTTTTACCTCTGTACCATCGCTCACTTTCGTGCCAGATTCCAAATATGCAAATGGTCCTATACGACAATACCGGCCAATAACTACATTTTTGCTTATATAAGAAAAGGGGTAAATTTTCGTTCCCGCCCCAATTTCTACATTATTTTCAACAAATGTGCTTCCTGTGTCTACTATAGTTACCCCGCTCTCCATAAAACCCTGCAGAATATCATCACGCCTTATTTTGTTAACGATTGCCAATTCTTGCTGGGTATTTATTCCTAACACCTCAACAGCGTCATCCGCCACAATTCCCTCTATTTTTTTCCCCTTATTGTGCAATAGTGAAATGATGTCGGTTAGATAAAACTCCCCTTTTTTATTGTGTGGCTGAATCTCACTCAATCCTTCAAGGAGGGCTTTCGTTTTAAATGCATATATTCCCGCGTTGATTTCATTAATTGCTAATACATCACCGTCGGCTTCACTTTCTTCTATAATTTTCGCTATACTACCATTTTTATCCCTATATATCCGCCCATACCCTTTTGGTTTTTCCAGGCGTGCGGTTAATAATACAACATCAGCCGCAGTTTCATTATTTATGCTTATCAGCCTTTTCAGTGTCCGGGGTTTAATAAGAGGTGCATCGCCATTTAAAATTAAAACGATATCCGCAGAACTATTAATTCTCTCTTTTACCGCAACAACGGCATGTGCTGTTCCTAATTGTTCCCGTTGTTCTACTATTTCAACAGGTAATCCCTCTAAACTTTCTCCTACTTCTTCTTTTTTGTCACCCACTACTATGATTATCCGGGGAATTTCAGCCTTTTGCACAGAACAAATAACACATTCAAGAAGGGTGCTGCCGCATACTTCATGCAAAACCTTTGGCAATGGTGAACGCATTCGAGTACCCTTGCCCGCAGCCAAAATAACTGCCGCAATCTTTTTCATCTTTGTATTGCAATACACAAAATCATAAAACTACTGCAACTTACCCATTCCCTAAAAATAGAATGGCTACCCGGGGAGGACTCGAACCTCCAATGAGAGAACCAAAATCTCTAGTGTTACCATTACACCACCGGGTAGCATTCTGCTCTATTATTTTTTATACAATGATACTATGGGATCGCACATCGCGTTATACTGCACTATTCCGCCGTTAACACAGCGCCTTTATCCGCCGATGTAACACATTTTGCATACCGGGACAACACCCCATGTGTTATTTTTGGTTTTGGCGGTTTCCATGCTTCCTTTCTACGGGTAAGAATTTCTTTCGAAACATTCAAATTTAATGTGCGACCTGGAATATCTATCGTTATTTCATCGCCATCCTCCACCAAGGCAATGGGACCCCCAACCATCGCTTCAGGCGATACATGCCCAACACAAGGCCCCTGTGTCCCCCCGGAAAAACGCCCATCCGTAATTAAAGCGACGGACTCTCCTAACCCAAGTCCCACAATCGCCGCCGTAGGAGACAACATCTCTCTCATCCCAGGCCCTCCGCGCGGACCCTCATATCGTATCACCACCACCATGCCTTTGCTAATCATGGAATCCATAATTGCATTCATTGCAGCCTCTTCGCTATTGAAAACCTTTGCCTTCCCAGTAAACTGCATCATGTTTTCAGATACGGCACTCTGCTTTATCACAGCACCATCGGGAGATAAATTACCGTATAAAACCGCTATCCCACCTTCTTTATGATATGCGGTGTCCTTTGACCTTATCACCTCGCCATCGTTAATTATGGCGGATTTCGCTATCTCTTTTGTATTAAACCCGCTTACGGTAATACAATCGTGCAGGTCATCCTGTAATCGATTCATTACGGCAGGAATGCCGCCCGCATAATATAAATCTTCCAGCAAATATTCTCCGCCAGGCTGCAAACTTGTGATATGAGGCGTTCTTGCGCTGATTTCGTCAAATAACTTCAAATTAAGTTCCACGCCAGCCTCGTTTGCAATCGCGGGAATATGCAAACAGGAATTTGTTGACCCGCCAAGAGCCATATCTACCATGATCGCATTTTCAAACGATTTACGCGTCATAATCTTTCTAGAAGTAATATCTTTTCTTACAAGATCTACCACCCGTTGGCCACTTTTATAGGCAATACGTTCCTTCTCCGCCGAAATTGCAAGAGTAGCGGCGCATCTTGGCAGAGACATACCTAACGCCTCCGATACACATGCCATGGTGTTGGCCGTATATAGCCCCTGACATGACCCGGCTCCGGGACAAGCATCCATCTCTAAACACGACAATTCTTTATCGTCAATTTCACCTTTACGTCTTCTCCCTACCGCTTCAAAGGTATCTTTCACCAAGGACAACTTTTGCTTTCCATAACGTCCGGAAATCATAGGGCCAGCAGTAACAACAATCCCGGGGATATCCAATCTTGCGCAGGCCATTAACATTCCCGGCGTTATTTTGTCGCAATTTGTAAGCATCACCAACCCATCCAGACAGTGAGCGCTTACCACACACTCTATCATATCTGCAATCAGGTCCCTTGACGCAAGAGAATAATGCATGCCACTATGCCCCATTGCAATGCCGTCACAGATACCCGGTATACCAAAAACAAAGCTTACCCCTCCTCCCGCATGGACGCCTTTTTCAATAGCCCTCTCCAGCGGACGCATATGAACATGTCCGGGAATAAGGTCGGTAAAACTGCTCGCTATTCCAATGAACGGTTTATCTAAATCCTCTTTGCTTAAACCAGTTGCGTATAAAAGTGCCCGTGCAGGAACACGCTCAAGACCTTTCGTAATTTTATCGCTTCTCAATTCCATCGTCATTCCAATCTATGTAAACCTTAATCTGCCTATATTATTGTGAATTTTCATTATAGCGAAAAGCTTACTATTGTCAAATCAAAACTGCCTTATGCTTTGGCAGTATAATTAGCCACAAACCAAAAATAATATGGCGATTCCCCTTCTTTTAGATCAACTATTTTAATAATAATCACCCTAATATATTTCCACAACTGGATTTTCGCTTGACTTCCCTATAACACCACGTTTAAACTTTTGAGCGGCAATAATGTTTATTCCGTATATATTTTAAGATTAGGCGTTTAGCGCCGTATAGGTAGCCGAAGAAAATGTCTCACACAACTAGCCGGATAAACATTCATCTCATTACTAATTATTAATCCCTGGAAATTCGAGGAGCATTTTATGGACCATACTGAGCAATTGCAAATATCACAGATAAAAAGGGCAGGGTTGCATAGAAGACTGTATGACTGGACTCTACATTGGGCACATACCCCCTATGGTTCCATTGCCTTATTTACACTGGCGTTTTGTGAATCGTCTTTCTTTCCCATCCCCCCGGATGTACTCTTAATGGCACTTGCATTCTCAATCGCAAGAAAATCCTTTAAATATGCCGCCATTTGTTCCGCAGGGTCCATATTGGGCGGTGGTTTTGGATATTTTATCGGCTTCGGGTTGTTTGATTTTGTTGGAGTACCAATCCTCACCACCCTTGGGCTTATGGAAAAGTTTGATTATGTAAAAGAACAATACAACACCAACGCCTTTTCCGCCGTTGCCATTGCGGGGTTTACCCCAATCCCGTACAAAGTCTTTACAATTGCAGCCGGGGCTTGCAAAATTAATTTGTGGACATTTTTCATTGCGTCAGCAATCAGCCGGTCGGGAAGATTCTTCATAGTTGCCGCTCTCATTTGTATTTTTGGGCCAAAGATAAAACATTTTATAGAAAAATATTTTAATATTATCTCCATTGCCTTTGTCGTATTGATAGTAGCCGGTTTTTTTGTCATCAAATTACTTAAATAAGGAAAGTACCATGAAACACACAATGGTTATATTCACATTTTTCATATTTACCTTAATATCTTCCTTTTCCTTACTGCTTGCGGAAACGGAACCACCTCAGACATGGGAGTCACAAGTCGCAGGGAAGTTTTACCCCGGCAATGAAGCGGCATTAAAAGACCAAATAAATGAATTTCTAAAGGAGGTTTCCAGTCAAAAGTCAAATGGAAGACCCCTTGCAATCATATCCCCCCATGCTGGATATGTTTATTCCGGACAAGTCGCAGCCTATGGTTATAGCGCTATAAAGGGACATGGATTTAAGAGGGTGATTGTACTTTCCCCTTCCCACAGTGGGAGGAGATACCGGGGCGCCTCAATATTAAAAGCAGACAGCTATAAAACACCTTTAGGGAAAATTTCTATTGACCAGAAAGCATGTGATTATTTGCTTAACACCTCTTTCACCGCAGAATCAAAAAATAAACGCAACAGCAGCCCTCTGAAGCTATTCGGAGATTATGACGGCGCATACAAGGGAGAACATTCTTTAGAAACGCAACTACCCTTCCTGCAAATGACCTTGGGGGATTTTAATCTGGTACCCATCATGATTGGCATATTGGTCGATAATGATTTTGACAAAGTTGCAGAAGCCATTCGGCCATTGCTGGACGACAAAACACTGCTCGTCGTCAGTTCTGATTTTACCCATTACGGCGATGCGTACCGATATGTACCATTCAGAGAAAATGTGGAAGAAAACATAAAGATTCTTGACTATGGCGCTTTTGAAAAGATTCTTAATAAAGATTTTGGCGGACTCAGGGAATATAGAAAACAAACGGGAATAAATGCCTGTGGAATATTGCCTATTTCAATTCTTTTAAAACTACTGCCCGATAGTGCAAAAGGACACATTCTTCATTACGATACGTCAGGGCATCAGACAAATAATTTCGTCTATTCCGTTAGCTACGCATCCATTCTTTTCACAAAAGACGCAGAAATCAAATCAGGCGAATATCACCCGCAAGAAGAACCACAAACGGAAGGGCAATCCATTTGTCTTTCAGAAAAAGAAAAGAAAACACTCTTATCGCTTGCCAGAAACACTTTGGAAACGTATGCAAATACAGGCGCTTCTCCTGAAATTGATTTGCAGCTTTTCACACAAACGCCAAGGCTTTTCGAAAAATATGGCGTGTTTGTAACATTAAAAAAACAGGGGCAATTGCGCGGGTGCATTGGGTATATCCTTCCCAAAACCCCCCTTTACCAGGAGGTAGTTGAAAATACCATCAACTCCTCTGCAAAAGACAATAGATTTCTGCCGGTAACCCATGAAGAAATTAATGACATTGATATAGAAATTTCCGTTTTGAGTCAGCCAAGAAAAATAAACGGCCCCGAAGGGTTTACCGTTGGACAGGAAGGCATAGTAATTCGCAAAGGATATGCAAACGCAGTATTTCTTCCACACGTTGCCGCTGAACAGGGATGGGACAAAACGGAAACCCTTCAACATCTCTGCAAAAAAGCCGGATTACCCATAAATGCCTGGAGAGACAACAATATGGAGTTCTTTGTTTTCACTGCAGACATATTTCACGAGGCAATGGGAATTTAAAATAGTTTGCCTGCAGTTTCTGCCCAAAACGTATTGAGGCTTCCTTATTAAACAAATTTTTCTCTACCGGAGTGTATCATTGGAAGAAACTGCAAAAAAAATACTCTTGGAAATTGCCAGAAAAAGCGTCGCGTCCGCGGTAAAAAAAGAACCTGCCCCGGACTTTTCCTATGACCATCCTGATATCCAGGCAAAACAGGGGGTTTTTGCCACGATAAAAAACCGGGGGAAGCTTCGTGGCTGCATTGGCCGGTTTGTATCTGATATTCCACTCTACAAGCTTGTTTCTGAGGTGGCAATTTCCTCAGCGACGGAAGATTCACGTTTTTTCGACAATCCGGTCACCCCGTCTGAACTTGACCAACTTAGCATTGAACTCTCCATCCTATCTCCGCTAAAACGTATCACAGACCCGTTTGATTTTGAATTAGGGAAACATGGCATATACGTCAAAAAAGGCTTTCAATCAGGATGTTTTCTTCCCCAGGTGGCAACTGAAACCGGATGGAGCAAAGAAGAATTCCTTTCCCACTGTTGCTCCGGCAAGGCGGGTTTGCCCAAAGAAGCCTGGAAACACAGAGACATCGAAATGTATACCTTTACCGTTGAAATAATCAAAGATGACCGATAAAGCAGGGGCGAAGCATTTGCATGTTTGGGCATGAACGCATGTATGCCAGTTATTGCAAATGCTTCGCCCCTACGATTTCAAAAAACTAAACTGTTACATTTTAACTATTAATTGCTGATGACATGAGAGATGGAGATTGATAAATGAAAAAACGCATTGCGGTGCTTGCAGGAGACGGAATAGGCCCTGAAATAATGAAAGAGGGTTTAAAAGTTTTGGATGCAATAGCAAAACAATTCGACCATATCTTTGATTACAAAGAAGCACTGGTAGGCGGTTGTGCTTACGATAAATACGGACACCCCCTGCCCGATGAAACCAAAGAGGTTTGCAACAATTCAGATGCTATCTATTTTGGCGCGGTTGGAGGCCCCAAATGGGAAAATTTACCTCCGGAACTTACCCCGGAACGCGGGGCGCTGCTTCCCTTAAGGGGCACATATAATCTATTTGCAAACCTGCGTCCCGCAATAATTTTCGGTCCGTTGGCTGATGCGGCATCGTTAAAATCAGAACGCCTCGAAGGAGGTCTTGACATACTGATTGTCCGGGAACTTACGGGAGGAATATATTTTGGGAGAAACAAGGTAAAAACCCTCACCCTCCACGAAGGAGCAATGCAGGGAAATTACGCGGTAGATTACATGATTTATTCCGTTCCGGAAATCGAAAGGATTGCGGCTGTCGCCTGTGACGCCGCAATGAAACGCAACAAAAAACTCACCTCCGTTGATAAAGCAAACGTCCTTGAAAGTTCAAAATTATGGCGAAAGATAATCACTGAATACGTTCAGGCCCACTTTCCCCAGATACAACTTAATCACATGTATGTGGACAATGCTGCCATGCAACTGGCAACGAATCCAAAACAATTCGACGTGATCGTTACCGGGAATATGTTTGGGGACATATTGTCAGACCTCGCTTCCGCCATTACCGGTTCCATTGGCATGCTTCCAAGCGCAAGTCTTGCAAGAACAGGCTTCGGGCTTTTTGAACCCATTCATGGCTCCGCCCCTGACATTGCCGGACTGAATAAGGCCAATCCGTTAGCGCAAATACTCTCAGGGGCAATGATGTTAAAATATGCATTCGGCCTTAATAGGGAATCAAAGGCTATTGAAGAGGCTATAATGAAGGCGCTGGAAAATGGTTATCGGACGGCAGATCTCGCAAATAAAACTACGCAAAAGGGAAAAATCCTTTCAACATCCCAGATGGGAGACAAGGTCGTAGAATATTTAAGCAATGCAGGATTAGAAACAGAATGATATGCTGTGTTCATGTTTTTTGACAGGAATGAAACACTGTTTATTTGCTTTTTATTATAGAACCGGTACGAACAATTTTGCAAAAGAGCGAAAACTCACAAAATGCAATTATGGAAAAAAACGAAGCAGTCAATTACCAAAACAAACGCAGAAAGCCGGATTTTTGGGTTAGGTCTCTTCGGTGGTTTGTTGTGACGAGTTGGATACTTATGATTACTGCATTGCTGATTTTTGGTGCTGCAATACCAGAAATAGAGTCGTTCTTTGATAGGAAATTTAATATGCAGTTAATCAGCACATGGAACCGGAAATTGTCGTCGTATCTTTTTCATATAATGATCGTTTGGCTTTGTGTAAGCGTTACAGGGCTGGTGATAAACTCCAGGAGATGTCAGCGTAAGGATGATGAATTCCATATATCCCTTGTTTTTCTTGGTATAATATCGGTTTTTGGAATTATCGTTTATCTTTTCCTTTTTTAGGATGAAACAATCTCCGGAAAGAAGGTTTTATTGGCTGAATTTTTTGTTGCAGAAAGGGGTAATTGCGAAAGTATGATAAAGGTTTGCGAAACGGGAAATGTTTTATTCGAAGATATGATCCTGATTCCTGAAGGTACGTTTTTGATGGGGAGTACAAAGGAAGACATAGAGAAATTATTGGAACAGGATAAAAGCATCGAAACGTACCGGTTAAATAATGAAATACCGCAAAGAGAGATTTTTTTGAGTGCTTATTATATTGATAAATACCCTGTCACCAATGCACAATTTTCTCAATTTATTGCAGCAAACGGGTATAAAAAAAAGTTGTATTGGTCAGAAGCAGGATGGCAGTATATTATTGATTTCAATCCGCAGGGTAGTAATGACATAGACGCCATATTGCAAGGTGATAAAGATTGTCCGGCAGTAAATATTTCGTGGTATGAGGCGGAAGCATTTGCCAATTGGTCGGGGAAAAGGCTGCCTACTGAAGCGGAGTGGGAAAAAGCGGCCCGGGGCGCCGACGGAAGAATATACCCATGGGGAAATGATTTTGACAAAACACGTCTGAATTGCGCCGAAGCAAAAATTGAAAAATCAACCCCGGTGACACAATATCCACAAGGACAAAGCGTTTACGGATGTTTTGATATGGCGGGAAACGTTTGGGAATGGACTAAGGATTGGTATGATAGTCAATACTACCATAATGCTCCGGATAAAAACCCTCAAGGGCCTGATGTCCCTGAAGAAAAGCCTTATTCCGGAAGACCGGAAGAGGTAGGCGTTTCTATTTATGAATTGAAACCCTCCCTCAGTAAAACGCTCACCACCTGCAAGGTCATTCGCGGCGGTTCCTGGAATGGGTCAGGTATTGTGCATATTCGTTGCGCAAACAGGGATTATGATGAGCCTTCATTTAAAAGCGACATCATAGGGTTTCGCTGTGCTAAATCAATTGTAACAATTTAGTTTTTTGAAAAACACCGTGAAAAACTCCATTAGTATCTTTTTTAAAATTAATATTCAATTCTCAATGTTCAATTCTCAAATTGTTGCTCATTTGCCTCTATTCTTTTACATTGAACATTTGACCAAGGCTTCGGAACTTGGGGAAAATTAAAATATTACAATCAATTGAATAATCCCATTCCATAAAAATAGTTATCCAGCCTTCAATCGAACACCTAAACCATCTCTTTCCGGCAAGGATAACCGTCCTTTCTCAAAATGTACTCCTTCATACGGATCATTTGAAACAAGCAGGTTTCCATCTAGATCAATATAGTCTGCCAACGACATTAAATGGGCTGCCGCGGTAATAGACACAGAACTCTCTATATTGCAGCCTATCATAACTTTGAGTCCATGGGCCCTCGCGGTATGAATCATACGCAGCGCTTCCCGAATGCCGCCGCATTTCATCAGCTTTATATTAATTCCGTCCACCACACCCGCCAATCGCGGTATGTCTTTTGAATCTACCGCTTCTTCGTCGGCAAAAATGGGAATTTTTACTTTGTCTTTAATATGCGCCAGTGCCTCAAAATCGCCAACAGGAAAAGGCTGTTCCACCAATTCAACGCCAAGCTCTTCCATACGATGCAACCTTTTGATTGCCCCTTCTTTGTTCCATCCGGTATTAGCGTCCACACGAAAAACCGCCCGGGTTATTTTACGCAGCTCTTCAAGGATTTCTATATCATTATCACAACCAACTTTTATTTTCAAGACGGGAAGGTCCTTAACCTCTTCAATCTTTTCACACATCTTTTCCATCGTGTCCATGCCTATTGTAAAGGAGGTAGCCATTGTGTGATGAAGGTTTAACCCTAATAATGCGGAGAGAGGTATTTTAAGTATTTTACATACAAGATCATGGAGGGCTATGTCAATTGCAGCGCGTGCCGCCGCGTTCGCTGGAAAATGTTTTTTTAACTGATTGGTAATATCTTCAATATGAAAAATGTCGCTGTTTTTCAATAAGCCGGCGAATTGGCGAAACGCTTCCACAACACCTGTTGAATTCTCTTTGAAAAAAAGAGACGGAGCCGCTTCCCCAATGCCCGAAACGCCGCCTTCTTCTGTTAAAGAAACAATGACGTTGCTCTGGGAGTCTTTTGCTCCCCTTGAAATCTTGAATGTGTGTTTTAGTTCCAGGTCTAACGGCTGAAAAGAAATGTTCATGGTAAGAGGAGCTGAATGACCTCTAAAAATTTGTCAACGCCAAATCTAATGGGGTCGGTAGCCGGCAGTTTTATTTCCCGTTCTGTTTTTTCTATTTCCCGCAATGCTTCTTCATCAGACATGCCATAGCAATTAAGCGATATACCGAGTACCTTGCAGGATTGAAACGGTTGCACCAGTTTTTCGTAAAGTTCAATGATATGCTGAATAGGCAAAATAGGAAAGTTTTCAAAATGACGTAGTGTTTTGCGGGTTGGCTGATGACACATAATAATACCCTGCGGAAGCGCACCATGCAGCAAACCTACATTTACACCGGAATATGCAGGATGTATTACCGCGCCTTGTCCTTCAATGCACAAGAGATTGTATTGAGCGCGGTCAAGAATGAGTTTTTCTGTTGCACCGGAGATAAAATCAGACAGGACATGATCTATGGCGATTCCGCTTCCTTCAATAAGAATACCTGTTTGTCCGGTTGCAACAAAACAGGCGTCGATATCCCGTTTTTTTGCGGCATTTGCAATCTCTATAGCGGTAACCATCTTGCCAATGTTGCAATCCGTGCCAACAGTAAGCACCCGAAATGCCTTTACCTCTTTTGCCTTTCCCGTGCCAATGGGTAATTTTTCAGGGGGTTTTCGAACGTCATAAATGTTCAACTGATTCTCTTGTGCAAGTTTGCTAAACTCAAGGTCATCACTGATGTAGGTATGAAGCCCGCTGATAACATTGAGTTTATTTTGCAGGGCGTCTCTGATATGTACCTGCCATTCAATAGGCAATACTCCACCCAAAGGAGCAATTCCAATAAGGAGTGAATCAGGTTTGAGGTGCAATGTTTCCTTAACCGTACTGAAAATCGGGATATCTTTTCCTATCCCAATGATTGACTCAAGATCTTTTCCGGCATTATAGAGATCTATGATGGCAACGACGTCATCTTTGCAATATCGAACAATGCTGACGGCAGTCTTTGCACTATGGATATCAAGTTTTCCCTCTGTTAAAATAACAAGACGGCGTTTTGATGTAGAAATCATTGGGAAGGTTATTTTTTGCTCTTCTTTTCTTTAATTGTTCTCTGGAGTTTTTGTTTGGAAAATCCCTTATACTTACGAATGCTTTCGGCATATTCCCGTGCATTTAACAACTCATCAAAAATGTGAACATCTTCTGTCCTAAACTTTATCAACCAACCACGAACGTAAGGATCATTGCTCAATATTTCCAAATCTTCATACAAACGCTCGTTAACAGCAACTACCTCAGCATTTATGGGGAGTATAATATCTATCAAATTATCCAGGGATTCTATTTCCCCAAAAGATATCCCCGAGAGAATTTCATCTCCCGACCGCGGAAGGTCTAAAAATAAAAGCTTGCCCAAATCTTTAATAAAAAAATCTGTGAGACCAAAGGTAATTGATTTTTTGTTACCCAAAAACCATCCATGATCCACAGAATATTTATACTGTTCAGGAATTTCCATAAAACCATACCCCACAATAAATTATAACTCACCAAGGCACAGGCAAAATGTTAACACAAGGGGTAAAGGTTGTCAAGGACATTCATTTGTAGCACTAAGGGACATAGAAAAATTGTCGGGAAAAATGTTCAATATTCAATGTTCAATGTTCAATTCTCAAATTATTGCTCATTTGTCTCTATTCTTTTACATTGAACATTGAACATTGAACATTGAACATTAATTTTCAAAAAGGTTCTAAACAGTGCTTTTCGCGGTGTTTTTCCAAAAATCTAAATTGTTACGAAGAATTTAATATACCTGTAATTGTCATTTCTACCAAAGTGAGAATTCCTATGATTCTTCAATCCTCAATCCTCAATCGGCAATTTGCCGACTGCTTACTATCAAATGCTAAGGAACTCAACGTTTTAATAAATAATAAAGCCTTCCGTAGGTATTCAAACTACCCGCATCCGACATTGCCCGCTCCCCGATTCCAAAATAAATATCCGCCCGGGCAGCAGTCTGTATGGCGCTTCCTGTATCCTGGTCCGACACAAAAAAAAGCTTTTCCACCACATTTTTTTTAGTAAACCAGCCCGTTTTTTTTGCCTTCCTCGATTCTAAGACTACAAATGCCAAACCGCCGGCAGGAAACAGTTTCTTATCCGTAGCAATACTCCTCATTGGGGTAACAGGCACGCCAATACACCCATGAGGCACTGCATGATTTACCACTTCAAAGAAAATAAAACGGTCATTTTTATTAATATAAAAATCCAGCTCGCCGGGATGCCGGTCGAAATAACTTATGAGTTCAGATAGCGTTAGTTCTTCTTCGGGTATTTTTCCATCTAAAATCAACTGCTGACCGATACTGGTGTATTCATGTCCGGAATCAGCGGCATATCCTATATAAAGCTTATTGCCCGATATAAGATCAATTTGCGCTGATCCCTGAACATGGATAAGGTAGGCGTCCAATTTCGATTTAAGATAGACAATCTCATTTCCTTTTAAGAGATTATTTTCCTGAATCTCTTCTCTTTTAAAGTAGGGTTTTCTGAAATCAGCAGGTTTTTTGTAAAGAGGATATTTAAATTCACTATCCGCGGTAAGACTCCCCTGATAAATTGGCGTCCCATAGCCAGTATAGTGCACTTGCCCGTAAAATTTCTTGCCAACTGCCTGAAAGACTCTGAAATGTTCCGCTATAAACGCATTAAGTTCTGCGTCATTGTTACAATGTACAACACCATTGCGAAAATATTCCAGGGTTTCCTTCAGTTTTTCATGAGAAAAATCCTTCATACGAAATCCATATTTATTGGATTTTGACATGGCAAAATACCTGAGGCTATGGTCTATCGACAGTAAAAGAGAGTTTTTATCATAATCGTCCCTGAAATAAGGAAATTGCCTTGGGTCTTTGATTTCCACCAGGCCGCTGCCGGATTCTTCCGGAATAAGCAACGCTCTTTTCTGCGTCGCACAACCAAAATTAACCCCTGTTAATACAAGGACAATTACAATGCCGGTGTAAAAATGATTCAGGCGCCATTTCATAATGAATTTCCCTTTTCTTCAAAATAATAATATGTCAAATTAAATTTTTAGTAACAGTTCATTCCGATTGCAAGTTGATTCTCTCAATTATTCCATATTCCTTGTTCGATATTCGACTGCCAACTGTTCAGTCAGCAATCCACAGTCCACAGTCTGCAATTTGCCTACGGTAGATTGTAGACTGCCGACTTCGATTTGGACTCCACGTAAAAAAATATCAAAAACAACTTAGCACTTATGGGAATTGAGGGGGTTGTTCTACACACCATGGGATCTATTACAATTTTTTATCGATAAAAGCTCCTCCACCATTTTCCAACAGACAAGTATTCTATATGACTATAAAAGATAATCAAAGGAAATATTGGACAAAATGGTATCTTTTGAAGCGCTTCTATTTGTCGAAAAAATCCTGTTTGACATTAAAATTTATTTTGATAACAGGACGCAGATAAACAAACCAAAACATGATACCCACCAGAATAACCCCGCCCACAATATTCCCAAGGGTAACCGGTATAAGGTTATTCACAAAAAATCCCTTCCACGTTAAAAGTGAAAGGTCTATGGGCTTTCCCGCCATCTTTTCAGCAGCAGCAACAACTACCGGTTGCTTTGACAAGAAAATACCCATCGGGATAAAATACATATTTGCAACACAGTGTTCAAAACCGCTGGCAACAAAACCCCCTATGGGAAAGAGAATCGATAATATCTTATCAGCAGAACTCCTCCCGCTAAAACAGAGCCAGACAGCAAGGCATACCATAGCATTGCAAAGTACACCCCGCGCCAATGCAAATTTAAAAGACAAATTCACCTTTGTATTTGCAATAAGCAAGGCCTTTGCACCAACCATATGGTTAAAAAATTCCCATTGATGGGTATTGTACATCAGGAATACCATCAATAAACTCCCCACAAAATTGCCGGAAAAGGATACTGTCCAGTTATTGGCCACTTCTATCGTAGTTACCCTCTTGCTGACATATCCCATGATAATAAGACAGTTGCCGGTAAAGAGCTCTGCGCCTCCAATAACAACAAGCATAAGACCGAGAGAAAACACTACTCCTGCAATTATTGAAGTAATGCCAAAATGTAAAGTAGAATCGCTTATTACTAAAGTGGCAAATTGTGCACCAATCCCGATATAAAGCCCTGCCAAAACCCCCAGGGCAAAAGTCTGGGCGATACTCAATTTTGCTTTTACCAAAGCAATCTTGTCAATTTTGTCCGCAATTTGCGGCGGCGAATAGGCGTCAATATCTATTAGTTTAACATGTTTTGCAATTTTACTTTCTGTCACCTTTTGCCTCCTTCCTTAACTATCGGGTAATTAACTTATTTTTTGACTAAATGTCTGTAACCGCCATTTAGAGCAGGCATCGCCTACCGGAAATTAGACTGTTACGAAGTATGAAGTACGTTTTTTTTAATCTGTGTAATCTGTGGTTTCTCTATTTACTATTTAAAATCCGAAATCGTAACTCTAATATATTTAGGTTTTTAAAATATAATCCATAATACGTTTTAAACTAATTCTGTTCTCTTTTTTTGACGTCAGACGCAAATAAATATACCAGTACATTCCTGCAACCAGGACCATGCCTCCCACCAAATTTCCTAAAACCACCGGCATCAGATTGTCAACCATAAATCCCTTAAAAAACGTAAGGTTTGAAAGATCCACCCTGCCCTGAACCTCCATTATGGCTGCCAGGACGGAACTATTTCCTTTAAGAACGATACCCATCGGTACAAGCCACATATTCACTACACAATGTTCAAACCCGCAGGCAATAAGGCAGGATATGGGCCACAACAGTGACAATATCTTATCCATATTGCTTCTCCCGCTGTAACATAACCAGATAGCCAGGCAAACCAGCATATTACAGAGAAGGCCTCTGAAAAAAGCGACGCCAAATGGCAGGTTTACCTTTTCGTTTGCTGCAAGCACAATCTTTGCTCCCAGGAGATAATTGCTAAAAGCCCATTGCCCGGAATTATATATCCACAATACGAGCGTTAACGCCCCAATAAAATTGCCAATAAATGCAATAATCAAATTCCTGGTGAGGTCTCTGCCGGTAATCTTGCCAGCCATATATGACATCGCAATAAGGCAATTACCGGTAAAAAGCTCCGCTCCTGCAATGACAATAAGCACAAGCGCAAGGGTAAAGGCTACGCCTCCCAATAACTGATTCATGCCAAGGTTTGAGGTTGCAGAATGGGTCACCAGCATCGATAACTGCGCCCCCAATGCAATAAAAACACCTGCCAAAATGCTCAGGGCAAGCGTAGTGAGCGTGCTCATCTGTGTTTTTGCGATTCCAACCTGTCCCACCCTGTCAGCCATCTTGATTGGCGCATAAGCGTCAATCTCAATTACAGGAATTCCGTATACATTATTTACCCCTTTCTGCTGTTCCTCTTTTTCAAACACAGGTTTGTTTTCATCAGGATTTGTTTCGTGATGCTCATTTGCATTGTTGTTTTGACGTTCCGTGTCATTCGGGATGGATTCAGATTTGTTCATATTTTCACAATGCTCCTCATTCATATCATTTTTTGCATGGTCAGACACAAATTGCCTCCTCTCTGTTTAAGAAATGTTTAGACAATAAAAATACTTTTCCCACGACAAGTGCAAGTTTAACATGATTTTTACAGAATTCTACAAAAATTTATAAATATTAAATAATTTACCTATACTGTATTTGCGGCGTAAGAATAAAATGTCGCAGTAGTGCTAATGCCTGTTTTTTATAATTGATTGCATATGAACAATTATGATTTATACTATTGGCAACAGCATCGTATTGTTTTTAATACAACAGGGTCTGCAAAAGGGGAGGCGATATAAGCGTCTCCCCTTTTTTTGAATAACCATGGACAACAACGCCTTCAAAACTGAAATTGACAAATGCGCGAAATGCGGGAAATGCCGCTCCATATGCCCGGTTTTTTTAGAAACCGGAGAGGAATCAATGGTTGCGCGGGGGCGCATCAGTCTTGCTGAGGCAATCAGGAATGGTGAGATTTTTTATACGGAACGGTTAAGAGATTATTTGCTATCCTGCAAAAAATGCTTTCGGTGTTCCAGCATCTGCCCTTCAAATGTTGATTATGATTTAATCATACAAACGATGCTGAATGACATGGCAAATCACATTGGGATATGGTTTATTCCCCGAATTATTTTCAGAGTCGTTTTAACCCGCAGGTGGCTTTTTAATTTTTTCTTAAAAACCGCAAGTATTTTTCAGCGTATCATACCGTTAAAACAACGCGGCGCCATGAGGCACCTCCCCTTTGCACTTATGGGAGGAAGATGGATTCCCCCATTGGCAAAGAAACCCGCGCTGGACAAATGGCATTCCTATCGGGCAAAAACAAACACTGCAAAAATGCGGGTGGGGTTTTTTGTAGGATGCCTCACCAATTATGTTTATCCAGACATCGCCGATGCGGTTGTTGAAACACTTACCCACCTTGGCGTGGAAGTAATTGTGCCAAAAGAACAGTTGTGCTGCGGTATTCCAGCAAATTCATTGGGAGACTTCAGGACAGCGCGTAAACTTGCAGAGATAAATAGCCGTGTATTTGAAAGCGAAAATCTGGATTATATTGTCACCGCATGCGCCACCTGCGGCAGGGCATTACGGAAGGACTATTCACACACATTGAACGACCCTTGCCAGATTTTTGCAGAGAAACTGTACGACGTATCTGAGTTTATTGAAAAATATTTACCGTACACTACCAAGCCGCTAAAAACTAAAATTACCTACCACGACCCCTGTCATCTTTACTGGGGACAAAATATTTCAAAACAGCCCAGAAACATCCTGAAGTTGTCCGCCGATTTCCATGAAATGGATACTCCGGAACGGTGCTGCGGGGGTGGTGGCGTCTTTAATCTGTTGCACTACGATCTGTCAATGAAGATTGCCGAATACAAGGCAAAGGCTATTGAAAATAGCAAGGCAGAGGTCGTTGCGACAGGCTGCCCGGGCTGCCGTATGCAAATTGAGGATATACTTGCCGCAAAAGGGTCAAAGGTCTCCTGCACACACACAATACAGGTGTTGCGTGATGCATTGCTGAAAAATCCTTAACTATTCAGCCACAGACAAGAAATAAAAAATACGAAATTCGAAGTGCAAAATCCGAAACAAATCCGAAGAACAAAGCATAAAATTCAAAATAAACCCAAAACATCCATTTCTGCGTGCGATCACGTACAGGCAGGCAACAATATGAAGCACGAAATGCGCGATACGAAAAAGGCATTTGTTTAGAATTTCAAATCATTTTGTCATTAGAATTTGCTTCGGATTTCGTGTTTCGTATTTCGGATTTCACAATTAATTGTGTGTTGATACATTATAATTTGTCAGTCTCTTGACCATAGCAGCACACCTTGTTTCTGCCGGTTTGCTTCGCCATAAGGAGGGCTTCGTCTGCCTGCGCAAATAGTTCATCCGGGGTATTCACGGAGAAGGTTTCTTCCATTATCCCTACACCCAGACTAATGGTAACCGAGAGCTTGCCATAATCGGTGTCTGCTTTTGTGTTTTCTACCGCTACCCGAACCATTTCCGCCAGCTCGATGGAAGAATTTTTTTCTGTATTAGTTAATATGATAGAAAATTCTTCGCCGCCGTACCGCGCTACGATATCGCATTCCCTCTTTATAGTTCCTTTTAAAACGCCTGCGACTGTTTGTAAAACAACGTCGCCCGTCGGATGGCCGTATTTATCATTAAACAATTTAAAACGGTCTATATCCAGCAGGATTATTGAAAGCGGATGCCGGTACCTCTTTGCATTTGCAAATTCTTTACGTAAAATTTCATTGAAAAACCTGCGGTTATACAGCTTTGTCAGTTCATCGGTAAACGCAAGCGCCTCATAATACCTTGCGCTGTTTTCCAGCGTGTATTGCAATTTTATAATACGCTCGCCTGTCTTTACACGTGCCACCACTTCCTGAAGTTCAAATGGTTTTGGAATGTATTCATCCGCACCTAATTCCAACCCGACAACCTTGTCATTTGATTCGCCTTTTGCACTTAAAAGGATGAAATACACCTTTTTGGGTGTTTCTTCGTTTTTTATCATCTTGCAAAGTTCCAGTCCGTTTATCCCCGGCATCATGATATCGGATATGATAATGTCCACATCCTCTTCATGGAACTTCTTAAACGCATCCGCACCATCAAAGGCCTCTATCACACCAAAACCGCCTCCCCTCAATGCATAATTCAGGATTTTTCTTATATCAGGGTCGTCATCGACCACTAAGACCGAGGTCTTCTTGTTAGCAGATTGAGATTCCATTTTTTTATCCGTTTCCTTCCGCGGGTTCAAGTTTGTAACTTGAACCCCACGTTTTATATTGTCACTTTCGCCATTGATTCCCATAGAAACAGGTTTAAAACCTGTCTCTACAACTCCTTCGACATTCTACATTCCTTGTTCGATATTCGTTTTTTCTCTTGGCCTTTTGGCAGGATAAAATGAAAGATACTTCCTTTGCCCGGGGGGCTTTCTACCCATATTTTCCCCCTATGTTCCTCAATAATAGCCTTACATATGGAGAGCCCCAGCCCGGTGCCTTTTACGGTGGTATCAGATACTGTTTTCACCAGATTAAATCTTCCGAATATTTCATCAAATTTGTCTTGGGGTATGCCGGGTCCCGTGTCGGAGACCATAACATGCACCTCTTGTTCAGCATTCCCTACGGTGATGACAACTCTGCCGCCTTTAGAAAATTTGACGCCGTTTGAAATGAGATTATAAATCACCTGCGATATTCTGTCTTTATCCGCAAAGACAATTATCTTACTATCCGGCAATTCTTTGCAGAGGGCCACATTAAACTCCATGGCAAAAGGTTTAAGGGCAGCTGCACACTCTTCCGCCAATCTTCTGACGTCTATATACTCCCTGTTAAGTTCAAACCGCCCGGCCTCTATCTTTTGAATGTCCAGGAGGTTGTTGATCAACCGTATAAGCCTGTCCGTATTTTTATAACAGATGTTGAGCAGTTCTTTTGTATCATCATCAACGCTGCCAATGGTATTGTTTAATATTAAACCAATGGATCCTTTTATTGATGTGATGGGCGTTCTGAGTTCATGGGACACCGTTGAAATAAAATGACTCTTTAACCGGTCAAGTTCCTTGAGACTTTCGTTTGCCTCTGTCAGATGCAGGTTTGCCTCCTGGAGCCGTTTTAGTAAATCAGCTTTCTGCATCTCCAGCGATTGTTTGTCCCATGCCCGTTTTATTACATTGATCACCACATCAGGATCAATGGGTTTCGTTATGTAGTCATAGGCGCCAAGCCGCATTGATTCAATTGCAGAATCCACAGACGGATAGCCTGTAATCACAATGACAATAACGTCAGGCTTGACGGATTTAAGATTGTCCAGCAATGAGCGGCCATCCATCTCCGGCATATTGACGTCCGTTATTACCACATCAAAATCGCCATACAGGAATCTTTCCATCGCTTTTTTCCCATTATCAGCAATCTCCGTTAAATATCCCTCTTCCCGGAAACTTGCTTCAAACAGGTTCGTTATCATGGGTTCGTCATCAACCACCAGTATCTTTGGTTTGTGGACAGATTTCTCCAGATCCAGCGAAATAGTGCGCCTAGATAATGCCGCATTGATGCAGTTCAGCACAGTATTCGGATCAAATGGTTTTATAATATAATCAAACGCAAGAGACCTGTGCGCCTCCCTCACCGTTTCAATACTGGGAAATCCGGTTATTAAAATAGCGGCAATTTCTGGATTTAACACCCTGGCTGTCTTAAGCAGCTCAATGCCGTCCATAATGGGCATTTTTATATCCGTAAGGAGTACTTCGAAATATTCCGCCCTTAATTTTTCGATTGCATCCCTTCCGTTTAATGCTACCTGGACGTCAAACCCTTCGTCTTCCAGGGTAAGCCGCAGGAGGTTCCTTATCGCCTCCTCGTCGTCCACAATCAGGATTTTTCTTTTAATAACGTTGTTATCCATGTTTAAACCCTTTGTTCAAACCATCTGTAGAGACGCATGCAATGCGTCTCTACCATGCTACGCAATAAGAAAAATATTCAATATTCAATGCTCAATATTCAATTCTCAAGTTGGCACTCTTTTGCCTTTATTCTTTTACATTGAACATTGAACATTGAACATTGATTATTGATTATTGATTATTAAATTATTGGTGGGCAGTGCCCACCCTACATAAGACTACATATCCCTCAACCCGCCGGGAGTGTGATTAAAAATGTTGTGCCTTCTCCTAAAATGCTTTTTACATCAATCCGGCCGCCGTGGTCTTTTATAATGCTGTAGCTGATAGACAACCCCAGTCCCGTGCCCTTCCCAGGCTCCTTTGTCGTAAAAAACGGGTCAAATATCCTTGAAATATGCTCCTTATCTATGCCGCATCCTGTGTCGGTAAACTCTATTTCAATATATTTATCCGCCTGTACCCTTCCGGATTTTATCGGCGGCTGCGGGCTATCGATTTCTATGGCTGCTATAGTAAGGCTCCCTCCGTCCGGCATAGCATGCATTGCATTGCTTATCATATTGGTAAAGACCTGCTGCAACTGGTTATGATCGCCTTTTATGTATTTTGAACCATCTTCCAATCGTTTGACAAGCTGTATATTTTTTTGCTTTAAGTTGTATTCTATCAACACGAGTGTATCGGCAATAACATCATTTATGCTAATGCTGCTGACTTTTAATTCAGGCGACATTCTTGAAAATCTCAACAGGCCGTCGGTAATCCTTTTACACCTTGCCGATGCGTCGGCGATAATCTTCAGCTCTGTACGGAAGGGGTCCAATTCCTTCATGGTTTTTAACGCCTCATTGTTTTCTGCCTTTCTCAAAAGCCTTAAGGAATGTCCCATAACTGCAGTAAGGGGGTTGTTAATTTCATGAGCAACGCCGCTTGCCAGCTCTCCTATCCCCGCAAGTTTTCCGGACTGCACCAGTTGCGCCTGCGTCTCCTTCAGTTCTTTTAATGTGCCTTCAAGTTCCTTGTTTTTTTCTTCCAGCCTCTTTCCAAGCCTTCTTGCCTCCGTAACATCCCTGAAATGGGGCTGGATGCCGTAATCAGTCCTGTTTATATCGAGTTCACAAATCAGTTCCCTGTTGTCACGCGTAACTACGGCGACGTCAAATGTAGGATACTTCTGCCCGGGAGAAAGACTCCATGTAGCCGAAATTGCCTGTTTAACTATGGGAATATGCTGCGTGGTTAATATAGTAGTGAAGCTGTTTCCTATCAAAGATTCCTTCTTATACCCAAATATCTCTGTCACGCGTTTGTTTATATCCTCTATTTGTTCACCTTCTTTAATAAGAAACATGGGATCGTTGGCCGCATCGAAGAGGTTTCTTAATATCTCTTTGGAGTTTTTAAGGGCGGCGGTCATTTCATTGAATGAATCGGATAATCGGCTGCCTAATTCATCCGATTGAAAATCATATTCCACATGCAAATCGCCTTTGGAGATATTTTTAATGGCGTCTTCGATAAGAATGATATGCTTAACTGTTCTGAAGGTTGCCGTTAATATTACCAGACATCCCAGCCCGCTTCCGATTGCGATTAGCGCCACATACCGTACCTTTTTCACGGGGATAAGAGCTTCGCTCAGATCGGTTTCCACGAGAAGCGCCCAGCCCGGTTCTCCAATAAACCTGGAAAGCCCCATCACCGGTTTGTTGCGGTAGTCATTGTAGGCGCCGGAAAAAGCTTTTTTTTTGCTTAGGGAGTAATTGACTGCTTCGGTATCTACGGGTAGCTTCAAAAAGGTGTCCTTTAAAAACCTGGACGCAGTAATCATGCGTTTGTCCTTATTGACCAAATATGCCTCGCGCGTAGTGCCCTTTCTGATAATATTTTTCAGGTCTGTCTTTTGTTTATCATCTTTACTTGCGGATACAATGGCATCGCGGGATGCAATCGCCTCTCCGGTAGTCAATTTGTCCAGTTCAGATTTGTCAAATTTCATTATTACCACGCCAAGAAACCCGCCGCTGTCTTTCCCGTCTGTTACAGGGGCGGCAAAATCAATGAAGCCGTGCTGATACTCTTCGGAAAAATAGGCGTCGCTGACAAATTGTCCGTATTTTTCCGCTTTATACCGGTTATAATACGGCCGGTCAGACCAGTTTTCGTCCAGATGCATATTGTTGCTGGACGCCATTACAATCCCGTTTTTATCCAGTAGTACCGCAGACCACAGCCCATCAAACAACTTGCTTCTGTCGTAAAGATATCTGCATAATTCAATCTGTCTGGATTTTAAAGGCTGAATATTATTGTTGAATGCTTCAAGTTCTTTCCTGATATAACCATCAGATGCCAACAGGGTTACCGCCTGTTTTTTATTATTGAGAAACTGTTTTACGTGTGCCTCCAGCAGGATTGCCACGTCATAAAGTTCGCCCGATACCTGGTTCTTCATAATCTTCGTTCCCATATAAGTAATGGAAAAAAAGATTGCCGCGGCAGGTAAAAACGTGCACAGGACGAGATAGAAGATAAGTTTTTGTTTTAAGGTTTTGAAAATATGCATGGCATTTTACCTAGTTCCCAAGCCACAACTGGGGTTCAAAAAACTTTGAAAATTGATTATTGAATATTGAATATTGAGCATTAAGTAACAGTAAGGTGAACATTGCCATCCTACACGGCTAAACTGCTTTATCAACCAGGGCAAGAATTTCTTTTACGGCATGCAGTAGTTCCGCCATTTTAAAAGGTTTACTCAGGGAGCAGAATGCGCCCCTGTGCATCGCTGAATGTAATGGCATATTTGACGTAAAGAAATGGCCCCTTTCGCCGCCGGAAATTGCGATAACCTTAATGTCAGGTGAGAATTTCTGTAATTCTTCAATGAATTGTATGCCATCCATTCCCGGCATGTAAATATCCGCAATTATCAGGTCAAACCTGGCTAATTTACATAATTCTATTGCTTTAACGCCGTTTGGGGCGTCAAATACCCGAAATCCTTGTTTTTCCAAAAACAATTTTATACATTCACGGATTTGAGCGTCATCATCTACGATAAGTATTTGTTTCATGTACTCAATACCTCTCTGATCTTTTCCAGAAGCACATTTGGAGAAATGGGCTTGGAGATAAAATAAAATGTGTCATCCAGAGAAACGCTTTCCTTCTGAATAATGTCTTTGCTATACCCGCTCATAAAAATGGCCTTTATATCAGGACTCATGTCCTGTATCTTCCTGTATGCCTCCATCCCGTTTGTCTTTGGCATTATTACGTCAAATAAAAGCAGTTGAACCGTATCTTTATGCTCTGTAAATTTGTTTACTGCATCTTCTCCGTTTACGGCAGCTATCACCCGGTATCCGTTACTTTTAAGTACATTTTCCATGAGCATCCGGATATCTTCGTCATCCTCAGCAAGGAGTATTTCTTCTTCGCCGCCCGGAAAAGATTTTCTCTTTTTACATACGACGGTATCGGAAGTCTCCTGAGAATCTGCATTCGCCGTTAAAGGCTCTTTGATAAAGAGAGGTAAATAGATGTTAAACGTTGTGCCTCTTCCGGGTTCACTGTAAACATTTATAAATCCATTGTGCTGTTTTACAATTCCATAGGCGATTGCAAGGCCAAGACCTGTCCCCTTCCCTGTTTCCTTCGTAGTAAAAAAAGGTTCGAATATCCTCTCCCTTGTTATTTTGTCCATACCTGTGCCGGTATCTGAGACAAACAGGTGGGCGTATTTGCCGGGTTGTCCGTAATCATGTATTTTTACAAACGAATCATCCAGCTCCACCTCCCCTGTGCCTATCGTTAATATCCCGCCGTCAGGCATCGCGTCCCTGGCGTTTGTGGAGAGATTGACCAGGACTTGCACAATCTGATAACTGTCTGCCGTAGTAAAACATTCTTTTTTTGAAAAAAGAGTCCTTATTTCAATGTCCTTGCCGATCATTACCTCCAGCAATGACACTGCGTCCTTTATAATGGCATTCGTGCTGACCGGTTGTAAATGCAGCACCTGTTTTCTGCTGAAGGCGAGAAGGCCGCCGGTTAATTTTTCCGCCCTTTCCGTGGCAATGAGTATTTTTGAGAGGTATTGCTGCAGTTTGTCATTTTCCGCTATCTCCAATTGCATCACACTTGCGTATCCTACGATTGCCATAATGATGTTATTAAAATCATGGGCAACGCCACCGGCAAGCTGCCCAACCGATTCCAGCCTTTGCGCATGGTACAATTGTTCCTGTAATTTTTTCTGCTCTTCCGCCGCTTCCAAACATCTCTGATTTGTTTCTGATAAAAGATAATTGGCGCTTTGAAGCTGCCCCAACAGTTCTTCTCTCTGAAGTTCGAGCAAACGTTTATTCCACGCCTTGCCAATGACGCTGATAATGGCATCGGGATTGAGCGGTTTTGCGAGGTAGTCATGGGCACCAAGCCGTATAAATTCAGTGGCGGTATCTACGGACGGATAGCCGGTAATTACGATGACAACTGTCTCAGGTTTTATCTTTTTGATTTCTCCAACCAGGTTTACCCCGCTTATATCAGGCATCATTATATCGGTGACCACAACATCATAGTCGCATCGTTTGAACATCTCTAATGCATCCCTGCCGCAATTGGCAGTCTCTGCATGAAATCCTTCATCATTTAAACTTATTTCAAAGAGGTTCGTTATCATGGTTTCGTCATCGACTATGAGGATTCTGGGAGTTTTGTTCAGTATCTCCAGACCCCGGACAATCTGGCGCTGTTTTGCAGAGGCATGGAGGCAGCTCATAATTGCTTTTGGTTCGGGTGAATTTATTACGTAATCAAAACCAAGTCCCTTACGCGCCTCGGTTATGGAGTCGATATCTGAATGGTTTGTAGCAAGGATAACAACCACCTCCGGATTGAGTCTCCTTGCATCCATGATTATCTTTATGCTTTCAATGAGGAGTATTTTTGTATCCATAATAATTGCATCAAAAGGTTCATCCGGCAATGCCTCAACGCCTTCTTTTCCATATAATGCAAACATCGCCGTGTATCCCTCTCTTTCCAAAGCATGCGGCAACGAGTCTTCTGCAATTCCCTCTTCTTTACTACGAATAATTACTATTTTCTTCACGGCAATGACCATAATTAACTCCTGTTACGATTTGGGATTTACGAATTACGAATTACGAATTACGATTTAAATCCCAAATCCCAAATCGTACTTCGTAAATCGTACTTCGTACATTATAAATACTTAACAATTTATAGATAATAGAATAATAGGGCAATAATTGTACCGCTTAATTTATTAATAAACCATATATTAGAGAAAGGCGGTTTCGTATAAGCACCTAAAATCTTGTATTACAAGTGGTAAAAAATTGATGGAGAGTTTATTTTTTACCATTATGTCAGGACAAGTGGCAACCATTTTTTAGCAATAATCAACCACTTTTTGTTACAAACAGACGTATTTCATCCTGAAGCCTAATATGGACATGCACGAAATGCGAAAGGGGGGAACCACAGATTTCACCGACTTCGTCGTGAGCTCAGTCGAACGATTTCACGGATTAAAAAAGCGTAAGGACGGGGAGTATGGGGTGTGAAAGTATTGCAATTTGAAAGTGTCATTGCACAGATTAAGAAAAAATCGTATGGACCACGGGGCACTTGTGTTCTTACTTTTAAGGAACTATTTAAGTATTTCCACTGCCACCCCCATTTCTATCGTATCGGAGATAAAAGAAACGGTGCCGGTATGGTCGGGGCAATAACAGTATCCACCCGGAATTGGCCATTCGATACAAGTACATCTTGGGTCTATTCGTGGGTCAAAATTAATAAAACACCAGGCAGGTTTCGTTGTTGCTCCAATACCCACACCATGTAAAAGTCTTTGAAAGTCCATATGGTTATTACGAATAGGTATCTGGTGTGTACGTAAGGAGTCTATGGTTAGGTAGAAAACTATGGTTATTATAAGGAAGGCGATGGCACTTAAGACAAAAAAGGCGTTTTTATTCATTGTTCCCTTTGTGGTTAACCCTCGTGTGCTTTGTGGTTATGATTTTCGTGAAGGGGATATTTCGTTAGAGGCAAACTGAATTAAACTCGTCTTAAATTCAGCCATGGGGAAATTTTTACCGGGGCATGCAGTTCCTTTTTGATGAACCTGGCTATGTAATATGATGTTCGACAAAGGGATGTCATATTTCGAGGAAAGATAACGGGTCAACCTGACCAGCGAATCAAATTGGTTCTCGGAAGGTTTCCCGCCGTTTTCAAAATCACCCACGAGGCAAATGCCTATCGCCACCTGGTTGCAATCCATATTTGCCGTGTGAGCGCCATGAATTTGGTTCTTCCAGCGATTTCCTACCTCTACTTCTCCATCGCCAGAAAGAGTTCCATTGCCAATCACAAAGTGATATGCCAATCCATACTTCCACCCTTTCTTTTCTCTATGATAGGTATCAAACCGGGTTGCATTTCCTTTCTCTGAAGCGCTATGGTGTATAACAATATATTGCCACGGCCTTTCCTTTGTATCTATCTCGCAAATTTGGGATATTTTTTGTGCAAATGCTGTTCTCAGCATATCGTTTTCAGATATCACCGTTCTTACCTCAGCAGAACTGCTGCTAAGAAGAGGCAAGGCGCCAAGAATACCTCCTGCCGCAACAATCATTGTTAACGATACATATTGAATAATCTTTTCGTAGGTACGATTTCTCAGTATATTCATTTTAAATCACACTATAGTAATAAATAAAAAAGCCCTGCTACGGAATAAAATAAACGTTATACGGTTTTTTATTCGGTAGCAGGGCTTTCTTCACTGTTTAGCGGTATCGCGAAATTTTTCTCTTCATTCTTCTGCGAACTTTTTGTTTTACGCTTTGTGCGCCGCTGAATAAGTTAAAGACTCTTTGCTTTGCGTCCCAGCCTCACGACTGGTTTGCCTTTATCAATAGTTACTATAAAAAAGAGCTATTGTTTTAGTGAGTACATTATAAAATCATTCATTTTTTTGTCAATAATTAATTCGGCGTCAAATAAATAGCTCCAGGCGCAAGGCGCAATCCTCAGTCCTCAGTCCTCAGTCTGCAATTTACCGACTGCCGATTGCCGACTGCCGACTGTAGAATGTAGAATGTAGATTACCGACTGCTCAAGTCCCTTATTCAATTTTACCATTTTGCAGAACACGCCGAAGCAATTCTTCACCCTCTTCCTTTTTTGGGGAAAGAAATGTTGCTGCCAGGAGATGTTTTTCCTGCAACCATGAGGTAAAGTATCCGTTTTCGTTTTGAAAGGTATGGATGGCATTTGAGTGCGTCTCTTTTTCTCCCCATGACCTCCACAACTTAACCACCGCTTCAAATGCGATTGACGCAGCATCACGGTCGGGATATTTTATCAACAGTAGCAGTAAAGGGGCGGCTTCTTCCCCCGTTTTGTATTCTGCGATAAGGGCGTCCGTCTGTTTGCTTAAATGAAATACATTTTCTTCAATAAAATTGTCTGATATATAGATGTTATCCAGAATGATCTTTTCGTGAAAAAATTTCAGGCTTTCTTTTACAAGAGAATCCTCCGGCAAATAACGCACTATATCGGGGAGGATTTCTTTTTTGTAGGGCATTAAATCGATAATGGATTTGCCAAAAGAAGTAATTTCTCCGCCAGAAATACTGCCCTCCCATGGCGCTACCCTTATGCAATACACATCATTCCATACAAACAAGTAATTCTCAAACAAAGACGCCCTGTTGCCTAATGATATCCCGATACCCGCACGGTCTTTTGTGAAGACGCCGAATGCGTCTTCCGCAGTTTCAAATTCCCAAATATCTATGGAAATCCTCTTCCCTGTATCATCTCCATACTCCGCATTCGTCACCCGGATAAACGAATACGCTAAATACAGTTCCGCGCCTCCATTCATATATTCATATAATCTTTCGCCTCCTTCGTAAATCCTCGGTTCTGCAATCCTTTTCCACTTTCCAAGTGTTTTGGGAAGAAAGTTGCCGGACGATACTATTTTTACAGACCTTTCTTTTTTTACCGTAGTTTGCGGCTGGATGCCTTCCACGACAATAGCGGAAGTCCCTAAAACGGGGCAGACTTTTTCGCAGAAACCGCACCCTACGCAAACGTCTTCTCTTACAAAAGGCCTGCGAATTTCCCGGCCTTGTTCGTCCACATAGGTATTAAAATGGATCGCCTTTGTCGGAACGGGGCACACCTCTTCACATACACCGCAATTAAAATCCTGCCATTCCTTCTTCAGTTCAGGAAGGCGTGAATAGCCCACCCAGGGAATACATCTGTTATGGTCTATCCTGGCCTTTCCTAACGCGACCCACCGTTTCTCTTCAAGCGGCAAAGGTTTTATAGCCCCTGACGGACATACCCGTGTGCACAACACACATCCATAATCACAATATCCTATCCGGGGGATTAATTGCGGCGTCCATATACCTTCAATGCCATATTCCAATAACACAGGATGCAGTCCGTTCGTTTTGCAAACCTTCATACACTCCCCGCACCGTATGCAGCGGGCAATAAATTCTTTTTCATTCACCGCGCCCGGCGGACGAATTATGGAAACGGTTTCCTTGTTTATTTTTTTCCGGTAGTTTAATTTCAAAAAAGGCGCGATAGCCGCTCCGGCAATCCCGCTTACAACAAATGCCCTCCTCGAAAGGCTGATAGTGTGTTTTTGCAAAGAAGGCTGAAACCTTTTAAAAGTAACGCTCTGTTCCGGGCATACATTCCTGCAAGTCATACATAAAATACATTCTCCCTCTTTCGTGCTTTTCCCATCGCTTTCTATTGCACCCATACCGCATTTTCCAACACACAAACCGCAGCTTGTGCATGTTGACGAAACATTCCGTTTAAAGAATGACCAGTCGGAGAAAAGGGCAAACAGCGCACCCATCGGGCAAATATTCCTGCACCAGTAACGCCGCAACACCATTCCAAAGGCAATGATGATCACAAAGGCAAACAAAAGGATTCCGTGTGAACGGAAGAAAGGGGCATGCCAGGCAAAAAGGATTTTCTGGAAAAAGGCATGAAAAAAGGAAAATAAATAACCCAAAAGGGGAATATGTTCCAAATAAACAAAAAGGGAATCGCCCAGATGGATAATATAAGGATGGATGCTCATTGCGAATACGCTTGTCGCGATGGAAATGGGATCAAACCATCCGGCGCATTGCAGACCCAGGAGCAGGCTTAATAAAAGAAACGCAAGGAGATAGTATTTCAGACGTCTTCCGTCATAGAGCCTCCTTTGCGCATGTTTTCGAAAGCCGGCAAAAAAACGGTCTGTGATATCTATTGTTGTTCCCAGCGGGCAAATCCACGCACAGAAATAGCGCCCAAAGGGTATCGTTAGCAATAAGACAATGAATGCAGGCCAGTAGTTGAAAATAAACGCCCTTACCGCCATCATTGCCCCTATAGCAGAAAGGGGACTCATGCGAAGAAATATGTTCGCCGGTACATCTCTTTCGGTTAGAGGATCTAAAAAGAGCAGCAGATAAATGAATACCGAGAAGCTAATGTATTGTATGACCCTGCGGAAATGGAAAGGCCAATTGTTTTGTGTGTGTTTGTCCTGCATCGCCGTTGATTACACGTGAAATTCTTCAAAACCTATTGATGTATAATCGATTTCCCCTAATCCCTCTTCATGGGATTTCCTGATATAGCCCACATCCTTTGGCTTAATGCCGAACAATGTTGCGCCATATGCGTCAACTGCAACGGGGTCCGTGCTGACAATGATGCGCCTTGCGTGTTCCTGCGAATTATCAACATCATCCAGCCGCCCGCCAGTGGGACCGTTCTTTTTTAAAATCCTGAAGGCGTCAAGCACGGTAAGATCTACTTTCACAAATTTGTTGAGATCTGCAATTTTTGGGTGTATATCGGTATGCAGGCTTCCCCTGTCTCCTCCGATCATGCCAAAGACATTTTTCAAAGCCATAGAAAGTCTTGATGTGCCATGTTGTTTCGCTATGGGCACATTAATGAGGACGTCGACTTCGTCCTTATACACCATTTCCTCGTAAAATGACCACTGTTTTAAAACCGTGCCGTCCGGGATAACAAAATCCCTGAACCGGTTTTTGTTTATGTATGAAACCTTCGCACCGGCCCTGATGGCGGCGGAAGCAATGCCGCTCCTATTGTAGGATGTTTCGGGGTTTGCGGAACATGTATGGTCTATAACCATTACCGAACGGGCGCCTGCGTCTTTACATAACGCAACAAGCGCAGCAACGACGCAGGGGTTTGTATTGGCTGCAAATTCCGGCGCCTGGTTCCATGCAATATTTGGTTTGATAAGTACCCGGTCGCCATTGGAAACAAGTTTACGCATCCCTCCCAGTGCGCTTATTGCACGCCTTACCATTTCTTTAACAACCACCTCTTCTCCATTTGCGTTTGCACTATCTCCGTGAACCACAACTATCCCTGGCTTCAGATCATGTTCCTTCAATTGTTTCAGCGTAGGTTTCTTCTTTATTGCACGAAGATACGGAAGTCCATACACTCCCGCGCCTACGGCAATGCCTGTCTTTAAAAAACCCCTCCGGCTGATTTTCCCTTTGCTATTCATCTTTTTAGATTTACGGTTTTTTTTTAATCTGTGAAATCTGTGGTTTCTCTTTTTACGGTTTACGATTTTAAATCGTCCATCGTCCATCGTAACTTGTGTACGGGAGTGAAATCATACCGCCTTCATCTCGGTTTGAAATTTCCTGATGTTAGATTTTCGGATAGCTTCGTTTTGTTTCAATGTGGTGTAATTTTCCAGGGCTTCGAGAAATTTTATATGCTCATCCATCTGCGGTTGAATTTTTTTCATAATATCCAGCCTTTTCTTGTCAAAATGATTCAATTCCAATGTTTTAATGATAAAACCGGAGGATGTATACCCTAAAGGTATCTGATCATTTATTACCAGATCGGTAATTTCAAGAAATTGTTGGTAGAAATTTTCCAGTCGCTGCTGTGCATTTTCCTGTCCTAGGTTTTTCTGCACAGTTGCAATAAACGATTTTATATCCCTGAAAGGTTTTACAATGTATTCGCAAATATTCAAATTCGCCGCGTTATTTATCAAAAACGGATTCGAGTATGCGGTCAGCATCATAACAGGTATCGTAGAATTCACCTTCCGCACTCTTTTTAAAAATTCCAATCCATTCAGCTTTGGCATCTGGAAATCAACTATCGCCATATGAAAATAATCAGGGTTATTAAGAAAATATTCCAATGCCTTCTCAGAATCATTAAACACCTTCACCGAATAACTCGCCATTTCCAGGATCGTCTGGAGTAAATTTGTTATTATTGTCTCATCATCCAACACCAAAATGTTAGATTTACCATCCATGTATAATCACCTCAATTCGTAATACTTAGTTACATAATTATTCAAAACTATTTCACAATTTTATATTTACGATTTTAGATTTAAAAAACGTACATCGTAAATCGTACATCCATATATTAAGGTACTATTTATCGAACAGTGGCACCCGTCGCGGGTTCAGATTTGTAACCTGAACCAAACGTTTTATACTTTCAATCCAGCCTTCTATTGGCAACACAACTGACAAATAAATTCCAAATTACAAACAGGGATTTTGTGCTTTGGACATTGGAATTTTACCGTAGTACATGGCTCAATTATCCGCATAAACTCATGGGTTCTGGTTACAAACCTGAACCCGCCGGGATTATTCAAAACTATTTCACCAATTAGATGTACGATTTACGGTTTTACGATTTTTAAATCTAAAATCGTACATCATATGTTAAGGCACTATTTATCAAAAAGAGGCACAGGAGTATCTCTTTCTTCCACGCCAATTGCATAAAAATGATTATCATTGGAACCGATGTAAATTGCACCATTTGGCCCAATGGCAGGTGATGCTTCAACCGCGCCCCTTGTTTGGAATGACCATTTCAAATTGCCTTTTGAGTCGATTGCATAAAGTTTTCCATCACTGGAACCAATGTAAACAGTTCCATCTGCATCGATTGCAGGGGATGATTCTACCCAACCCCCCGTTTTGAAGCTCCACTTTAATTTACAGTCAGGATAAATAGCATATACAAAGCCATTATATGCGCCGAATACAATTGATCCATCCTTTCCTATTGCAGGACTGCTATGCACCGCTTTGCCGGTATTGACATACCAGCGGATGTTTCCGTCAGGATTTATGGCAACCATTCTCCCATTATCCGCGCCGACATACACCACCCCATCTTTCCCAATAGAGGGGGATGAAAACGAGGAATAGACGCCGGACCCCACTCTTTTTACCCATTTCTGGACGCCATCAGCGGAAATTGCGTGAAGGGTGCCTTTTTCTGCGAAGATACAGACCGAGCCATCATCCCATAAGGAAGGGGATGCTTTTAAATTACTTGGGGCAGTATATCTCCATTTTAATGTTCCATCAAGCGAGAGGACATAGAGGTTGTTATCATCAGCGCCGAAATATACGGAATCTTCCGTTACCGCTGCCGAGGAGAGAATGATACCCTCCGTTTTATAAGTCCACACTACCTTTCCTTCGGGAGAAACGGCATACATTTTTTTATCCCGCGAACCAATATAAATTGTCCCATCCCTTCCGATAGCAGGAGAAGCCGTTATTTCGTCACCTACCTGAAGTACCCATTTTTCTGCGCCGTCCGGATCAAGAGCATATAATCTGCCGTCTACCGATCCGAAATAAATGACGCCGTCACGCCCTACCGCAGGAGATGAGGTAATACGCGTGTCAATTTTAAAAGCCCACTTCACCTCACTGTTTTTTGGCCCGATAAAAGGGCTCTGGCCGGTGTGCTGCAAATCCCTTCGAAACATCTGCCATGGAATATCCGCATCTTCGGCATGGATAGATTTGAACTGAATAAGAATTGTTACTATAATGCAAAAACAGGAAATAAAAGAAAAGTTCATTTTTTTCAACATAACATTTGCTCCTGTAAATTAGTCAAATAAAGTGCTTTTATTATTTGTATCACATTCAGGTTAAATATTATATAAAAATTGAACGGATAGTAAAATAAATGTTTTTGTAACACTTTAGTCTTTTGAAAAAGCAGGGGCAAAGCATTTGCCCGTTTGGGTATAAACGCATTTATGACAATTTACAGCAAATGCTTCGCCCCTACACTGCGATTATTGGAATTTTTCAAAAAACTAAAGTATTACGATAATTGTGAAATACGAAATACGAAACACAAATTCGAAATTTCAAAAATATAAGTCTTATAAACCTATATGGCCTATATTTTGAAATTTGTTTAGTATTTCGTGCTTCGTGCTTCGTGCTTCGTATTTTTTATTTCGTGCTTGTTTGTTTCTGGCTTGTCCGGATTAGGGCCTAAACACGGGCGGAATTGTCGTTATAGCGCAATTGCCATGCCCATTGCGGGGTTTAATTTATATGAATTTTCTTATACTTAACCAGGATTGGAACTGCCGTTGAAAACTTCAGAAAAAAATATGCCCAAACAGAAAAAAGCTTATTTCCGTTTTTTCAAAACCATAAAAATAAAACTTATTTTCTATCTTATACTAATTACTACCATCC
Organism: Candidatus Kuenenia sp.; assembly: GCF_039794105.1. Lineage (GTDB taxonomy): Bacteria > Planctomycetota > Brocadiia > Brocadiales > Brocadiaceae > Kuenenia. Next base: position 61,322 of record NZ_JBDIWA010000017.1, read on the forward strand.
CGATTCTTGTGGTAATCAGTACTTCATACAAAAAAGGGAAAAAGGCATTAAGCGAAAAAGTGGTGGAAAAACTCACGTCTATTGCTGATTTAAAAAAAACACAACTGAACAGTTGGTTACAGGAAAGGGTCGTAGATATTAGCGTTCTTTCTACAAACAAATCTTTAGAGGTATCATTTTCCAATCTGCTGTATCTGAGAAAAGCATTTCGCACCATCGGCAGTATGAAAGAAACCGAGATCGGAAGGGTGTATTATAACCGGTTGTCAGAATATTTAAACAGCCTTAAGGAAAAACTCATTTATTGTGATGAGATATCCATCCTCGATATTGAAAACGGTGAAATTGTTATATCAACGAACCCTTCCAATATCGGTATGTTCGACAAGGATTTCCCTGATTATCTTGATATCCTGAATAATAAGGGAATGCCTTTTAAAGATATCCACTATTCAGAATATACAAAGCAAATAGGCATGACTTTCTTTAGTACAACAAAACTCACCGATCCGATAACTATGGAGGAAACGGACGACGTCAATGGCATTGTTCTTATCAGGGTAAACACGGAAGACTCCATCAGTGCGTTAATGCAGGACTGGCCTGGAAGGGAAGATACCGGCGAAACGTTATTAGTACGCCGCAATGGCGATAAGTTGATATTTCTTAACAACTCGCGTCATTTGGCAAATACTGCACTAAGCCTGAGTATTCCCATAAGACTAATAGCGCCTGAATCTTTTATGCTTGACTCTATGGAAGAAGGCATTATGGAAGCGTATGATTACAGAGGAGTAGAAGTCCTTTGCGCTTTCCGGCATATTCCCCAGGTAAAGTGGGGGCTGCTGGTAAAGCAGGACAAACAGGAGGCCTTTAAGCCCATTACAAAACTGAAAATACATGTCATTACCTTAGTCAGCGCAAGCGTCCTCGTTATCATCGCTATCGTTTTCATCATTACTCATGGAATAACTCAGCCGATTCTTCAACTGGTGAAGGGCGCGGAAGCAATTGGCAAGGGAAGCCTTAACCACAGAATATCAATTAAGTCAGGAGATGAGGTTGGCAGGCTTGCGTCCGAGTTTAACAAAATGGCAGAAAAGCTGGAAGAATCATACGCAGGACTTGAACAAAGAATAAGAGAGAGAACCGCTCAGTTGAGGGCTTCTGAAGAAAAATACAGGGAATCAATTAATCTTGCCAATGACGCCATTTTCACCCTTGACCCTGATATGGCGCATATTGTTGATTCAAACAAAAAGGCGGAAGAACTATCGGGATACACAAAAAAAGAATTAAGCCGGAGAAAAATATGGGAGATTGTGCCGGAATATGACCGGCAAAAAACCAAACATTTATGGAGGGAAATAAATAAGAAAGGCTCCGGTATGCTGGACAACCTTGATTGCCAGCATGCTGACGGAAGGATCATCCCTACGAGCATTAGCGCAAGTATTATTGAATATGGCAAAAAAAGGACGATTCAATGGATTTGCAGGGACGTCACCGAAAGGAAAAGGATGGAAATGCAGCTTATTCAAACCGAACGCCTTGCCGCTGTCGGTGAATTGGCGGCGGGCGTTGCCCATGAAATAAACAACCCGCTGGGAGGATTGCAAAATTTCGTAAAAATGATGTCCAGGGAACCGGAAAATATTTCTCAAAACAAAGAATTTCTGGAATTAATGGCAGAAGGATTGAAAAGGATAGAAGTTATTGTAAAACAGCTCATGGCATTTTCCCGTCCTTATTCAACACATATGGACAATCATTGCGTAAATACGGTAGTAAGAAATTCCATACGGTTTCTGGAACACCGCATCAAAGAACAACGAATAACACTGGAAGAACGTCTGTTTTCCGGCTTGCCGGAAATTTACGCAGACGCCGACCAGATTTCTCAGGTGATCATTAACATTCTGGTAAACGCGCTTGACTGCATGGATAACGGCGGAAAACTCACCATTGCCACCGGCCACTGCAACCATCTGAAATCAAGCATACACATAAAAATTACCGATACCGGGCCTGGCATTAACGATGATATTGCAAGCAGGATCTTCAATCCTTTTTTCACCACAAAAGAAATGGGAAGCGGCCTGGGACTTGCCATTAGCAAGAGGATTGTGGAAGACCATGACGGAAACATTTTTGTCGACAGCAAGCCAGGCAAAGGGGCAACATTCTCTATATGTTTGCCCGTGAGAAAGGCAACGACGTAGCAAGGACTGCGGATAAAGACGCCGGGGAAGACCGTACAATGACGTAAAACAGCGACTTAAAACACTTTCTCTTTACAAGATCAATATTTTCCTGTTAACTTAAAAAAGCCGCCGCTGCGGAATGAAGGTGATAAAATAATTTATCCTTTAGTTCTATGGAACGAGCGGTTTAAATATTAAATGGTAAAATCCGAATATTTAATTTTTTTAATCTGTGCAATCTGTGGTTCCGCCTTTCGTATCTCGTATTTCGTGCTTATTTTGTTCTGGCAATGCCAGTTTAGGAGTTTCACATGAGCAACAAGATTTTAATTGTCGATGATGAAAAACTAATGAGGATTTCACTGGAGAGTCAGTTAAAAAAAGAAGGGTATGATGTAAGTTCTGTTGACAATGCAAATGAAGGGATGAATTTGATAAAGTCGGAAGAATTTGACATAGTGGTGACGGACTTACGATTGCCAAACATGAATGGCATGGAGCTTTTAAAAGAAATTAAAAATTATAATCCTGACATTATAGTCGTAATTATGACTGCGTATGGAACCCTTGAAAGCGCTGTCGCCGCAACAAAGGAAGGGGCATATGACTATATTGCTAAACCCTTTTCCACTGACGAATTGATCATTAAATTACAAAGGGCGCTTCAACACAAAAACACAACCGCTGAAGTGACCCGCCTGAGAAAAGAAATACAATCTGAATTTGAGTTTCACAATATCGTTGGAAACAGTTGCGCGATGAAAAAACTTATTGAAACAGTAAAAGAAATATCTGACAGAGATTCCACCATTCTCATACAAGGGGAGAGCGGTACCGGCAAAGAAAAAATTGCGGGGGCAGTGCATTACCATAGCGGCAGAAAAATGGGGCCCTTTATCCGTGTAAGCTGCGCCGCCCTAAACAGAGAAATACTGGAGAGCGAACTTTTCGGACACGAAAAAGGCTCCTTTACCGGGGCAATAAAGACAAGGCGCGGGAGATTTGAGCTTGCAAACGGAGGCTCTATTTTCCTCGACGATGTGGATGACATCCCTTTGGATATGCAGGTAAAATTGTTGCGGGTAATCCAGGAAAGGACATTTGAAAGAGTAGGCGGCGAAAAAACCCTTTCCATTAACGTGAGGATCATTTGCGCCACCAAAAAAGATCTTCTGCAACTGGCAAAAAAGGGAGAGTTCCGGGAAGATTTGTTTTACCGGTTAAACGTAGTGCCGATTACCATCCCCCCCCTTCGTGAAAGGAAGGACGATATCCCTCGTTTAATCAATTATTTTCTTAAGAAATTTGTATCCAGGCATGAAGACGCCTTGCCGGAAGTCTCCAGGGAAACCTTAAATGTTCTCATGGAATATAACTGGCCCGGAAATGTAAGAGAACTTGAAAATGTAATAGAACACGCCGTTGCGTTTTCCCATTCTCACGGCATTACTATCGATACACTGCCTGATTATTTAAAAAGAGTAGAAATCCACAAAAAACTCATTTCCATGGATTTATCAAACATTCAAACAATTCAATTACACGATGTTCTTACTGAGGTAGAAAAAAGACTTATCGAATGGGCACACCAGAAAACAAACGGTAATCAGGTCAGGATGGCAGAAATACTCGGTATACCAAGGACAACGCTCCGCAACAGATTGGTCCGGTTAAAATAATCAGAAATAATCACTCCTGTATTTTATAGAAAAAAATTCCCGATTTTTCTTCATACTGCCGGTGCGTATCCTCCAAAAAAATATCCCCTGGCAAGAAGAAAGGAGAGTGGAAACCAGAAGAACGGGAATAAATATTTGGCGTGGGCATATCTTGTGGTCTTTACGCCGGAGATGATACCTGAACGGGGGGATGTCAAGGGGAATGTAGAGACGCAAGTGCACTTGTGTCTCTCTACATGGGCGATGGATGTCTATCGTTACAACCCTGATACCCACCGGTGGGATTTTGTTTGACCGGCGCTTAATGAATACCTATAATCCACAGCATGACTATTATTAGTGAAGTATATGATGCTTTTAAGGAGGCTGGGGTTTCAGAGGAGAAGGCAAGGGCTGCGGCCTCGGCTATTGCCGATTTCTCGGGACGTTTTGACCGTATTGACTCTGAACTGAAAGACCTTAAAGGTGAGATTAAGAATACCCGAACCGATCTTGAAGCAGATATAAAGATTTTAAGGGCAGAAATAAATGTAATTAAATGGATGATAGGTTTTGTTATTGCCGGCATTATCGGTATGCTCATTAAGGCATTTGCCGGGTAGCATTTTATTATTTTTGGCTACATTGTTAATAAAATTAGCTTTACTGAATATTTTTTTATGTGCGATTCTTTGCTCAACTTCAACTTCATATTACTTATCTGCCCGTAATGGATTCCGATGGATATAACATGAAACGCGAGATACGAAAGATGCATTTGTTTAGAATTTCAAAATCATTTTGTCATTAGAATTTGTTTCGTGTTTCGTGTTTCGGATTTCACAATTAACAGGGACAATTTGTCTGGCACTTACATCCGATACCCTTTGCCTTCAGAAATGATTCCCTTCCCTCCTTCCAGGAAAAACCTGCAATCACTACCGCACCAATTGAGTCAAACCAGCCTATACCGGTAAGTTCATAACCAATGCTCGCAAAAAGGAGCGCAAAAGAAAGATATACACACGTTTTTGTACAATTTGCATCGGCTAATATCGCCGGAGAATGAAGCGCCTTGCCAATTTTCACCTTATAATGAATCAATATCCACATGGTGACAATAGAGACTGCTGCAATAATAATACCCCAAAACGTAGTTTCCGGATGATGATGGGTAAAAACATTCACTATGGCAGTACCCGCAAGCCCAAACGTAAGCAAATAAAAGGCAATGCCCGTTATCCGGAGCGCTTGTCGTTCAAATATATCAGGTCCTGCAGCAGGGTTCTTCCTCTGCCTCCTCACCATATGCCAGATACCTATGCCTGAAATCACTTCCACAAATGAATCTAATCCAAAACCAAAAAGTGAAACAGTCTCATCTCCGAGCCCAAAACCAACAGAAACGCCGCCTTCTGCAATATTATAAAATATAGTAATAAGGGCAAGCGCAGACGCCCATTTATAGAGTACGGCAACTTCTTTTTCCACAGCGCCTCCCTCTTCAAATTTCCGTAGCAGTACAATACGAAACTTGCCCAATAACATTCGGTAGTCTACAGTCGGCAATCGGCATATTGCAGATTGAGGACTGCCGATTGCCGATTGGTTAAGGCCTTGCCTCGCCATGTAACATTCGTACACTTCCCTCAAAAATACCGCCTTTTTTTACTATTAATTTACGGCAGGTTATTGTGCCATAAACTTCTCCATGTTTTAAAATTTCCACCGCGCCCATTGCGGTGAGGTCGCCGTTTATTTTGCCATCGATAAAGGCATTCCCAACCAAAATATTTGATATCTCTATCGTTCCTTTTTTCTTTAAATACAACGTACCGTGAGTCTGAAGATTTCTTCCTAAAATCGATTTTACCTTGTAATCGCTCAGGTCATTTCGGTTATAACAATAAATACATGATACCGCCTGCGCGTTTTTATCTGCATAAATTCCCTTCCCACACTTAAAACAAAAAACCTCTCTTTTACCAACAGGGGTACTTTTTGCTTTTTGGGAAGGGGAAAGGATTTCTTTCACATTGACATGCCGGCTACAATGGCTGCATAGTATCGACTCACAATAAACCGATACGGTAAGACTGCCATTGCAATATGGGCAGTTTATTTCGATAACATCAGGCAATTCATTGTTTTTAAACTTCATCAGATTAAAAATACCACAAATAATGGAGATATAGCATTGCTCCGTAAAAGTCTAGTTCCTTTTAGATTTACGAAGTACGATTTTAGATTTTAGATTTTAAATCGTACTTCGTACCTCCAGGCAGTACCTTGCCTACAGGGCTTTACCTGCCGTCTTGTTTTCGTTCATTTTAGGCCTCTCCGTAAATCCTTCAGGGTGTACGCTGCATTTGCCGACAAATATAACACCTTCGTCAATTACGAGCGTTTTCGCCTGCAAATCCCCCATTAATTTTGCGTTTTTCCTGAGTTCGACCCTTTCAGAAGCGATAATATTTCCGTCCACCTGCCCCTCGACAATGGCATTCTTCGCCTTAATATTCGCCTTAACAGCGCCAGTGCTTCCGACAATAACTTCTCCTTCGTCTGTTAACATCTCTCCGTCAAATTTTCCGTCAATTTTTAGCGTTCTGGTAAACTTAATAGTACCCTTGAACTCCGCATCCGGCGTCAAATACGTTATATTTCCCTCTCCCATCCCAACCTCCTTTTCTAATTTACTATTTTTCTCTCTTACATCGGAAACCTCTGTTCCCCTTCGAAATAAACCCGCCATATCATACTGCCTTTCCTAAACTGGCATAGCCAGAACCAAACAAACACGAAATAAAAAATACGAAATTCGAAGCACGAAATACAAAGCAAATTCGAATAACAAAGCATAAAATTCAAAACATCCCTTTCTGCATGCGATCACGCACAGGCAGGCAACAGTATGAAGCACAAAATGCAAGATACGAAAGACGCACTTGTTTAGAATTTCAAATCATTTTGCCATTAGAATTTGCTTCGGATTTCGTGTTTCGGATTTCACCATTTATTAACAGATTCTATTTTATTCGTTACCCATATTATATCAAAGGAAATATTGCGCCATTTTTTATGCGACAATCTCCGTTTGAAACCTGTTAACGATCTCATTTTTTTGAAAAACATCAATGCAGGGAAAATCTTCAGTCAACAGCGACTGATTTACCGCAAGATAATATGCTTGTAAATGTTGCCTTTCAGGAATAAAATGTACGTTTTCTGTAAATGATAAAACTCAATTCTATCAATTATGAGAACGAATAGAATCAGAAAAAGTATCGCCTGTTTTCAGATACTGATTATGGTGTGTTTGGCGTTATGCAGCGCCGTCATTGTTATTAACACTCCAGAAAAGCAGGTTGCATTTTCGTGTATGGATCATGAATGCGGCTGCAAATCTGAAGCGGATTGCAGGACAAATTGCTGTTGTTTTCCTGCCGGAGACCGTTTAGTGTCCCAAAATGATGCAAAGCAACAGAGAAACGGATTCCATTCTTTCATAAGTAGTCTGCAATGTAAATCGGGAAGCGATACACTGGCATTTATAAAGGGCAATCTTAAATACATACAGGAAGAGCCTTCAATAGACTACCGATTGACATTTTTATGTTTTCTCTGCAATGACCCATTCATTCAACCATGCGAACCTGTAGTTTCGCCTCCTGAAAAGCCACCGCGTTACCGCTCATAAATCCACCTTTTGTTACAACACAAAACAATATACCCTTCGATAAAACAAGATGCGGCAGATGAACAGAGATAGTGTTTGCACACCAGAGCACTCCATCTCATATGTTTTTGGCTGCGACGGCTTGTTTTCTGCCTTATATCTTGTCAGTATCAGGCATGAAAGCCTGATGCATTCGAACTATACTCATTTTAAAAACAGGAGAAAATAACATATGTTACAACCTAAAAGATATATTCCCATTATCTCATTTTTAGGGGCAATGATTATTTCGGGGAATGCGATGGCGCATACAACGGTCATGTCAAAAAATACCCCGGATAGTTACAATTCCCGTGATGAACTTGAAGGGAATACCAGCCTTAATCATTTTAGCATACCTCACGGGTGCGACGGACAATCCATACGGGCGCAAAGTGTTGTTTTTCCCAATGGTGCGGATTCTATTGCCGAGCGATCCGATACAGAAGAGTCTGTTAATCTTCAGGACCATATAGAAGGCAATCCTGTCATGGGCGCTAAACCTGCGGTAAACAGTCTTTTTAAAAAAATAAAAACACTGGAGGGATCTGTCCCGGCATTTACCTCGCATGGTACTGAAAAAACAGAAGACGTCAGGGCTTTCGTGTATACCAATGGCAAATTAAATGACGGTTTACTGGGGATTATTCCATGGAGCGCAACCTTTCCTACATTCAAATCGGATTCCTGCGCAACAGCGCTTACCATATACATTGCCATTGCCAATTATTGTACCAAATCCACAGACGATACCGACCGCGCCGATATCTGGATTGGCCGTTTAACGGAAAAGTTTGATGACGAAGACGTCGTTTCCGTTGGCTTTTGGCCGTACCTGAAGGTTGTAAGAGACCTTGAAAAGAATCCCCTTCCTGAAGGGTGCGATGAAGGGTTTGAGATTAGTGTGTATCCTTCAGATGAGGCAATTGATGAATATTTGCCGGTAGACGGATATTGGCCTGCAGAAGGGAAGAATGGAAAAGGCGGTAAAAAAGATAAAGACGATGGAGGGCATGAAGACCATAGCGGACATAATCATTAATGATGCTTTTTGCATAATTCTTTAATGTTATGGTTCTGGTGGAGGGACAGGCTTAAAACCTGTCCCTCCACTGTCTTTGTCTTGTTTTTCTCTTCTCAGGAAAGGATCTGTTGTATGAGAATTCTAATAACGATGGCTTTGCTTTTATTATTTGTCAACAGGACGGTATTTGCTTTAGGCGAATGCGGCCTTGCATGCAGCCTTTCAGGCTCGACAATTTCGGAAGTAACTTTTGGAGATAAATTTGGGTTGTCACTTCAGTATGTCTATACGAAAATGGAGACAATAAGGGACGGTGACAGTCGTATCGGCAGCAACACCTTATTGGATAAGGTTGCTTCTGAGTGGCCTGATATGCCTGAAGGATCGAAAAGTTTTACAATACCTACGAGAATGATTATGCAGAAATACACGATTACCGGTTCATATGCAGCCACAGACCGGTTACAGTTTCTTGTTTCCGTTCCCTATCTTATCAATGATATGGACATGAAAATGCGGATGCGTCACCAAATGGATGGGGAACAGTTCATGGACATGGATATGAAAATGGAGATGGATACCGTTGAAGGGTTTGGTGATATATCCATTATGGGATTATACACCCTGCATGAAAATGAGGTTGATCGTCCTGCTGAGAGGCTTATGGTCGGGTTTGGACTAAAAACTCCTACCGGTAAAAATGATGAAAATACCGATTCCGGCAATCGTGTGCATGCTATGATGCAATTGGGAACAGGCTCATGGGATCCTCTTTTCCTTGTTAATTATATGCGTGAATTTTCCCCCTTTGTTTTGCAGGGGAATCTGCTCTACCAGATTACAACGGAAGGAGACGAAGGTTACGAGTTTGGCGATCAGATTTCACTAGATATTTCTGCAAGATATCCTGTGAATAAATATATCAGCCCTGGACTTGAATTAAACGGGCTCCATACCGGCAGTGACAATGACCATGATAATAATTTCTCAAGACCGGAAACTTCCTTGTTTGACAATACTGACAACACGGGTATCACCGCATTTTATGTTACCCCCCTTGTTAATGTAAAAATCCCTAAGACAGGATGCAGCACCGACTTGAAATTTCAGTATCCGCTGTATCAGCATGCAAGAGGCATTCAACAGGTAGTGGATTGGAGGATAATGGCTTCGGTTGTGTGGAATTTTTAAACAGGGAATAGTTGATTTTATTAGGGATTCCTGACGAAGTCTGTATAATTTGAATGTAGCAATGCGTCTCTACAAAAATATTGAAATCCCGGCGGGTTCAGGTTTGCAACCCAATGTCATTAAGTTAAGAAATTGGTTTATAAGGGAAAGCAAATATTTTTTTGCGTGGTTGAATATTTCTTGGAAATTTTCTTCCATTTCTTATAGCAGAAT
>NZ_JBDIWA010000018.1:0-63308 GCF_039794105.1 Candidatus Kuenenia sp.
TTGATGTGGTTTGGATTTGTTGTTCTCATTTTTACTTATAATTATATCGTCCATTTTCGCCATTGCAACCCTGTTACCCTAATAATTATAAGCAAATTTGTGAAAACTTGCATTCTCGGACAGCCTGATAAGGTTTGACCCCATCGGTTTTGACCCCACTTTTTTGATTGACATCTTTTTCTCCTAAGCTATATTGTCTATGAAGTAAAATTATAAGGTAATTTTTTAGATGATAATTTTACCTGATAATAGTGCTTTTCTCAAGTTATCAGGGCAATTGATTGTGATAATCAATGGTTGGGCGTTTTAAATACAAATAAATGGACCAAACAATGAAAGACACCCTTACCGAAGATGATTTGTATCAACACATATTCGAATCAAAAATTTTTTCGAATTGGCACTACTACGCATATCATTTTGATTATCGCCTTAGGGGTTCTGATCATCCATTTGCACAATCAATTGTCAATGCATGTATAGACTGTAATAAAAAACTACCCGGTTTTGCTAAGGGATTTATTGATGCAATAGCATCCATTTCTGGGCGAGAAAAATATGAGCCACACTACGAACAGTTATTACAAAGAATTTCAGAACTTCATGTTATCCATAAATTATTAACATACGAGTGGCCGTTTGAAGCAATTTTTCAGTGGGAACCAACAACCCAAACAAGTAAAAAAAACCCAGAGTTGATCATTGAAGGAGGAAGCAAAACATTTGGTATTGAAGTTAAAGCACCGTCCTTGCTTTCGCATATCAAAATTAGACAAAGCAACCCGACCCAGCTCTCTGCTCGAAATTTCACAAATGATGAAATTGAGCAGTTACCAGATGCCGAAAAAGGAATTACTTACCCTCGCGATAATCCTTTGAAGGATTTTCTTATAAGTGCAGCGAGTAAGTTTAGGCCTTTCAAAGAAGAAAATCCTGAGTTCAGTGGAGTCCTTGTCGTTGTCTGGGATGATTTTATTTACGAACCCATTTCTGCTTTACTCCACGAGAAGAGTGGTCTTTTTACACCAAACTCCTTTGACCCAGATAAAAATACATTTCCAAATGTAGATGGGGTTGTGTTAATTAGACATTTGCACCAATTAATGAGGGCTGCAGGTGACAAACCTTTGGTAGATTCGTGCCACCACCCCTTAGATTATGGACGGGATGGTGAATATCCTCCCAAAGTTTTTATATCAAACCCAAATGGCAATGGTGTTTCAAAGTCTCTACTTGAGTGCCTACAGGCATATATACCAAGTAAAGAAATGGGGGCAGAATACTCAACATCTGATTTGATTTTGTGGAGTTAGCGCCCAACAAAAAAATGCAGGGGACGCAAAAAGCCGCGCCTCTGATTTAAACGTTAGCGAGGTAAATCCATGCATTTGATAACAATAATAGGGATCATATTTATAGCTGTTGGCACGATCCTTACTTATGTCGGTCAAAATATTAGTACTAAGGCTGATGTGGCCCAACTGCAGGAAAGTATTGGGAAAAAGAATGCCAGGATCGACGGTCTTGTCAAAAGCAATGACGATCTTCTTGTTAAAATTGATCAATATCAAAAGACTGTAACAGAAAAAGATCAAAAAATTGAAGAGTTAAAGGCTGAGGTCGGCAAACTTAGCCTTACTTCACCGAAACTGCTTCCGGATGGTAGGATTGCGGCAAGTAAAGGTGTTTCTTATTTATCAGAATATAGTGAGGCGGCTGGCAACGTGAGAAACCTTTTTAACGATGGTAAATATGATGAAGCTTATGCAATAGCAGAGGGTCTCATGAAAAAAGTTCCTGACTTCGGCTTGGCATATTTCCTAATGGGAACAATTGATATTCAGCGTGGGAATGTGCCCGAAGGGGAAAGTTTTCTTTTAAAATCTATTCAACTTGAACTGACAAATGGAGATAAGGCTTGGGCCTTCCATAATTTAGGTATTGCAGCTTTACGCCAACAAAATATAGGTAAAGCAATTGATTACCTGAAAAAAGCTATTGAAATCAATCCGGATATGGAAGAGAGCAAAAAAACATTATCTTCCATAGAAAAGCAAATGGGAAACGACTGAACAGAATCATATAAAAATCGCTAACAAGCGGCTGCACTTGACTCGCGAACATCGGCGGGTCTCTGAACAAAGTCACCTTTATTAACTTCGGCCATGTTATCGGTCGTGACCGGCGGGCAAGTGAGCTGGGTCGTTAGCCTAAGAGAGAAAACTCAAAGAATTGCAAAATTTTTAAAGAACGATTGAATTTGGAAAAAAATCAATGGCCAAATTGGTGGGATTGGGAATTGGAGCTATGCCCACATGTGCTAAAACGTATGATTGATCGTCAATTTAATGAGATTGATCTGAGAAAGATGTTACATCATGCAAAATCGTATCACCAGGACATAATAGAAGGACGTTGGATTATTACGACACATCACTTGCAACATCCCTGGGAAGTTATTGTTGAACCAGATAGTACTTCGAATTTACTCGTAGTCATTACTGCATATCCAGTTTGGGAGGAATGAAATGAAAGAGCCATATCTTGAAGTAACATTTCGTCACGGTCAGCCACTTGCTGCATATCTGTATTTACCACGTCAGCAAGGGGAGAAAAGCCGTAAAACTGCTAAGGCGGGTCAGGGACTAATTATTGATTTTGGTGAAAGCGGTAACCCTATAGGTATTGAGATCACGGCGCCATCCAATGTAACATCTGATGATATTAACTGTGTATTGGTAAAGCTTGGGTTGTCGAGAATCAGCAATGAAGAGTTGGCGCCGCTACACGCGGCGTGAGGAATTATTGACTAACAATCCCATCCAGCCGACGCCAAAAAGCGTTGCGGCTGATGGGCGCCATTGGGCAACAAAGGATGTGATGTGATAAGCGCCTGATGCTATCATGTTAGACCGTAATGTTTACGCCGAATAGTTACAAAAACTCAAGCAGAGGGCACTGTTCACACGCCCTTTTGGGTTTGCAAAACAACTTTCCGATGTTCACTATCAGGGCGTGATATTCATTGTATAATTCAGTGTCTTCAGGGAGGTTGTCTTCAAAAAAAGATTTCATTTCATCGTAAGCGCTTTCTTCAGGTATAAGGCTGTGCCGCGAAAATATTCTGTGTGTATAGGCGTCTATAACAAAAGTAGGCATATTGCCTGCGTAAAGCAGAATCGAATCCGCTGTTTCCGGCCCGATGCCGCTTATGCTCAGTAATTCTTCACGAAGCATCCGGCAGTCCTGATTAAACATGGCGGTGAGATTGCCATCGTATTTTAAAAACAGCCAGTTGACAAATGTTTTAACACGTTTAGCCTTGACATTAAAAAACCCTGACGGACGTACCAATTCCGCCAGTTCCGGCAAACTTAGCGAATGTATTCCCCTTGGTGTAAGTTTGTTTACTTTTTTTATATTATTGATAGCCTTTTCAACATTTGACCAATTGGTATTCTGGGTCAATATAGCGCCAATGATAATTTCAAACGGTGTCTCTCCCGGCCACCATTTTTGCGGTCCCAGAGAATCATACATTTTGCGGTATATTTTCAACAGGGTATTTTTTTTACTCATTTTCAGAGCCAAGTTTTGAAAGAATGCCCATTCTGAGCAGGGGGAACATGATTTCGTGGTGTCCGGTGATTGCGTATCCGGTACGGGTAGGTCTTTTTAATACATTAGTTAGCGGGCGGTAGTGCTGGATCATGTCCATGTTTGCCGTTACAAAATTTTCCACTTTGTTCCCAACGTTTCTTGCTATGGTAAGCGCTTTAAGAAACACCTCCGGCATGATGACAGCGGACCCGACGTTGAGCCATACCCCGCCTTCCAAATCGGATACTATTGAAGCAAGGATCCTGAAATCAATATGACTGGATTCGCCCATGTCTTTGCCTGAAATGTTAGGATGCATGTAAATAGTGTCTGTGCCGAACGCAACATGCACGGTGGACGGGATATCCAGTTTCGCACTCCAGGCCAATAAACTCAGATCGGTATAGGCTTTGTTATCCGCAATGATTTTTTCTCCCATTGCCCTTCCCAATCCGATGCCCTCCGTTGCTCCCCTTAAAGAGGCTATTTGAAATGCTTCAGGGGTTTCTTTTGTCATCCCAAAGCTTCCATCCCGCAGACTTTCTGCCACATCTTCCGAGGTTGCGCCGATCAGTGATATTTCGTAATCGTGAATAGCGGCAGCCCCATTCATGGCAAGGGCGGTTATAATATTCCGTTTCATCAAATCAATAATGAGCGGTGACAAACCGCATTTGATTACGTGCGCTCCAAATGACATTACCACCGGACGCTTATTCTGTCGCGCCAGGACTATTGCATCAATAACCTTGCGCAGATTTGCCGAAGCCAGTATTTCGGGCAAAGATTCGAAAAAGGCCTTTATTCCGTCAGTGGGTTCTGTTGGTTTGGCAAAAAGCTGAATATTGGAAAGATTCTGTCGTTCTGTTATTGAATAGGTACTAATCTTTCCAAGATCTAAAGGAGTGTATTTCCTTATTTCACAATGATGCTGATTTTCCATCTATTGTTCCTGGCATTAATGAGACAAAACAAGAAATATTTTAAATGTATGATTTGCGGATTTAAGTGAGACCTTCTTGGCAAAGGAGGATTTCATCTTTGTTATAGTTAAAAGTATCTATTTCCCGAAAAATTTGACATAGGTATAGGTGGCGCGGACAAACTTGTTTGTCCGTGCCACCCTGTTTTTAATCTGTGCAATCGTTCGACTGAGCTCACGACGAAGTCTGTGCAATCTGTGGTTCCCTTAAGTTCCCACTGGATTACGGGGCAATGATTGCGTCTACAGGACAAACGCTGACGCAATTTCCGCAGTCAGTACAGGTACTTTCATCAATTACCCGCACATCTCCTGCTTCAGAAATAGCCTCTACCGGACATTCGCTTTCACATGCGCCACAATTTATACATTCTTCATTAATCCTATGAGCCATTTATTCTTTTCCTTTCAATTTAATTTTTCATCTAACTTTTTATGCAAAATTTCACTTCCTTTTGTAATACAAATCTCCATCTTCAGCGTTACTACCGGTAACGTCCAGCGGGCAATGTCTTTTCCTAGTTTTACACGGTCTTTTTGCGTAATGACGATTGCATCGGGAGAGGCGAATCTTGCTTCGCCGTATAAAATATGCAGATCCGAAGGAGTATATGCGTGATGATCTGGAAATTCACGGAAACCAACCAGTATCGCTCCTAAACTCTCAAGGCTTTTCCTGAACGATAACGGATTTCCGATTGCGCAGAAAGCAAAAACCTTCTTTCCGGCCAACCATTCAGTACCAAACAATTTTTCATCGGTTGCTAAAACCAGATGCACTGGTTCGTGGATGGATTCTATTACTGGAACATCTCTTGCAATTTCACGCAGCCGGTTGATTATTGTCTGTTTTTTCTCCAGGCTAATTTGGTCTGTATGAGTCAGGAGAAACAGATCTGACCTTCTTAATCCTTCCAACGGTTCTCTTAATAATCCACGGGGCAAAGTGTATTCGTATCCAAAAGGCTCCAGCATATCAATAAGAACAATGTCCATATCCCGTGAAAGCCGTAAGTGCTGAAAACCATCATCCAGCAACAAACACTCTGCCTGACGGCGATTTATGGCTTCCCAGCCGCTTTTTACCCGGTCTTTTCCCAATATATTCATTATGCCGGGTATATTTTCCTTAAATAAGAGGTGTTCATCGTTGTACATTTCACTGCTTGCCGCATCTTTTCGCTGTTGCATCATTGGCGCGTATCCGCGGCTTATGATAATAACCCTTTTGCCTTTTTTTCCAGCATATTTTGCCAGGTATTCAACAACAGGGGTTTTTCCCGTTCCGCCTGTAGTAATATTTCCGACGCTGATTACTGGCACGGGCAGCCGGTATGTTTTCAAAATGCCTTTTCTGTAAAAAAAAATACGAGTTTTTATGGAAAACCCGTATATTTTCGATAACAGATAGAGCGTTTGCCGGAGAATCTCAGGCAGTATGCCGGAAAGCTCTTTCCTTATCAAACACAAATAATATTTTTTTATTGAAGATGTGGACAAGGCAAAAGCTGGATTAATTACTGTGGCGATAGTTTATTGTATGAAGGCTTTGGTAGGGGGGCTATTTTAATGGAACCGACCAATACGCTTCGTCCAAAAATTGTTTCCACGATTCATATTTTTCAGACCGGAGTTTCAATTTCAATACGGGGCTGTGTTTTGGTTTTACAGGTTTTCTGGTCAACTTCATTCCCGCCTGTTCAGGAGTCCTGCCGCCTTTTCGTTTATTGCATTCGGTACACGCGCATACCACGTTTTCCCATGTGGTTTTCCCGTCATACGCCCTTGGTATAACATGATCAAAACTTAATTCTGAAACCGGAAAACGTTTGCCGCAGTATTGACATTTATTTTCATCCCTGGCAAAAATGTTCCTTCTGTTAAATTTCAAAGAAGATTGAGGGAATTTATCGTATGTTAAGAGCCGGATTATCTTTGGCACCTCAATGGAAAAGGAAACAGTTTTTACCCAACTCGTAGTATCGTCGTCTGTTAAACCGAGCGAGGCCTTGTACGAAGAAATATCCCTCCAGCTTTCAAAATTATAGGAATTATATTTTCCCTCATCCACGGAAACAACCTCCGCAATGTGCTTACATAGCAATGTGAATGCCCGTTTCGCGGAGATTACATGGAGCGCCATGAAAAACTTGTTTAATACGAGCACGCTTGATTCCAGGGTAACGGCTTGTTGCATACTATCGCTTCCTCAATTACCGACAAACAACGAATTTAAAAGAGATATTTATCGTGATGTAAATCAGGAGAGGCTTGCCACTTTTAAAAAGTATAACAGCCTAAACAAGCTAATTCAAGGGAATTGTAATGCCACAAGACGGTTCCATAACATCATATCCCCTGCCCGGAGAGAATGATTTTTTAATACACAGGACGACAAATTTTTTTGCCTGCCGAACAGCTTCTGCGATGCCGCATCCTTGCGCAAGATACGCTGCGATTGCGGAGGCATAGACGCATCCGGTGCCATGAACTTGTTTTGCGGGGAGATACTCGCCTTCAATATATATAAAGGATTTTCCAGTGTACAAAATATCAATTACCGTATTGCTGCTCTTTATATCACTTGAATGCAGAGCATGGCCGCCTTTTATGAGTACGTTTGCGGGGCCGAGTTTGTGTATGTATTTTGCAGCCTTTTCTGCATCTGAGATATTTTGAATTCTTACGCCGGAAATATGTGCTGCCTCCGGAATATTTGGCGTAACGATGAAGGACAAGGGGAACAATTGAGAGATCAAGGCCGGAATGGCATCTTCAGCCAATAGCGCCGCTCCATTTTTTGACAGCATGACCGGATCGACGATCACAGGTGAAAGCGCATAATGTTTGAGCCTGGAGGCGACTGTTTCAACGATATCCTTGCTGAGCAACATGCCTGTTTTGACGACGTCGGCGCCCGTATCGGATACTACTGCGTCAATTTGCCGCGCAACAAAGGAAGCAGGAATTTCATAGACGGCATGTACTCCCAGCGTGTTTTGTGCCGTTAACGCGGTGATTGCAGTGGCCGCATATCCTCCCAATGCTGCGATGGTTTTCATGTCCGCCTGTATCCCCGCTCCGCCAATACTATCGGAGCCGGCTATCGTGAGCGCTTTAAATAAAGGAAGTGCTTGTTTATTCATTTTTCATGGTGTTTTTTCAAAAAGCTAAACGGTTACAAAAAAAGAGGTTTTTACACAATACTACTATAAGGCTGTTTTCTTTCTCTATAAAATACTCTCTGATTGTGCCTTTGCATGGTAAGAGCTTCTTACCAGGGGGCCGGACTCAACACAACGGAAACCCATCTTTTCTCCTTCCCGTTGTAGTCTTTCAAACTCCATTGGCGTATAATATCGTTTAACAGGCAAGGCGTTTTTATTTGGACGAAGATACTGTCCCATCGTTATTATTTCACATCCGGTATTTTTAATATCGTGCAAAACCGCTGTTATTTCATCCCACTGTTCCCCCAATCCCAGCATGATCCCTGATTTTGTTGGCATAAGCAGCTTCTCTTCACTTGCAATCCGCAATAATTGCAGTGATCTTTCATAATCAGCCTCTGGTCTTACTGTTGGATACAAACGGCGAACAGTTTCTATATTATGATTTAAAACATCAGGCCTTGCATCCAATACCGTCCATA
Source organism: Candidatus Kuenenia sp. (assembly GCF_039794105.1). Lineage (GTDB taxonomy): Bacteria > Planctomycetota > Brocadiia > Brocadiales > Brocadiaceae > Kuenenia. Next base: position 8,235 of record NZ_JBDIWA010000018.1, read on the forward strand.
ACGCATCAACGGAACCCCCAAAATCAGGAATCAATACTTCCACCTTGCAATCATTGACAAAATCACGAACACATTGAATCGTTTGTGCAAAGATGCCCGCGCCGCCGTCTGTGATATCATCCCTGGTTACAGATGTGATAACGACATATTTTAATCCCATTTTCCTGACAGCCGTAGCGACCCGGTATGGTTCTTCTTCATCCAGTGTCGCAGCGGTTCCTTTTGTAACAGCACAATACCCGCATTTTCTGGTACATACACCGCCCAGTATTAGAAACGTTGCCGTTTTTTGATTGTAGCATTCGCCGATATTGGGACACAGAGCCGCATCGCACACGGTCTGTAACCGATGTTCCTGCAATATCTCCCTTATTTCCGTGAAACCTTTACCTGCCGGGAATTTTGCCCTTATCCAATGAGGTCTCATATTGTTCCCCAATCTATCAAAATGTCATTGCCAATGCTTATTTATGTATATCGTCTTTTTCCGCATTATTGATGAAATCGCATTCATCTGTGCCGTGTTACCCCTGCTTTTTTACAATAACTATTTACCGGGCAAAGACTGCATTTCGGTGAAATTGGTACACAAATATTTTGACCGTAAGTAACGAGAAGATCATTGATACACAACCAATATTTTGCGGGGAGTTTTTTGCGGAGGGCACATTCAGTTTCTGCCGGAGTTTTTGTCTTTATGTAGCCCCAACGATTCGTAATCCTATGCACATGGACGTCAACGCAAATCCCCGGTTTTTTGTATCCCAGGGAAACTACCAAATTTGCTGTTTTTCGTCCCACGCCGTTTAGTTTCAACAGCTCATCTATTTCATCGGGGACTTTACCTTCATAGTCTTTTGTAAGTGTTTCGCAAATTTTCTGAATAGTGACCGCTTTTCTCCGGTAGAAACCTACCGGATAGATTAGTTTTTCCAATTTTTGCAAAGGGATCTTTTTCATATCTTCAGGATTATCCGCAATCGCAAAGAGACGTTCTGAGGCTGCTCTGGTGGTTTGATCTTTTGTCCGCAAACTTAAAAGGCAGGATATCAATACGTGAAAAGGAGTTCGTTCCCTGGAAATAGTTGTAACGGCAGGTTCGGCAAACTCTTTGTTTTTATGCTTTATTTCGGCGAGAATTATGTCGATATCAAACAAATGCACAACCCTTCAATGAAAAAACGGCAATAGGTAAATGCGCTACCTATTGCCGTCTTCCCCTTTATATATCTTATTTAAACCTCTTTCGTCAACTGCATGTTATTTTTTACGTTCGGCGAAAAGCTTGTCATAAACAATGCCTGCCGCTATACCGCCAAGTATTGGGCCTATCCACCAAACGTAATGATTGGTAAATTGACCGGAAGCAATCGCAGGGCCAAAAACGCGTACAGGATTCATTGCCCCACCACTAATTGTCCCGCCAACCAGCGAGCCAAACAACACTACCAACCCAACCGCTAGTCCGGCAAAACCCCCAGTAGCCCTTTTATCTACGAGCGTCCCATAGATGGTGAAGATCAGGAGGAATGATATGATAAATTCCATCAGTATGCCTCTCTCAATGGAGACGCCTGCGGCTAATGTGCTCGTCCCTAAATGAATATTACTTAATGCGTCAGGAAAAATAGTTCGTAATGCAAACCCGCCTAAAATAGCTCCGCCGATCTGAGAAATTATGTACATAATTGCAGTGTTAGGCTCCATTCTTTTCGTGATCCAAAAAGATATTGTTACTGCAGGGTTAATATGGGAACCCGATACATAGCCCATGGCATAAATAACGGCAATTACCACGACACCATAAGCAATTGAAATTCCCAGGAGCCCAAAACCTTGCCCGCCAGACTGCTTCAAATAAAAATCAGCGCACACAGCGCCAGCAGCAATAAAAACCAATGCAAATGTACCAACAAATTCGGCTAAATACTTTTTGTATGCATCCATTCAGTTATCTCCTGTAAGTTATTTTCAAGATTTAGCAAGGATATTTACCCATCGGCATTCTCTCTCATTATTTCATATATTTCATAAATCTTTTACAGTATCCGGTTTCCTCGTCAATAAAATATACCTAACTGTTCAAAAATTATGAGTTTGAGACAAATTATCACAATAAAAGAATAGTGTCAAGAAAAAAGAACCCAAACCTTTTCGCAGACAGTGCTGCGAAAAGGAAATCCGAAATACTAAGCACTAAATACGAAACAGGCAGGTTTTATGATTACAGCAAACGGACACGTCCCATGGTCTTTGTTTTGGACATTTGAATTTTGAGTTTCGGTATTGTTTCGAATTTCGATATTCGAATTTCGTATTTAGACGCTTTGATATATCGACAAAATTTTGTCGATGTTTAGGCGCTAAGCGCCTAAAAGATTGTTATGAGCAATTACATTTTCGACCCCCATTCATATGCAGTAATAAAATACCACAAATGCAGTATCTTTACTGCATTTATTTGGTATAAGCCTGTAACGGCGACAAACTACATGTTCTCAGTACAATTTATAACCAACTGTCTTTAAAGTATTTATGAAACATGTTCTTCAATTAAGAGTTTTTTGTTCTGCATGGAATAAGCTTTGTTACACTGTTAAGATACCTTGTGGTAATGCCTGAAAATTGTTAATCTGTTTTTCTCAATTACCGCGAACGAATATTCATATTTGATCGTCACTGTTTAATGTAAATAAAGGAGATCCTTGATTTGAAGATAAAACAAAAATTACCCACATTGTTAACTATGGGCAATATTATGTGCGGTTTTCTGTCAATAATGTGTGTTTTAAATCAAAGGCTTGAACTAGCGGCATGGCTTATAATAGTTGCCATGATTCTCGATGGTTTTGATGGGAAACTTGCCCGTTTGATGAATACAGCGAGCAAAACCGGGGCGCAATTAGATTCTATGGCAGATTTGGTGGCATTTGGTATTGCGCCGGCTATCCTTATGACGAAAATGTGCAATAACAGTCCTATAGTTATTTCATGGGGTGTTGGATTGTTTTTCATGATGTGCACCGCGTATCGTCTGGCAAGGTTTAACGCACAAAAAGAAGAGGGGATACAACTACCCAGACACTTTTTCACAGGTTTGCCCTCAACACTTGCAGGAGGAACGGTTGCACAGCTTTGCATACTCCATCACTTTATCTACACACGGTTCGGAACAGATATTATCGTGAATTCTTTACCGTTCATTGTTTTCATATTGGGCGTTTTTATGATAAGCAAAATCCCCTTTTTTGACATTACCTGCAAAATCGGGAAAAGGCAGGGGATTAAGGCAGTTATTCTGGAGTTTTCCGCAGCTATTGTCTACTTTATCATCACGCCGGAGTTGGCGCTCTCTTCCGCTTTAAGCTTTTATTTAATTATTTGCGGAGCATACGGCATTGTAAAAGGGAAGCAGATAAAGGGCGCTCAGCCGGTTTAACAAAAGAATCCACTCTAAAATAAGAGGTCAAGGTCTATTCAATAGACCTTGACCTCTTCAATCTCAAATCTCTCATCCACTTTTTTCAGATATCCCATGCGTATTTTTGGATCGTGCTGAAATATCAAAAGCCAATGTTCTTCAAAGGCCTGCTTTATTATCTTTTTTTTATTTTCCAGCGTTTCCAACGGGAACAAATCATAACTTGTAATATACGGATAATTCAAATGGGCAGCAGTAGGTATCAGATCCGCCAGAAAGAACGCTGTTTGTCCCTCAGATTCAATTTTGACGCATTGATGATGCCGGGTATGCCCGCCTGTTTTTATCAGTGAAATACCCTTTTCCACTTCTACGGCATCTTCGTCAACAAGGTGGAGATATTTTGTGCCGCCTATTGGCAAAAAGTCTTCGGCAACATAACTAGCCTTTGTCCTTTCATTTGGGTTTAAGGCCACCTCTAACTCTCCTTTCTGAATAAAATACGTTGCCTTTGGGAATGTAGGAACAATTTCTTCCTTTTCATTGATGGTAGTATTCCCACCTGCATGATCAAAGTGAAGATGTGTATTGATGACAATATCAATATCCCTGGGCTGGTAACCAAATCTGCACAACGATTCCAAAAGGGTTGCCTTTTTTTCTAACCCGTACATCTGACAAAATTTTTCATTATGTTTTGAACCCGTCCCGGTATCGATCAGTATTTTATATTTTTTTGTAACAACCAACGGACATTGCAAAGACAACTGCACCCTGTTTTTTTCATCCGGTGGAAGAATTTTTTGCCACAGGACTTTTGGCACTATGCCAAAAACAGCGCCGCCGTCTAAATAAATGTAACCATCGGAAACAGGATAGATTTCAAACTTGCCAAATTTCATTGCAGCGCCTTATTTTATTTTGAGAAACAGGAGTTTCCCGAATATGTTGGTATCAAACTGTAATGTTTACGATGAATAGTTACAGAAAAACTTACAAATAAAGTGTTACCAAATGAAGAGGTTTTTACAAAGAAATACTATAGTATTAAAAACACCAACGCAATACTATTTCCTTTTGGAACAGATGTTTACTATCTACAAACCAAAAATAAGATTTTTGTTGAAAACGGAAACGGCATTATGTAACTTAGCAAACGTTTCGTTTATTACAAAGGTATCTTTTGCTGTAAATGTACTAAACATTGCAAAGATAGCAATTGATATCTGCTGAACGCATAACGCATGATTTATTTTTATCGTATTGGCAAGAACATACTCTTACCGAACTCTTACCGAAAATAAAAAAATATTTAACCATTCCAAGTGAAAATCCGATTCCCAATAGTTATAAACACGTTTTTAATAAAAATACAAAATACAGCCAGACACGCATCCCCTTCGTGCGATGATACTTTAAGTACAAAGGCAATGAGATGCTTATTGCGCCTCTTTTGCCTCATTAATCATCTCTCTTGCAATCCATTTTTCATCTTAGATACGAATAAAACTCCTTTTAAAAATCAGATTAAATCCTTGTTTTTAAAGGCAGCAGGCGCCGCACTGGCATTGATAGTATCGCTCTCTTCCCAAATTAACGCCCAGACAACAAATGTAACCGATAGTAATTTAATTACGGGGCTGACAGAGAAAAGCGGCTTTACCTATAATAATTTTATTTCAGGCAATTTCAGCTCCCAGTACGAAGGCCGTTGGGCAGGCGGAGACGACGACCACGATATGTACCAGCGCCTGCGCTTTAAAACGAAAGATTTTTTTAATAACAAGGTTTCCATTTCCGGTTCCGGAAGATTATCCGAGGATTTAGACGGGCATGAACCAAAGGATGGCACGTTCAGGGACATTCTTGACACATATGATAAAAGTGTCAACGGACGCATATATTACTTTTACGCCGACATCAAAAACCCTGTACTTGAAAAATCGCAACTGCGCTTAGGCCGCCAATATCAGTATTCCGTTGAGAATATTTTATTTGACGGCGCAAAATACGAACAGCAGGTAGGCCCGGTGGAAGCTCACGTTTTTGGCGGATTAAGGGCGTCTCAGTACAGCAGCCCGGATGACGATATGGTTGCCGGAGGCGGCGTTGCTTTCCGGCCTTTTATCGATACCCACGCCTCGTTAGACTACCTTCGTATTGTTGATGATGACCACGGCAATGATGACGAAATAGGATTCAGCGTATGGCAAAGGCTCTATGAAGACCTGCATTTTTACGGTCGGTACGTTCTCTTAAACAATCTCCCCAAGGATCTTCTCGCAAAAGTGTCATGGGACAAAATAGACTGGGATACAAGTCTGCAATTGTCGTATTACCGGTTCCTGCATTCGCTATCGGAACAGAGCAATGATATTTCCCCTTTCTATCAGATACTCGGCACTTTTGAGTCATTTGATCTCTTCAGTCTCACCGCCTATAAGGGACTCGGGGAAAAATTTGGGATTTCCGGGGGGCTTGATTACCGTAACGTACTCGACAACGACGATGAAAACACATTTAATCACGATTACTACAGAAGTTTTATTGCCCTTACGGCAAATAATATCCTTCTTGAAGATTCCAGGATTACTTTCTCGGTTGAATACTGGGATGCGAAGGGCGTTGACCACAGTGCAGATGTTGGAATTGAATTTGAGAAAAAAATAAACAAGTTCGACCTCGGATGCGGCACTAGTTATTCTTTGTATAAATACAATTTTGACGGAAGCAATACCCTCCAGACAATCCTTGATAATGAATATACACGGGATATTGAGCAAAAGATCAATATCAGAACCTACTTTCTGAGAATCAAATATTTGTTAACGGAAAAATCAGACGTCAGTTTCCGATGGACGACAGAAAACAGCGATACTGATCCTGAAATGTATCACCAGTTATTGCTTTCGTACAGCATGAGTTTTTAAAAAAATATAGAACAAAATACTATGAGAAAACCGTATTATCTGTTTTTAATCGTGGCGTTGTCTTCTCTCGCCTTCTTGAGCGGCTGTAAAGAATCCGGCATTCATTATAGTCACGCCAAACACATTGAAAGAGGACTCAGCGATTGCAATATCTGCCACAATTACAAAGAAGATTTGGAACCAAAGTGGCCAAAAATGGCAAAGTGCCTTTCATGCCATATGAAGAAATTTGACACCACTAATCCGGCGTCCTGTCTTTACTGTCATACGAAACCCGGGATGAAAATCAAGGTAAAGCACAATGTTCCGAAAAAATATAAAGACCTGAAATTCAGCCATAAGACACATTTGGAAAAGAATGTGGACTGCAAGGCATGCCATGAGGGTATCGAAAAGAGTGATGCAATTACCGTAGATTTACTTCCGGACATGTTTAAAAACTGTATTCCCTGCCATAAGGAAAGAGGCGAAGAAAGCATTGCCTGTGATGTTTGCCACAAACACATAAAAAAGAATCGTATGCCGCTGTATCATGAAGAAAGATGGGTAAAACATGAAGATGCGCGATGGATACAAAAGCATGGGAATGAATTCTATTACAACAAAGACTACTGTAACCGCTGCCATGTTGACCTCAACTGGTGTGTCGATTGCCACAGGGACCAAAAACCAAAAAACCACAACAATGCATGGAGAAGAAAAACACATGGATTTGCTGCATCGTGGGAGAGAAAGAAATGCAGTGTTTGCCATCTGGAAGACTTCTGTGAACGGTGTCACTCCAACACGAAACCGCTAAGCCATACGGCATCATGGGGTGGCGCAAACACAAGAAACCGTCATTGCACCAATTGCCACTTTCCTGTATCAATGGTTTCATGTACCGTATGCCATTCGAATCCCGAACACCCATCCGCAACAGACTCTCCGCACCCGCCATTTACCGGAAACTGTAATGAGTGCCATCCGCGCAACCGGGCGGGAGAAGCTCCCCACCCTAATGCTTTTGGTATTGCCTGCACCGCATGCCATAGATGAAGCGCTAAAATCCGATGGTTCGTTATTACGGACGTATAAAATAATAGGGGGGGGATATTGTTATTGTTTCCTGAATCTTGCACAAACGCTTGATGCTATTTTAGAAACCCTTATTAATAAATGAAGATGATTAAAAAAGAAGTAATATTGGAACTTTTGAAAGAAAACTCAGTTGGGTTTACTTCGGCTGAGCTTCGAACAAGACTACATACCAGATCATTGAGGTTAGCCGAATACGAAGTACTAAAAGAATTGAGAACGCTTCACTCTGAAGGTACGGTTCGTCTCGAACGAGGTCGTTGGGTTACCACGGTTCATAAAATAGCCAATAGTTCTCCATCTACTAAAAAAAATTCTTCCATTTCAAATACCACCACTCCGTCAACGCAATTATCATCCTCAGAAATAACACATGCATGGTCTCCCAGCAAAAGTCGTATATTAAACAACATTACTATTCCTGCTGAGAATAAAATAGATATTCAAAAACCAGCCGAATTTTCGGGACCATGGGGTACATTCCGTAAACTGCTTGGTTATTATGCTGATTGTGTTAAAAACGACGAAGGTTGTGAGGCATCTTGCTATTTAGACGATTGTGGGAAACGATTTATATTTTTAGATAAGGCTGGTTATTGGTATCCACAAGTAGGCCAAATATGGAGAAGTCATATTCATCTGAGTAAAAATTTACAAAGCTTTGCAAGGAATCTTAGTTTGTTAGGTGAATCTGGAGTCCTTTTATTAGGATATCCATTGCAACTATGGTCAAAAACAGATTCAGAAGGAATAGAAAACGTTTTTATGAAACCAATTTTTACTTATCAGCTTACTATGACACACATTAATAATGGTTTTCAGATTATTTGTGATGATCCATATCCTGAGGTTAATTTGGATTGGTTAAGTTACGCGATAAAGCAACCAGAAGATCAGAGGGCATTTTTGGCAGCATGTGGTTTAATGGATCGTGGACAAACAGACGAATCTTTTGGTGATGGAAGCAGATTCATAGATGCACCAGACCTCAAAACACTTGCTAGCGGAGTTACAAAGTTTTTTTCAGAAAAACTACGGGAACCTCTTTTACCCGAAAGCGTATCGTCTTATTTCCCTCAAAAGCCAGCAAGTGGCATATATAATAAGGCAGTATTGATGATTGGAAACAGGACAAGATATACCAAGACATTGTTAAAAGAGCTTGCCCAAATCGCTTCATGTAGTGATGAACAGTTAGATCAAACAGCATTGAGATATATTTTTAAAAATCGGGAACAAGGTGCTGATTCTTTTCAGGAAACTGGCATATTACAAGAAAGTATTCATGAGTGTTCAGTGCTTGAAACAGACCAATTAAACGGGGAACAGAGACAGTGTGTAGCATCTTTACTGTTTGAAAATCTAACCGTGGTTACTGGACCTCCCGGAACAGGGAAAAGCCAGGTTGTTGCCGTGTCGATGGCAAATGCAAGACTAAGAGCGCAAAACGTTATCTTTTCAAGTCGTAATCATAAAGCGATAGATGCTGTTGTAGACAGGCTTATTCTGGATAATGGGCAATCACTTGTTACTCGTGCAAATTCTAAGAAAGACCCATCCCTTAACTTCGGATTTGAGGAAGCAATAAAGCAATTGTTGAGCATGGATTATGACGAAGGTGCAAAAGAACGATGGCAAAGGGTGCAATCCAGGGTTATGTGCCTGCTTCAAAAGCGCGGTGAATATGGTATACAAGCAGACAAGATTCAACAACTGCGTGACCGCCTCGGAAGTATAGGGCATGGCATGGAAAATATTTCCGAGGGCTGGAGTTTACTCATGATAGAAGAACTTAATAAGGTATTTGATACGTTTCCCGCAAAATCTATTGAAAAACTAGAACATAGTATCGGTTACTTGAGAGTAAAAAAGAAGGTATCCTTGTTAGACCGTTTCCGTGGAAGATTTAAAAGCATTTTTCTTCGTGGAGTAACCAATCGGGTTCATAATTTTATGAAAAATAGTTGCCCAAACTGGCCCGAAATTCCACGGCATAAGGATTATGATGGATTATGTGAATTATCAGAAATTTTGTCACAGTTCATTGCAGCATCCAGATATTGCGCACTGAGAAAAGAGGCAAAACCAATCGAAGAAGAACTAAAGAATCTGCCCGTGCTTGATGCATTGACGGAGAATATAAAATCAATCTCAGAGGAATTAGAAAAAATAGTTCAGGATATCCTTCGGTTAGATGTTGCACGCAGAAAGGGTTTGCCACGAGATGCCGATCGTGAATCTCTTGCATCGCTCAAGTCTGCTTTGAGAGGATTGGATCAGCCTGTTTCTGATGAGGAAGACCGAAAGGCCGTGCAGTCTGCTCTTGCAAATTATACACCTTTTATTCTTAGACATTTTCCGCTATGGGCTGTTACCAATTTATCTGTGGGATCAAAATTTCCACTTTTAAGAGGCCTTTTTGATCTTGCAATAATAGATGAGGCAAGTCAATGTGATATACCATCAGCTATACCGATTTTATTCAGAGCCAAACGGGTTGGCGTTGTTGGAGATCCCCAACAACTTTCCCACGTCACAAAAATTAAAGGATCAAGAGATGCACTTCTTAGAAAACGTCACGGACTTACTCAGGTAAATAATGAACAAAGGTTCTCTTATCCGGATACATCTCTCTACGATCTTTTTGCTCAAACAAACGAGGTTAACCCTATTATGCTAAAAGAGACATACAGGTCCACTATTGAAATTGCAGAGTATTCAAACCAAAACTTCTATGGAGGATCACTTCGGGTTCTTACATCTGCTGAACGTTTAAAAATTCCTAGAAATACGAAACCAGGGATTCATTGGACAGCGGTAGTTTCTGAGATAAAGAGTGCAGGTCCTCATGGGTGTATTGCTCCTGGAGAAGTGGCTTGTGTTGTTAATGTATTGAAAAGCCTGTTGCTGGAAAATCAATTCGAAGGTACCGTTGGTGTCGTAACACCATTTGTCCAGCAAAAGATTCGTTTGTATGACGCTTTATGTCAGGAAATATCTTTAGAGCATAGGATGCGCGCACAACTGCTAGTTGATACAGCCCACGCTTTTCAGGGTGACGAGCGTGACGTTATGATTATGAGCTTGTGTGTAGGCCCTGATATGCCACCTGGTTCCAAGGGATTTATAAGGCAGACAGCAAATTTGATGAATGTTGCCGTGAGTCGTGCTCGTGCAGTACTCCATGTGGTAGGAAATAAATCATGGGTTTCACAATCAGGTATTCCTCATCTTGAAAAACTTGCACTTCCGTATAGAGATACTATTCCAAAGGGTTCGGGTATTCAATCACGCTGGCATCCGCATGAGTCACCTTGGGAAAAGGTTTTATATAACGCTTTAAAAGAAAAGGGATTGCAGCCTGAACCACAATATCACATAATGGGGCGTCGTCTTGATATGGCGCTTATTCATGATGAAAAAAAGAAAATTGATATAGAAGTCGATGGTGATAGCTACCACCGTAATCCAGATGGAACGAGGAAAAGGGATGATGTTTGGCGTGATATCCAATTGCAAGGTGCGGAGTGGAAGGTTATGCGTTTTTGGGTATATCAAATTCGCGAGAATTTGGGCGATTGTGTCAATAAAATTTTAAAGGCATGGAGTGAATAGTATGGTTGAAACAACAATAAATGAAGATACCACACTTAAAACACCAAAAGAACGCAAAGGGTCATATCTGGATCGTGGTTTTCTCACAGGTAAGGTACTCTTGGTTATTCTTGGGGTTGTATTCTTTTTACAAGGCATATCAGCCTGGAAGATAATAAATCTTGAAAGAGAAAAGGCATCCTTTGAAGCTGAAAAGCAAAACTTTAATTCGCTTAAAGAACAGTTGCCAGAATTGCAAAAGATAATATCGGATTTAGAAGGGAAAAAAGCAGAATTTCAAGGCGAAGTTAATATTTTAAAAAGTGATGCTAACGCCTTAGAAATAAAACGGAATCAGTTTATGGAAGATGTAAAGCACCATGAGCAAAAACTGAATAAGCTCAAATCAGACAATGAATCTTATGAAAACAAATTGAAAACTTCGGAAAATTTACTCAGAGAAAGAAAGAAGTTATGTGACAATGCACTTGTCTTCCAGAAAAAATTGAATGATGAATCCAGTGCGCTAGAATCTAAAATTATGGTACAAACCTCTGATGTAAATACCCTGCAAGAGAGGATAAACAAATTACAAGAGGAAGAAAAAGCCCTTACCGTTAAAATCGTCCGTTTAGAGACTCGCGAAGATGAGCTTCAGAAAATGAATACTGAATTCTCAAATGTAATTGTAAATTTGAAAACAGGCTCTACTCAGTTTGAACAGTATCAAAATGAAGCAAAGGTTAATTTAAAGAGCGCTAACCAGACGTTTGAGGATGCTACTCAAAATATGCGTTCTTCTGCTGCTAAACTCGATCATGAGGTTGCGTATCTTAAAGGCGTTGCTGAGAATTTGGGAAATAAAGTAAATCTATCTGCCGATACATTAAAAACAAACATCGAGAAACTGTCCAGCATATCTGTTCAATCAAATAAATTGATCGACACTATGGTTGAAGGAATGGATAAACTCAAACAAAGGCAAACGGTGCTTGATGATACAACTCAAAATATACGTGGTTCTGTTACTAAACTCGATCAGGAGGTAATAAATCTTAAAAACACTACAAATGATTTATGTAGTGGAGCGAATCAATCTACAAATACGTTAAAAATGAGCATTGAACAGTTATCCAGCGCATCTGCACAGTCAAGCAAATTGCTCGATACGATGATTAAAGAAACAGATAGTTTCCAGCAAAAACAGGTTGCTATAGTAGAGATACAAAATAGATTTGCAACGACCCTTAAACAAATAGAAAGTAGTGTGGAGAATTTTACTTCTGACAAATTGGGCTTGCAAGAAACATACAGAAAATTAAAGGGAGAAGCATCAGATGCAATTAAGAAAATTGAGGAGCTTCGAGAGGTTAATTTAAAACTCCAAAAAGAGTTTGACGGGTTAAGAAAAACTGTTAATACATTGCCACGTGATGACGAATCAAAGGCAACCAAACAATAAGGAGAAATGCTATTATGTCATTTCATATTTTTACCCAAATAATGATGTCAAATACCACTCAATCAATAGAAATCCCATTTTTACCGACCTCTATTTGGGGATTGATGTCCGGATTGAGCTTAATACTTGTACTGCTGGCTTGTGGCATGTACGTATATTATCACAAACGCCTTAAAGCAATGATTAAGGACTCTGAAGACGTGGCTGACTTGGCAGCCAGAAAAACGATACTTGAAGCCGAGATCAAGCAATGTCAGAATTGGCTCAATATGAATCGTGAAAGGTTACTTGAATCTGATGCAAAGGTTGTAGAATTGAATAAACTTGAGCAGGAGCTTGCAAGCCTTCTAATTAAGTTATCAGAGGAAAAGCAGAAAGTTGACGACCTGAGTAAGGAATCAACGAGTCTTCAAAATGTTATCTCGACACTTGCCCAAGATCGTGATCGGATTATAAACGAGATCACCGCTGGTCAGAAGTTGCTCGAAAAAAATCAAAATGATGTTAACAAGTCAAATAACGAGATTGAAAATGTTTCACGGAAATTGCGTGATGTGGAACAACAATACCAGGAGAAAACGAGGGCGTTTGATTTACTTGAGCAAAAGCTAAGCGACTTCTCCTCTCAAAAATTTGGATTAGAGAATGAAATTGAACAAAATCAGAATCAACTCAATAGCATGATAAAAGAGCTAGAAAAAATTGAGGTAGAACGTAAACAGCAAGAAATATTGCGTCAGGAACTTGAAAGTCTTCAACTAAAAATAACTCGTTCACAACAAGAACTCAAAAATATTTTAATGAGTGTTAGCCAGCATGAAATAAAGCATCAAGAGTTGATAGGTGGAGTTAATTTTAAACAAGAACAGCTCAATAAGATACAAAATGAAATTAAGCAGGCAGAGGAAGAACTTGAGGGGATTAAACGACCTGCAGGCATCAGTGCTGGTACTGGTGACAAAGGTTCATACGACGATCTTTTTAAGATAAAACCAGAATGCTTTATGGCTGAAGTTTTCCCTGGAGGTAACTATAAAGATAGAAGTGAGGTACAATCTCTCGCTGACACACTACAATTCTTGAAGAATCAGGGGCTTTCTTTTCCCAAAAGAACAGTTTATGCATTCCATACTTCTCTGAAAATTAATGACATCAGTCCAATTACCGTGTTAGCAGGCATTTCTGGTACCGGGAAAACACTATTGCCGGTTAAATACGCAGAAGCTATGGGAATGCATAACATGGTTGTTTCGGTACAGCCTGGATGGGATTCCCCTCGCGATCTCTTTGGATTTTACAATTATATGGAAAAGAAATATAAAGGGACAGACCTAGCTCGCGCCCTTATTCGTATGGATCCGTATAACTTTAAAGAACAGTTTAAAGTTGAAGAAAGAAGGGCCGACCGAGTATTACTCGTTTTACTGGATGAGATGAACCTTGCACGTATTGAATACTACTTTAGTGAGTTCCTTTCTAAATTGGAATTACGCAGGGCAATTAAGGATGCTGAAGTGGATAACAGAAGTATTGCAGAATTTGTGTTAGAAACAGGCCCACAAAGTGATGGGAAAGGTGAATTTCGGTTATGGGTAGGGAGAAATGTCATTTTTGTGGGAACCATGAATGAGGATGAATCCACGCAGACATTATCAGATAAGGTGCTTGACAGGGCAAATGTTTTACGATTTGGTAAACCACCAAACAATCTCGCTGGAATTCAAAACGAACGGACAACGGCTCAACCACAGAATAAATTTCTTCCTTATAATCTATGGAAAGAATGGATAAAGAAGCCGCTTGTAAACGACTTTTGGCTAAACGTTATCAATGAATGGATAAATCTGATAAATGATGCATTGGAAAAGGTTGGAAGGCCTTTTGGACACCGTGTTCAACAGGCAATGCGTGAGTATGTTGCAAATTATCCAGGTGTAGACGATGGACGGACACATAAAATTGCATTTGCCGATCAAATAGAACAAAAGGTTATTCCTAAATTGCGGGGCATTGATTTTAGTGGTACACACTTAAATGAAAGTCTTGACATCATATATCGCTTAATTGATGACTTAAAGGATGAAGAACTAGCGGAGGCCTTTCGTCAAAGTAAGGAAGATAATTCTATGGGAACGTTTGTATGGAGGGGAGTTACACGTTCTCTGGATAATATGCGTGTTTAATAATTTGTATAATTTTAGTTTTTTGAAAAAGTAGGGTCGAAGCATTTGCCAACCTGTTGGTATGAATACATTTAAAGCAGATTTGTGGCAAAATGCTTCGCCTCTACACTGCATCTCAATACACAAAAATGCCAAATACTTTAGAAGAAGTTGAAATCCAACTCCACTTATGGCCATGGTCGGTTGAAATACCTGATGAGAGCAAAAACTTAACGGGTGGCTGTGTTGAATTTTCATTCTATGGTAGTCCCGTTTTGACGATATCTCATGATGCCAAATTGTATATTCCCTCACGTATGGAACAATTCAAGCAATTAGGAACTCCTTATGATAATACACGTTATCAGGTATATGAAACTCCCCATGGTATTCTGGCAGGTCAAGCAGCGCCAAAAAAATTAAGGATTCGTGTTGTTGATAAAACCTTTGATTTTGAATTTAATGCAAGAGATGCCGCACAAAAGTCTATCCCTGGTAGTTCAAATCCTCCACAAAAAACTCCCACTGCCATACACATTGATGCCTGGTCTCAGGTCTTTGATGACCTGCTTGATAAAGCTACTGATTTTAAGGGAGAATATACCTCAGAAACATCCTGGTCGGTTATTCTCGACTATTTGAATGAAATAAAAAAAGATGCCACAAAAGAACCGAGAAAGGCTTTAATAGTCCGTATCACAGAAGATATGATGAATCGCCTACCAGTAACAGTGGCATCTGCGAGAAAAATACTATTTCGTTATCGTGATCTTGTCCCAATTCATCGTTTTCAGGAAAGCGATGCACACTGTTTAAGGTGGTATGTTCAGCAGCCGGGAGGAACAAAAGAAGAAAAGGCAGGAAATAAACAACGGCTTCTTGCCGTAGTTCGGAAAGAATCCTTTAATACCCTTGAAAACCAGGTATTGAAGGATTTCATTGCCAGGTGCTACCTTGAATCATCGCGTTACTTACAGAGCGAACTCCCTCCAGATAAGAGTGACTCTACCAGGGCAATGCTCGTACAGAGTTATAAAGGGATTTGTAATATTTCCCTGAAAGAAACTGTCTTTGAGAATGTCACTAAACCACCTCATGGTATTCAGCCAAATTATGCGCTTCAGCAGGATACCCGATACAAAAAAGTCTGGGAGTGGTATAAAAAATTGTTAAGACGTGAACATGCGGAAGACAGTTTATGGGACTGGCAGCCAAGGACATGGGCGGACATAATGCGATTATTAATAGGCGCTGCACTCATGAATTATGGAGTGAGGAAAAAGGGAAAACAAGAAATACAACATGGATTCTTATTTGAACCTCTGAATAACGCTCCACTCCATTTGAGATTAGAACAAGAACGAGGAAGCCGCATCGTTCCTGATTCCTTACCGGGTCCTTTCCTGATTATTAGAGTTATTAATGGTATGTTGTGTGAAAAAATGGTGCTTGAAATAGTTCATCCGGATATTGCTCAAAAACATCAAATAGTCAAACATCTCGGGAGGACTGGAGGACATCTTTATATGGTTCTTTATCCCCTGGGTTCTTGCAATATTAAAAAGCAGGTATTCGTTTTTTGGAGTGTAAATGGTACGGGTGGTATCGAAGTAGATGGCAATAAAATGGCAATTTCTGCATATAAAGCTTTGAGGCAACATTATGATAGGTTGAGTGCAAGGCGCATGGAATTCCCATCATTAAAGGGGTTGATAGTTGCGAGTTCATTAAAAGCACAGGACAGTAAATTCTTTAATGGTGATAAGGAAAAGTTGTCGGTGTTAATTGTTCCTGCTGGTCCAGAGACATGGGTTTCTGCTGTAGATAAGCTTTGTGATGCAATTGAGGAAATGCTGAGACAGTATTATGAGTAAGATTATCGGATGTTCCCTTGATGGTATGAAGGATCGTTTTTTTATTAACGGGGTTCAATCACCAAAGAGCAAGGACTTTTGCCTGGCGGATGCCATTCTTCCTTCACAATATGGGGGAAAGTTTCTGGTAGGTGATGAAGCAAAACAAAGTCATATTGCTTGCGGGTTCCACTGGCCTCCGGGTGCCAGCATTTTAGAAGGTCATTTGAGACGAGTCCCCGTTCCATGGGCATGGAGGTTATTGGTTGATGCTAAAGACAAATTTGCGCGATGGAATGTAGGAAGTGGAGTTTCCTTTAATGTTAGCAAGATTTTGGCAGAGCATATTGCCGGGCGATTAGGCGATTATGGTAAAAATGCAGATTATGTCGTAGTTGCAATACCCAATCATCTTGATGAATTTGGACAGGAGGCACTGATAAAGGATATTACATCTCTGGGAATAGTGGGCGAGAAGAAACCATATCTCTTATGGAGACCCGTTGCGGCAGCATTGGCGTGGTTGGATAAAGTTCAGGATCAATTTGAAAAACCGATATATCCAGAGGATTTTATCCTTGTCGTGCATATTGGTCCAGACTGCTTTGAATTTACTACATTCCGTTTAAGGGAAAAATACCATAACGGTAAACGATTTGTGATACCACTCCGTGAGCAGCCGAAAGTTGAAATTTCCTTATGTGGTTGTGATTGGGGAATGGAGCTTATTCAGCATATCTTTGAGAAAGATGATTTAAATACTTTATGGCAGGTATTTATAAATTCCCCAGTAATATGGGAAACGCTGGCACAGCGTCCATGGAATAAAGAAAAGTTACCAATTCTGTTGAATCGAAAGAAATCTGAAAATCCCTGGGAATGGGACTTGTGGGAACCAGAAGAAAGCTTGCGTGATAAAATATGGCAATTAGAGGCGAGGGTTTCTCGATGCTTGGAAGAATTGACAAAGGGAAATTGTAGCCATAGACGTTCTGTTTTATCTTATAACTTGTGGCAGGAGCTTCTTGAAAAAGGCGTCTTGGACTCATTAAATAATCATAAAGACGGCAAACTCAGGGGCGTTATACTCAGCGGCCCACTTGCCTCTATTAATCCCGTTTCTTGGTTTAAAGATATCATACACATATTAGAATCAAGGGGATTATGTGCATTAATCACTCAGGAAGCAAAACTCGATCAAATCTGGGCACCTTCCCTCAACGAAGACATTGTTTCTGAAGGTGCATACATCTATGGCAAACGATTATCATGTGGAGAACCTGCATATCTTGATACACTTACACAATTATATACCTTAGCAAATAAGAGGGGTAAGCAAGTTTGGGTACCATTATTAAAAAAGCTTGAGATTGAAGGCGGCAAACCGCACCAAGATAAAATTGAAAAAATATTTAGTTTAAATTGTGGGGGAAAATTTTTGAACGTTTTGTTGAAAAAGGGTGATAGTAAGTTGTTCAAAAAAACACAATTTCATTTTCCATATACACCATTAAGGGATATGCCACTGGATATGAATATTTGTGTAGCATCTGCGGGTGGACTTGCGCAGGTGGAATTAGTTCCAGAGGAAAAGGAATTTTTAGGAGGCGCAAGAATATTTTTGGATTATAACAGTATGGAAGATACGGATGTACTTCCAGTTCCAAAGCTAGGATTTCCACCGAAGGTTTTAATCATTCATGTTGATAAAAAAGATTCTAAGATTCTCCAAAACAATAATTTTCAAAAAATATGTAATGATTTTCATCAGAAAGGCGTTTACCATCCAGATTATTATAGGTATGTTCACCGCCTTAGAGATGAATTACGTAAGCCAATTAGTATTTCTGGCAATTCAGGAAACTGGATTTCATGTAGGATTGTTAATCAGAATGGGAAAACCGGTACTTCTGGAGGGCAGAGAATTATCAATAAAATATCAAAAAGACTAGGAGATGATTTAGATATAGCAGTATCTGGCAAACTGGATAGCAGTATTGAGCGAGTGATTTGTTCTGCTGCAACTTGGCTCTTTGGTGCGGCATCTCCTAAAATCTATAATTACTTAAGAGAAACACTAGAAAAGGAGATTGTAATAAGTAGACATATAATAGATGGTGCAGGACGATGTTTTAAAGAAGATGATGACATTAAACTTTTTTTTAGAGTAGCAGCCAGGCAACCTCAATTTAACATACATTGGATGCATGCAATCTGGCGAATTTTATCTCTAAGGGAAGATGCACCCGATATAATGGAGAGGTCCCATGCGGAAAAATTTGTTAAAGAGGCACTAAGGGTTATGGAAACAGAGGCAAGCAACAACAGATACCTCAACAAGTTTTTTCAAACCGTGAGGATGTTTCTTTATGTTTTACGATTCAGAATAAAAGAACCGAATTTCTTATCTTATAATTCACCGGATGATAGACAACTATTATTTAGAATAATTATGTGTCTTAGAAAGGGACGGCAGCATTATTTTAAAGATAAATATAACTCACGCAATCATATACAAAATAGAAGAAGTGTTCACGCAGCCAAATTGTTAACTGAAATCAGGAAATACATGAAGTACGAAGGCATTATTCCAAATATCGACAAGGATTTTGAAGCGTTTTGCAGCGATGATGGAGGGTAAAACACAGTATTCTATACCGACAAGTATAAAAAAGAGTTTTTAAATGAAGCTAGAGAAATTCTTGAAGAAATCATAAAAGATGTATTTAGAAGTGATCTTGAAGATAGATTGAAATCAAACGATGAAGATATTGAAAATATCAACAATCTTATATAACCAGGAAAGTAAATCAAGAGGCTTCTTTGCTATAAGTTGTTTATTATCAACTGCTTCTTTATGTACCTGTTATGTAACTGGTGTATTTAAGGGACATCATACTTAATTATTGCAATTATGTATGTATGGCTGTATGGGTTAATTGGTGCAAACCTATCAATGCCTTTTTTTGTCAGAGGTGCTTCTCTTCGCCTAATCATTTCAAGAATAAAAGTTTTTTGGATTTGAACGGAAGATATGGCGAAATACAATATTTACAAAATCGAAAAAGCCAAGGAATCGGGTTTGCTTGAAAAACTACACACCGTTGGTCTCTCTCTTGCCGGACAGAAACTCAGGACAGTCTTCACTAACTTACTTAATCTTTGATCAACTCTGAACTTCTCAAGAAGAATAGAAACAAGGTATCTACAGACCCATCAGATCGAAAGACCCAGGAACTGCTTTAAAATCATTGCACAAAAAACATATCAATCCTCGAACCATTAAAAACCAGAAGTAAGGCGATAGATGAGTTGATAGATGAAATTGTTTACAGACTGTATGGATTGACAGATGAGGAAATTAAGATCGTCGAAGCAAAAGATAGGAATTGCTGATTTTTGCCAATCCAAATGTGATAATGGGACGAAATATGCGTGGTTGGCTTAAAAAACACTGGGGGATAAAAAAATGAAAATACAAGTAATTTTAGAGCCAAGCGATGAAGGCGGATTTACGGCAATCGTTCCTTCACTTCCCGGTTGTATAAGCGAGGGCATGACCGGCGATGAGCTTAAGGAGTTTATTGATAGAAAATTGATTGCTCAACTGAAAAACCTTGATGTAAGTTCCGGCAATAAGCGTGTCCTCATTATCCGCGAGATATTTGACGGCACCAATAACTACATGAAGAATGGCACGATAATTCGTCAAGTCATTAATCAACTTAACCAGATCGACTTCAATAAAACCGAAGACCGTCATGTCTTTGGCGATATTTACGAAACAATCCTGCGTGACCTTCAAAGCGCGGGAAATTACGGAGAGTTTTATACCCCCCCGTGCCTTAACCGAGTTTATTACAGAAATGATTAACCCCAGGTTAGGAGAAAAGGTGCTGGACCCCGCCTGCGGCACCGGCGGATTCTTAACCAGTGCGATAGAAAATATCCGTAAACAGGACATCAAAGGGGTTGATGACCTCAGGGCGCTTGAAAAAAACATTCACGGTATGGAATTTAAACCGCTTCCCTTTATGTTGTGCGTCACCAATTTAATCTTGCACGATATTGAAGTGCCGAATGTAGATTATACTGACAGCTTAGACCGCGAATACACCTCTATCGGCCAGAAAGACCGGGTGGACGTCATCCTTGCCAATCCTCCGTTTGGCGCCTCGGTTACCGACGGGGCAGAAACCAACTTTCCCCAAAACTTTCGTACAACAGAAAGCGCCATCTTTTCTTAATGCTCATGGTACGGTATTTGAGAGACGGAGGCCGTGCCGGCATCGTTCTGCCGGATGGATCACTAACCGGAGACGGCGTAAAACAGCGCATCCGCCAGCACTTGTTGGAAAACTGCAATCTGCACACCATCGTTCGTTTGCCAAATTCAGTCTTTCAGCCCTATGCCAGCGTTGCCACGAACCTGCTCTTTTTTGAAAAAGGCAAGCCTACCAAAGAAATCTGGTATTGGGAACATAAACTGCCCGAAGGTATTAAGGCATATAGCAAGACGAAGCCGATTCAGAAAAGCGAGTTTGATGATCTTAAAAAGTGGTGGAAGAAGCGCAAAGAAAACGAACTGGCATGGAAGGTATCTATTGATACGATTGCTGCAAATGGCTATAACCTCGACATTAAAAATCCGCATATTTTAGAGGAAAAACATGTATATTCAAGCGCGGAATTGGTAACGATGCTTCATGAATCATTTCGTAAAAGCGACGAGCTTCTTCAACAATTAAGAAAGGAGTTGGAGAATGGATAACGCACAAAATAAATCCCAGCTTATTATTTATCAGACCGAAGACGGACAGACAAAGATTCAGGTAAAAATGGAAGATGAAACCGTCTGGCTTACTCAGGATCAGATGGCCGAGCTATTTGAAAAATCAAAGTCAACAATTAATGAGCATATTAAAAATATTTATGAAGAAAAAGAACTTGACGAAGGCCCAACCATGAGAAAATTCGGAATTTCCGAATTTTCTACCAAACCGAGAAATTACTATAATTTAGATGTAATTATTTCGGTTGGGTACCGGGTTAAGTCGTTACGAGGTACACAATTTCGTATTTGGGCCACACAGCGGCTGAAAGAATACATTATTAAAGGTTTTGCTCTGGATGATGAAAGATTAAAACAAGGTGGTGAAAAGGCGCGATATTTTCAGGAACTTTTACAGCGCATTCGCGATATTCGTAGCAGCGAGCGAAACTTTTATCAGAAAGTAACCGATATTTATGCCACCAGCATTGATTATAGAAAAGATAACAAACTGACTGCGGAATTTTTTGCTACTGTACAAAACAAGATGCACTATGCTGTTCATGGCCACGCCGCGGCGGAGATTATTGACAGGCGGGCAGACAGCACAAAACCCCTTATGGGTCTAACCAATTTTAAAGGGAATTACATTACCGCACAGGATATAAAGATTGCAAAAAACTATCTCAATGCAGATGAGTTAAAACGCTTAAATCTTATCGTGTCTTTGTATCTTGATTTTGCAGAATTGCAGGCAACCAACGGCAGGCTGATGAAGATGAATGACTGGATAGAGAAACTTGACCAGTTTTTGAAACTGAGTGAACACGAACTCCTTACCCATGCCGGTAAGGTGAGTGCTGAGCAGGCAATTGAAAAGGCTGAAAGCGAATTTAATAAATACAAAAAAGACCGAGACAAAGACTATATTTCTGATTTTGATCGTGCGACAAAAGCGATTGAGCAGAAAGCGGCAAAACGCCTTCCGAAGAAAAAGGGACGGGAAAATGGGTGAGTGGAAAACTGTCAAATTAGCTGAAGTCCTGCTGCATCGAAAAGGCTACATCATAATCAATAACGATGAGGAATACAGCCTTTGCCGTGTCCAACTTCATCGTCGTGGAGTTGTCTTGCGCGAAAAAAAGATGGGATACCAAATTAAAACAAAAAAACAACAAGTTTGCAAAGCAGGCGATTTGATTGTTGCAGAGATGGATGCAAAATTTGGTGGATATGGATTTATTCCCAACCATCTTGAGGGTGCAATAGTTAGTAGTCATTATTACCTTTACGAACTTGATAAAAATAAAATTACGCAGGAATATTTTGAGATTCTCATAAAAACGGATTTCATTCAGAATCAAATAGAAGCCAAGGGCAGCACGAATTATTCTTCGATAAGGGCGTGGGAGTTTCTTGATTATGAAATACCGCTTTTCTCTATCACATTACAAAATATTATTGCTACTAAATATTCAAAGCATTCAAGGTTTAGAGAGGATTTTGGGATAGAGCTAAATGCCCAATTAAACTATTTATCACAGCTTCGCCAAGCGGTATTGCGGGAAGCGATAAAAGGCAAACTCACAGCCGAATGGCGAAAGCAAAACCCTAAATTGATCTGCGGATATAATCACGCCTCGAAACTGCTTGAGAAGATTAAGGTCGAAAAAGAGCGACTGATAAAAGAAGATAGAATTAAGAAAGATAAACCGATTGTTCCGATTTCCGACGCTGAAAAGCCTTTTAATTTGCCTGCGGGGTGGGCGTGGTGTAGGCTTGGAGAGGTATCCATTAATAAAGATGAATATCGAGAACCAATCGCCCAGTCAATAAGGGAAAGAAAAGAAAAAATATATGATTATTACGGCGCCTCTGGAATCATCGATAAAATTGATGGGTACACACATGAGGGCAAAAATTTACTCATCGGGGAAGATGGTGCTAATTTAGTGGCTCGATCAACGCCGGTTGCTTTCATAGCAGATGGAAAATATTGGGTAAATAATCATGCGCATGTGTTGGGGTTGCTTGATGATACCACCCTTTTTTTTATTAAAAGCTATATTAACGCTATTGATTTAATGCCTTATATAACTGGCGGTTTCCAACCCAAACTTAGCCAGGCGAATCTATTAATTATACCGGTACCATTTCCGTCCCTTGCTGAACAACAAGCTATCGTTGAACGGGTGGATATGCTCATGTCCATGGTCGACGAATTAGAAAAACAGGTATCCGAACGCAAGAAACAGTCCGAAATGCTGATGCAGTCGGTTTTACGGGAGGCGTTTGCGAAAGGATGAATTATTTTGGAAACCTGCCTAAGATTCAGAAGATTCTTGATTTTAAGTGTTATATTCAGGGGACATCATACTTAATTGTCGATCTTCAAGCGGGTTCAAGTTTGCAACTTGAACCCCGCGTTTTATATTGGCAATTTAACCATGAAATGCATATAGCGCTATTGGCAAATTAAAAGCAGAAAAACGCAGAAGATTACTGGATGAGACAGAGTCAGAATTAGCTACATTCACACCAGCCTTACTGTATAAAGCATTTCGGAACGAGTTGTGAGGATAATCTTTCAATAACCGTTACGTTAACCAATCTTCAAATCGTAAATCCGAACTTGTTATACTTTTTATTGCATTCATTTTATCGTGGGTCACAAGCACAAGATTGTGCGCCATTGCTACAGCAGCAATCCAAAGATCATTCTCATCCATTTGCAATTCCTTATCGGTAGTAGGATCACGCCATTCTCTTATCCTCTTTTTACAACTTTTTCCTTTTCGATCTCTTGGGGCATATTTATCGAAGAGTTTTGCACGCAGGTCGGCATAGCAGTCACGTGCTATATTGATATTTATGTCTAAAGCAGGAAATGAAGATAATATTTGACGCGCTTGCTCATGCTGTTCCGGTCTATTATAAGGCCCGACACGAAGCCCATATTCTACCTCGCCAATGGTTATGGGACATAAAAAAATTCTTGTATTATGTGGTTGCGGTAATCCATTCCAATGTTTTTCTAAGGCTTTGCATTCAGGACTATTTCCACCTACTTTTAATTCAGCAAGATAGCCAAGAATATTTGTATCAAGAAGGTAGTAATCCTGTTTCACTTATTCTTCTGTTCCAATTTTTTTAAGATAATTTATAAACTCAGTATCACGAATAATTGGAATTCGTTCCATAATCTTATCAGGTATTGCATTATTAAATTGCTCTGATAAGTAAATATGAAGAGGAATCCATGCATTGATTTCCGGGGGGATGTAGCCTTTAAATTCAAAGGGTGCTGGGCGTTGGTGTCCCCAAAAAATATCTAAAAGTTGACGTTCCAATCGTGGCGGAAGTTTATATAGTTTTAGTATCTCAGCGTCTATTAGAAGTAATGTTTTCTTGGCTTCTGTCTCATCTTTCCTTAACACTTTTAAATAATGATTTACGAGATAATCAATAATTTGTTTAGTATCAAAGGATATTTCGGGAATAGGTATATCGGTGTAAACTCTTTTTGGGATATCCTTTTGAAAGCTATGGGCATAAATAAATGCCACTGCAATTGGCGAATTCAGCAATGCCGCTAACATAGCAACATCAAAGGTTTTAGATTTTGGCCAAATGCTATAAAATCTTCGGCTTACAATGCAACCGTTTTTGTCTAATGCGGCTGCATATCGCCACGGTCCCCTGGACATGCGCGAAGCAGGAACTATAACCTTTGGTTTGTCCCACGGTAGTTCCCAAGCTGTAGATGTTTCAAATCTTCGATATTGCTTGTCTGTTGACATATAAACTGTAGCTTCAGCAATGAATTGCATGAATCCTTTTGTTACCTTCACAATGCCAGGTTTTGAATCAGGAAAAGGATTCGGTTGAATTATTTCATTCAGCTTTTCTTCTAAGTTTAGTTTATACTCGACACCTTTGCGGATGTCTGTAATTTCACCAAGATGAATATATCCTTCTAATCGTTCCCAAATTTCACGCAACAATGGCACAACAAGACGCCCTTGCATTTTGTCTTTGAGGTAAGATTGTGGAACATTGTCTTCCCATGTAACACCATGTCGAATCCGAAAGTCATCTCGTTCGCTGTCCCTAACTTCTCTATACAACATATTCCAGTTTTTTCGTGCCTGCTGTTTTCTGGCAACAATAACTGTAGTTTCCATATCAGAATATAAAAAGACACGGTCAGGAAGGCACGTAAGAGAAATTATCTCAAAATTATTGAGCAAGGCAGTTCGTTCGTTTCTATAGTCAGAACCATCTAAAAAACTACGTGGTAAAACCAAACCAATTAATGCATTGTTTGGTAAAATCGGAAGCGTTCTGTGTAAAAGCTCAACTGGTTTTGGGGTTTCAGGTCTTTCAGGTCTTTTGCCCTTGATGTTTTCAAAAGGTGGGTTGCCTACAAGTATCATAGTTTTCGCCATACTATTTTCGAGGATATTATCGGCAAATATATCTTGTCTTTGTAAATCCCAGCTATTTGATTCGGGAAAATCAGCTAACATGAGGCACATACGGGCTACTTCAACGGAAAATGGGTCAATCTCTATTCCATGTAAATGTTTAATGAAAAATGTATGCCGTTGTTTACTGTCCCAATCTCCTGGCAATAGGCTTTTCATTCTTCTCATTGCTGCAATAAGAAAAATACCATGGCCGCACATAGGGTCTGTGACGTGCCACTGTTCTCTTTGTAAATCCTCTATCGGAATTTGCGAAAGAATGTAATCAGCAACATAAGATGGGGTACTATGAATTCCAAGTTCTTGACGGCTTTTTTGAGAGACAAATGTATTTTCATAAATGTATGTAAGAGTATCTACTGATATATTATTCAGCGGGAAAATCTGCCCAATTTTTTGTGATATTGACTCAAGAGTTAGTTCTGGAATTTTTGAAGCCGGTGTAGTTAAAGAAAAACCGTAATGCTCATATATTGCCTGCAATGCTGTTTGTGGAATGGAAAAATCAATATTTTTTGAATTTGGAATATTGCGATCTTTGAGTACTTTTGCAGCCAAAAGACTAAAGACAACTTGAAAAACCGCAGGTGCATCAAATAGTAAATCTCGTTCTTGAAAGTCTTCTTCAGCATAATTAAGTACAGCCCGAAGCAAGTGGTCTATTTTTTGAGAAGCTTTGTAGTCTAAGGCAGGAAGTAATCCAATATCAACAAAATCTAACTGACGGGGCCCCGGTCGGGCAAATCCCGATTTTGCTCGTATGATAGCTTGGGGTCCCCAGTCTCTCAGGTTTTGTGCAATGACATTAGGCAGGCAGGCAGTTTCATACTTATCTTTAAGAAGAGGTTCTCTTTCCGTTATGGCCCATCGTTCAGTTTTGCCGTTGCTAATGATAAAAATCTGAGGCGCTCCAAGCGATTTTAACTCATTGACGACAACATCTGTCGAACGATTGGGTGCTGCTATTTGGATACCAAAGCAGGCAGAACGGTAATCAAAAGGTTCCTGGCCAAATAGCGCATAATTTACCGTACGAATAGGCGTACATGAGGAAAATAAATCAACGTATTTATAATCCTTCTGTATCAGATTCTTGCTATAGCCTATTTTTATAAAGGCATTTTCTACCTGCCCTATAATCTTATTTGTCATAATATTGTGATTACATGAAAGATTTTCGTTAAAAAGTTCATTATTATGTGCTTTATCCTCCATAAATAATTATCTTAGTTTGGTGGGGTAAGTGATTATTTCACTCATGAGATAGGCTGTCAAGAAAAATAAGGGAAGGCTTGAAATATTTAACCAGGAAGGGTATATTTTAATCGACTTAAAGCAGTGCTTCTTTCATTCCCGAATTGTTGAGATACTGACGTAGGAGAGACATTTGGGGTCAAACCCAATCTATTGACAATTCTTGAGTCAGCAGGGTCAGGCCTCCATATTTCAATTGGCAATCTATTAATAATGGATAAAATGTGAAAGCATGAAGTGTTACATCTTGACAGGTTATCCGGGAATGCAAGATCGAGAAAATCTGTTATTGGTATTAAAGAACTTATAACTCAGAAATTTGTTATTAGAAATTGCTCTATGACATCAATCATCTCCTCGAAGTCCCCAAGAAGAATAGAAACAAAATATCTATAAACCCATCAGATCGGAAAACACAGGAACTCCTTGGAACTCCTTGGAACTCAATTTGGCAAAAGCCTGTCAATCCCCGAACCATTAAAAGCCAAATATCACATTGACAAGGCAAAGTTGCATTGTATAGAATCCGGTAATAACAAACTGTGGGTGATGTCGTTCCGTGAGAGTTTTGAAAAGCCAAAGGAATAAATTTATTTGAATGGGTGAATTCGCCCTGTAGAGTAATATAGTAGTGCTACTCCACAGGGGCTTAATCCACCCTACTCAACTATATTATTATGTTATAATTTTAAATGGAGGGAACGATGGAAAAGGTATTAGTTAATTCTGACAAATACAATGGTCAATATGTTGCAATTATAAGTGCTGATGATAATACTATAGTTGGGGTTGGTGACACTCCAGGTAAGGCTTTATCTGAAGCACAGAAAAAAGGCATTCAAAATCCTTTCATTCTTTATGTTCCAGATAAAGATTTAGTTCATATCTATTTATGTTGATTGAAAATTATCCTTTTATAATTTCGAGAGTAGGAGATATTGCAAGGCCCTATCTTCCTATTACTATTATTAATCCCGAAAATCAAAAAGAAATCAATGTGTTTGCCTTAATTGATACCGGAGCAGATGAATGCGCTTTGCCTGCCACATTTGCCCTGCCTTTAGGACATAATTTACAATCTGGCTACCCGAAAAGAATAAGCACCGGTAATGGGATAACTATCGCTTATAGCCACACTGTCTGCATAAAAGCATTTAATTTCTTAACCGAAAATGTCCTGATTGATTTTATGCCAAATTTATATATTCCTCTGCTTGGTGTAAAGAGTTTCTTAAGTAATTTTGTTTTAAAAGTTGATTATCCTGGAAAAATATTTTCAATAATATATTAGGGGTTAGGGGAGCGACATTTGGGGCCAAACCTAATCTATTGGCAATTCTTGAGTTAGCAGGGACCTTCATTTTTCAATTGGCAAGCTATTAATAAGGATATTTAAGGGACGCCATACTTAAGTATTAACTCAATCAAGGATGGGTTAATTGGCGCGAACCCATCAAAATAAATGAAAATGTGATTGAAATATGCATGGTTAATTAAAAAAACACTGAGGAATAAAAGAATGAAAATACAAGTAATTTTAGAACCAAGCGATGAAGGCGGATTTACGGCAATCGTTCCATCACTTCCCGGTTGTATAAGCGAGGGCAATACGAAGGAGGAAGCGTTAAAAAATATCAGAGAAGCCATTGAATTATATCTTGAACCTGTTGACGATGATATGAGGTATAATCCTGATGCGCAGATCTTAGAAATTGCAATATGACAAAAATTCCGAATTTGAATTATTAATGCTTTACATCGTGATGGATGGGTAATTGTCCGGCAAAAAGGCAGTCATATACGTCTGCAAAAGCATACGTCAGAAAGAACACTAAAACTCACAGTTCCAACGCACAATCCTATCAAAAGGTCTACTCTGTCTCACATCATTAAACAAGCACATTTATCCGTTGATGAATTTAAAAGGTTGTTATAGAAAAGGAATGTCACGAACACGACTTCAATCAACTCCTCGAAATCCTCAGGAAAAACAAAAACAAAACATCCATAAACCCATCAGACCGAAAGAGGCAGGAAATGCTGGAAAGGCAATTTGCTGAAAGCCTGTCAATCCTCGAACCGTTAAAAACCAGAATTAAAGCAACAGACGAATTAATAGATGAAATTGTGTATAGACTGTATGGATTAGCAGAGGAAGAGATAAAGATTATTAAAGGTACTGTAACGTAATGAAATCTATTATCATTATCAAAATTACGTATAATGTACTAATTTTATGATAAAATGATAAATAAAATGAGCTTTGACAAAATATCAATATTTAATTTAAAAGGAGATGTGTTGTGAAGGTATTAGAGGCTGAATTGCCGGATAAGCTCTATGAACAAATTAAATTAGGTTGGGTTTTTAAAAGGCAAAAACCCAACGGCATTCATTTTTACCCACCCCTAACCCCTCCCAAGAGGGGAATTTGATAAGTCCCCTCTTGGGAGGGGATTGAGGGGTGGGTTTGTTCATTGCTTAACTGAAAATATTGAAATCCCTAAACATTTAATATAGTAGCAAGGCACGCCTTGCCACTACATATGGTGGCTGTCATATCCGATTGCAATTAAATATGTTACAACAACACTTGCCCGCAAACATGCATTAAAAAAATAAAAATTCCTATTTTAATGGATTTTAAAAGTCTAATAATTCCCGATACGGTATGGCGTGAAGTAGAGTATCACAGGCCGACTGTTTTCAAGCATAAAGACGTTAATTTTGAAAAAGTTAGTGTTGTATTAGACGATGATATACTCTCTGTTTGCAGGTTATTTTGTCTTGATTCTGGAGAAATCCGGTCCACCCCCTGCACCCCCGCCCGCGGGGGACATAGTTTGGGCAGGAGCATTCCTGATTTTTTGTTAACTAATTGTACATTGTACCACAAGTATCCTGCTTGTGGTATCTTACCCTTAAGCTGGAAGCTTGAGTTACTATCCTTCCCCTCCCCCTGCTAATGGCATTTTTACAAAAAATCGGGAATGCTCCCATCAGGATTTTACAATCAGGATTTAAGAATAAAATGTCACTGTAGTGATAAGCATATTGAATATATCCGATTCCGAGAAATTATTTAATTGAGTGTTTTAATGAAAGTCAAAAAGAAAATAGCGCTCTTGAT
Source organism: Candidatus Kuenenia sp. (assembly GCF_039794105.1). Lineage (GTDB taxonomy): Bacteria > Planctomycetota > Brocadiia > Brocadiales > Brocadiaceae > Kuenenia. The sequence goes on from NZ_JBDIWA010000018.1 coordinate 38,376, forward strand.
GCTGTTACCAATCGTAATAGGGATTGTAATTTATTGGTACGCTGAGAACTGGATGGGCAGGGTTAAGGACGAAATTGGCGTGTCAGGGAATATTGAGGTTACCGATGTTGCTGTGAGTTTTAGAATCTCCGGCTGGGTTGAAGAACGACTGGTTGATGAAGGAGAAACAGTTCGTGCTGGCCAGATAATTGCCAGATTGGAGAGTACTGAATTAGCGCAGGAAGTTTTACTTTACAAAGCAGAGGTAAATGCTGCCAGGGCCGCCTTTGAAGAGCTGGAAACCGGTTACAGAACGGAGGAAATCGAGGAATGGGAAGCGGTAGTCAGAAGAGCAAGGGTTGATTTAGACCGGCTTAGCGCTGATTATAAACGTCAGGAAAAGCTATATGAAGGGAAAATAATTTCTACACGTGATTTTGAAGCTGTAAAAGCGGATTACGATGCGGCAGAAGCAAGATATCGTGAGGTTAATAAAAGACTCGTACTCTTTGAGAAAGGGCCTCGCAAGGAAAAAATTGACAAGGCAAGGGCAGATCTGCAGCGGGCCAGAGCGGCACTGGGATTGGCGAAAACACGGCTGGAATACACAACCATTAAATCACCGATTTCCGGTATTGTTCTGTCCAAAAACGTAGAACCCGGTGAATACGTATCTCCCGGTACACCAGTTGTAACCATTGGCAACCTGAATAATGTCTGGCTTAGGGCATATATAAACCAGACAGATCTGGGAAGGATTAAAGTTGGCCAAAAAGTACACATCACAACGGATACATACCCTGAAAAGATTTATGAAGGCCATGTTTCCTTCATAGCTTCAGAGGCTGAGTTTACTCCCAAGAACGTCCAGACAAAAGAAGAACGGGTAAAACTCGTGTATCGCATTAAAATAGAAGCTTATAATCCGGAGATGGAGCTCAAGCCTGGCATGCCTGCGGATGGGAAAATACTGTTGAAAACAGAATAAGAAATATGGCTATGGATACCATAAAAACTGAAAATTTAACAAAATTGTTTAATGATCTGAAAGCCGTAGACAATCTTACACTAAGAGTTGCCGAAGGAGAAATATTTGGTCTTGTCGGTCCTGATGGTGCAGGAAAGACCACTGTTATGAGACTTCTCACCTCTATTATGGAGCCAACTTACGGCGCTGCATGGATTGCCGGGAAACATACAGTAAAAGATGCTGAATTGATTAAAGAAGAGATTGGATATATGAGCCAGAGATTTGGTCTATACCCCGACCTCTCAGTAATAGAAAACATAAATTTCTATGCAGATATATACAGTGTTCCCCGAAAGGGAAGGAAGGAAAAAATTGAAGAACTTCTGGAATTCAGCAATCTCACACCGTTTAGGAAACGACTCGCCGGTAACCTTTCCGGCGGCATGAAACAAAAGCTTGGACTTGCCTGTGCACTTATTCATACGCCCAAAGTTCTCTTTCTGGATGAACCTACAAATGGCGTAGATCCGTTGTCACGCCGTGATTTCTGGAGAATTCTGTACCGGCTTTTGAGAAAAAATGTAACCATCTTTGTGTCCACGGCCTATCTGGATGAGGCGGAAAGATGCACAAGGGTAGGACTTATTCACAAAGGAAAACTGCTTAGTATCGGTACCCCCGCTGAAGTGAAAAAATTGATGCACAGGTCAGTAATTGAGATCCGCACCTCTGATTCCAGGAAAGCAAGCCTCCTGTTGCGTGAAAAATTAAAAGCAGATTCAGTCGGCCTTTTCGGAGACAAAGTACACATAGTGACAAAAAATCCTGATACGGACACAAAGGAAACAGAAAAAATATTGAACACTGCCGGATTAAGAATCAAAGGTATCCGTACCATTGAACCATCACTTGAGGATGTCTTTGTCTCCGTCCTTGCCAGCCAAAATGAGTAAAGTAATGGATATGAACACCATTGATGGTAAAAATGATGATAAAAAAGCTGTAGTTGTCGTGGGCCTTGAGAGGCGTTTCGGTGATTTCTTTGCTGTAAATAGTATCAGCTTTGAGGTTTTCAAAGGAGAGATTTTCGGATTCCTTGGGCCTAACGGAGCAGGCAAGTCTACAACGATACGCATGCTATGTGGAATCCTTGCCCCGACCGGGGGAAGCGGTACAGTTGGCGGGTTTGACATACGTACCGAACCGGAAAAAATCAAAGAACACATCGGATATATGAGCCAGAAGTTTTCTCTTTATGAAGATCTGACCGTAGAGGAAAACATTGATTTCTACAGTGGAATCTATTGTATACCCGCAGAGAAGAAAAAAAGAAGAAAAGAATGGATTATTGATATGGCAGGGCTTAAGGATCACCGCCATTCTCAAACAGCTATCTTGTCAGGAGGCTGGAAGCAGAGGTTGGCGCTGGGTTGTGCTATCTTGCACGAGCCTTCGATAATCTTTCTTGATGAACCCACCTCCGGAGTAGACCCGATAAGCCGCCGCCAGTTCTGGGACCTGATATATGAACTATCAGGTAGTGGCGTTACGGTATTCGTGACAACTCACTATATGGATGAGGCCGAATATTGCGACAGGATAGGGCTGATCTACAGGGGGGAACTGATTGCCATAGGGTCACCGGAATATCTCAAGACAGAACTCATGAAAGAGGATATCCTGGAAGTGGCATGTAACAAGCCACAGGATGCAATGGATCAGATTGGCGGACTGCCAGACATAAAAGAAGTGACCCTGTTCGGAAACGGGCTTCATGTTGTAACAGGTAATGCAGCATCAGCCGAAAAATCAATTCGTGACCTGCTTACCGGACAAAATTACGCAGTGACAAGTATTGAGAAAGTCGTTCCGTCCATGGAAGACGTGTTTGTTTCACTCATCGAGGCTTACGATCGTGAGCATCAAAAAGGGATTAAAGATCGGGTTTGAACCGGATTAAACGCCAGGGGATTTTTATTTTATTTGCCGGTTTTGCAGGTGGTCGCAGGAGTAAAATTCCGTTTAATATAGTCAAAAGCATCTGTTTTTAGAAAAATTTAATATAGTATCTAAGGGCCTGCGCCTAAATAACATGTACACTCAATTGCTTTTTTGCCATACCAAAAAGCCATAAAGATGATTTTATTGTTCAAGTTATTTGTGCGCAAGCCCTAAGTATCGATAGAGGGGGGTGGCACTGACAAACTTGTTTGTCAGTGAAAGTGCTCCGACTCACAATAACACGGACAAACAAAGTTTGTCCGTGCCACCCTCTTACAATGAATTTTATTATTCATCTTTCGAAAACCTTATTTGTTTGACTATAAATGCGGAAAAGAACACGATGAAGCTAAACAGGTTTTGGGCTATTTCCCGTAAAGAGTTTTTACATATTATACGCGATCCGCGAAGTCTGGGGATGGCTATAGCTATTCCAATGATTTTGTTATTGCTTTTCGGATATGCACTTACTCTTGATGTTGACCGTGTACCGATAGTTGTTTGGGACCAAAACGAATCTGAGATGAGCAGGGAATTTATAAGCCGGTTTACCGGTTCCTGTTACTTTTTGCTCAAAGCCCAAGTAAGCAATTACCATGATATCGAAAGGGCGATAGATTCAGGTAAGGCTTTTGCAGCTCTTATTATACCTACAGATTTCGATAAGAGAATCAACTCAGGCCGTAGGGTTTCTACGCAGCTAATAGTGGACGGAAGCGACTCAAACACGGCGACTATTACAATTGGGTATGTCGATACTGTTGCCTTTAACTATTCCAGGGATCTCGTTATCAGACAGATTGAGCGCATCGGCGGATCACTCGAGATTCGCGAACCTGTGGACCTTAGGCCCAGGGCATGGTTTAATGCCGACCTTGAATCAAAGAACTCCATTGTCCCTGGCCTTATCGCAGTGATCATGATGGTAATTGCCGCGCTTCTCACCTCTCTTACTGTTGCACGTGAATGGGAGCGGGGAACAATGGAGCAGCTTATATCAACGCCTGTCAGGGGAAGCGAACTCATACTCGGAAAGCTATTTCCTTATTTCGCTATAGGAATGTTTGATGTTCTGATCGCAGTTCTCATGGGAGAATTTTTGTTTCAGGTACCACTTCGTGGCAGTGCGGGACTTCTCTTTGCTATGGCAGCCATATTCCTTGCCGGTGCACTTTCGTTGGGTATAGTGATAAGCATTCTGGCAAGAACACAGCTTCTGGCCAGCCAGCTTGCCATGGTTGTAACGTTTCTTCCGTCATTTCTTCTGTCCGGTTTTGTGTACGCAATTGACAATATGCCGCAGGCTATACAGGTAATGACATATTTCATTCCCGCAACGTATTTTGTGACGCTGCTTAAAGGTATCTATCTCAAAGGAGTCGGGTTAGAGGTTTTAATCATGGAAGCAGTTTTGCTGACATTGTTTGGTATCGTAATGGTCATCCTCGCAAATGTTGGTTTCAACAAAAAACTTGAATAAAAGTGATAGAACGTATAAGACAAATCCTTATTAAAGAATTTATCCAGATGTTTCGGGACAGGAAGATGATGGGAATAATTTTCATCATGCCGGTACTCCAGACACTTGTGTTTGGATATGCTGTTACGACAGACGTTAAGAATATTACCACTGCAGTTTACGACCTTGATAATACTGTAGCCAGCCGTGAACTCACAGCACGTTTTGTCAAATCAGGCTATTTCAAGGTAATCGAATATGTAAGCAACGAAAGGCGTGTAAGGGAGCTTGTTGACCGTGGTAAGGTAAGGGCTGTAATTCATATGAATAGTGGGTTTGAAGAGAATTTAAGGGCAGGCAGGTCTGTTCAATTGCAGTTAATTGTAGATGGGACCGATTCAAATACTGCCGGAGTAATACTTGATTACAGCTCAAAGATTGTTGCACAGTTTTCGAAAAAGATTCTTATAGCCCGCCTTACTCAGGTTAAAGGCTCTTATCAAATGCCCGTTGGGGTCGATATGCAAACGCGTGCATGGTTTAATGAAAACCTCGAGAGCAGAAATTTTTATGTACCCGGAGTAATTGCAATCATTGTCATGTTAATTACCCTGATGCTGACCAGTATGGCAGTTGTCCGGGAAAAAGAGATAGGGACTATTGAACAGATCATGGTTACCCCAATAAGACAAATTGAATTTATCCTGGGTAAGACTGTGCCTTTTGCACTTATAGGATTTGCAGATGTGATACTGGTTACAGTGATAGGTGTTTTCTGGTTTGAAGTGCCTATCAGAGGCAACCTGTTTCTCCTTTTCTTTGCTACGGCTTTGTATATCATGACTACGCTTGGCATCGGACTATTCATTTCAACCGTAAGCCAGACACAGCAACAGGCAATGATGAGTACCTTCTTCTTTTATTTTCCTGCAGTATTACTTTCCGGATTTATGTTTCCAATAGCAAACATGCCCAGGGCAATCCAGTGGCTTACCTATCTGAATCCTCTCCGGTATTTCCTGGAAATTGTTCGCGGAATCTTTCTTAAAGGAATCGGGACAGAAATTCTCTGGCCTCAAATGCTTGCCCTTATGGTTATGGGGATATTGACTCTTTGGTTTGCTTCCCGGAGATTTCAGAAAACCATGACATAGTGATAGCTAAAAGCATCGTAACGCTTTAGTTTTTTGAAAAACGTATTGCAGACAAATTCCGTGGAAGCAACCTGTTTGTAACAGGATAGGATGCTATTGCACAAAAGAACCCCCTGAATCCCCCAGCGGGGGGGGACTAAAGGTAAGCACATATCAGGTTTATACGAGGAATGTAAATGCATTACCCCTATTTATTGACCACTACGGGAGGTTGTAATTTGTAGTGCGACGAACCTCATCGCACCACATTGTTGGAATTTTTCAAAATACTAAATTGTTACCGTTCTAGCCACTTCATGAACCCCATCCATACTTGATTGTGCCAATAATTAAGTATGGCGTCCCCTGAATATGACTAATGCATCTTGTTTTGAACAGTAGCAAAAAATTCCGCAGTTTGACTATTGATACCCTAATTCAATAATTAATGCTATCGCTCGTGAAGGTTAATCCTCTTTCTTTTGCCAGCGATTTTACCCATAGTCTGAATCTTTCGTTCATTTGTAAAGACGCTGTGTCAAAATCCTTGATTTCGAGTTCCTTCATTAATGAGATTACTGCCTGAAATGTACATAAATAATTTTTAGCAGATTGTTTTCTCAGGTGATATTCAGAGGCAGGAATTTCTCTTAATCCTATTTTCGGTAAATTCAGAAGCAGTGGTTTGTGGAGCCATCTTCTTGCATTTCTCCAGCTTGTGTCCGGCACGAAAATATTCAGAGGCTTCCCTTTTTTCTCAATGATATTTTTGCCGTTAATTGAAGGCGCCAGGGGAAAGAGGATTACCGGCGTGTAATCATTTCCTGCTATTTCCCGCTCAACCGCGTTTTCCCAGCCGTATTCTCCGATAAAAATAGCAGTGGTGTTTTCCAACATTATACGGATCAACCTTCCGGTATTGGATGGGATTCGCGACTCTTTTCTGCTTGTTAACAGGGTTATTTTGTGTTCAGTCCAGAGGGGAGGATTTTGGGGACAAATACAGTCCTGTAGTATTAAATGGCAATGAAAACATCTTTCACGACGTATTTTGGTCATCATTGTTAAAAGAGAGAAAACGCCTAAGCTGGTATAGCCATAACCAAACAGGAATGAGATAAGAAATGCGAAGCACGAAATACGAAACAAATTCTAAAATACGAAATCCAAATGGCAAAAACGTTATCCGTATTTGGTAACATTTGTAACAATTTAGCTTTTTGAAAATCCAATATATAAAAAACAATATAACCCCGTTAGGGGTGGTCTGTTTGTAGCTCTGTATTGTTTCGTATTTCGGGGTTCGTATTTAGAATTTATGCGATGCAACATGCCGGCAAAAAATTGTCGATTGTTAAACGCTAAGCGCCTATATGCCTATAACGGAAATGCCTGCCTTGTCAGCCTCTGCAAGGGTTTCTTCAATATCGAGAATAATAGTCCTGCCCGCTTCAAGGGCAAGGACGGAGGCGGAAGATTCTTTCAGGGTTTTAATGGTGTCAAGGCCTACGGTAGGAATATCGAATCGCGGATCAAAATTTTGTTTGCAAACTTTTATGACAACAACGTCGCTTCTCCCCAGTTTTCCGCCTCTGCGGATTGCCTCATCGGTACCTTCAAAGGCTTCCACCGCAAGCACTACTTTTTCCTTAACAACAATACACTGGCCGATGCCGTGTTTCGCAATTTCTTTTGCCAATGGAACTGCGAAATAAATATCGTCCATCTCTCTGTCGGCGGGTTTTTTTCTGGTAAGTATGCCTTTTTTTGCGAGTAATTGAGGTACGTAAAGAGTTGAACTTTGCAATTCTATGCCGTCTTTCAACAACTCGTCAGCAACCGCTCCGAGGAGGGTCTGGTCGTCTCTTCTCTTTACATTTTTATACCAGAGGTTAATCGTCCTTAAATCGGGAAGGAGTCTAAGATTTCTCAAAGAGGAGAACATATTGCCTTTCGTAAGACCGCCTGCCATGACTGCTTTTGAAATATTTTCCTGTTTGAAAATTTTAATAAGTTTGCCAATCTGGGCGACGCCGATCCAATAAAGTTTTTCCACGTGCTGCTCGACTTCCGGGGAAGTTTCCCCTTCAATCGCAACGGCTATAACCGGCACGTTATTATTTTTTGCGCCTTTGGCAAACAGTATGGGGAATCTCCCGTTTCCTGCAATTAATCCGAGTTTTTCCATTTTTCTTCCAGTAGTTTTAATCTTTTATCAAGTGATTTCATATGTTCTTTCATTTCGGGCAATTTTTCAATGATTACGTAACATCGCCGCATTTTTTGAATGGGAAGCGCAGGCGTTCCCAGGTATGTTCCGTTGTCGGGGAGGTCTTGCGCTACTCCGGAACGCCCGCCAACGGTAACGTTGTCCCCAACGGTAACATGTCCGATAATGCCGGCGCCACCTGCAAGGGTCACGTGTTTCCCGAGTTTTGCGGTGCCTGCAATGCCTACCTGTGAGACGATTATAGAATCTTCTCCGATTTCAACGTTATGAGAGATGACAACCTGGCTGTCAATTTTTGTCCCCCGCCTGATGATGGTTTGCCCCAGAGTCGCCCTGTTGATTGTTGTATTTGCACCAATATCAACGTCGTCTTCTATTACAGTATTGCCCGCCTGTGGTATTTTATAATAGCTCTGGCCGTCAGGGGCATAGCCAAAGCCGCTGCTGCCGATTACCGTATTGCTGTGAATAGTGACTCTCCTGCCAATTACGGTATCGGGATAGATTACAACATTTGCATGGAGAACGGCGTCATCGCCGATGGTACAGTTTTCTCCGATAAAAACACCGGGAAAAACAACCACGCGGTCGCCAATGGAGGTATTTTCTCCTATCGTGACGTATGCCTGAATTGAAACGTCTTTGCCGATTTTTGCGGTATTTGCAATGCTTGTGGCGGGATCGACTCCTTTCACGTAGACCGGTTTTTTAAACATGAGCAATTCCACTATCCTTGCAAATGCAAGATAGGGGTTATTGCAGACCAGAAGGTTCTTTTTAGCGTTGATAAGTTTTGGCGAAACGATCACCGCAGAAGCCTTGGTATGATTCATTTTTTTAATGTATTTTTCATTGGCGACAAACGTGATGTGTCCTTCAGTTGCTTCATCAATGCCCATAATACCGTTTATGATGGTATTGGGATCGCCGGCAACTGTTCCCCCTACGTAATCAGCAAGTTCTTGCAGCGTTTTTTCCATTATGCAGTCTTTTTGTAATAAAATGTACAATTAAAAGGGTAACGATCAAAAAACACCAGCCTATTATGCCGTTAATTAACTTACGGTCTCCGAACAACCAACCTGATTTTGAATCAACGAAATCAAAAAAAAGCCTGTTTGCCTTTATAAAAAATATCCATCCGGCATGCAGTCCAATGGAGAGGTACAATGAATTTGTTTTCAAATAGGTGTACGAAAGCACCACGCCAACAATGAAGAGCCCAATAATTAATGGAAGTGTCTCTGCAATAGTGAGAATAATATTGGCGAAAGATTGATATACTACAATAAAACCAATAAAGGGTTGAAAACCCGGAGTAACGAGTGAGTTCGCCTTGAAAAAATGTAGTAATGCGTAAAACATACTACAGAAACAAACGGCAAATAACACCTTTGTATCTCTTAAAATGCTTTGAAGGATAAATCCCCTGAAAATAAACTCTTCTACGCCGCCCACAACAGCGGCAATTATTATCAGGATGAAAACTTTACCGATCAAACTGCCGGGAGACATTGTTTCTATTTCAAAAGTAACAATTCCGTAAAAATATAAAAAAGCGAAATAGAGAATAAACATACCGGTGCTGATGAGAAATCCAATTTGCAATTTTTGCCAGCAGCCTTTACCGGGCTTTAAGCCAATAGTGCTAAAGGAAGGAAACATGAGTGATTTTCTTAATAGAAATATGAAAAGAATGGCGACCGCCATGATAATGCGCCGCATGACTCTTGCAAAATTATAGTGACCATCTTCATAATCCAATAAGTTAACGAAAAAAGAACTTGATGGTAAAAATGAATCCAAAAATACTTTTACTATGGGTGCAATAATACTGCTTGCGGACACTATCAGCAAGAATAAGAGCAGTATTTTTTTATATTGTTTAATGCCGGCAAATGAAAACATGCAGAGATGATAGTTTTGTATATAAGAGTTGTCAACTGAAAATAAGCGTCTGCGCAAGATTTGCTCTCTTTTTTTTAAAGGCTCCAGCTATAAGGCTGCTGGGCGGAAATTTTTAGTACCTTATCAGTAATTTCTTTGCATTTTTTGGCAAAATATTTAATGGTGAAATTTGTCAATTGTAAGCCTGTGACGATTTTTTTAATCTGTGCCAATCGTTCAACTGAACTCACGACGAAGTCGGTGTAATCTGTGGTTCCCCTTTTTGTAAGTTTTTCTTTGTGTCCTTTGCGTTCTGTATTCTTTGTGCCCTTTGTGGTGAAACTCTTTTTGGTTGCGGCTTTGCTGCGATATGTAATCAACTACAGAATCGACAATATAGAATGTTGGGTTCAAGTTGCTTCCAGGTGCCATTACGTTTGCAAACAGGAGTTTGAGGACGAGTTGTGCCTCGGTAGTTTAATAGATTATGCTGAATAGTTATAAAGAATTAATAAATTGTAATCTTCTTCGTTTTTTGTTTTAATGCCGCCTCAAAGGAGAAAAGAAAAGCAATTTCCTGTTATCTTTTGAATTGCGTTGCAGTTTTTTTAAATCATTAACTTAGTGCAAATATACTCAAGATGCTCATAAAATGTGAATTTTAAAGTGTTAATTGGGTGGCACGGACAAACCTTGTTTGTCCGTGTTGAACTTGTACGACATTGTCTATAAATCACAAATTGTGAGCTTATTGAGTATAAATGCCAACTGTTACTATAATTGGTTCTTATCGTTTTTACTTTTATTCCAGCGGTGCGAATAAACCACCCCATATTCATGTAAAAAGGGAAAGATTTACGGCCAAATTTTGGTTAAATCCAATCCGCCTACAAAAATCTAAGGGATTTAGTGATAGTGATCTCATAAAGATTCAAAAATTGGTAGAAGAAAATTAAAATTATTTCAGGATAAATGGAATGAGTACTTTAGTGCTTGAACATGAATGTCTGGCTCAAAAAGTTGTTTTTACAGAGAGTTCTTTTGTAGTTTATTTAAACGATGGGAGAAATATATCCGTTCCCATTATTTGGTTTCCTCGATTGCTGAACGGTAATAAACCAGAACGAGAAAACTATGAACTGATTGGAGATGGAGAAGGAATTCATTGGCCTGATCTTGATGAAGATATTAGCGTCGAAGGCATATTAGCTGGTAGACGTTCCGGAGAAAGCCAGGAGTCTCTTGATAAATGGCTCAAAAAAAGAATCCGATAAAGAGTGGCGGTCTTTATAAATGCATCAGACAACGGATCGTTTCCGGAAGTGCTTTGAGAACCTTCCTGAACACTCTGCAAAGAGACGAAAAAAAGTTTTGCTGATTACATTCTCGGACAGCCTGTTTATTATTGACGAAATACAAAGATTTATTGATTTCTAAATTGAACAAATAAATTGTCATTTTAAAAGATTCGACGCCTTTACATTTTAGAGGAAAGCGAAGATTCCTAAAATTAAGTATGTTGTCCCCGGAATTACTCTTATTTATCTTACGGCAGAGATTCCGGAGTGTAGTGCTGGATTGATATTTACGATAGTCATGGGAGTATGGAAAGAAGTAAAAATAACCTGATTTTGTACGATGATTTTATATAACCGTTTAAGGAGATTCGAAGATGCCAATTACCCAGTCACAAATTGAAAAAATCGTTTCTCTGGCAAAAAGTTACGGGGCTACCCGATTAATTCTCTTTGGAAGCATTATAGAGACTCCAACGCAAGCAAGGGATATTGATATTGCCTGTGACGGTGTTGCCGGTTGGAAACTTTATGAACTGGCAGCAAGGCTGGAAGAAGAACTGCGTGCGCCTCTCGATCTCGTGCCTTTGAGTCCACCATCCCGATTCACCAAACACATCGAAAGTAAAGGGAGAATAATACTGTGACAGCAGATGAACTTAAAGAGGAGGTTAATATTGAGATAGAGCTAATCGAAGGTATTTTGCGAGAGATTACTTCTTTGCGCAATGACATCGCAGATCGTGAACCAACCACACGTGAAAAGACTGCCGCTGCTGCTTTTCTTGCTCAATTTTATGGTGGGATTGAAAATATCCTAAAACGCATTAGTAAATTTTATTCCATTCCTCTTCCCGCAGGCGATACCTGGCACATGGATTTGTTCAAGCGGTTTTGTGCCCCATCGCATACTCCTTTGCCAGAATTGTTTGATGAATTGCTATCGTCTGCTTTAGCGCCTTTTCGCAGGTTCAGACATGTCGTTTACCATAGTTATGGATTTCAATTGGAATGGGACCGTATGAAAGAAGGCATAGCAAATATTGAAAATGTGTGGGTGAGATTTAAATCAAATCTTTTTAATTACTTGAAAAACCTGGAATCAGAATAAGCCAAAAAATGGTGAAATAGAAATATGAACAAAAAATACCGCCATTATTATATTAAAGTTATGTGGTGAAGGCGTTGAGTTAATATTCACGTAGCATTTTAATTCTTTGAATAATTCCAATAATCCCGAAGGGATGAAATGATTATAGAAATTATGCGAAAAACCCATAATTAACCCCGAAGGGTGATATCATTAAGTTGATCTACCGGCCGTAAAAGTCCCCCTTAAAAAAGGGGGATAAAGGGTAGCCAGACCGTCCCGGTCTGAGCGGGGTTTATGAAGCCGCAAAAATCCCCCTTAAAAACTAGGGGGAAACAGGGGGTTGTTTTTAATCAAATAACCTTAACTAAATGACATTGGGTTGTTAACCTGATCCCATAAATTTGTGCATGGAATTTCAAAGTAAGAATAGGGCAAACGGGCACATCGATAAATTATTTTCTCATTACAAAACATAATTTGAATTTCAGTAGATGTTAATAGTAACGTAGAGACGGGTTTGAAACCTGTCTCTACCTCTTGAGTGTAAACATCACAAGCAAGATGCTTGTGTTACATTGTGCAGGTAGTTATAAAAAATCGGGAATGCTCCCATTGAAAATGGCGATATCATAAAACAAAAAAGCCCGTCAACCGACAGGCAGAAAGGGTCAGAAACTATGAAAAAGGGATTATTTATTACATCGGCAATGGTGTTATTACTGGTATTTCTTGTCCAATACGCAGCTTCGGGTAATCAAAAGGCGGAAGCAGTATCACAGGAACAAATCAGGCAAAACATGCATCGCATCCAAATCCCCTTCATTGCCAATAATGGCCAGATGGATGAACGGGTAACCTTTTACGCCAATACCTTCGGCGGGACGGTGTTTGTCACAAAAGACGGAGAGATTGTGTATGCGCTGCCAAATAATAATTCAGATGTAGAGACGCAAGGCATTGCGTCTTTAAAGCATTCGCCCGATAAAATACAACAATGTAGGGGCGAATTGCATTCGCCCGATGTGATACACGATGCAAGACAAATCAGCGATTTACATTCCCCTACCTCAAACTCCCAAACTCACAACTCAAAACTCGTAAACTCTGAATTACAGGGAATAGCATTAAAAGAAACGCTTATTGGCGCAAAAGTAAAGGAAATAAAAGGCGAAGACAAGTCGGCAAAAAAGGTAAATTATTTCATAGGGAATGATCAAAAGAAGTGGAAATCCAATATTTCCACGTATAATATGGTTGATCTTGGAGAAGTCTACAAGGGCATAGAATTAAAACTCAAGGCATACGGAAACAACGTAGAAAAACTCTTTTACGTAAAACCAGGTGCAAATCCCGACCGGATAAAAATAAACCTAAGCGGCGTAAAGGAGTGCGTAGTGCAGAATGCGGAGTGCGGAATAGAAAATCCAAAATTCAAAATTCAAAATCCAAAATTGTCAGTAAACGAACAAGGCCAACTCGTAGCAGAAACCGAACTCGGCCCCGTAGCATTCACCAAACCGGTGGCATATCAGGAAATAGATGGGAAAAGGGTGGATGTGGGGGTGGAATATGAAATATATGCCGTACCACAGGTAGTTCACCGCAAAGGCGTACCAAAGAACGCAAAGGAAAGTATTGTGGGCAACACCGAAAGCGCAGGAAATGTCTGTCCCCCGCTGGCCTGCCTGTGCGTTGCATGCAGACAGGCGGGGGTGAAGGGGGTGGAAAGAGATTCCCCGCATGTCATACAACCCACCACAAATCCGAAATCTAAAATCGTAAACTTGTCCTCGACTGAAATCGGGCATCCAAAATTAGAGTATGGTTTTAAGGTGGCCTCTTATGACAAGACAAAGGAACTTGTAATTGACCCTTTGCTGGCTTCTACGTTTTTGGGAGGAACAAACAAAGATTACGCAAATGCAATTGCCTTTGATAGCAGCGGTAATGTTTATGTAACGGGGCAAAGTTATTCAAGTGATTACCTAAGCACTACAAGTGCCTATCAAATTTCTAATAATGGTTCTCATGGCAATGTGATTATATCAAAACTCAACAGTGATTTAACAACTCTTCTTGCTTCGACATATATTGGGGGAAGCTACTCTGATCATGGTTATTCTATTGGCTTTGATAGCAGTGGTAATGTTTATGTGGCAGGTACTTCTGATTCGAGCGATTACCCAACCACTATAGATGCTTATCAAACGTCTATTAGTGGTTCTGGTGTGATTGTATCAAAACTAAACAGTGACTTAACAATCCTTCTTGCTTCGACATATATTGGGGGAAGTTACATTGATTATGGTTATTCTATTGCCCTTGATAGCAGTGGTAATGTTTATGTGGTGGGTGCCACTCGATCAAGCGACTATCCTACAACTACAGGTGCCTATCAAACTATATTTAATAGTAGTGGAGATAATCCTGATGTCGTCATATCAAAACTTAATAGTGAATTAACAAACCTTCTTGCTTCGACATATCTGGGTGGGTATAGCAGTGATGAAGGCTATTCTATTAGCCTTGATGGTAGTGGTAATGTTTATATAACTGGTCAAAGTTCTTCAGGTGATTACCCAACCACTACAGATGCCTATCAAAATTTTTTTAATGGAGATCAGGAAATTATTATATCAAAACTCAATAGTGAATTAACGAATCTCCTTGCGTCTACCTATTTGGGAGGCAATGGTAATGATTACGGAACTTCCCTTGTAATTGATGATAGTGGTAATGTTTATGTAACCGGCTATTCTCATTCAAGTGACTATCCAACGACTACAGGTGCTTATCAAACTTCTAATAAAAGTACCTATCAGGACGGCATTATATCAAAACTCAACAATGATTTAACAACCCTTCTTGCTTCTACATATATTGGGGGAAGTCGCCAAGATAATTTATCTTCCCTTGCTGTTGATAACAGCGGTAATGTTTACGTAACAGGTAATTCTTACTCAAGTGACTATCCGACAACTACAGGTGCTTATCAAACTTCTTATAGTGGTTCTCTTAATGATGTAATTGTATCAAAACTCAATAGTGATTTAACAACCCTCAAAGCTTCCACTTACTTGGGAAGCTATATTGGCTCTGCTATTGCCCTTGACAAAACAGGTAATGTATATGTAACAGGTTCTACAGATTCATCTAATTTTCCCATATCGAGCGATGGTTACGATAGCTCATTTAATGGTGGTTCTTATGACATCTTTGTGTCAAAACTTGACAGTGATCTTTCTTCATCTCCGCCCTCTGTTACAACAGATTCTGCAACAGATATAACAATAAATTCTACGACGTTAAATGGCACAGTAAATGCAAATAACCGTTCAACAACTGTATGGTTTGAATATGGCTTATATACTGGTTTGTATGATTACAGTACTTCTACTAAAACAATTAGCGGGTCAACTGATCAGGCGGTTAGTGTTGATATATATAATTTATATGCTGGTACAACGTATTATTATCAAATTGTTGCAGAGAATGAAATCGGAACAACATATGGCGATGAAATGTCTTTTACTACATTATCAGACACTACTAAACCCTCCGGTTCAATAAGCATTAACAACGGAAATCCTTACACAAACTCTGCAAACGTCACACTAAAATTGTCCGCTTCAGATGATGTTGGCATTACGGGGTATTATATTTCCACAAATTCTTCTACGCCATCTTCATCATCTTCTGGTTGGACAAGTATTAGTTCTACGACAAATTATTCTGCAAGTATTTTATATACCTTAGATGATGGCGATGGCAGTAAAACGATATATGTCTGGTACAAGGATGGTGCAGGCAATATTTCAGATATATACAGTGATTCTATCATACTTGATACAACTCCTCCCGAAATAACCATTACCAGTCCAACGACAAACGATACTTATTCGACTACAATAAGCGTAGTAAGTTTATGGGGCAATGCCTCTGATGCGACAAGTGGTATAGCAAGTATAATATGGTCAAACAATCAGGGCGGAAAAGGTGCGGCAAGCGGCACTGCCAGTTGGAGTATTTCAAATATTGGTTTACTGGTAGATGTTGAAAATGTAATTACTGTTACTGCAAAAGACAATGCTGGTAATTCAGCATCGGATACAATTACCGTTACTTATTCAGAGCCAACAACATTGGAAGGCAAAATATTCGGCTATGTTATGGACGAACACAACACTTTCATTGCATCTGTAAAAGTAACATGTAAAGGCAAAAACACAGGGGTTAAAGTGAAAGGATATACAAACAAAGAAGGCTATTTTGAATTCAATAACCTTGATGCCGACACATATAAAATCACCGCGAAGCAAAAAGGGTATTACAAATCAAAATATAACGTGAATCTTGAAGAAGGAGAGGAAAAGGAAATCGAGATTGTGTTGGAGGAAAAGTGATTTAATTCCAAAAATGCCTCCGTACCTTAAAATAAGTAATTTCCTCCGGTGATATATTTAAAATTATTGATTTAGGAGACAGTAAAGATGGACGATAAAAACAAAGGCTATTTAAGCAAGGGCATTATTACAGTAATTCTGTTTTCATTTTTGTTTTTAGTAAACATTTTGAATGTAAAAATTGCTTTAGGAAATGAAACAATAAGTGTTGAGACTGGTGCACTAACCACTGCTGGTGGTGCTGGTGATCTGCGCCTTAGTAAAAACGAAGCCTTTCTTAATGGTGACACAATAATAATAACTGTAATTGATAACGATCTGAATATGACAAGCGCAGCAGACTCAGGTACAGTTAAAATAACACCGGCATCTGGAAGCGATATTTATCTTACAATGGATGAAAATAGTTCAAATTCAGGGACATTTTTAGGTACATTTAAAACTACTTCCTCTACCGATGATAGTACATCACCCGTCAAAGTAAGAGCAGTTGCCAATGGCATTATTACGGTAGTGTATCCGGATGCAAGCCCTGCGGCTGACGTTACTGCAAATGTAAGCACCAAAAATTTTGGCGCTGTTTTAGATATTACAGAAGAGCAGATAGCGCATGGTGGAAATGCCGTTGTGTCCTTGTATGACCCGGAAACAAATGCCTCGATATCTTCTGCAAATGTTGTCAACGTAAACGTTAAATCCACTACGGATTCAACGGGCACCACATTGAGGTTGACTGAAACGGGCAACGATACTGGGTCATTCCTTGGAACGATTGCCGTAAGTGCCAGCGATACATTGGTAAATACCCGTATTAAATCAGCGGTTGGCGATACTATAACGGTTTCATTTACCGACAATCCTGATGCGGATGGTGCTATTAGCATAGTTTCCGATACCGCAGAGGTTGTTGAGGCGGGAACGATTGATTCTAGCGCACCCTCTGGTTCGATAGCTATAAACGATGGCGATATATATACAAAAACCACTTCTGTAACCCTGAGCCTATCGGCAACGGATGGTACGGGAGTAACCGGCTATTATTTATCCACAAGCTCTACAACCCCCTCATCTTCCGATTCAAGTTGGATATCAGTATCATCAACCACCAGCTACAGTGCAAGCGTCTCGTACACATTAAGCAACGGAGATGGTTCAAAGACGGTGTATGTGTGGTACAAAGACGCCGCAGGGAATGTTTCAAGTACTGCCAGTGATTCCATCACTTTAGATACCACTGCCCCAACGGTATCAATAACCAGCCCGACATCTGATGCTACCTATTCAACCACAAGCAGTACCATAAGCCTGAGCGGAAGCGCATCCGACAGTACCAGCGGGGTAAACAGCGTTGCATGGTCAAACAGCGCTACCGGAAGCAGCGGGACTGCAAGCGGCACAACAAGCTGGTCTGTTTCAAATATAAATCTTTCTGAAGGGAGCAACTCCATAACGGTAACGGCAACTGATAATGCGGGAAATACGGCAACCGATTCAATTACTGTTACCTATTCCGAACCGCAACCCACTCCTTCGCCAACACCTATAATAAATCCTCCAACAGTGGAAACTGATTCGGCAACAAATGTTTCAACCGGCTCTGCCACATTAAACGGTACGGTAAACGCCAATAACTCATCTACTACCGTATGGTTTGAATACGGAACAACAAATGGTGTTTATTCCCTTTTGTCATCAACACAAACCGTTAACGGTACGGCTGATACGTCAATAAGCATTAGCATAAGCGGCCTGTCAGAAGGCACAAAGTATTATTATCGTATTGCAGGGCAAAACAGCGCAGGTACCATCTATGGAGATGAAAAGAATTTTACGACTGAATCGTCCTGCATTGATGATTTCGAACCTAATGATGACTTCGACGTGGCATATGGACCCTTAGAGTCCGGAAAAAGTTATGAGGGAAAATTGTGCAGTTTTTCAGACAGGGATTATTTTAAGTTTGAGTTGAAAAATCCAGATATACAGTTGATGCTTACTGTGCCAACGGATAATGATTATGACCTTTATCTGTATGATTCCTCGAAAACTGAAATAAGCAATTCCGCAAATCCTAAAGGCACGGAAACGATTTCATACAACGACCTCGAAGCCGGTATATACTATATACAGATATCAGGTTACAGTGGATCATATAATACGGAAGATGTATATGTCCTTGTTGGTACATGGACGGCTGCAACAAGCACGACACCTGTACCAACCCCAGCCGAATTAGGCACTATATTTGGAAGTGTGGTTGATACGGATGGAAAGCCTGTTGCAAATGCAACTGTATTTACTGATAAAGGGGGATATTCGGCAAAAACCGGTTCTAATGGCATCTATCAGTTGAACGATGTTGCGGAAGGGAGTTATTTACTGACTGCACTGGCGGAAGGCTACGGGTCTGTATCGCAGACAGTAACCGTAACGGCAGGAGAAACAACACAGGCCGATTTTACACTATTACGCGCTATAACACCTCCAACGCCCGTACCTTCGCTCTCCCCTTCAGTTAACCCGATACCATCAACAACACCCACGCCGAGTACCCTAACAGGCAAAATATTCGGATATGTAGTGGATGAATATGACGACCCTGTTGAATCAGCAAAGGTACGATGCAAGGGTAAAGGCACAGGGGTTAAAGTGAAAGAATATACAAACAAAGAAGGCTATTTTGAATTCAATAACCTTAATGTGGACACGTATAAAATTGTCTCAAAGAAGAAGGGGTATTACAAATCAAAATATAACGTGAATCTTGAAGAAGGAGAGGAAAAGGAGATTGAGATTGTGTTGGAAGAAAAGTGATTATTTTTAAGAACAATTTAACAGGAGAATGAGAAATGTATAAGATATTTATTTGTTTAGCAGTACTTTTTGTTAGTACCACAACTCTTTTTGCCGATAGGGTTAAAATTAATGACAAAGGTATTGCAGATGTTGAGTTTGAACCGATTGAGATTGGAGCAGGTAGTTTTGACTCACAAATATTTATAATTGGTAACATAGAGTCTGAAATTAAAGGTGTTATGGGATTTGCAGATATTGGCGGTGGTTATGGTAGTTATGAAAGACAATTACCTATTACATCTACGTATGATAACCCAGCACATTATTTTACGGTATCTTTGGCGTACTCAGAATTAGACAAAGCAGTTATATGCATCCGGGAATGCTGGAATAATTCAGATGAGGATTATGAATTTCCAGAACTGTACTTTGAATTAAGGTGGCTGATATTAAAATAGAAAAGATTTGATATGGAAAAATGTGGTGGGTGACTATTACCTTTAAAATCCGAAAATAACCGTTTATTATACTCTATTATTGAGATGAGGGAATATTAAGTATGGCAAGAAATTATGATGCAATGATTAGAAATGTACAAAGAAGCTTGGAATCAAGGAGTCAAACAAGAGGTTCGAATGATGGAGCTACTATGTGGAAAGCAGAAATCAGGCATGAAGGTTTAAATAAATACCGCGTTATTCGTGGGCGTGACAGGGATGTAGTGGAACAAATGGCTGAGACTCAAATAGCTGCATGGAATGAAATGAGGGAAAGTTGAAAATGGAAAAAAGACAGTTAAAAACGGAATTGGCACTTGAACAAACCAAAGAAGCAACAGAAGCTATAAAAGAAATAAAGGATATTCTAAAGCACGCTCTGAAGAAAAACTACAAAATTGATAGGGCAATTTTGAAGGAAGAAATTAAATTCCATAAACAAAAACCTCAATTACCAAAGTTATTAAATATCCCTAAACCACCCGATAAAAATGCCCCATTTTATAAGCAATATATAAATAAGCTGGGTGAGCCTTTGGTGAGTTCGAAGCGGGACTGGATGTTTCCTGGGGCAAGTAAAAAAGAAATAATTATCTATGCAGAAAATATGTTTAAAAGTGATTATGATTGCTGGTTAGAGGAAAAGGAAGAAATAGTTTTAAAAAATAAAAAACTCGAAAAACAATATCAAGAGGAACTAAGTAAATGGGAAGCAGAGGAAAAAGACTATTTGGCAATACAAGAAAGGAAAAATGCTATATATAAACAATATTTTGATAAACAACCGAATGTTATAATTCCATTTTGTGAAATTATTTTGTCAGATTCAGAATATCCACACTATTTTCCTCAAGAGTTTGATCTCGATTATAACCCTGAAACAAAAATATTAATTGTAGATTACTCATTACCTCCCATTGATGCACTCCCAAGGTTAAAGGAAGTAAAATATATCAAAACGAGTGATGAGTTTTCAGAAAGTTTTTTTGCAGACTCAACAGTTAATAACCTTTATGATGATCTTATTTATCAAATCACACTAAGAACAATTCATGAACTATACGAATCTGATGTTGTAAATGCTATTGATTCAATCATTTTTAATGGTATTGTGGAGTCAATAGATAAAGCCACAGGCCAAAACACAACTGCCTGTATAGTATCTGTTCAAGCAAATAAACAGGAATTTTTGTCAATTAATTTAGAACATGTAGACCCAAAAGCTTGTTTTAAAAAACTAAAAGGCATTGGCAGTTCAAAACTCCACAGTTTGACACCAATTGCACCTATATTAAGTATTAACCGGGAAGACAAAAGATTTGTGTCTTCCTACCAAGTTGTTGACGAATTAGGCGACACTTACAATCTTGCCGCAATGGATTGGGAAGATTTTGAACATTTGATCAGAGAACTTTTTGAAAAGGAATTTTCTCAATCTGGTGGAGAGGTTAAGGTTACCCGATCCAGCAGAGATGCAGGGGTTGATGCAGTAGCTTTTGATCCTGATCCAATCAGAGGAGGCAAAATAGTAATCCAGGCCAAACGTTATACAAATACGGTAGGTGTTTCTGCCGTTCGTGATCTTTATGGAACCATCATGAATGAGGGTGCAACAAAAGGGATATTAGTGTCTACCGCTGACTACGGGCCTGATGCGTATGAATTTGCCAAAGGGAAACCCCTTACATTATTAAACGGCAGCAACCTTTTACATTTACTTGAGAAACATGGTCATAAAGCAAAGATAGATTTAAAGGAAGCAAAGCAAATATTGGCAGAACAAGAGAAGCAGAAAAATAATTTAAATACGAAATAATATGGTAAGATTGAATAAAAAAGGGAAAAAAAATGTTACAGTGCCCATCATGCAAATTATACTCAAGGGATTCACAAAATGTGATTCCAGAAATGCTATAACTATTTATGTTAACAAAAGTTAAATCTGACCTTAGAAATCCCTATTTGTGAACTCATACAGTATAATGAGTCCTGATGATGCATAATTTTGTGAATTCGTTTTTACATTCCATAAACCATGAAAAATATAGGAAATTATAAAACGGTCGCGA
This sequence comes from Candidatus Kuenenia sp., assembly GCF_039794105.1. Classification (GTDB taxonomy): domain Bacteria; phylum Planctomycetota; class Brocadiia; order Brocadiales; family Brocadiaceae; genus Kuenenia. The sequence goes on from NZ_JBDIWA010000018.1 coordinate 60,188, forward strand.
CCCTGTTATCGTCCAACTTCTTAAAGCATCGCCTATATTATTTTATCAAACATGAAAGCGTGGATATCAAAAGACAGTAGGTTAAATAAGAAATTGGAAGACGTAGAGAAATTCTTGCACAATAAATCAGTTAATTCATCCTTATAAGTATCTTTGCATTCTTGACCCCTATTGACCACAAAATGATAGTCGAAAAGAATCATTTTTGTAATAAAGATAAAGGATAGGAGAAAAATTTTATTATGAGAAAGATAACAGAAAAAGACATTGATAGATGGAAGACGAATACGATTGAATTGGCACCAAAATTAGGTTATGAGAAAATTTTATCTCGTATAAATAATGTAAAGTTTTCTTTGTGTCCAGGATTTCCACCTGACGGCAATTGGTACGGTAGTTTTATTTATCCTAAAATACGAGTATATGAATGTAATTTGTCCACAGAATATTTAAATAGATCAGATAGTGATATAATAAAAAAAGAATTAGAGAAAAAGGGAATGCTTGAAATAGATATCGATGAAATAATGAGAATACTTTGTTCTGTTTCTCCAGAAGATTTTTTTGAAGTATACAATCAAAGCGGTATGGATCATGAAATCGGACATCTTTATAATTATATTGCAAATCGAGCTAATAATAATGATGAGAAGGCAGCTTCGATATTTCAGATAAAGTTTGCTAATGAAAGAAATACTAATACATGGAAATGTATTCGAGAGATTATGCCAAAAGTGTTAGCTTATCACAAAAATATTGACAAATTAAAATAAACCTTACTTCTTACTTGAAGGATAACCTGATAAGGTAGTTCAAGGGGGGGCAGTGGGGTCAGACATTATCTATTGACAACAATGAACCAATTGGGTCAGTAATGAAAGAAGCCGTATATTTAAAAATGACACAGATCGTAAAAGGTTTCTCGGCATATTAAAAGATAGTTTAGAAAAATATATAGTGCAATTACATGGGTATGTTCTTATAGAAAACCATTCTGACTGAAATATGAAATTCTGCTCCCGATAATAGTTTTCATATTATAAACATGAACTGTGAGCTTAAGTACCTAAAATTGAGATTAATGTGGAATATTTTGTAAAAGATATATACATTTTTTGCAAAATTATTAATGTTGTATAAAAGCGTCAAAAAGGAGCGAGTAAAATGCCATTAAAAACAATACAAATATCTTTTCCTTCTGAGATACTGGAAAAACTATCAACGACTTATCAGGATAGTACAGATTTAATAAAAGAAGCCGCTGTGCTTGAATTATACCGGGAAGGAAAGATTTCCAGCGGTAAGGCTGCTGAAATACTTGAAATGGAGAGATTTGAATTTATCCGGTATGCAGGTATGAAAGGGATACCGTATATCCGTATCACTCCGGAAGAACTTGAGGAAGAAGTAAGGTCACTGGAAAAACTGTAATGATAGCTATCTCTGATACAAGTCCTTTAATACTTCTTGATAAGGCAGGATATCTCTGGATACTCGGAAAACTTTTTGAGAAAGTAAAAATTCCTCCATCTGTTGACAGAGAATGGCTAAGGCCGGGCGGCTATATTATGCCTGATTGGCTTTTAGTTGAAAACCTTTCAACTGAGACTGCAGCAGATGCAGAAAAACTCTATCAGGAAATTGATAAAGGCGAGGCAGAGGCAATATCACTATGTCGTTCATTAAGAGCCGATGTGCTTTTGATTGATGATTTAAAGGCAAGAAGATATGCCAAAGCAATGGGTTTAACTATAACAGGAACAACAGGTTTGTTGATTGCAGCGAAACAAAGGATGTTAATTCCAGAAATAAAACCGATTTTAAATATATTAAGGAAACATAAATTTTACCTCTCAAGCGAGGTCTATGATAAAGCCCTGACGATTGTAAATGAAAATTAATACAAAGTAGGATGTTTTGGAGTACCAGGGTCATGGAGAATGGAGTACCAGGGTCACATCTTGATTAGTGATTATGTGTTTGGCAATTAAAATCTGATTATGCTATCGTTTATGACATGACATGACATGACATGCCATGGCAAGGCAATGGCGAATAGAATTTGAAGGCGCTTATTACCACATCTTATCACGAGGGAATGAAAGGAGGAATATTTTCCGTGATAATGATGACCGCGTTTCTTTTCTGGATATTTTAGGGAAAATGGCGGACAGATTTGAGATTGAGGTATTTGCTTATGTTCTCATGGACAATCATTACCATCTGCTGCTTAAAACCAATAAACCTAATATTTCTAAAAGCATGCAATGGTTCGGCGCTACTTATACACGTCGGTACAATATCAAACACAAACGCAGTGGCCACCTGTTTCAGGGGCGATTCAAAAATTTTCTCATAGAAAATGATGAATACCTTATTCTTCTTTCCTGTTATATTCACAGGAATCCTTTGCGTGCCGGATTAGTCAGGAGACTGGTTGATTATCCATGGAGCAGTTATCCAGTTTATGCATATAATAAGAAACCACCGGAGTGGTTATTTACAAAGCCTGTTCTTTCCCTATTAGATGCAGAATACAAACAAAAAGCATACAGGAAAATGGTACAAAATTATTCTCATGAAGAAAAAAAGATTTGGGAAGATTTCCATTATGGTCTCTTTTTAGGTTCCCGAAATTTTGTAGAACGTATAAAGTCCAAATATTTGACAGAAAACCCTGATGTTGAAATACCTCAAAAACGACAGGTATTGAGAGATACCAATCCTGAAACCATTCTAAAGAAGGCTGCAAATATCTTAAAATGTGATACAGATGTTTTTTTACAATCCTCCAGGATATGTGCTTCAGATAAACTGGATCGTGATATATTAATCTATTTTTTATGGAGTACAGGTTGGTATAATAATCGGGAGATAGGCAATTTATTTAGTCTTGGTTATTCATCGGTAAGTCGGCGGGTAACTATTATGAAATCTATGTTATCGAAAGATAATAAGATTAAAAAGAGATTAGCAGCACTTAAATCACTAATCAACAGGCTGTCCGAGAATGTGATCAGCAATGAAAATAAAACGCAAAGAAAATTGTGTGTAAATTAAAAGCAATCTATAAACAAATCAGGAAAAGGTTAAAATTTTTCCATCTAAATCATAATTTTGT
>NZ_JBDIWA010000019.1:0-56066 GCF_039794105.1 Candidatus Kuenenia sp.
CATCAGTCTTCTTCTCAATGTCTTTCTCTTCCTCTTCTGCGATTACTGGGCTAATGAATGCTGTGTTTAATCCAAAATAACTAAACATTAACGCCCCTGAAATAACAACACCAATACCTATCTTCTTAAACATTTCGCCATCCTCCTTCAATTTACATCTTTTTTAACAATCTTCCGGAAACACTCCCGAAACAGACTTTTTTCTCAACGCAATACCTACGCAATGCGTTTGCCATTGAAAATTAAAACAATATAATTTTTTTATACTAGCAGTAATAAATTTATAACCTTCAAAGATAAAAGTAGTTATGACTGATAAAATTAACAACGGCATGAGAAGCAGTGATAAAAACAAATCCGGGCAATTTACAAATAGTGTATGCAAATCAATACACCGTATAGTTGATATTTCATAAACTATTAATGCTTAGAGTTGTTATGCTTGTTTTCCACTGTATGCAAATACATACAGCAGATTCTCGTATTAAATTTAGTATTGCATAAGGGATGTGATGCGGCGGTATCACTATTTAATTCATATAGTGAGTACATATTGCGATGGGCTAAGAAATACGTGCGCTTTCACACTATGGATTAACGCGATGATTTAAATGATGGTGAAAAAAAGAGTGAAGACTTTCTCGCCTGTATTGCGGTAAATAAAAACGCGGCTTAATCAACCAGGAACGCGGCTTAATCAACCAGGAACCCGGCTGAATGTTTCTTTTAACTTTGGACGGTTCTAGAGTCATAACACTACGTACTGCAATTATTCTTCAGATGCCTCCAAAGCGTTTAATTCCAACCCCTCAATCTCCTGCAACGTCTTCCCCGCAATACCCTGCAGGTCGCCGTACATGCCAACGGTAGACTGCATCACGCGCCCGATCTGTTCCTCGCGCTTGGCCCATTGCTTCGTAATGACCTTCTTCTCTTTTTCGAGGTCTTCCTGCATAGATGAGAACGCCTCAACGATGGCCTGTACACGCTGTCGGAATCTAGGGCCGGTGAGGTACCGGTAGACCATTTCCATCTTGGTTTGCTGCCCTTCCATAGTCTGCCGGGCTGATGAGACCTCGATGAGGGTGTGGCGGAGCGTGACAGCTACGGGAATTGCCGCCCTGGGGTGCGTTACCCATACGCCGTCAATCAATTCGAATGTCGCCGCGCCCTTCGGGAGCGCCTGGCTGACAATTACGGCAACCTCTGCCTTTGCTGCCCGCTGGTCTTCACGAAGCTTGATAAGCCAGCCGTCGCTCCAGCTCTTTGTCCTTTTGGACTCCCACAAGATAGTACCACAGGATTGGCCGAGGTGGCCAATGACCCGATGCAACACATCGCCGCCATGCTCGCCCTTCGGAACGGGTTCTATCGTATCGCGCGGGAATTTCGAGATCAATAGCGCTTCAAGCTCAAGCTCCTGGACTTCTCCCTGAAGTTGCTGCGACCCCTGATCGGCCTTGCGCTTAAGTTCTTCTATCTGCTTTTGCATTGAGGCGATAGTCTGCTCTTTCTCCAACACCTTGAATTTAAGTTGGTCTTCCGCCTCTTTGTGCGCTTGTTCACGTACCGTGGCAAGCCCTTCCTGTATGCGCTTCTCCACCGTCAAGTCAAATTCTCGTTTTTCGTCATCAAGTTCCCGCTGCCTTCTCAAGACTTCAGCCTGCGCCTTCTGCGCCTCGGCAAGTTTCTCGTCCCTCTGTTTGAGCACTTCCTGAAGATCGGCAAGTTCCTTTCGTTTTTGCTCAAAGTCGGCAGCAAGTGCAAGTTTGGCCTTCCTGGATTCTTCGGCGACTATCCTGTCGCGCTCCTGGCGCAGTTTCTCTGCGACCTGTCCGTCAATAGCCTCTTTTGCCCTGGCAATCTCTTTTTCACGCTCACAAAGCAAGGTTTCGCGCTTGGCGATGTCAGCGTCTTTTTGTGCCAGACGTTGCTCATACTCGCGACGAGCGGACTCGACGATCGGCGCCGCAAGCGATTCTGTCAGCTTAATCGCAGTCTGGCATTTCGGACAAGTAATCATTGGCTCTGTCACACATCTCTCCTTTAGAATATCAACAAACCGATAACACTGTAGGGGCGAAGCATTTGCAATAACTGGCATACATGCATTCATGTCCAAATATGCAAATGATTCGCCCCTACACCCTACACGGGAGCATTCCCGTTTTTTTGTGACTTCCGCCATGTTTTAATGAAACATTAACCCTGACAGCGTTGTTTTACCCCCAATCACATAATCGGTTACAAAAAATCGGGAATGCTTACTCATGTATTTTGTTATTGCTGGAATTTTTCAAAAAACTAAAGTGTTACCCTTTTTTTGAATGTTTTTGATTTTCGTTGTCCTCATATTGAAAATCTATAAATGTAACTTTATCTTCCAACACACAACCCTTCTGCAGAGGCTGGCATGGTTTCTTTAACCGAATACATTCATTATTTTTTTGGTGAGGACACGTCCAACTCATTTTTTCTGCAACTCCAAATGCGCATGCGCATGTACATGTTGTACCTACCACGCGAATAACTTTAACCCCTTTTAAAATACAAAGCAGATACGAATTATCTATCCCTTTAAAGTATCTGCTGAATATGTTCTAATACAACTTCTAAATCAAATGGCTTATTGATGATAAAATTTGCTTTTATTTTATTATCTGGAAAAGTATCTGCGGTATTCAGGAATCCGGTAATTATACCTACCTTCGGTTTTTCTTCTAATATTTCTATTGCATCCATTATCTCCCATCCCGAAACCCCGGGCATCCCAAGATCACAAAGGACAAGGTCATATTTGTATTGTTTGAATTTATCTAATGCCTCTGCGCCATTATTACAATATTCAACAACATACCCTTCCTCTGTAAGAAAATTGCACAATACTTTTCCTATAACCAATTCATCCTCAATCACCAATATCTTATTTCCTCCACCAGACTCCAACACCGCATCGCCGACTGTGTCCGCATCATCAATCATCAATACATTATCTTCCATCATCCCTTTTTTTGTCTCGATTATTTGTGCTTCTTCTGTCGTATTAACCTCTTTTTTTGATGGAAACGACAATAGGAAAACACTTCCCATTCCCACCGTGCTGGAGACGTGTATCACCCCACCATGCCTTTTAACCATTCCGTAAACAACACTCAAACCTAAACCTGTGCCCTTTTCCTTGCTCGTGAAGAAAGGATCAAAGATTTTCGATATCACCTCTTCAGTCATACCGACCCCCGTGTCGGAAATACTCAAATGTACGTTATCTTCATCCTCCCAGGCATTAAAACAAATGGTGCCTCCTTTGGGCATGGCATCCAATGCATTATTGATAATATTCAATACTACTTCCCGTAATTCTGAAGGATTGCCTTTTATATCACTGACTATTTTAAGTCCATCTGTGTTCATGCTATACTTTATCCCTGCCCCCTGAGCCATATCCTGCCATCTGGGCCTGAGAAATTTCACAACATGTTTTGTCAGTTCAGACAGATCAACCGATACATAGCCGGGGAAATCTTCGTTCTTTTTGGTAAATTCATTTAATCTTCTAACAATCTCAGCCCCGTCTTTTACGTATTTGTGAACTATCTTAAGAGAGTCCAGCAGCATCTTCCGGCCTTTATTCTGTCTCATTAACATCTGTATATTGCCGTCAATAGCCGCAAGGATATTATTCACCTCATGTGCAACACCGGAAGTAATTGTTCCCAGTGCCTGCATTTTTTTAGAATGTAAAAGCTCTTTCTCCATGCGTTTTCGTGCAGTAATATCCTGAAAAGTAACAACTGCTCCGATATTTTTATTATTTTTCCGTATCGGGTATGACCTATACTCGACAGGAAAAAACGATCCATCGGCACGCCATGCAATATCATCGATAACGTGAATACTTTCACCTTTCTGATACGCCTGAAAAACACTACATTCCTCTATAGGGAACGGCGTGCCGTCCCGGCGGGAATGATGAATCATTTTATGCATTTGATTCCCGACAAGCTGATGCGGGCTCTCATATCCAAGCAATTTAGTACATGCAATATTTGCAAACGTGCATATACCATGCTCATCTATCCCATAAATACCTTCCCCTGTGGAATCAAGCAACAATTGAATTTTTTCATTACTTTCCTCAAGCGCCGCTATCGCCCTTTTACGTTCCGTAATGTCTTCCACAATTATCATGTAAAAATCAGGTTTCTCACCTATCTTCCACATGGGCGATACCGTCATATTCACCCACACAACAGACCCGTCCCACTGAAAAAACCGCGATTCCATAATAAATTCACGAATCTTGCCGTCGATTAATTTTTGTATATTTACTAAAGTTGCCTGCCGGTCATCGGGATGGGCAAGCGGCGCACTACAAATAATATCATTGTATTTTTTATTGACTAAAATATAATTGCCCGTCTTTACTTCCTGAAGCGCAACACCAACCGCAGCCTGGTCAAACATTACGCGAAAACGCTTTTCACTTTCCCGCAGGGCAGATTCAGTCTTTTTCCGTTCTTTCGATTCCATTGCCAGTTTAATATTCTGTTTTCCCAGCTTTCCCGCATATTCCCTGGCATCCTGTTTGAGAAGTGCATTCATTTTTTTAAGTTCGATCTCCATTTCCTTGCGCTGTGTAATATCCGTCGAAATCCCGCACAGCCCGTAAGGGACGCCATTTGAAGCATATAATGGAAATTTTATTGATAGATAGGTGTGAGGGGCGTCATCCTGGAGAACAATTTCTTCAAATTCCATAGGAGTTTTCGACTCAAGCATTTTTTGATCGTTCTTATGTAATGCCTCCGCCATCTCCCGTGGGAATATATCGTAAACTGTTTTCCCTTTTATCGTATCCCCGGTAATGTGAAACAGCTTTTCATAGTGCTTATTAATAAACAGGTGCTTACCCTCAATATCTTTTATGTAAATACACGCTGCGGCATTATCAAACACTGCCTGTAATTGACTCTGACTTTGTTGCAGTTCATTTTCCGCCTGAAGCCGTTTAATGATTTCATCTTCCAGGCTTTTGTTTGCCCTTTTCAAATCCTCTGTCACCTCAATCATGTACTCATTTGTCATATCCAGTTCAGCCCGGATGGCGGCAGACATTTCTCTTTCGATGAGGTATTTTTTGTGGTAATCAATACTATTTTTATGAAACGGTTTGATGTTTATGCCAGATTCATCATTATTAATGCTTATTCCATTTGAATTCGGTGCGTGCAGACTATTTTTAAATATATTGCCCTCTATTTCAAATGGCAGCATAATCTGCTTTACCACGGGATTGATGGCGAGAAATGATTTTGCGGTATTTTTACGAATTGACTCTTTGGAAAAGATGATAATCGCATAGACATTGCCTGAAGTAAATTTTCCGCCAAACCCGAAAACTGATTTTATGGAATGTGTATTCACAAAATTTGCTTGTTCCTGAATTGACGTCATGTCTCCAGCATCTTCAATATAATATAATCCATAATTTTTATGTTGGTCATTTTTGAGAAAATCTACTCCCGCATTTACTTCACAAAAAGGATGTTCTCCTATTTGCGTTAAAAGCGCAGCGATCATAGGGTATTTATGAGACAATTGCGGATCATCCATGGGAAAGGCAATATGATTCCAGGATTTTTTTCTATCACACCACGCTTCCAAATCACCCCATGTCCCTAGTAAAGTCAAATACCTGTTTTGTGAAGTTATTGATTCCGCTGTTGCCTTGTTTTTTATATAAGACAGAACATCATCCGGAAGTTCCTGATAAGAACATGATTTAAAAATGCGTACTAGTGCAAAAGAACTGCTTCCGTTATCGGTAACAAATGAATGGTAAAAAAGCCTTGTTGCCTCCAGAACAGATTCTTCCATAAATGCATGTCCACTACATTTATCTTTAATGTTTTTGGAGAATCTCTTTATTTCAATTACCGATAATTGACCGAGATTTATATGCATACAATTGCCCGCTTTCAAACTAATATATTTAATTTTTATTGCAAATCATTACATGATAGTAATACTAACACTACTTATTATATATAATATATCAAAATATTTAATTGTAAATTCTGAAAATGAAAGAAACAACCCTGTCAGGGTTAATATACATGCTCGCAAATACAGGACGTATGTTGATGTTAATGTAGAGACGCATTGCATGCGTCTCTCTGTTATGTCTGTAAGTTCTCTTGTATCAACATTCTCTTTACGCTCAACAGTTTCCAGACGCATGCAATGCGTCTCTACAAAAATATGGCAACGAATTTTCTATGAAAACTATTTCGGTTTGAAAGATGTTTGCATAATGACTTGTAATCCTTTCATATATTTCTTTTAAATCAACCGTTGTATTCAATAGGCTTTGCAGGGATGCGACCTTTATCCCGTCAATTCCGCATGGGATTATATATTCAAAAGGAGACAGGTCATTATTAACGTTGAGTGAGAAACCATGCATCGTATAACCCGTGGCAATCCTGACGCCGATAAAACCTATCTTGGCATTATCCGCCCAAACGCCGGTATATTCTTTTCTCCTGTTTACCGTTATCCCATAATCAGATACGACTTGGATCATTACCTCTTCAAGCATCCTCAGATATTCATAATAATCATTCGTATAAGAACGCATTTTTAAGATAGGGTATCCTACTACCTGGCCAGGGCCATGATACGTGGCAAGACCGCCCCTGTCTGTCTTGTAAACAGCAATGCCGATTTTCTCATAGCGCATTTTATTTGAAATAAGATTGGATTCTTTATATCTGCGTCCATAGGTGAATGTGGGAGGATGCTGAAGAAGAAGCAGGCAATCTTCTATTTTTTCAGAGATCCTTAGCTCTAACAGTGTTTTTTGCAACTCCCAGGCTTCACCATATTCCACCATATCCGCCAGGAGGATTAGGTTTTTTCTGTTCATAGAGAGATACTCCCCACGTCTCCAAAATATTCTTTACCTTATGAAGAAATGCATCGGCATGGGCGCCATCCATTACCCGATGGTCAAATGAAAGACTAAGATACACCATTGACCGGACGGCAATGGCGTCAGCATCACCGAGGATAACCGGCCTTTTTACCACAGCCCCAACTCCCAGTATTGCAGACTGGGGTTGCAATATCAATGGAGTCCCAAACAGGCTGCCATTGACGCCGTAATTTGTAATAGTGAATGTCCCGCCCTGGACGTCATCCGGTTTCAATTTTTTTGAGCGGGCATTTACTGCTATTTCCTGAATTTCCCGTGCTAATTGAAACATATCTTTTTTATCCGCATCCTTAATAACGGGAACAACCAGGCCATCCTCAAGGGCAACGGCAATGCCCAGATTAATATAATTCTTCTGCAAAATGCCGTTATCCGTCCACGATGAATTCAAGGCGGCATGTTCTTTTAAAGCCTGTACTACCGCAAATGCAATAAAAGGGAGATAGGTAAGATGTATGCCTTCCCTTTTCATCGCTTCTCTGTTCAGTTCGCGGTATTTTGTCACAGGCGTCATATCCACTTCAAATACGGTAGTTACAAGCGCCGCTGTTTGTCTGCTGAGCGCCATCCTTTCCGCCGTAATTTTGCGTTTTGGATGCAACGGAATAAGCGTCTCCCGCTCCGCTTCTTTGACGATTTTTTCTTTTGAAGCAGTAATCTCCTGCCTTGAAGAGATATATTCCATTATATCCTTTTTGGTTACCCTGCCAAATTCGCCCGAACCTTTTATTTCAGGCAAGCTGACGTTATATTCCTTTGCCAGTTTTTTTACTAAAGGAGAATATCTTTTTTCATGCATATCACGTTCACCGGCAATTGCCGCCGTTTCAGATATTTCAACCCTCTCTTTCTCTTCCTGCTCTTTCCTCACTGTTCCGGCCTGCGCCTTTATTTCGCCCTCTTCAATTTGAGCAATAACGGTTTGAACCGCCAGGACAGCGCCTTCTTTGTAAAGAATCTTCTTTATGATACCGGCAGACGGCGAAGGTATTTCGGTATCAATTTTATCCGTGCTGATTTCTACCAGCGGCTGTTCTTTTTCAACGTAATCACCCTCGTGAACCAGCCATTTAAGAATAGTGCCTTCCGCTACGCTTTCTCCCATTTGCGGCATGATTATATCAATAGTCATATACACTTCTCCGAATTAATAACGTATTATTTTATCTATCGCGTTTACCACATCTTTTGTTTGCGGGATAAATGCTTCTTCCATTAAAGGGCTGTAGGGTACCGGGGTATCCGGGGCAGCAATGCGAATGACCGGGGCATCCAAATCATCAAAACAATATTCGGAAATCAATGCAGATACTTCGGCGCCAACGCCGCCCGTCTTTGTCTGTTCATGCAGAATAATCACCTTGTTTGTCTTCTTAACGGACTCGTAAATTGTTTTTTTATCCAGTGGCAGGAGTGTTCTCAAATCGATAATTTCAACAGAAACACTGTTCGCCTTCACTTCGTTTGCCGCTTCAATAGCCGTATGCACCATGGCTCCATACGTAATAACCGATACATCCGTGCCTTCCTGAACCACCTTTGCCATGCCGATCGGCACGATGTAATCGTCTTCCGGAACCGTATCTTTTATCCGCCGGTAAAGGTACTTATGCTCGCAATAGAGCACGGGGTCATTGTCACGGATGGCAGCCTTCAATAAACCCTTTGCGTCGTACACACTCGATGGCGCCACAATTTTTAATCCAGGTACATTAAAAAAATATCCCTCAATACTCTGTGAGTGAAATGCCCCGCCATGTATATTGCCGCCATAAGGCGCACGAACAACCATAGGCACGGCGGAACCCATGCGATAATGGAATTTTGCCGCCACGTTTATCAACTGGTCAAAAGCGCAGGAAATAAAATCAGCAAACTGCATTTCAACAATCGGCCGCATCCCGACAAGGGCTGCGCCAATTGCGGCTCCGGTAAACCCTGATTCCGATAAAGGGGTATCCAGCGCCCGCCACTCTCCGTATTTCTCATAAAACCCTTCCGTAGCCCGAAACGCCCCGCCATATACCCCTACGTCTTCACCCAATACAAACACGCCCGGATCGCGGGACATCTCTTCATCCATGGCTTCCCTTATTGCTTCAAGATAGGTAATTTGCCCCATCCATGCCTCCTTTTTGACTTTTACATAGTATTTTATATTTGTGTTAGATACACTGATTCATTTTCTTTCCCTGCAAGCTACTCGTCATAACCGTTTGCCTGACCACACAACCCTGCCGACAATCACAATATCACCATTCTCTATCTGAGCCGTTTTTGCTTCAATGGGTTTATAAGCAGCATTGTCGCACAACAGACGAAGACTACCGCCGGGAAGGCGCTGCACCCGTTTAATGAACGCTGCCGCACCTTCGGTACGCAAAAGATACAATCCATCCCGGTCCAGCACATTATTTTTTTTGTCAACGATGACAACATCGCCGTTTTTTAACATAGGTTCCATGGAATCATCTTTTACATAAAATAAATAAAGATTCGCTTTATTAGCGCCGAATTCAGACATTAACCAATCGTTTTTAAACGCCATAAATCCCGCTGTATGTTCCGGTTCTTTTGCCTTTTCCTCCGAAAATATTTTGGCGTTATATATAGGGATACTCACATAATCACTCGTTTTTTCCTGCTCTCCTTTAATAAGCCAGTCAATGGATACCTGGTGTAAGAGGCAAAAACGGACGAGCAATTCGGAGGGAATTTCATTTTGTCTTTTGAAGGAAAGAAATGCCTGTGCTGTTATTTCAAGGCTTCTTGCCAAATCATCTTCCGATTTGGTATTCAGCACTTCCTTAAGCCGCTCTGTAACCTCTGAAAATTTTATATTGTACATTTTTCAGTTTCCAAAAATTTAATACAGCATCCTAAGCTGGCATAGCCAGAACTAAAAAAAGCACGAAATACGAAAGGGGAACCACAGATTACACAGATTAAAAACTTGACTATTCCTATCTTGTTTCTACCGGCGTAGCATAAACACCTTTCAGGCCGTCTGCGGGGTCGGGATACGGGCTCTCTTCTGCAAATGCCTCCGCTTCATCTATTTCCTTTTTTACCCTGGCGTCAATGCCGTCAAGTTCTTCTTTACCTGCGATATTCTTTTCCGTCAAATACCTTTCCATATTTGCGATAGGGTCCTTCTTCTTCCACTCTTCCAGCAATTCCCCTGGTACATATTTGGCGCTATCATGTTCCGAATGACCATGCATACGCATGGTTTTACACTCTATAAACGTAGGACCTCCGCCATTCCTCGCAACTTCATATGCCTCCTTTGCAGCCATGTAGACCTCAACAACATTGTTACCATCCACAATTTTGCCGGGCATGCCGTATGCAGCAGCACGTTCCGCGACGTCTTTGATATTCATTTGAAGCCTCAGCGGCGTCGAATATGCGTACTGATTGTTATTGCAGAAGAAAACAATGGGCAATTTTCTTACCGAAGCAAAGTTCATACCCTCGTGAAAATCACCGCGGCTTGTGCCCCCATCACCGGTACACGCAGCCACAACCTTCTTCTCTCCGCGTATTTTAAAGGCAAGGGCTACACCGGTGCCTACGGGATAATTGTCCGCCAAATGGCTTGGGAACCCGACAACGCCATACTTCATATCACCTATATGCACATTGCCTTCTTTTCCACCGGTAACACCGGTCTTTTTCCCGAAATACTGCGCAATAATGCGTTTCGCAGAAATACCCCGTATCAGGAATACTCCCATGTCCCTGAAATAAGGGGCGGCAATATCATCCTTTTCAAGCGCATATCCGTATCCTACAGAAACCGCCTCTGTGCCGTTGCTCGTCCATGCCCCTCCCATAATTTTCCCCTGATGGTAGAGAGAGGTTACACGATCCTCCAGCCTCCTCGTTAATTTAAGGTAATAGTACATCTGCAATAGATCGTCTTTTTTTATTTCCATATATGCCTCTGCTTTATATGATAAAAATGGTAAAGTTAGCTCAGTCTACAGTCTCCAGTCGGCAGTCCACAATCCACAATCTGCAATTTGCCGATTGTAGACTGCCGACTGCCGACTGTAGATTGCCGATTTCTAAGGTATAATAAAAAAAACCCTGGCCCCTTATATACCGCCGGTAATTGCTCTGTCTATTTCCTTCTGCGCCTTCAGTTCCGCCACATGATGTTGTAGTTCTTCAATATGTGATTTCTCCCATTCTGCAAGTTCAAGCAGCAATTTTTTTGTCGCAGGTTTTGTTGCTTTTAATGAAGCGTTATAATAATATTCATATGATTCCTCTTCTCTTTTTATCGCCTCAGTCAGGATATTCATAATCAATCCCACTTCCAATGGTTGTTTGCTCTCCACAAATTACTCCTTTCTGTTTTAATGAAATTGGTCATTGGTCAACCTCCGACTGTCGACGGTAGATTACCGGTGGAGGAAGAGACAATTATAAGCTTGTGACAATTTTTTAATCTGTGCAATCTGTGAAATCTGTGGTTCCTCTTTCGTATTTCGCGTTTCGCGATTGAAGCGCATTATGTTCCGGGTTTTAACGCACTTAAAGGTTTCAGGCTGGACAAGCATGGATTTTTCACATTCCTGTGCTGAATCAGCGCCTTAAAAACCTCTCCCATGCCTTCAGGCAGAAAGAGGTTTTTTACTTTCAAAACAGTTTCAAGATCGTTCCTCATGTTATTTAACTTCTCCAGTATACCCAAAGCAATTAAATAATGAGATTGCTTGACCAATCCTGTCGCATCTAGCCCCACCCCCTTCCCAACGTCCATCAGGAAAGAAAAGTCAACAGAAGCGGTAATATCCTGTTCTCCCACTCGTTCATAATAATCCTGGTTAACATTGTGCCGGTAATAGCACCTCAATGTGCCTCCCGTTGTGTTGTCCCGATATAGCCGCTGCGCGGTGTCTCCATAATCAATCGTTAGCACAAAACCGCAGTTTAATTTCTGCGCAACGTGATTCAGATAATCACGGGCGGCCAGGTTTATTTCAAGCGCCCTGCCCTCTCTTAATGGCACTTCAGCATTGATGCAATAGTCTTTTAATGCGTGATTACAGACATCACCAACAATTTCATAAAAATCGTCACCATTGTACCCAACATATATCTCTTTTACTTCACCTTCTTTTACTAATAACCGGTGTACAGGCAACGCATCGATAAATTCGTTTGACAAAAAACAGCCCTGAACAGCGTCAAATGAAAACCCATCCTCTCCGTATGAGTGCCACGAAAGTTTTTCGTCAAAAACAGGGTCTCCGCAAAAAAGTTCCTGCTGTTTTTCCCGAAGATAGGGATTCGATTCAACAATAAAGTACTGTATGTTTTTGTAAAACCCGGGATACTCATTTTTTATATAATGCATAATATCAAAACATAACCAACCGGCATTCGCTCCCATTTCCACAACAGTAAATGGAGCACACCCCAATATCCTCCACATCTCTTCCAACTGGACTGCGACAAGTTCTCCAAACATCCGGTGAACAGCGGGACTTGTATAAAAATCCCCTGATTTACCAATTGACACGGCATTCGAGTTGTAATAACCGTATTCAGGGCAATACAATGCCATCTGCATAAATTCGGCAAAGGGAATGTTCCCCTTATTTTTAATACGTTCGATGATTAAGTCCCTGAGGATAGTCATTAAGTCAGTCAGTATATAGCTAAAAGCATCTATTTCCCTAAGCTGGCATAGCCAGAATCAAACAAGCGAGATATAAAAAATACGAAATGCGAAACAAATCCAAGACATACAACAATATGAAGCACGAAATCCGAAAGATGCATTTGTTTAGAATTTCAAATCATTTTGTCATTAGAATTTGCTTCGGATTTCGAATTTCGAGTTTCGGATTTCACAATTAGATATTTTGCCAAAAAGTGCAAAGAAATTACTGCTAAGCACCAAAACGTCCTATAATCAAATACGATGCGCCAACTCCCGAATGTATCGCTTTACCCCTTCAATGCCGGAATAAGAAACTCCCAGTTCCTTTGATTGCGTACTGTCGATCGTATGAATAGATTTTTTTGTCGTGCCACTGATAATTGACCGTGAACCGCAAATTTCCCTGGCAATTTGGGCAACGTTCATATAGTCAATATACATGTCCATCAGATTATATATCTTTCCCGAGGCATCTTTATTGCCAGCCGCCAATTCAATTGCACGGACAACATCTTCAACGTAAACTATTTTTCCCCCGCCGGACACTTCCACATCGCGGCCATGCTTAATATCTTTTACAATATTATACCAGGCGGAATGTGCAAGGTGCGGCGCAATCCCATAAATGCCTACAGGCCTGAATATTGTTATGTCAAAATATTTTGAAAGAAAATAAGAATGGCAAAATGCCTCCACAGACGCCTTGTAGGCCCCATAATTAGACTCCGGCAGCAAAGGGTGCAATTCATCAAGACGGATATAGGGATAAATAAATCCATAAACAGCACAGGAGCTGATAAAGATACATTGTTTCACCCCCTCGCATTTCGCAGCGTCAAGCAGCTCTATGCTCCCCAAAAGGTTCGTTTCCACAAATCGTTTTATATCCTTATTGCCCGCTTCATGAAATGACGCCCCATTTCTTTCGTACGCCATATGAACAACAATATCCGCACCGTACACAAATTTCTTCAACGTTTCTTTATCGTCTAAATTCCCCTGCACATATGTAATGTTTTTTTGAAAATCCTGAAGATGCAACAGATTCGTTGTATTTCGAACAAGCGCCAGGATTTGTATACCCTTCTCAAAAAACCGCTTTGCAAGATAATACCCCAAAAACCCCGTTAAACCCGTTACCGCTATTTTCATATTTATGCCCCTTTTATCGTTTGACTTTATAGAGCAAAACGCCGCCATCGCCACTATTACACTTCCTGACTATCAGATACCATTCCCCTTTATTATATTCGATATGAATTTCATGCCAATATAAAAATACTTAGGGTTTAAGGTTCTGGGTTCTGGGTTCTGGGTTTAACCATTTAACCATTTAACCTTGTTCACGGTTTAGGGTTGATAGCTCACGTATAAAAGCCGTTAAACAGTGAACCGGAAACATCACGTAAATTCTTAGAAGAATGGGGAATACGGCACGGTCTGCAATCGGCAATTTACAGTCGGCAAATTGTGTATTGCAGATTGCAGATTGCAGATTGAGGATTAAGGATTGTGAACTGGAGGTTGAATAGGTGGTTGTCCTTTTGTGTCAATAGCAGCATCCGCCAGGCGAATATACCACTTTTTCGAAAACAGGTCGTAGGAAATCAGGCAGGAAAGGTTATTGTTGACAATTGCATAATATTGTTTTTTAACCTTGCCCTGAATATTCTTGTCCATCCATTCACTTACAATGCCGGTTACATAGAAGATCTTTCCCCGTAAGGTGAAGCGATAGGGGACAACACAACTGATTGTCAGGTCGTTTACCGGCGTCCATACCGAGGAGAATGCCAAATGTGTTATGGTAGAGACAAGCGCATAACCATACACAAGAAGAACGGCAATGTGAAGAAAGTGTGAAAATACTACTATGTATTGTCCGGCAAAAATGCCCGTTAATTGTTTGGTTCCAGCAGCATATAAGGCAAGCGACAGCGCTATCTCCCAATATCCCACAGTAAACACAAAACGGTCATCATCATACGCCTGTTTTTTCAGCGCCATAATACTCAATAATGGCAGCCACCATAGCCCCACAGACCAAAAAAACAATGAAAACCCTTTTAGAAAAGGCAAAAGATCAAGAAATGGCCCCCCTGTGGCTGATATATGCTGAAATAATGCAACACCGGTAAGCGCCGTAAGCGCAGCGGCTCCGGCATGCATCCAATAGGGTGAGAGTTCTGAATTATTGGGGAATGAATAAAAAATGAGCCTAAGTACAATTAACGTCATAAACAAAAGGTATAAAAACGCCCCTATCGACCACAAACCAAAGGAAATCAGGTGGATAAGAAAGAGGTGGCTTGTTGCCTGTTTGGCGGCAATGATACTCATCAATGCGGTTGCCTGAGTACCTATGCAAATAAAAAACCATCCGCCGTGTAATACTTCTTCCAGTTTCCTATCTTCAGATTTGCGGGACAAAAACAAAAAGCTGAAAGATAAAAGGGTAATAATTACCCAAAGGACAAGAGAAACATACCAGAATATCCAGGAAACGGTATGATTGCTCCATAGTTTAGAACAAAAAACACCTGCAAGGCCAATAACCCCCACCACTGAAAAGAGATAGTTGGTTTTTTCCGGGCTATGAATGTCATGTAAAAATTCGCTGTAAAAAAATACGGCCTTTATGGTGATAAAGACCGCCACTGAAAAAAATGCTGCAATTCCGGCGATAAAAAGATAGGGAGCAGCTTCATTATACCCGTAGGATGACGATATGAGCGCCATCATCATTGTCGCCATAGCGGGAATAAACCAGCGAGTATTGGTTGAATAAGTTGCAATCGTTACTATGTTCATACTATCGTCCCACAGCGGGCGCCATTTTATTGCCCTTCTTTGTTATAAAGGTCTTTTCTTCCATAAAGGAGAGGCACACGAGGCACACGAGAGAAACAAAGATGAATCCTAATGAATTATTGTTGGTATAATCCCTGATGGTGCCAAGAATTATGGGAAGAAAAAATCCTCCAAGCCCTCCGGCAGCTCCAACCATGCCGCCTACGGCGCCTGTTTCTTTTGGAAAGTATTCCGCTACCAGTTTAAAGACAACGCCATTGCCGATGCCCAGACAAACCGCCATGCAATAGAAAACAACAAGCGTAAGCGCCAGAGAACTGCTTAGATTCAGATAAATAAGTATGCCAATAAGGAACAAGGAGAGAATTGTTAAAACACGTTTCCCGGGGAAGACATCTCCCAGGTATCCGCCCAAAATCCTTGAAAAAGTCGCCAGAAACACAAATATAGAAGTAAAGCTGCCCGCCTTTACCGGTGTAATGTTGTAAGATTCTTTAAGATAAGAAGGCAGCCAAAGCGAAAAGCATACAAAAAAACCAAACGTCATAAAATAGAAGAGGGAAAATACCCATATTAAATGAGAAGATTTATAAACCTTCAACCTGTCGCTCAAGGTCTTGGGTTTTACCGTTTTAGGTTTTGGCGCATCAGCGGAAAAAAACCAGTAAATAGCAGCCATCAGGAGCAATGGAATGGAATAAAAGATAAACGCCTTGTTCCATCCTATGGATTCAGCAATAAATGGCGCTCCAAATACCGCTGCGGCAGAACCGACATTTCCTATGCCATAAATTCCCAACGCCAGTCCTTGTTTTTCTTTCGGATACCATTGGGAGACCTGTGGAATACCAACGGCAAAAGACGCCCCGATTGTGCCAAAAAACAACCCGCATATCAATAAAAACAGGTAGCTATGCGCAAAGCCTGCGATGAACATAGGGAAAAAACACACCGCCATCAGTGCGCTAAAGACCTTTCTTCCGCCATATTTATCAGTCAAAATACCAATAGGCACTCTGACAATGGAGCCAAGCAACACCGGTGCGGCAAGCAGTAATCCCAATGCGGTGGAAGATAAATTAAATTCCGCTTTTAAATATGAGGCCAAAGGCGCAAACAGTGACCATCCGGCAAAACTTACCGCAAAGGCAAGCGTAGCAAGTATAAGCACCCTTGTGTTCCCTTTTAATTCTTCAGCGGGTGCATTTGCAGAAACATTCATAAAAAAAACCTCCGGTAATGTAATGAATGAAAATTAATCTATACGTTTCCCTAAGTGATTTTAACCCTGACAGGGTTGTTTTACCTATATTCCGTGTGTTTCGTGGTTCCGTTTCAAACCCTGTCAGGGTTAGTGGAAAAGCCTTTGAAAATACTACAGCGTACGGGATATCTCGAAAGAGGTTTGTACCTTTAGCGGCAAATGGTAATACTCATCGGTAATCAGAGTGCTGCTTTGTTTTATAAACACCAGATTGTCGTCCATTCCCTTCATCAGGGTGAAAAAACCGCTTACCTTTCCATCCCTGAACAGCATAGACAACGTCTTTTCATGGTCATAGGGATGCGCATACAATTCATTTATCTTTTTCCCGAGCATGTCATCGGGAGACGAGAAGCCAAGAAGCCTTGCGCCCGCAGTATCGATATTCAAAAGTACGCCGTCGTAAGAGGCCTCATACTCATACCACCCCTTTGTACATTCCACGGTTAAAGCTTTTCTTGTCTTTTCCCTTGGGGATAAAATAACGTTAGTCATAAATAACTCCTTCCAAAAAATTAAGTGTCTTGAAAATGTCCTGTATCATCTACAGTTATTCGAATTTATTTTATTTTCATCTGTGTAAAATCTGTGAAATCTGTGGTTTTAAAGTAAGCTAGGGCGCTTTTTAATGGTAATTTCCGCCTTTTACCAGTTCGCTATCCTTCTTATCATGGTAAAAAGTATTTTCAGATTTTTGAATACGATACTCCTTTCTGAACTTTGAAATGTTATTTTCTATAAAATCTTCTTCTCTCGGTATGGCAATAGATCCCAATACACTAAAGGGATTTGATATTCTATATTCCTGCTCTCTGATATAACCGCTTTCCCTCTTCAACTGATATCCATCCAGAATCGCTATGATAAATCCCACAACAAGAATAAAGGCCGTCCCGAGCAAGGCTTTTTTGGGGAGAGGCATACCCTTTAACATATATCCCAGATTAATTTTTCTGTGTAATAAAAAGGCAAGGACAACTGCGGGGACAATCACTACGATCATGAAAGATTTTATCATGGAGTTAATGTTGTTTATTGTATCGAATGCCTCATCCGCATCTATCTCCACCATTAAACCCATGTTCATATCTTTCAGCCAGCGCCATGTGCCGACGACCTTTATTCCTCCATAATCGTGATATCCTGCGAGATTATAGCCGGATGTCTTTTCCGTGACACAGCTTTTAACCCCCTTTGTCAACATTTTCGTCGTCGGGTCTTCTACTATATGGCACGTTTTGCATGTGTCATTCGTCTCATTTCCATGATGCCTGGAAAATCTTGATTGTGTAACCATAACTCCGTCTTTGTTTATCAAATAGGCTTCGCCTGTTTTCCCAAGCGCAAAACTATCCATTACCGTATCCAGCAGGGAAGTATTCATCCAAAGGAAAACAGCTCCAATGATATCATGACGCTCTCCCTTGATTGGGTATGAAATAAACAGCGAAGGTTCTTCTTCATATTCTTTTCTATCAACCTGGAAATGTGATACGCCGGAAATATATGATTTGCCGTCATACAAAGTCTCCTGAACATCCCTGAATGTATCTTCCTTCATGATATTCATTCCCTTAAGTGATTTTTCGCCTGTGGTTGTTATGTGGACAATACCTGCCGCATCACATACAAAAATCCCCTTATAACCGTAATCTGCCTTCGTACACTCCAGTTGCGTGTTTAATCGTAAATATTCGTGTTCATTTCCTCCGCTTAAAATACCTACAAAATCTTCATCACCATAAATAAACATTGTGCTCTGAATAGCATCAGAAATTGCGCGTGCATGTGATTTTCTTTCTTCCCAAAACAGGGTGAGGCGGTCATTTTGTTTGTACAATGCGTCTTCCATATTTCTTTGAACATGCTGTTCCAACTCTGCTTTCGCATTGGGAAATGCCAACATGCGAAACAACAAAAGCGGAAATAATCCAAAGAATACAAGGGTAATGGCTACGATAAAGATACTTTCCTTAAATAATTTCTTCATGTTTATACCTCTTCCATGTTAAATTTACCGGTCTCTTCCAGCTTCATTAATTCATTAATTCATTAAGACACGACTTGATTTCATCCATACTAAAAGGTTTTCTGATTACTTTTTTTGCTCCCTTACAAATGGCTTCCCTTGCAATATCTTCATACGTATATGCTGTAATAATCACTATTGAAGAAAAAAGTTGTTCCTTTAGAATGCGTTCTAACAGTTCAATTCCATCTATGCCCGGCATCTTCATGTCCAGTAATATCACTGCATAGTTTTTCTTTTTCATCTCTTCCAGTGCATCCATGCCGCTTGCTGCAACTGTTGTCTCAAACCCTAAGTCCGTCAGGGAATTTGATAATACTTTTCTATACCCCTCTTCATCATCAACGATCAGAATTCTTTTCGATAGCATGTGTGTACTCTCTGTTTCCTGCACTAAAATGGTTAAACCTTTTCTCATTGTTCTTGTGCTGCCAGATGTTTTCCTGCGATAGCATTCGTTGTTTTATGAATAAAGCAACCAATGTGCCTGTAAAAAAAACAGGACAGTAAAACATTCATAAGTGCTTTCATTAAGGAGATATAAAATTTTTAAAAACTAAAACAGGTACTCTGTGGAGAAAGAATGTTGTAACCTTTTTGTTTCCTGTTAAATTTATGGCAATAGGCATAACTACATAAAATAACAAGGCATAGAAGCAAAAATACAATAAGGTTGCAGATGGAAACAATTTGGTTGCAGTTTCGTAAAGGTGAGCGGGGCGGCAGGGCAAATATGGGTAACTTCTTAATAAGTTGAGGTTTTTATAATAATTTCTACCTATCTACTACAGCCGGCAGTCCACAGTCGGCAATCGGCAATCGGCAATCGGCAATTTGCCGATTGCCAAAGAGGGAGTGGCAACATCAAAAATTTCTATTTAAACGCTTAGGCATGCTGTATAATGACACTGTCTGTTTTAAAGATATTTTTTGGGAAAAAGCAGACAGGTTAAGGTTTGCAACCGTTCGGCTGAGCGCACGACGAAGCCTGAACCCATAGTTTATTTGACGAATAACGCTCTCTTGTATTACCCTGTAAAAACCTTATTTTTTTGTAAGTTTTTCTTCGTGCCCTTTGTATTCTGTATTCTTTGTACTACTATCCATCAGCTTCTTGTTTTTTATGCTCGTTTTTCAAAATGCATAACCGTCCTTCGGAGTGAAAGATAAAGCCAGAGTGAAAATCTCACTTTCACTTTATCTCTCACTCCGAAAGGCTGTTTCATATTTCGATACTCGTATTTCGAATTTGGTTGCGGCCAAAGGCTGCGCCAGGTGTTCCGTGGTTAAGAGCGTGTTTACTGCGAGGTTGCTTCGGAAAAGACCCTCGCAATGACACGCTGAGACCCTTGTAATGACACGCTTTTGTCATTGCGAGGGTCTTTTCCGACTTGTCATTGCGAGGGCTTTTTCCGAAGCAATCTTTTTCAATAATACCGGATTCAATCAAGGTAAATTGTAATGGATAAATTATACTCTGTTTACATAATGACGAATAAAAATGATACAGTACTCTACACAGGGGTAACGAATAATCTTAAAAGAAGAGTATATGAGCATAGAGAGAAGAGGGTCGATGGATTTACAAAAAAGTATAATGTTACAAAATTAGTATACTACGAGATATTTCGTGACGTAAGAAACGCCATATCCCGTGAGAAGCAAATTAAGGGAGGCTCAAGGGCTAAAAAAATAGAATTAATTAATGGAATGAATGCAGGATGGAAGGATCTCTATGACGGTTTATGAGGTTGCTTCGGAAAAAGCCCTCGCAATGACAAAAGCATGTCATTACAAGGACCACAGCATGTCATTGCGAGGGTCTTTTCCGAAGCAACCTCATAATGACAAGGTGGTTAAACTCTTTTTGGTTGCGGATTTGCTGCGCTATGTATTTATTGGATAAATGTATATTATTTGCAAATAAGAATTCATTAAAAAAGCATGGATTTACTTTAATCGAACTTATTATCGTTATGGCAATTATGGGAATCATTGCCGGTATTTCAATTCCCCGCTATACCGGGTCTCTTGATACCATTAAATTCAGGAAGATTATGTCCGGCATTGTTTTTTCCCTGAGAGAAGCCAGGATTATTGCAATGTCCGGGGGGGCAAAAACGGAAGTAGTGCTTGACCTGCTGGACGGCTATCTATGGTGCGAAGGCATGGAAAAACTGGAAATCCCCTATGAAATACAAATGTTTTCTGATAATTTTGAGGATGCTGACGAACAAATAAGGGTATTTACCTTTTACCCGAACGGCACTGCCCATGGCAGGAAATTGGGGTTTGCATATGGTGAAATGACGGCAGTCTTACACATAGAACCCCTGGGCGGCCTTGCCACGTTTCGCATAGGCGAAGAGATGGAACAGACCGTAAAATATGAAAGAATTATGAGAGAAATTACCGATAAAGAAATTGAACAAAAGATCAATGCATTGAAAGTTTCTGCTGTTTTAACAAGTAGAGGGCCGAGGGAAAAGGCCCCATTAAACGCGGATAACAGAAGCGATTCCTTTGACAATTACGGAGACGATTCCTCTGATGTCGATGATGAGGATGAGGATGAGGATGAGGATGACGAGGATGACGAGGATGACAATTAATGGCATGCGCTAAACGGCCAATGTACTATATTAATACTTTGAAAAGACGAAAGGGGAACCACAGATCACACAGATTTTGAATTTGTTTTGAATTTTATGCTTTGTCATTAGAATTAGTTTCGTATTTAGCATTTCGGATTTTACCATTAAATATTTTGCCAAAAAGAAGTATTGTTACAATTTTACAACCTTTACTACATGGAGTACGGTGAAATGAAAGAATTGAAAATGAGGTCGTATTTGTTGAGAAATGGTGGTTTTACGTTGTTGGAATTGCTCATAGTTATGATTATTATAGGCCTGCTTGCTGCATTGATAGGGCCTAAAATGATTGGCCGTGTGGGTGAATCACGGCAGACAGTGGCAAAACAACAGATCGAAGGGTTCTCAACGGCTCTGGAAATGTTTAAACTCGATACTACCAGATATCCAACGCAGGAGCAGGGTATGGAGGCATTGGTTGTAGCGCCGCACGGAGTGGAAAACTGGAAAGGCCCCTACTTAAAAAAGAAGTTTATTCCCAAAGATCCGTGGGGAAATGAGTACGTATATGTGTATCCGGGAGAAAATGGGGATTATGACATTATTTCGTATGGCGCTGACGGCGCAGAAGGCGGCGATGGTGAAAATGCCGACGTGGTAAGCTGGGAATAGCATTCACAGGCGGGGGCGGCGAATCAACAAATTATAAATGCCGGATTGTAGAGACGCATTGCATGCGTCTGTCTCCGAAACCGCGCAACGAATCAACAATATGAATGCAGGGTTCAAGCCGCAAATTTGAGCCCACAAAGGTGTTTTTACAGGAGAGAGTAATAAAGTATGGTGTTGGCAACGGACAATAATGTCGGAGAGGTACTTCTTGAAATAGGCAAGATAAACCGTCAGGACTTGGAGCGGGCATTTGAAGCGCAGAAGCAGACGGGGCAAAAGCTTGGCCGTATACTAATTGACCTTGGAACCGTTTCAGAAGAAGACCTGCGCCTCGCATACAGCAGGTTGCTGGAAATACCAGTTTGGGAAAAAAAGAAAACCGATACATATCCGATGCTGGAAAATGTGCCGAAGGTGTTTTTGACCACAAACCGGGTACTTCCTTTAAACCTCGACGAAAACGTACTGGATATCGCGCTTGCAGATCCGCAGGATACGCTGCTGATTGAAGCAATTGCATTGTCAACCGGCAGGGAGGTAAGGGTCTTTGCCGGAACAGAAAGAGATATCATTAGTTCTCTGGAAAAACTCTATGAAACCGGGGTGAGCGAAGAAGAGGACTCTATGGCTTCATCTGTTGAGATGATGGAAGACATAGAACAATTGCGTGATATGGCCTCCGAAGCGCCCGTTATCCGCCTGGTAAACAGCATCCTGACAAAGGCGATTGAAGTAGGCGCCAGCGATATACATATTGAAGTTTTTGAGAGAAATACCCGGCTGCGTTATCGTGTGGACGGCGTACTTGGCGAGCTACCCCCCCCTCCCCGCGAGTTGTATAACTCAATTGTTTCACGTATCAAGATTATGGCAAAGTTAAATATTGCCGAGAAACGGCTGCCGCAGGACGGCAGGATAAGAATGAGGGTTGCGGGCAAGGAGATTGATTTGCGTGTTTCCGTTATCCCGATGAGCCATGGCGAAGGTATTGTAATGAGGATTCTGGACCGTACTGCCGTAATGCTGGATCTGGAAACACTGGGATTTCAACCTGAATTTTTAAAGAAATTCCGGAGACTGATCAGCAGGCCGGAAGGCATGTTTCTTGTAACAGGCCCTACAGGAAGCGGAAAGACAACCACGCTGTATGCCGTTCTCAAGGAGATCGTTTCCCCTGAAGTGAAGATAATAACCGTAGAAGATCCGGTAGAATACAGTATGCAGGGCGTAAACCAGATACAGGTAAACCCCCAGATCGACCTGACGTTTGCGTCAGGGCTGCGTTCAATTTTACGCCATGATCCGGATGTTGTTCTGATCGGCGAGATCAGGGATCGCGAAACAGCGTCAATCGCTGTCCAGGCCTCTTTGACCGGACACCTCGTGTTTTCAACACTCCATACAAATGATTCAGCTTCTGCCTTTACCCGGCTGATGGATATGGGGGTAGAGGATTATCTGATTTCATCATGCCTTATTGGCGTGCTTGCCCAAAGGCTTGTTCGCAGGCTATGCCCGAAATGCCGGGAGTTGTATATGCCGGGGCCGGAGATCCGCAAGACGGTTGGGTTAGAAGAAGGCGTTCCTCTGTATGGCCCAAAGGGGTGTGATGATTGTAATAATACGGGGTTGAAGGGAAGAAGGACAATTGCAGAGTTTCTTGTAGTGGATGAAGGCATCCGAAGGCTCGTTTTAGCCCACAAAGACTCAGGTGAAATAATGAAAGAAGCCGTGAAAAAAGGGACAAAAACGTTATGGGATGACGGGCTGGATCTGGTTCGAAAGGGAGAAACCACCATGGAGGAACTACTCAGGGTCTCTTCTGATACAGAAAGCGGGTAGTCGGCAATCCACAGCCCACAGTCCACAATCCACAGCCCACAGTCCACAGTCTACAGTCTACAGTCCACAGTCCACAGTCCACAGTCTACAGTCAGCCATCTGCAATTTGCCGACTGCCGACTGTAGCTCCCGGCGGGTTCAGGTTTTGCAACCTGAACCCATGGGTTTATGCGTATAATGGAGACATGTACTGCGGTAAAATTCCGCGGCCCAAATCACAAAACCCCTGTATGGATCTGGAATTTATTTGTCAGTTGTTCTGTTAATAGAAGGCTGGGTTGAAAGTATAAAACATTTGGTTCAGGTTACAAACCTGAACCCGCGAATGGTTGGTGGTCGGCAATCTACAATCTGCAATTTGCCGACTGCCGATTATAGATTGTAGATTGTGGATTGCCGACTGTAGACTGTGGATTGGTTGAGAACTTACTTTGTCATAAATATTCTTTTAAATATCTTCCGGTATAGGATTCTTTTGTTTCTGCTATTTCTTCCGGCGTTCCTGCCGCAACAATTTCACCTCCTTTTGCACCGCCTTCAGGCCCCAGATCGATAATGTAGTCCGCCGCTTTAATAACCTCATGATTATGTTCTATGACAAGCACGGAATTCCCCAAATCAACAAGCCGGTGCAATATTTTCAGTAATTGTTGTATGTCTGCCATATGCAAACCGGTTGTAGGTTCATCAAGGATATAAAGGGTCTTTCCAGTTTCTCTCCTGGAAAGCTCCGTGGCAAGCTTGATTCTTTGAGCTTCCCCTCCGGAAAGGGACGTGCTTGACTGCCCCAGTTTTATATATCCCAGCCCAACGTCCTTGAGTGTGCGTAAAACCCTTTCTATCCTGGGAACAGCGGCAAAAAAAAGATGCGCATCTTCTATTCTCATCTCAAGCGCCTCGGATATATTTTTCCCTTTATACATGGTTTCCAACGTTGCAGTAGTGTATCGTCTTCCATTGCATTCATCACAGATAACATAGGTATCGGGCAGAAAATGCATTTCCATTTTTTTTGTGCCCTGTCCCTTGCATGCCTCACAGCGCCCCCCGCTGATGTTGAAGCTGTATCTTGCCGCGGTATAACCGCGTATCTTTGCCGACTGTGTTTGCGCAAAGAGGGCGCGAATGGGGTCAAACACCTTTGTATAAGTCGCCGGGTTTGAACGCGGCGTGCGCCCTATGGGAGACTGGTCAATTTCAATAACCTTGTCAATATGCCTGATGCCGGTAATTTTTTCGTGTTTCCCGGGAAGGGCATGGCCGCCGTGCAGGGCTTTTGTAAGGGCGCGGTACAGGACGTCGTGAACAAGTGTGCTCTTGCCTGAACCGGATACGCCGGTGATGCAACAGAAAACCTTTAGCGGAATTTTTACCGAGATTGTCTTCAGGTTATTGGCGCATGCACCTTTTATTTCCAGGGCGTGTTTCAGATTGTATTTTTTTCTTTTCTGCGTAGTGATTGTTTCCGGTGAATGGCACAGATACCGTCCGGTTATGGAGTCAGGATTGTCGAGAATTTCCTTCAACGTCCCTTGCGCTACGATACGCCCGCCCTGCTCTCCCGCTTTTGGCCCAAGGTCGATGATGTAATCTGCATGTCGAATGGTGTATTCGTCATGCTCGACAAGAATTACCGTGTTTCCGTTTTCTTTCAGGGCGTACAGGGTTTTCTGGAGCCGTTCGTTATCTCTCGGATGAAGGCCTATTGTGGGTTCATCCAGCACGTAGCACACACCAACAAGCCCTGTTCCTACCTGTTTTGCCAGTTGGGTTCTTTGCGCTTCTCCCCCGGAAAGGGTATCGCTGCTGCGCCCAAGGGCAAGATAGTGCAGCCCAACCTCCATCATAAACTGAAGCCTGCTTTGAATTTCTTTCAGCAGTTGTTTGGAAATAACGGCCTGTTGTCCTGAGAACTTCAGCGTTTTGAAAAATGCGAGCGCCTCCTCTACGGTGAATGTCATGATTTCATGGATAGAGGTGTTACTGATTTTTACGGCAAGCGCCTCCGGCCTTAATCGTGCGCCATTGCACAGTGAGCACGTTCTGTAGCTCATGTAACCTGAAAGACGCTTCAAAACACGTTCAGAGGTGGTTTTTTTGTATATCCGGTGCAGATTAGGAATAACCCCCTCGAAATCCGCAGACCCGTAAAGCAATGCGTGAGAAACCTTTTCCGGCAGATTGGCGAAAGGTGTAGCAGGTGAAATGGAATACATTTCTGTAAATGTTTTGATGTGATCATCATAAATTGTCTGTGTAAGAGAACCCCAATTGTTCCAGGCATCAATTGCCCCCTCTTTAATGCTCAGATGTTTCGATTTAATAATTAATTCCGGATCAAAATCAAGGGTGTTTCCGAGTCCGTCGCATCCCGGGCATGCGCCATAGGGACTATTAAATGAAAACAGGCGAGGGGCCGGTTCTTCATATCCCTTGCCGCAATTGGGACAGGCGTACCGTTCGCTGAAGATCGTGTCTTTCCAACGTTTCTTCTTTTCTTCGCTTACGACCATTACTCCATTGCCAAGAGTGAGACATGTTTCAATGGAATGGAGAAGCCGTGACTGGACGCCGTCTTTTATAATGAGTTTATCCACAATTGCGTAAATATCATGGGCTTTATAACGTGCCAGTTTCGGGATGACGTCAAGGTCGGTGACCGAGCCGTCAACCCGTGCGCTTACGAACCCCTTTTGTAAGAGCGATTGAAATATTTCCCGATGTTCACCTTTTTTCCCTATAACAAGCGGCGCAAGGAGCATAATCCTTGATTTCTGTGGGACTTCCATGATTTTCTGCTGTATTTGTTCAATACTTTGGCGGGCGATTACGCAGTTGCAGAGACAACAATAAGGGGTTCCTGTTTTTGCGTAGAGCAGGCGCAGATAATCGTAGATTTCCGTTATTGTCGCCACGGTTGAACGCGGGCTTGAGGGACAGGTGCGCTGTTCAATGGCAATCGTTGGCGGCAACCCTTCAATAAGTTCGACGTCGGGTTTTTGAATCTGGTCAAGGAATTGACGGGCATACGAGGAAAGACTCTCGATGTAGCGCCGCTGCCCTTCCGCGTAAATCGTATCAAAGGCAAGGGATGACTTTCCGGAACCGCTTATACCTGTGATAACGGTAATGTGGTCACGCGGTATGTCCACGTTTATACCTTTAAGGTTATGTTCTCTTGCCCCCCGGATGATAATGGAGTTGCCGTTTTCTTCTGTGGTCATTTTTCTTTCGTAAACTTCTTCCAGTCCTTTAATAACTCAAGCATCAGCATAACGCCTACTCCCGTTGCTCCTTTTTGCAGGTATGCGTCATTTTTCTCCGCCCAGGAGGTTCCCGCGATATCAAGGTGTACCCATGGATATTTCTCCGTAAACTTACTTAAAAAACAGGCGGCAGTTATCGTGCCGGCGCCGCTGCCTCCCGTATTTTTAATATCTGCAATATCGCTTTTAATTAATTCCTGGTATTCTTCCCAGAGAGGGAGTTCCCAAACCCTTTCCCATGATTTTTCTCCTGCGGTTTTTATCCTGTTTTTCAGTTCTTCATTATTCCCCAGCATTCCTGTTGCAATGCCGCCCAAA
This sequence comes from Candidatus Kuenenia sp., assembly GCF_039794105.1. GTDB lineage: Bacteria > Planctomycetota > Brocadiia > Brocadiales > Brocadiaceae > Kuenenia. The sequence goes on from NZ_JBDIWA010000019.1 coordinate 27,474, forward strand.
GCGACTACGCATGCCCCGGTAAGCGTTGCGAAATCCACTACTGCGCCGGGATGAAATTTCTCAGCGTAAGCAAGCGCATCGGCAAGGATCAGACGTCCTTCGGCGTCGGTATTTGCCACCTCAGCAGTTTTGCCGGAATAAAATGTGACAATATCACCCGGTTTAATTGCAGAGCCTCCAGGCATGTTTTCCGTACAGGGAATAAGCCCTACAACACGTTGCGTGACCTTAAGTTTGGCAAGGACGCTGAAAACACCCAGTACGGCTGCCCCTCCCGACATATCGCTTTTCATCTGGTCCATGTTTTTTGCCGGTTTCAGGCATATCCCCCCGGAATCAAAGGTGACGCCTTTCCCGACAATCACAATTGTGTCCTGATTTTTGCTTCGCGGATTATACTCCAGTATGATGAATTTCGGGGGCTGTGTGCTGCCCTGGGCAACACCCAGTATACCTCCCATCCTGAGTTTTTTAAGGTCAGGCGTTGATAATATCTTGCATGAGACGCCTTGCTCTTTTGCAATATTTTTTGCAATATTCGACAGTATGGTGGGATTTTTATCCTGTGAGGGAGTGTTCACCAGGTCTCTGGCGAATGAAACTGCATTTGCAATAACCTGTCCGCGTTTTATGCCTTCCTTCACTGGAGTCAGGATTTTCTTATCAGATACCAAAAGGGTAAGCGCCTTGACTTCCTTTACTTCTTCCGGCTTTGTTTGTTTATACTTTTTAAATTGATACAGCCCTAATACAGCGCCTTCGGTAAAGGACTGGCACCATTCTTCCAGCCTTTCTGCCGGGATTTCCAGTGAATCCATTACGCTTGTCACCTTCTTAATACCCATATCACGCGCTGTTTTAACGGAAGTACCGGACGCCTGTCTGATTTTGTCAAAGGTAATATCTTCTTTTTTCCCTAAACCAACAAGCAGGATACGCTGCGAGGGGAATTTACCATAGGTAGGCAAGGCGCGGGTATTGTTAAGCTTTGCGGTAAATTCCTTATTTTTTGATAATTCAGAGATGGCATGGTTGAATGAAACATCGAAGGGTTCTAGTGTCTCGTGTATCTTTTTGCTCTCTTCGTACATATAAAAAACTAACATTTCCGCAGTTTCGTCCGCCGCATGTCCTGTTTTCGCATTGACAATCATAAATAACACCTTTCTTTTCTTTAAGCGCAGTTCAAGAGATATTTTGGCATTGAAAAATTATTGTATCTTAATTTGCAGTAGGCAATCTACAGTCCACAATCGGCAATCAGCAGCCAGCAGTCGGCAGTCGGCAGTCGGCAGATTGTGGATTGCCGATTGCCGACTGATAATAGAAGTTACCTATTTCTCTTTTTTTGTACGAACAGGATGTGTTTTCGGCAATTTTTCCGCAATCTTCATTGCCTCCGGAGAACATTCCGGATGCCCCCAGCCGCTTAGGCTTGTCCCGGCAATTATGTCATGTATTATATTATCGTCGCCGGAAGGGCTGACACCTTTGGGGACATAGTCCAGCATAAGTACATGCCGTACTTTCCATGCAATAATATGGTCGGCACAGGAACTATCCCCGCTCACTCCCAATGCGCCAATCAGCACACCGTCATTATTATAAAGCGCCAAGCCGCCCCCAAACACATTTATACCACCAATCCTCCTGCCAGCCATAGGGTCGTTTTCCTTACCATATTTCTGCGGCGAGCCGCGGTAGGCGGTTTCTGTATCAACCGGATTGCTCAACTGCAGCCCGAACAAACTGCCGCCAGGCTGAACTGCGGAAAAAAGATTCGCAGTCGATAATGCAAATCCTGGCAAACTGAACGCATTAGCAGTGTTTGCCTTTTGTGCGGAAATTACCCTGCTTCCTGGCCACTGATCGCCTCTCTCATTTCCGGAAAAGACCACCGCTCTCACAAAGCCGTCCCGATCTACAACGGTCGCCCACATATTGAAACCAAAGCCGCCGTTGTCTTCTTTTATCACCGCCGATAACGCATCCTTTAATGCCGTATGGGAAGGCAAACCACCGGCAGCATACAAAGAAGAATTCATACCATGAAAAGACACGGCAACAAAAAAGGCAAAAAAAAGTATCTTACGAATGCTCATCATACTACCTCCCAATAATAAATTTTTAGTAATTGAACCATACATGAGGGACGAAGGACGAAGGACGAGGGACGAGGGAAGAGGGAAGAGGGACGTCTATCGTCTATCGTCCCTCGTCTATCGTCTATCGTCCCTCGTCCGTCGTCCAGCGTCCTGACATATCCAATTGAGTGCCTCAGAACCTCAGACGCTATGCAACAGGAACTGACGCATCCAGAATCTGCCGTATTTTATATAACAAACCAACGGGGGAAACCGGTTTGGGAACAAAATGCAAGCCTTTTTCTATTATAATGCCGTCCGTATGCAGGATATCTTCACTATAACCGCTCATAAAAATAGTGTGTATTTTACTCGTTTCCTGCTGCATGATTTCATATACTTCTTTCCCATTTTTCTTAGGCATAACTACATCTAAGACGGCAAGTCTGATACCCGCTTTATGTTTCCGGTATTTTTTAACGGCGTCGTCGCCATCCGCTGCGGCTATAACCTCATATCCATACATTTCCAGATATTTTTCCAGCACATGCCGCAGATCATCCTCATCTTCCGCCAGCAAAATCATTTCTTTTCCGGAAACATTATCGCTGCGTCCCGCCTCCGCTTTCATCAGCCCTTCTTCCTTCTCTGCCGCGGCTTTTCCTTTGTCTTTTAACAGGGGAAGATAGAGGGTAAAGGTGGTTCCTTTCCCGGGTTCGCTTGAACAGGTTACAAAGCCGCCGTGTTGCTCAACCATGCCATGCACCATGGAAAGGCCAAGCCCTGTACCTTTCCCCACTTCCTTCGTAGTAAAAAATGGCTCAAAGATCCTGTCTTTAATATCTTCACGGATTCCTGTTCCAGTATCCGAAATGGAAATTGCCATATATTCGCCCGGCTCCCTGTTGAATCCATGCATTTCCATAAAACAGGCATCTAATGCTTTTCTCTCACTGCTGACGTTTAACGTTCCTCCGTTGGGCATTGCATCTATTGCATTCGAATAAAGATTTATTAAAACCTGTTCAATTTGAGTACGATCCGCCAATACGTAACAATTTTTCCCTTTCACCAATATTTTAAAGCGTATATTTTCCCGGAGTATTCCCGTTAAAAAATTTTCCGTATCGTTTATTATGCTATCCAATGGTATTTCCTGCAGATTAATCGTCTGCCTCCTGCTAAATGCAAGGAGGCTTTGGGTCAAATCCGCTGCCTTGTCCAATGATGAAAGTATGTTTTGTATGTACGTTTGGCATTTGGCGTTTACCACCGTATCCATTTTCAATAAATTTGCATACCCCATAATTGCCATAAGGAGGTTATTAAAATTATGCGCAACACCGCTGGTAAGTCTTCCAACGGTTTCCAGTCTCTGTGCATGGATGAGATGCTCTTTCAGTTTTTCTTTTTCTTCTTCAATACGTTTGTTTTGTGTAATATTTTCTACAATAACAATATGTGAATGCGGGGTTTCTCCCTTTTTCCACATGGGAGAAGCGGTAATATTTACCCAAACAAGAGAACCATCTTTATGGATATAACGCTTTTCCCGCGAAAATTCCTGTAGTTCGCCTTTTTTCAATTTCTCCACATTCTCCAAACCTTCCTGAAGATCATCAGGATGGGTAATATCCTGACATGCTGTGGAAAGCATTGCCTCTTCCGAATAACCCGTTATTGAACAATATTTTTTATTTACTTTGAGGAATTTACCGGTATTGGTATCAATAAGTGCAACACCGACCGCCGCCTGCTCAAATATTGCCCGAAAACGTTCTTCGCTTTCACTTAGGGCACGATTCTTCTCCTGAATCTCCTGCGCCATAGTGTTAAAGCTCTGTGCAAGACTTCCAATCTCATCATTCCGTTTTATCAAAACTCTTTCTGAAAGATTGCCTGAGGCAAATGCCTCTGTTGTCATCTTTAATTTATTAATAGGGCAAGAAACTGATAGGGCAAAAAACACCCCAAAGATAATGGCGGATACTCCGCTTGCCGCGCCCGTTACGAGGGCGATTAACTTTATCGAATTTAAATGGGCAAACAATTCCGCTTTATCCATTTCCGCCAATAATACCCAGCTATATTCCTTTATATACCTACCCGCTCCAACTACCGGCACTCCACGGTAATCAGGATATACACCCGTAATGTCCTTCCCCGATTCCAGTATTTTGCGCACCGGTTCTGTATCCACTGCCTGTCTTATCGCGGCATTCTCAAAAAAACGGGAGTTAGTAATCATGACCTTATTTTTGTTTACCAGATATACTTCTCCTGTACTTCCCGATCCTTCATAACCGGTTGTTACCGTATTCAGTATTCCCACATCATAACAGTTAATGATCGTGCCTATCTTCTCATTGTTTTTTGAACGCCTTGAAGTTAAAGGAGCAGTTATCGAAAGGATATTTTTGTGTCCATACGGACAGAAATGGGCAGGGCCTACATACGCATTGCCGGGAAATAGCTTCATTCCTTCTGAGAAAATTTCCTGTCCGGAAATATCCTGCCCAATCCATTCTTTGTAAGTAGAAGCAACAACCATTCCCTTCATGTTTACAACAGATATCCCTTCGATATGTGAATCCAACGGCTTTTTGTTGTTTGCCAGGTGCCTCGTTAACGATTTTACAAGTAAATCGTGAGAGGATATCCCACGGTTTATTTTTTCAAGATAGTCTCTTATAAACCCATCAGAACTAAAATCGATCGTTCTGCCTTTTTTTGACTCTATAAGCGAGAGTAAATGGATTTTTTTTGATTGTGCCATCGCAGATAGCGCATCTATTTGGCGGGTACGAAGTTTCTCTCTGGCTGTAATATAATATACTGTTGAAATTACGCAGATTGGGATGAGCGATATGCAAAGTCCAAACGTTAATAATTTCCCTTTAATCTTGTCAAAAATCATCATTTTTTTACCAAAAAGGTCTGTAAGAAATTTAAATCAGGTTGCCTTTTTAAAATACAAAAAACCAACGACATTCATTTTTACCCACCCCTCAATCCCCTCCCAGGAGAGGAATTATCAAATTCCCCTCTTGGGAGGGGCAGGGGTGGGTTTGTTTATTGATCAACTAAAAATATTGAAATTCCTATACTTTTAATTATGGAATAAATGCGACCTACTGTACATTTAAGATACTCCCTTGTCAAGAATCGAACAGCAGCTTAAAATAATCCACTTTATTTGTCTCTTCCGCCTTACAACCTGGCGCAGCATTTGGCCGCAACCAAACTCGAAATGCGAATATCGAAATACGAAACAAATTCAAATGACAAAAAACCCAATGCTCCAAACTTGTAGAGACGCACGGCCGTGCGTCTCTACTAATCAATGCCTTACGGTGCTGCATTTTTGAAAAATGCGCATTAAAAACAAGAAGTTGCTGGATAGTAGCACAGATTTATTCCCTCCCGGCTTTGCTCAAAACACGTGTTTTTGTAACACTTTAGTTTTTTCATACATTCAATATCTGATGTTGTATATCACAGAAAAACTACGAAAAAAAGTTGTATTTACCTGTGTGTTTTACTATTATTCTGACTCCTCAAAAAAGAACCTGTTGTGTCACTTTGCAGGCGCATTTCCGATTTTTTATAAAAATGCAATTAGTATGGAAGGTTAATAGTAACTCAAGCTTCCAGCTTGAGGGTAAAATATCGCAAGCAGGATACTTGTGTTGCAAAGGTAAAACTTGTTTTTTAGTGTATATAGCTGAAAGGAGAGTGTATTGTCATGTCCGCAAAATTAATTAAAGGTACAGAGATTGGCGAACAAATATTAGAGGAAATTACCGGTGAAGTAGCGGAAATAAAGAAGAGACACGGCGTTGTTCCAGGCCTGGTAACAATCCTTGTCGGAGAAAACCCGGCATCCATGTCGTATGTAACCTTAAAAATCAAAACCGCTCACCGGGTGGGTTTTAAAGAGGTGCAGGATTCACAACCGGCGGATATTTCAGAAAAGAATCTTCTCGCCCTTATTGAAAAGTACAACCACGACGATTCAATTCACGGCATCCTTGTCCAGCTTCCACTCCCGAAACATATTTATGAAAAGAAGGTGCTTAATGCCATTGATCCGGACAAGGATGTTGATGGGTTTCATCCCGTAAATGTCGGGCGTCTTATGATCGGAGGCAATGAGGTTAAATTCCCGCCCTGCACCCCCGCCGGCATTCAGGAATTGATTGTACGGTCAGGCGTTGAAACCCGCGGCGCGGAGGTGGTTGTGGTTGGGCGTTCTAACATTGTGGGAAAACCAATCGCGAATATGATGCTTCAGAAAGGGAAAGGGGCGGACGCTACGGTAACAATAGTCCATACACAAACAAGAAACATGGCGGAACACTGCAAACGCGCGGACGTCCTTATTGTTGCCGCAGGAGTTCCCGGGCTGGTAAAACCCGAATGGATAAAACCTGGCGCGTGTGTAATTGATGTGGGGGTAAACAGGGTAGGCGAAAAACCCAGCAAGAACGACCCAAACAAAATGGTTGCTCTTTTAAAAGGAGATGTTGATTTTGAAGCGGCGAGTGAAATTGCAGGATTTATTACCCCTGTTCCCGGAGGAGTAGGCCCTATGACCATTACAATGCTTATGAGAAATACCCTCAGGTCTCTGAAGTTTAAACTGGGGATAAAATAGAAAATTACGCTTTCATCCGGAGGTCGGAGGTCCGCGAAAAACACGGATCTCTGACTTCTGACTTCTAACCTTACACTATCGAGTTACTCTTACTTTCACTTTTGCCTTACTATTTGAGTCGCTTGACACAAACCTTGCCGTTGCATTTCCCCTCTTTACGCCCTCAATCGTAAACACAGCCTGTCCATTATCATCTGTGATTGCATTTTCCGGAGATATGGAAATATTGTTTCCTCCCTTAATGATTTCCCATATTACCAGCACACCATAGCGAGGGTCGCCACCCTTACATGCAACTGTTATCGTAACCGGTGCGGAAGAAGTACGGGCAATTTCCGTAATCTGCTGATCTGCAGATACAGTCTCCCTATTACACTGCGCTGACGTTTTGAATGACATTTCACTGCCGTACAACGTCCCCACGCTGTTTTTTGCTACCAGCCGGTAATAATACGTTGTACTGAAACTCAGGCTACTGACACTACTATTTATAGAAATATCATCATATCCGCCAACCGTTAGTTCTTCTGTTGTATTATCATAAGAACCGCTCACCGTTCCATACTCAAACCATGCTATCGTTGACAGTCCGGCGGCATTAATTGTCCCGTGCAATGTAGCCGATTCAACGGTTATATATAACGCCTCTCCCGTAGTTACTTCCCCATTTACCGAAAGTGAGCTGTCGAATCGTGATATAAATGCATTGCCCGACTCACTATTAAAACCGGCGCTATATGCTGCTTCTGTAACCGGGAAATCATTCGAATACGTTGAACCTGCAATATACACACCTCCGGCAGCACCCAAAACCATCGCGAGGGATTTATCATCATCCGCCCCCCCAAGATACGTTGAAGCAAGCAGACTGGTCAGATCGCTGTTGAATTTTGAGAGAAACACATCCGCACTGCCGTTAAATGATTCGTCAAAAACGTTAGCAGTTGTAGGAAAGTCTTCTGATTTGGTAATGCCAGTTACATACACATTATCTTCAGCATCTGTTGCTACTGCATACGCCTCTTCATAATCCGAGCCGCCAAGATAGGTTGATGCAAGCAGACTGGTTAAATCATCATTAAACTTCGATACAAAGACGTCTCCCCCATAATAAGACGAATCATATGCACCGGCAGTTGTGGGAAAATCCGCAGACTCTGTTGAACCTGTATAACCTGTTACATATACGTTTCCGCTTGAATCCAGCGCCAATGAATAAGCGCCGTCATAATCATATCCACCAAGATAGGTTGAAGCAAGCAGGCTGGTCAGATCGCTGTTGAATTTCGAGAGAAACGCATCCGCACTGCCATTAAATGATTCGTCAAAAACGTCGTCAGTCACCGGAAAGTCTTCTGATTTGGTAATGCCCGTTACATACGCATTATTATTTGCATCAAGAGCAAGTGAATAGGCTCCGTCATACTCTGACCCTCCCAGATATGTCGAGGCCAGCAAACTGGTTAGACCATCATCGAATTTTGTGATAAAAACATCTCTGTATAAGCCGGAAGATGACGTATCGTAAGCGCCTTCGGTGGTGGGAAAGTTAGTAGAGGAGGTCATACCCGCTACATATACATTGCCGTTTATATCAATCGCCAGCGAGCGGGCTTCTTCACTATACGACCCGCCCAGATATGTTGACGCCAATAAACTGCCAAGATCACCGCTCAACTTCGACACAAAGGCATCACCGCCGGAATACGAGGCGTCATACGCATCTCCCGTTACAGGAAAATCTTTTGAATAAGTAAAGCCCGCTATGTAGAGGTTATCTCCTGAATCAATCGCCAGTGCATGGGCATCTTCAGTATTAGAACCGCCAAGATATGTTGAAGCAAGAAGACTCGTCAGGTCATTGCTGAATTTTGAGATAAAGACATCTTTATTACCGCTGGAAGAGGTTGCATATGCATCATCTGTCACAGGAAAGTCATCTGACATTGTTACTCCAAGAACAAACACATTATCATTTGAGTCCACTGCCAAAGACCTGCACTCTTCGTCAGAAGAACCTCCCAAAAAAGTAGATGAAATCATAGGGTCAATGATGAGTTCCTTTGACCTGTCAAAATTACCCGTTCGGAAGCCATAGATAAATTTATCACCAATAGCGATTTCCGTTGTATTGTTTGCAAATGCAGGTTTCGCACCCTTACTATTTGCCGTTCTGCGCCATCCGTACTTCTTATTTTCTCCGGTACGACGCCCCCTGTTGTCTGATATCTTTTCACCCTCATGAAGATAATATGCCACAGGCACATCTACTTTTTTGCCGTTGATAATCTGATACGCAACAGGGCGCGAAAATGTTGCCATCCCGGTTTGTGTTTCAACCGCAAGTCCGCCATAATCATTAATTTTTAATGCGCTTCTTTCTGCCGTTTCAAGGAAAACCCTTATTTCGTCGGGGTTTGCCCCTGTTTTTACATAAAACAGCTTTTCTACGGCATTTCCATACGCTTTTAATTTCAATTCTATCCCCTCGTACACCTCTCCCAGACTTACCATCCTGTAGCTTGAAATTGCGGACATCCATTTCCCTGTGTCATCTCCCTTAAAATAATTGATCTTCGTTGCCGCCTCTTCTTCCCCTCGTATTCCGGATACGGTACTGCCCGCAAGTTTTTCCCGGAGAATGAAAAATCCCCTCTTTTCACCGTCAATGCCTTCCTTGCCGGAACTTTTCTCAATTGTTTCGGAGAAATCAGCGGGAGTCGTCTTGTTTTTAGCCTTACACGCACTTAATGCCTGTTTTTTTTGATGCTCCGGCAATACATACACCATCTCTCCGTTTTTTGTGACAAACACTGTGCCGCAGAAGATGTGCGTATAAAATGCCACCCGTTCATCCTGCTGCCCCTTGTTGACAATAAAAGGCATCTCCATTTTCACAATCTTTTCAACGGCTCTTTTGCCCTTTGTTTGCTGTCCGCTCCCGCCAAACAACTCATATTTGGAAACAGGCGTTTGTATATCAGGTTTCTCACCTGCTGAATATGCCTGTTTAAAAGAAAACACCCATAGTGCAATGCATATCAAAAATGCCAACGCAACGTTCCTGTTCTTCATCTCAAAAATTCCCCTCCTCGGGTTCTTGCAAAGATATAGACATGGCATGCCATGTCCCTACTATTATGTTATCGTAAATTAGGAATTTCCTCTGCGGTATAAAATGTGGCTTTAAAAATGGAATTATCAATCACATCTTCTTTATTCGCATAAAAATAAGGACTTACATATTCCCATACCACTTCCTTGTCGGATGTTACCTGAAATATGCGGCCAAAACACCCTTCGGTGATAAGGGTATTCCCGTTTGATAATCTTTGCGCTCCCGATATTGTAGGGCTGAAAAAATTAATTGCCGGCACATCACGGTATCGCCACACAATCTCTTTTGTATCCCGGTTTAGTTCTATTACCCTGGAATAGGGGACGGGTTCAGACTTCCGCTGCTGTCCGTTGTCGAATACAAGTATATTGCCATTTTTAAGGATGCGTGGGTCATGCTGCTGGGCAAAGGTAGAGTGTCCGAGCTTCCAGACAAATTTCCCGGTATTCTTGTCAATAATTCCAACGGTAGAGATATTCCGGAAACTCACCATTACCTGGTTGTCCTCTTCTAACGGAACAACGGCATTTGCGTGCGTCCACTCATCCCTGGGGCAATTTGATTGAATAACATCCGTATCGAAATCAAGGTGATCCTTCGCATGCCACTTCCATACCCGACTTCCATTCGCATCTACCTCTATAATAATATCCGCCCACATATCGCCTTTTTTGCCGGAACCTTCTGTCCCCCCTTGTACCTGGTCTCTTATCTCCGCCGGCAATTTTTCCACCGCCAGGTAAATGGCGCCTCCGGAAGAGGTACGCCTGCCGTCATGGTGATGGTAGGGATTGCGAAGCTCCCATACAATATTTCCTTTCCAGTCCACTTCCATCATAATGCCCCCTTTAAAACTGCTCCAGTTTGGCCACAGATCCCAGGCGCCGTCATCCTCCACCTGCCCGTTATAGAAAAGATTGCCATTCGGCAGTAAATAGCCATATACACCGGGGGCATAAGGCAAATTCCACTGATGCGCCACCTTGCCGTCATTCGTATCAATAAGAAATACTTCGCCGCAGGTATTATTCATTGGAGTAAAAAGAACATATCCCATAGCAGCTTTTTCCCTGTCAATTGCAACAACGCCTGTGCGGCTAACCCTACGGAAGGTTTGCTGGTCTATCGTCAACTTATACGCCAGGTCATCGGCTTGTATGCCTTTACCTTGCCAGCCGCTAATCAATGCCGTGAAACCTAAAATATACATCGCTGTTTTTATTATTTGTTTTGAGCTTTTCATACTCAGTTTTTCCTATAAAATGCCTTTGAGTTTATAATACAATCCTGCGGCAGATACAAAATATCTAGAATGCGAACGCTTTATTTTGACGGTTCAATTTGTAACAACAACCTAATGTTTTCTATTGTTGCCATGCCTCCTTTCCCCCTAAACTGGCATAGCCAGAACATATCAAGCACAAAATGGGAATTTGTTTTGGATTTCTGATTTCACAATTAAGGAAAATGGGATTGGGATGTTTTTGCTATTCTTTTACTATGCCAACACCCTATTTGCAAATAAAAAATGCCATAATACACCATAATGGCACAATGATTATTGCAACAATTTGTAACACTTTAGTTTTTCAAAAAATTCCAATAATAGCGCTGTTTTCCACACGATGCAGGGACGACAGACAACGGACATCCTTCGTCTCTCGTCTCTCGTCTCTCGTCTCTCGTCTCTCGTTTCTCGTCTTTCATCTCCTGTCTCTCATGCTTCGTCTCTCGCTCTTACGTTTTTCAAAAAACTAAAGTGTTACAATCCCACTTGCCTTGTACTATATTGCCGATAACGGCAAGCAGGACCTTGCATCCGCTTTGTCAAATTGATACACTTCCCACGTTGGAGGAGAAAACCTGTTTTTTACAGAGTTTTTCAGAAAATCACCTTATTGCCAATCGCTCAATTTTTTTAAAAGGCCACGTTAAGCAGATGAAAGATAAAAAGAGGTTAAACATACTTATAACTTCAGGACCTACAAGGGGTTATATAGACGACGTCAGATATATAAGCAATAAATCTTCCGGCAGATTGGGGGCTGCAATAGCAACCGAAGCGCTTAAAAGGGGGGCGGACGTCACAATGGCGTATGGCACTGGAAGTATTATTCCTGATATTACTTGCTTAGGAAAAGAAACGGGTAACCGGCTTACCCTCATTGAAATAGAAACTCTACAGGATCTGTCAAAATTATTCCGGGAGGGTTTACAGGGGAAAGTCTTTGCCGCCGTTGTCCACGCCATGGCAGTGCTGGATTATATCCCTGAACAACCGGTCGAAGGAAAAGTGTCTTCCCATAGCAATGAGATTACCGTACGGTTTATAAAAACTCCGAAAATAATAAAGTTAATAAAAGAGCTTTGGCCCCGTTCGCTGCTCATCAGTTTTAAATTAGAAGCGGGGATTCCCCATGATGAACTCATGAAAAGGGCCTATGCCTCCTTGCTGGAAAATAAAGCAGATTTTGTGGTAGCAAATGACCAGCATGAGATTTTAGGGGATAAACACCCCGGTTATATCATTAATTCACATCAGGAACTGGTGGCAACGTGCAATACAAAACAAGATATAGCAGAAAGGCTCATAGACATAATATATAGTCAAACAAATCTGATTTTAGAAATGTAGGGGCGAAACATTTGCCTGTATATAAGATTCGGACGTAAAATGTTGCGGTACACGCGTTAACTCCACTCTAATTGAACGAGTCTACTGTACACAGGCAAATGCTTCGCCCCTACTCTGGTAATTCCCCGGTTGCTAAGGTGAGAAGGCGCAGGGTTGTCCTGGTTGCGGCCATGCACGCAGTGTAATTACCCTTTACGCCTCTCCTATTTGAAAACACGTATGCATGAAACATGAGGCGGAATAGACAAACCTGCAACAAATTAATGGATAATAAAATTCTTGTTTTATCATGATAAAGTGAGTATCATTTTTTCATTGGCCGATTTCATTACGTACTGCAGTATTTTTGCTGAAAAACAACCTTTTTTCCTGTTTGCCGCATAACAGCTCCGCCGAATGGAGTCTGCAAGTGTTGCAGCTTAACGTTAATACATTAAACAGTACATTATTTCACCTGAAATCTTAGTAAAATAAAGAAGGAGCCTTTATAATGAAAAAAATTGTATTTGTATTTGCTTTATCGCTAACAATGTCTTCCGCAATGATCGCCAAAAATACCTTTGCCTATCAAATGAAATCGGTGGACGAACCCTCGCGTGACTATACACATAGTAATTATTCACAGGAACCTTCGCACGAAGCACAAGACGAGGGCGGCTATTTTCTTGCCGGAAAAATTGCAGAAACAATGAACAGTGGCGGCTATACGTATCTCTGCATTGATGACTACGGGAAAAAAACATGGGTAGCCATACCGGAAACAACCGTATCCGTGGGGCAGGAGGTTGTTTTGCAACCAGGTTTCGAAATGACCGGCTTTGAAAGCAAGACATTGAACAGAACATTTGACAAAATCATTTTTTCCAACGGTCTGGCGGATTCAGGGCAAGAAGCTCCTTCATACACTACCAAAGGCAGCAAGGGCATCAGCGTTTCAACAAATGAAAAGATCTCTGTGGAAAAAGCTACAGGGGCAGACGCTTATACCGTAGAGGAACTTTATGAAAACAGTGAGAAGCTTAACAAGAAAAAAGTCATTGTGAAGGGTAAAGTGATTAAAGTTTCTGTTGGCATTATGGGGAAGAACTGGCTGCATCTTCAGGACGGAAGCGGAAGCCAGGATAAGAATAATACAGACCTCGTAGTCACCACAAAAGACCAACCTTCTGTCGGCGACATTGTTACGGTAAGCGGCACTCTCTATAAGGATAAGGATTTCGGCAGCGGTTATAAATACAATGTAATCGTGGAAGAAGCCACAGTGAAGAAATAACGGAGGGGGTAGCCCGGCTTGTTAAAGATGAATTTTAACGATGCACATTTTCTTTTGTGATGTATTCATCGCCCTAACGGGCAAAAAGTTCTTTATTATCTTTTCAGGCTGTCCGGGAATTCAGTGTTTCGCAATTTTCTGCTATAATAAATCACGGTATATTAATAGCTGGATTTTTGCGGGATTCTCTATTCCCGGACAGCCTGTTTTATTTTAAACAGTCGAAAACTATGTCCATAGCTGCTAATGTAAATAAAGCAATCAACCATTCGCCTGAAAATACTTTTTCTCCGTCAGATTTTGCAGATGAGCACAGATAAAAAATTTCAGACAGGTTCAGGCTTCGTCGTGAACTCAGCCGAACGGTTGTAAGCCTGAACCCGCCTGGAGTTTTTCCCTTGCCGCTAATATCCTCCTCCCCTATCCCTGAAACCGATGTTGCCGTAAATAAAAACCCTCTACAATATTCTCCCCCGAAACAAGTTTTGAATTGGTCATTAGTCATTAGTCATTAGTCATTAGTAAATTTGTGATGATTTTTTTAATCTGTTTAATCTGTGGGTTTCCCTTTCGTATTTCGTGCTTCGCGTTTCGTGCTTGTTTGGTTCATTAGGGTTAATGTTTGACTTCATTTTGAAAAATGATTAAAATCCCCAAGCACCCACGGCACCTATGATAGAAACTCAGGTAAAATCCATGCGAAAGAATTTACGGCAAAATGTTAAAAAAAGGAAGGTGTAGTAATTATGGATGGGATGATGAGAAGATATATTTTATGTAACTGACAATGAAGAATTGTATAATCAATGAGTAGAAATTTACCGAATATTTAAAGATGTATAGAATAAAGAATTCTCAAATTACATGAGAATCCTTCAGGTTATTTATGGCAAAAACTGAGCACAAAAACATTCTGAACCGTGAGATAACTTCCCATTAATGGAGATTTAAAACAACTATGCAAAAAACACTTAAGACATTAGAAGACCTTGCAAAAGAAAACAAGATGCTTAAAGAGGAATTGTCCGGACATTTAAGGGCAGAAGAAGACTTGCGCAAATTATCACGCGCAATAGAACAAAGTCCATGCACCGTAGTAATCACCAACGCAAAAGGCATTATTGAATACGTCAACCCCAAGTTTACGCAGTTAACCGGTTATGCGCCTGAAGAGGTAGTTGGGAAAAACCCGAATATTTTAAAACCAGACAATATTCCGGCAGAGGAATTTGACCATTTATGGAAGACAATCACTTCGGGAAAAGAATGGCAGGGAAAATTTCGCAACAAAAAAAAGAACGGCGATTTGTATTGGGAATATGCATATATATCCCCCGTGAAAAACCAATCAAACACCATCACTCATTTTATCGCAGTAAAAGAAGACATCACCGAACGCTTAAAAGCTGAGGAAGAGTTAAGTAAATTTTCACGCGCCATTGAACAAAGTCCCGTTACAACCATTATAACCAATTCCAGGGGTATCATAGAATACGTTAATCCACGGTTCACAGAATCAAGCGGTTACACCGCCAAAGAGGTTATCGGGAAAAACCCCCGCGTTCTCAAGCCGGAAAACATTTCTTCCGAAGAGTTTGCAGAACTGTGGAAGACCCTTCTTTCGGGGAAAGAACTTAATGGAGAATTTTGCTGCAAAAAGAAGAACGGTGAAATGTATTGGGAAAATGTATATCTCTCTCCAATCAGAAACCATGAGGGCAAAATCACCCACTTTATCGTTGTAAAAGAGGATATCACCGAACGTAAACTGATGGAAGAAGAGCGGATTAAGCACATTAAAGAATTGGAAGACCTGATGTCTTTTTCTACAATTATCAACGAAGAAGAGGTACAGGAAGAGGCCCTTTTTAAACATCTTGTCTCTGCACTGCAAAAAAACTTTGCTCCGGACATCGTTGCCGTAATTATGCTTGACAAGGAAAAAAGCATGCTTTACCTGCCGGTCATTGACCCTGTAATGCCAGCCGGGGAATTAATACATAAGGAAGCAATACTTGACCCTTCACTGTGTAAAGTAATGAATACCGGGAAAAAATCAGTCGTAAATGATATTGCCTCCGAATCTCCGTGTGAATGTATTGTAACACGCGAGAAAAGCGGAGGTTATGTTTGTTTTCCCATCATTATTGGAAACAAGACGGCAGGTATGGTGCTCATGATGAAAAAAGAATTCAGCACATGGAAAAACAAAAAAAACCAAAGGCTTATGTCTAATTATACAGAAACGGCGGCGCTCGCTCTGCACAAATTGGAACTTCTTGAGATAGCAAAACATACAAACGTAATGGACGAATTTCAAGGAATATACAATAAACGGTATTTTACAGAACTATTGACAAAGCAACTCGCAGTGGCAAAAAGAAGGGGCGAGAACTTAAGCCTTCTTATATTGGGACCCGACAATTACAAAGCGACAACCGAAACATACGGCTCCAATAATGCGGGGAATCTCCTCCTGCAGCAGATAGCCGGAGTCTTAAGCGACTCGGTCAGTGATTCCGATATTATAGCAAGGTATGATGACGCGGAATTCGCCATTATTATGCCGGCGACATTTGCCACAAGGGCGCTGGTGAAAGCAGACGGAATCAGACAGCGCATAGAATATACCCGTTTTCATGATCCGGCTTCAGGCAATCGGGCAAACATTACTATCAGCATCGGCATCTCCTCATTTCCGGAACACGCATCCGAAGTGGAACCTTTGGTAACGCTCGCAAATAAGGCCTTTTACAAAGCGAAAAACGATGGAGGAAACAGGGTTGAAGCCATGGTTACTTCCCGATAAGTTAATGACACAGGCTACAGTCTGCAATCGGCAGTCCACAGTCGGCAGTCCACAATTTGCAATTTGATGATTGCAGATTGCCGACTGTGGACTGTCGATTAAAAAGTTACAGGCCCGGTCTAAGGAATAATGATTTCCTCTAACGCCCGCTTCGGTACATGGTGTATCATTTCCTTGTCCCTCCAGTATTTTATGTCCCCGTCGCTGCCCACCGGCTCAATAAGCACCTTCTCCTTCGGTTTTCCCAGCGCTAATACAAGAAGGATTTCATACTCACCGGGTATGTTCAATACGTTTCGCAATCCTTCCTTCTGTATTGATCCAATAATACATCCACCAAGCCCCTTTTCCGTTGCCCCAAGGAGAATACTCTGCGCCGCAATGCCATGGTCGCACCAAAAGTTTTTGCTGATAGTGGTATCCCCAAGCATTACTATATATGCAGAAGGCCTCTCCCCTTCGACAGGCCCAGGCCAGTCCTGCAGATAACCCGCCCAGGCAAGATGCGGGAATATTAAGGCATTCTTTTGTGCATCATAAGAAAGCATATATTTCAACGGCTGCATGTTGCCGGCAGATGCAGAAAGTCGTGCGTAATCTACAAGGGTTTCCAATACTTCCATCTCTATCAAAAATTCCTGATAAAATCTCCGGTAACTTCTGTTTTTTATAATCATATCCTTCAGCATTTTCACCCTCCTTCGTAACTTCTCAAAAAGTTTAGGTTTTATAATAATTTCTACCTTCCACAGTCTCTACAGTCTACAGTCGGCAATCTACAATCTGCAATATACCGACTGCCGATTACCGATTGACCAGTATCCGGATTTATTTAACCGGGATCATATTCCGCATGTCTAACGGTAAATACCGGACAATGCGCCTTGCGTACAACAGTCTCTGCAACACTGCCCATAATTGCATGGGATATACCCGTTCTGCCGTGCGTGCCCATTACAATCAGGTCGATAGCATACTCCCTTGCCGCCTTAACGATTTCAACAAATGGAACCCCCTGTACGACGATACTCTCAACGGGCATCTTGCTCCGGACATCTTCTTTTACGCATCTGAGCAATCTATCATTCAATTCTTTGATAGTGCTTTCATCTCCGATATTGAAACGGTAAAGCACCGACTCATTCACACCATGGATACGCGCATCAAGTACGTGTATCAAATAGAGTTTTGATCCATATTTGCCGGCAATCTCTATTGCATAATTTAATGCCTTTTCTGAATATATGGAGTAATCTACCGGACATAGAATGTTTTTTGGTTCAGGCTCAGGGGTACGCGGACGAGTGAGTTGGTAGTCCTTCCTAAGAGCGGTAAACAAGGCAAGGCACATGAAAACCATAATAACTGCGAAGGGCAGGGCAGTGACGATGGAGGCTGTTTGTAATCCGGCCAGGCCGCCGCTGAAAAGCAGTACCGCCGCGATGGAAGACAGTAGAATGCCCCAAATCACTTTGGTCGAAGTGGGAGGGTTTGCACTGCCGTTGGTAGTAAGCATGCCCAGTACGAATGTAGCAGAGTCGGCGGAAGTAACAAAGAAGGTAACGATAAGTAGGGCCGCAAGGGCGCCAAGTACGATGCCCAGGGGGAATTGCTCCAGGGTAATAAAAAGTGCAGAGGTCATGTCGGATTGTACGGCATCGGCAATGCCGCCATCCTGAAAAAGATCAAAATAGAGGGCTGCTCCGCCAAATGCGGCAAACCAGAGGGCGCCTATAACGGACGGAACGAAGAGGACGCCAATTACAAATTCGCGAACAGTCCGACCTTTGGAGATGCGGGCAATAAAGGTACCGACGAAGGGCGCCCAGGCAATCCACCATGACCAGTAGAATAGTGTCCATGACCCAACCCATTCATCACCATGCCTAAAGGGAGTGAGACGGAACGACATCTTCACAAACTCGTGTAAATAGCTGCCGAGAATGGTGGTAAAAGAATCCAGGATGAAAACGGTGGGACCGCAAACCAGGACGAAGGCAAGGAGGAGTCCGGCGATAAGCAGATTAAGGTTGCTAAGATAGAGAATGCCTTTGTTGAGTCCGGTGCTGGCCGAGATAAGATACAAAACCGTAACAATAACTATGATTAGCATTTGGATAGTAGCCGTGTTGGGAACACCAAAAATATGATGTAATCCACCGTTTATTTGTAAGGTACCTAAACCAAGAGAGGTAGCTACTCCACATACAGTAGCAAGGACGGCAAGTATATCAATAAGTTGGCCGATGGGACCGTCCACTTTCCGTCCGATAAGAGGGCGAAAGACTGTACTGATCAATCCGGATTCTCCTCTCCGGAATTGGGCGTAAGCCATGGAGAGGGCAATGACCGCATAAATGGCCCAGGGATGAAGACACCAATGAAAGAAGGAATACCGCAGCGCCATACGGGCAGCTTCAGGCGAATGTGGTTCCGCCAGACCGTGGGGCGGATGTGCGAAATGAGTCATCGGTTCAGCCACGCCGAAGAAAACGAGGCCGATGCCCATCCCGGCGGAGAAGAGCATCGCAAGCCAGGACAAAAAAGAATATTCGGGCGGATCATCCTGTTTGCCGAGTTTAATGCTGGAGTAAGGGCTGAAGATGAGATAGAGGCAAAAGCCGACAAACCCCGCGGTGGACAAGAGATAAAACCAACCGAAATTGTTGATGGTAAAGGTGAGGGCACTTTGGGCAGTATCCGCCAGGTGCTCATGGGCAAAATAACCCCAGAATACCAGCAATGCAGTTAGAACGACAGAAACATAAAAAACCGGCGTATGATGCTTCATGAGATGGCGAAAATGCGCCCCCCCTATCATTGAACCGGTCTGGAGCTTACAAAACTATCATGGGAAACATCCGGTTTTTGGAAAAGGAAGATGCCCCATTTGAGATATCCTTTCTCACCGTTCCTGATCCAGTGACCCAATCCTGTTTTCATTCTCTCAATGTATTCCGGTGTGCACTGCCGGACGATTTCTTTTTCCCGTCCGGTAATTTCCTCAAGAACACGTCCATAATGAATGGGGAGGTGGGAAGACAAATCTTCGAATTTTAGCTCTATCCAACCAAGTTGAGTGGCTATTTGGCGATAAAAACCGGGCGAGCCAAGCGATTCGAGGTGGATTCGCGCCAGCACAGGGGCAAGGGCATCCTTAGGGCATTCGTCACTTTGCATGGGGTCTGTGAAGATGAAGACCCCTCCTGGCTTGAGGACACGATGAACTTCCTCCAGCACCTTTTTGCGGTCGCCGCTGTGAAGGATGGCATCCTGTGACCAGACAACCTCAAAGCTATTCGGGGGAAGCGGGATGCTTTCAAAACTGCCCTCAACTACTTCGATGAGTGAATCCAATCCGGCTTCTTCGGTTTGTTGGCGGTTTTTTTGATTCTGGACGCCGCTGAGGTTGAGGCAAGTAACCGGGCATTGAAACTGCCTGGCCAGGTACCGCGCGGAGCCGCCGTAACCTGCACCGATGTCGAGTACCCGGGTAGATGCGTTCAGCCGCGGAAGGAACGCGCACATGGTTTCGACTGTACGCCTGCTGGCCGTGAATATAGGCTCAGAAGGATACCGATAGATCCCTATATGGATATCTTCACCACCCCATACGGAATAATAAAAATGGTCTGCGCTTTGGTCGTTATAATAATCCCTGGTGGTTGTTTCGAGCTGGGAATACGTCATCGGGCAATTTTCTCTGGTTCGTTTCCGTAGCGTTTCTCAGCGAGATGAATAAAGAAATCGGGATCTGCCTGATGGTAAGTTTCTTCGAAATCACCGATGGTGCGAATTGTCTGGAAACCGACTTCGAACATGAGTCTGCGTGTGTAATCTTTTCGGAGGGGAAACATATTCAGGTGAAAATTGGAACCGTCGTTGAATTCATAGCGAAACCGTGCCAGGCCTTCATCAACATATTCGGGTTCAGCTCTGACGTTTTCGCCGCAGTAATAGTATGTATGTTTGGATTTAAAGCCTTCGTCAAGAATAGCGTCATAATTCCGCTGATCGAGAACAAGAATGCCGTCATGTCGAAG
Source organism: Candidatus Kuenenia sp. (assembly GCF_039794105.1). Taxonomy (GTDB): domain Bacteria; phylum Planctomycetota; class Brocadiia; order Brocadiales; family Brocadiaceae; genus Kuenenia. The sequence goes on from NZ_JBDIWA010000019.1 coordinate 48,093, forward strand.
GACGGCGTAAAATTCTGCGAGGGCTTTGCGCCGGTCATGCTCATTGAAGAGATGGGTAAAGGAATTTCCCAGGCAAATCACGGCGTCAAATTTGCCGTGAACATCCCGATTAAGCCAGCGCCAGTCCGCTTGCACCGTGCGGAGAATAAAGCCGTGTTCACGCCCGGTAGCAAAGGCTTTGGCAAGCATTTCAGGGCTTCCGTCAGCACTTACCACTTCAAAACCGGCTTTGAGGAGCCGGATAGAATGAAAGCCGGTACCGGTCGCAACGTCGAGGATTTTACGGGCGCCGCGGCGACGGAGTTCTTCAATAAAAAATTCTCCTTCACTGGACGCACGAGCATCCCAGTCGATCAACTCGTCCCATTTCTCCACAAAACTGTGAACATATTCAGCCTTGTAATGATCGGTTCGCCGGATAGATTGAGGATTTTTGCCGAAATCCTGCTGGTTCTTTTTTGTATTCGTATCCATAATTTGCAGATATCCCTCCTCTGAAGATTTTTCATACGATAAAAGATAAATATGTACGTTTTGCCGATCGGTATTTTTATGCTAACCAGCATGTAAATTTTTGTCAACCATAAAAAATGCTGTTAAAACAACCCTTTCGAGGTATCTCACATTGCCGGTTGCCTGTATCAAGCCTGAGAACGAGGACATAGCATTTTCTAAATCAGTAGTTTTTTTATTTTTTAATAAAGTATTTAATGGTGAAATCCGAAACAAAATAACAAGATGATTTTTTGAAACATTTTAGTTTTTTGAAAAAGTAGAATGCTTTTTTCCCAAGTTCCGCAGACAGGGTCAAATGTTCAATATTCAATTCTCAAATTATTGCTCATTTGAATAATTTTAATTACCTATGCACTTGACGGAACTGACCTTAATTATGTAGTATGCAAACAAAGTATTTTCAGATGAAACAACATAGTCTTTGTAAACTGAGTATATTAACCCTGACGGGGTTCGGAACCCTGTCAGGGTTGCTTCTTTCATTTTCAGGTAAAAATTTGCATGCAATACGGTAAAATGCACATACAATTAATTCAAAATAACGGGGGGGTTTTATTCAAATGGACAAAATTGAAGAGAAGATTCTGGAACAGGCGCTAAAGCATACTGCACACGTTGAAGTTATTTATGAAGAAGGGGAAACACGTTCGGTAAGCTTCGAAAATAATAAACTAAAATACATTAATACTAAATCCGTTCGGGGGGTCGGCCTCCGGGTAATAAAGGATGGAAGGATAGGGTTTTCCTGCACCACCGATTTCAGAAAGCCGGAAAAACTTGTGGCAAATGCGTTGGAGAGCGCAGAATTTGGACAAATTGCCGCGTTTGATTTTCCCCCGCAAAATAATTATCCGCACGTAACCGTTTTTGACAGGGACGTTATTGACTTTCCCATTGAAAAATGTGTAAGTATCGGAAAAGAGGCTATTGAAAGGGCTTTGGCGGTAGATTCCGGCTACGAATGCAGTGCGGGAATAGGGAAAGGCCACGGAAAACAGCGCCTTCTCAATTCAAAAGGCTTAGACATTACCATTGAATCCACCTCGGTGGGCATTGGCATAGAAATCTTACATATTAAAGGACAAAGCCTGCTTTCAATCGGCGAGGGAGAGAGTTCAAAGAGACTTGCAACAGATCTCAATAAACACGTTGATAAAGCGCTCAACGATTTAAAACTAGCAAAGAAGGAAGTAAAATTAAAAACGGGCGACTATCCTGTTGTTGTTACGGCAAAAGCCATGGACGTCTTTCTTTCCACATTTGAAGCAGGATGTAATGGGAAATTATTGCAAAAAGGCGCTTCACCCCTCACCAACAGGCTGGGAGAGAAGATAATAGACGCGAGAGTAAGTATTTATGATGACGCAACTATCGATCTTGCTGATATGAGCTATCCTGTGGACTCCGAAGGGGTGCCTGCACGTCGCACACCATTATTTGAAAAGGGCGTGTTGAAAAACTATATTTTCGATCTACAGACCGCAGGCATTATGAAAACGCAATCAACCGGAAATGGCAACCGCGGGTTTTCTTCCCAACCGTCTCCCGGATACTCCAACATCCTCGTTGAAACGGGTGATATGCCGTTTGACTCAATGGTGAAAGATATTAAATGCGGCATTCTGGTTGACCAGGTGCTTGGCGGAGGACAAAGCAATGTGCTGGCAGGTGAATTTTCCGTAAACATAGATCTCGGATACCTTATCGAAAACGGAGAAATTATTGGCAGGGTAAAGGATTGCATGATTGCAGGGAACGTTTTTGATTTATTTAACAATATCGTTGCGATTGGCGATAGGGCGGAATGGCATGGGTCTACAAAAGTACCGCCATTTTATTTTAAGTCAGTAAATGTGGCGGGAAATGCGGATTGAACTCCTGCTGCATAATCGATTGGCTCAATAGTACATTATCAGTAATTTTTTTGCATTTTGTGGCAAAATAATTAATGGTAAAATCTGAAGCACGAAATCAGAAACAAATTCTACTTACAAAATGATTTGAAATTCTAAACAAGTGCATCTTTCGTATCTCGCGTTTCATGTTTCATATTGTTGCCTGCCTGTGCGTGACCACACGCAGAGGGATGTTTTGGATTTGTTTTGTAATTTTATGCTTTGTTATTCGAATTTGTTTCGTGTTTCGTACTTCGAATTTCTTATTTCCTGCTTGTTTGGTTCCGGCTATGCCAGCTTATGCTTAACTTGTTAGCATCTTTGCGTCAATGCCTCTTTTCCGGAAAACACCGTAGTTCTCCCCTTTAAAAATTTATTGCTTAATCTGAATTTCTATTGTATGTTAATTTGTTTCTACTTTTGATTGAATAGTAAATTAAGTAATTATCATTCTTCACTACACGACCTTATGATACTTGCCATTACCTTTATAATTGTCTCCGTCATAACGGGTTTTCTGGTTACCTACTTTCTGGCAGCAAAATATTCCCTTTTTGAAAGGGGCGCCTATGGAATTGCCATAGGGTTAGGTTTGCAAACATGGCTCGTCTATCTATTCTCTTTAATCTGGAAGCTGCAATTTATATGTATCTATTTTTCCATAGCACTATCATTGTTATTTTGCATCTTATTTTTCATAATAAACCGTAGCGATATAAAACGAAAAATACTCTATGAAGCAACGGACATTAAAAAAGATTTTCTGCTGAATAAAACGTCATATTTTGCACATATTGCCGTTTTTGCCTTTTTTGCCGTGATCTTCTGCCGTCTGTTTTATCGCACCATTATATGGAAAGAAACCGGCATATATGTAGGTTTATCTAACAATTACGGCGACCTGCCTTTACACCTTGCGTACATTACCTCCTTTGCGTGGGGAGAGAACGTTCCGCCTCTCGACCCCGCTTTTGCAGGCAAAAAACTAACCTATCCCATTTTGTCCGATTTCTTATCGGCTATTTTCCTTAAATCGGGCTTAAATTTCAGAGATATATTGTTTATACCCGGTTTTCTATTAACCGTTTCCTTTTACGGCATTCTTTACTATTTTACCTATCGCATAACGAAAAAAAGGCTTGCCGCAACCCTTTCCGCCTTTATTTTCTTTTTATCCGGAGGATTTGGTTTCTACTATTTCTTTCAGGACATTGCGAACACGTCCGGTAGTCTCTGGAAATTTCTTGCCGATTTACCACAAAATTACACAAAAATCCCCCCATTAAATTATCACTGGATTACCCCGTTAACCTGTCTCAATGTGCCGCAGCGGTCTTTCCTTTTCGGATTTCCATTTACTATGCTCATTTTTTTATTCCTCTACACCGGCATACAAAAGAAGCACTGGAAAGAGTTCTTATTTGCAGGCGTCGTTGCCGGGGCATTGCCCTTTTTCCATACCCATAGTTTTCTGGCAATGTTGATGGTAACGATACCATTAGGAATAATTTACTGGGACTGGCGAAAATGGTTTTTATTCTTTTTTCCGGCCTTTATACTCTCACTACCGCAGGTATGGTATTTTTCCAGTCATGTCGACAGTGAACGTTTCTTTAAATTTCAATTCGGATGGATGGCAGGGGATGAAAATTTATTATGGTTCTGGATCAAAAACACGAGCCTGTTCTGGTTTTTTGTAATCGGCGGGGGCATCCTCTTCTTTTTAAAACAAAACACTACTGCATTAAGCCGTTTAAAATATTTTCCGCTCACATTTCTGATACTTTTTTTAATACCAAACATCCTCCTCTTTGCCCCGTGGGCATGGGACAATATAAAAATACTTATTTACTGGCACCTTGGCGTTACCCCGTTGGCGGCGCTCGCATTGACGTATCTCTATGAAAACAAACGTTTGAAGATCCTTTCAAAAACCATTTTTTTCCTTTCGGTGTTTTCCCTCATCGCCGCCGGTTTCATCGATGTTTTTAAATTTGCCATAGTCCCTATAAATGGCTGGAAGGAATTCAGCACGGAAGAAATAGAACTTGCCAAACAGATTGTCAATGAAACTCCTGCCGACGCAATTTTTCTCAACGCAACGGTGCATAACCACCCGGTATTTTTAACAGGACGAAAGGCCCTTATGGGGTTTCCGGGCCATGTTTGGAGTCATGGACACAGCGGTGGCAGGGAACGGGAAGTCGATATTAATGCAATGTTGAGGGGAAAGCCCAATGCCATTTCACTTATTAACAAATACAAAACCGATTACGCGATTATTGGTCCCCATGAAAAAAGAAAATATGCAAACAGGGATTTTTTCAAAAAGAATTATACCTGTATTATCAGTACACGAAGCTATCAGGTATTTGATCTTAACAAGAAAATCACCCCGGATCTTACTTCTGATATAGCAGCCAAAAAAAACGGTTTGTCGGTGCGATATTATGACAACGAAGATTGGAGAGGCGCCCCTGTTTTTGAAGAAATTACTGCCGATATCAATTTCAACTGGGCAAATGATGATGATAAATTTGTGCCAAGTCCATTCAGCATTGTATATGAGGGATACATTATCATTAAGAATACCGGCCAATATACCTTTACATTGGCATCGGACGACGGTTCATGGCTTTATATAAACGAAGATCTCCTTATTGACAATGGCGGAGCCCATAGGGTACAGTCAAAATCCGAAACTATTACACTGAAAAAAGGCGCCCACAAAATGGTCATAAAATACTTTGATAAAGGAGGCGGGGCGGTTTTAAAACTTACATGGAAACCTCTCTCCAGGGGGAGGGAATCAGTTATTCCTGCACGGGCTTTGCTTCCCAAAAAGCCGTTGAACACCCTAAAAAACCGGCAAAATGGGCTGTCTGTTAAATACTATGACACTATAGAGTGGCTAGACGAACCCATTTACGAAGACATTGACGCTGAAATTGAATTTGATTGGACAAGTAATAATACAAAGTTTTTTAACAGTCCCTTTAGTATTATCTGGGAAGGGTTTATCAATATCGATACTGCTGATACTTATACATTTGTATTATCATCAGATGACGGCTCATGGCTTTACATTAACGATGCATTGATAATTGACAACGGCGGTTCCCATATGGTAAAGGAAAAATCCGGTGCTGTTTTTCTCGAAAAAGGCAAACACAAAATTAAGATTAAGTATTTCGATGAAAAAGGCGGAGCGGTGTTCAGATTATTGTGGAAGAATTCTGACGGCAGTGTGGTAAAAATACCTGTTGAAAGATTTTCAGTTCATGAAAATGAATCATCCGAAGCGAACGAAATGTAGCGGTTTTTTATGAATTAGCTGATGGCTCATGACAATCAGCTATCAGCTATCGTTTTAAATCTGTGAAATCTGTGGTTCCCTTAAGCTCCCTGGGATTTAGGAGATCGTTTCTTTAAATTACTATAAAACATCCATGAAAAAACAAACTATACCATTAATCATTGCTTTTTTTGTGCCTGTCTTTATCGCATCACTCTTTCGTTTTTGGGATTTGGATATTCGTCCGCTACATTCCGACGAAGGAGTGAATAGTTTTTTCCTGCGGAATCTGTTTGAGAGGAATCAATATCGTTACGACCCCGCAAACTATCATGGCCCTTTCCTCTACTATATTGGGCTGATCCCTTTTTATGTATTAGGCCAAACAGATTTCTCGTTCCGGCTTATGCCGGTTTTATTTGGGATTATGGTTGTGGCCTCACTTTATCCTTTACGAAAAAGAATGGGGAACATTGGCCTGCTCACTGCCGGGTTACTCATTGCCATCTCTCCCTCTAATTCTTTTTTCTCGAGAGATACTATCCACGAAACGTATTTTATATTTTTTACGCTGACAACTGTTGTCTCTTTTTTTCTCTATTCGGAAACAGGAAAATCCAGATATATCTATTTCGCCGCATCATGCATCGCTTTTATCGTTACAATAAAAGAAACCTACATAATAACATTTACCGTATTTATCATATCATTAATCTGTGCATATGGTTGTGAAGCATTACTTTTTCCCCCCCGTAAGGGAATCAAGTGTATAAAACAAATTTTTAGCGTTTTTGGGAATACCTGCAGGCAAAAATGGCACGTAATCAGCATCAGCATCGGCCTGTTTCTGCTCATTAATTTTTTATTTTATTCATCGTTTTTCACTTACTATGACGGCGTAAAAGGCATTTTAACTACGTTAAAGATATGGACAAAAACCGGCACTCATTCGGCAGGAGGCCACGCAAAACCCTTCTTTTATTATTTTAAATTACTCTATAAATTTGAGCTTCCCATGCTGGTTATGGGAATTGCCGGGGTGTACTATTCATTCAGGTACAGAAACAGATTCGCCATTTTTACCTCCGTATGGGCGGTATTTATCTATGTCATTTACTCATGCATACCATACAAAACTCCCTGGTTGATCATAAATCTTACCCTTCCGATTGCAATCTTAGCCGGCATTTTTATAAACGGATTATTTAAAATTATCACACGCAAATGGCATTACGCAATTTTCTTTGCAATATACACCGGTGTTTTTTGCTTCTTCTGCTATCAATCTATCATGTTAAACTTTGTAAATTATGATGATGAGCGATATGAGCTTGTGTATGTTCAGACAAAAAGAGATGTTTATAATTTAATAGACCGGTTAGAAACGCTTTCAGGCATATGCGGGAAGGACATGGTGATAAACATCGTTTCAAAGGATTACTGGCCGCTACCCTGGTATCTCCGGGAGTACAAACACGCAAATTTCTGGGGGAAAGTGATAGATAATCCCAATGCACCCGTTATTTTAGCGGATAAAAAGGGAGATAATGATTTAAAGGGAAAACTAAAGGGAAATTACAAAAACGAACGGTTTGTTTTGCGTCCGGGCGTATGGATCACCGCATATATACAACAAGGATTATATGATAGTGCCTTTGCTCATGAAACCGGGAGAGAAACGTTTACGCGATTGCCTTTGAATGTCTCCGCAGAGGAGCTTGATCCGGGATTAAAGGCTCAGTACTACTATAACATTGAATGCATTGGAAAACCTTTTTCCTCGTCCATTGAAAAAGGCTCTATTTCTTTCACGTATAATGATGAGACCAAAAAACCTTACCGGTCTCCTTTTGGAATAGCATGGGAAGGCTATCTGCATATTCAAAAAAGCGGGGTTTATCAATTTGCCACAAGGTCAGACGACGGGTCTTTTGTCTACCTTGATGAAAACCTTGTGGTAGATAATGGAGAGCCGCATGCCGTGCGGTATATTTCGGGAACGATGTTCCTCGAAGAAGGGTATCATGCTATACGGATTCAATATTTTGATATTGGAGGCGGGGCCATTATGGCGTTATTATGGAAACCGCCTGGCGGGCAAGAAACGTTGATTCCCAGCAATATATTCTTTCACAAAAAACCGGACTAGCCGTAATAGCCTTTCAAATCATTTATTTTTATCATTATAATATCCTTCAGCATTTGCAGTGAATGCCTTACAGGACTTACCTTGCTTAGCGTGGAATTTCGCCATTTGATCGGTATTTC
>NZ_JBDIWA010000020.1:0-54546 GCF_039794105.1 Candidatus Kuenenia sp.
TACCCTCTAAAGTCAGGAAATTGATTGTGGATAATATGTCAGTTGCTTCCCCCTCTCTTTGTATGGCTTCTTCTCGTTAATACCTTATTTGTAAGACAATGCACCCTTTCTTATTTCTTCGTACAATTATCTCTCCAAATGTGTTTATTGCATGTGCATTGTTTTGTAAATAAGTTTAAAAAAATTTGTTTGACCGCATCGTTATACATTACATCATGATGAATAATGACACTTGCACTTGTATTTGAACTTTGCTAGACTTTTCACACCTATAACTTATTTGCAGGTTTTTGTATAAAGAATTCATATTGCCTTTGTTGTTGTTTTACTAAATATTTAATGGTGGAATCCGAATATTTAATTTTTTAATCTGTGCAATCTGTGGTTCCGCCTTTTGTTTTGCTTATTTTGTATTTCGTGCATCTTTGGTTCTGGCGTGTCCAGCTTAGGAATAAATACCCCATACAACCCCCCTTTAACAATTCAAAGGTGAATATTATTGCAGATAACAAGCTCTTTAGACGAAATCAGGTCAATAGTAAAAGCGGCAAAAAAAAATGATTTGCTCATTGGTTTTGTACCTACAATGGGCGCTTTACATGAAGGACATTTGAGTCTGATAAGACAGGCAATGGAGGAAAATGATACCGTGGTTGTGAGTATTTTCATCAATCCTATACAGTTCGGAAAAAATGAAGATTTTGCTCAATACCCACGGACGTTTGACACTGATTGTAAACTCCTTTCAAAAGAGGGTGTGAATGTTGTGTTTAACCCAAAAGCGTCGGAAATGTATCCTGGCGGATTCTGTACAACAGTTGTTCCTGAGCATTTAGAGGACAAACTGTGCGGTAAATCGCGTCCCGGACATTTCAGAGGCGTTGCCACTGTTGTCCTGAAATTATTTAATCTCATACAACCCGACAATGCCTACTTTGGTCAAAAAGACTTCCAACAAACAGTTGTTATCAGTCGAATGGCTGCCGATTTAAATTTAGACGTCAGTATAAAAGTACTTCCAACAGTGCGGGACAAGGAAGAATTGGCGCTAAGTTCACGAAATGCCTATCTCAGCAATACAGAAAAGAAAGACGCACGATGTTTGTATCAGGCGCTGATAAAGGCAAAGGACATGGTAAATGCAGGCGAAAAGAATGCCGGAGAAATTAAATTGGAAATGGAAAAGGTTATTAATAATTGTAAATCAGCCCGGATAGATTATATTTCAATCGTTAATCCCGAAACGCTGGAAGCCGTGCCGGCAGTGCAACATGGCGACGTTGCCGCCATGTCAGTAATAATTGGTAAGACACGTCTGATTGATAACATAATTCTTACAGAAAATTAACCGACCATTGGCGCCCACATTGTTCCTATGAAGATTAGGATAGGACAAAAACAACGATATGTTTGGGTTGTTGATGAATTCGACGATGATTCCTATTTAGAGGGGAAATATTGTAATCCCGTGGTATATGCTAACAGCCTAAATAACCTTTTGCAGAGTTGACAACCCATCTAAAACATTTAGATTATTCATACTATTAGGAAAATTATTATAATGTCAAAAGACTTTGATTGCCGTTTTTTTGCCTCCGAGAAACCATGCAAGTTTAAACTTGATTGTCCCATTGATTCAAGTTGTCCAAAATATGCCTCAATGGGGAAAAGGATTTTGATTATAAAATTAGCAGCCATCGGTGATGTATTAAGAACTACGCCGATTCTTCCTGTATTGAAAGAAAGATATCCATTATCTTATATTACCTGGATAACAGATGGTTCCTCACTTCCTGTGCTGGAAGATAATCCTTTTGTCGATCGTTTATTATTCGTTACTCTTGAAAACACCCTGCGTCTTCAGGTTGAAAAATTTGATTTACTGATATGTCTTGACAAAGATGCGACTGCCACCAGCCTTGCTGCAATGGTCAAGGCCGACGTCAAACTCGGTTTCGCCCTTTCCGGCACAGGACACATTTATTCTTTGAACAAGGAAGCAAATCATTTGCTGCGATTGGGTGTTTCGGACAAACTCAAATTCCGGCAAAACACAAAGACCTACCAGCAACTCATCTTTGAAGCAATCGGGTTTACTGAAAACTACGGCGAGTATATTATCACCCTCCCCGATAAATATAATACGTACGCCAGAAATCATTTAAGCAATTTTGGCATTGATCCTGGTAAATTACTTATCGGCCTGAATACCGGGGCGGGAAAAAGATTTGCCACAAAACGATGGGAAATCCAAAGTTTTGTTGAACTCGCAGACAAATTGCAGCGTGACCTGAATGCCCAAATATTGCTTTTAGGCGGGCCTGAAGAAGTGGAAAGAAATCAGGAAATCGCCTCCGGAACCACATCAAACGTTATTGACAGCGGATGCCATCACAGCCTGAAAGAATTTATGGGATTGATCAATCAATGCCATCTCATCGTTACCGGAGATACCCTTGCCCTGCACTTATCTATTGCATTAAGAAAATGCATTGTCACATTCTTTGGCTCTACCTGTTATCAGGAAATCGACCTTTATGGCAGGGGGAAATCGCTGGTCGCACATGTTGAGTGCTCTCCTTGTTACAAAGGAAACTGCGATACCATGATATGCATGAAAAAGATAAGCGCTAATGATGTGTTTCATGCATGCAGAGAGGTTTTGGCAAATCATACCATAGCCGTGTAGGGGACGAAGCATTTGCCCCTACTGTTATTATCTGAACCACTTTTTCTTTTGACTACAGACGGTAACCCTGTTTTTCCTTTTTCTCTTTGATTCTAATAATGCCTTGTCTGCGTTGTTTATGAGATCGCTTCGTTTTAATGTGTCAACGTGCGACGCAATTTCCGCGATGCCAAAACTTGCCGTAACATTATATTTCATGTTGTTTATTATGAATATATGTTTCGCTACTTTTTCACGCATCCTTTCGGCAACAATAACGGCTGCGTTCACTTTTGTATCAGCTAAAACGACGGCAAACTCTTTGCCTCCATAGCGGGCAAGGATATCATATTCCCGCAAACATAACGTCAGCAGTCTGCACAGTTCCTTCAAAATGAAGTCGCCAGTTTGGTGTCCATACAAGTCATTAAAACTTTTAAAATTATCCACGTCTATCAACACCAGGCAGAAATTAACCTGTTTTCGTTTCGATCTGCTGATTTCTTTTTCAAGAAATGTTTGCAGAAAACGATGATTATACACCTACGTCAATCCGTCGATATTCGCAAGATTTTGGAGATTTTTGTTTTTTGTTTCTAATTCTCTGGCTAATTTCTGCAGTTGTATTTTTGTAGTAACAAGCTCCCTGTTCATCTGGTCATATGTCAGGTTTATAACACTCCGGGAGCATTCCCGATTTTTTGTAACTGTTAATGGGGTTAGGAAGAAACAACACTGACAGGATTCCAAACCATGCCAGGGTTAATCAAGCAAAATCCTTGTGATACAATGCCTGCCAGCCGACAGGCAGGCAGGCGCGAATATTTGAAAAGAACTGGAAATGCACCCCCCAAACTGCTGTTCGGGAACGTAATGGCGCCGGAAACTACATTCGCGGGTTCAGGTTTGTAACCTGAACCAAACGTTTTATGCTTCCAATCCAGTCTTCTATTAGCAGAAAAATGACAAATAATCCCATATGCCAAACATGGTTTTTATCGCAGCACATGACCCCATTATACGCATAAACTCATAGGTTCAGATTGCAAACCTGGACCCACCTGGAGTTTTTATCAATGAATACCACTTTAAAACGCATTACCACTTAGCAACTGTCTTTCTTTTCACGGGATAGTATCAACTTTACCATCAATAGCAAGTTAAATATGATACAAGTAGCTCCCGGCATGTGATTGCATAAAATAAATCATGGATTTTTCTTTTTTTGTGCGTTACATTATACCGCTTTTCCTTTATCAATCTATTCTGTTGAATAACATATTCCCTGTAAGCTCCGCAGGAACAACCTGTTTGTAGCAAGAAGCGTAACCATTATTTCCATTATTTGCCAAAAGCTGTCGAAATATTTTTGTAAAGAATCCTAATGCCTATCTTACATAATAATAACCATTCTTTCGCTTCACTTCTTAAACAATCAACCGTCAGTGATGTAGAAGGCGCATTTCCAAAAACGATACTACATTTCCTAAACAACAATAGTTTCCTGTTTCCGGCATCAAAAACCACTGAAATTTTCCCGGCTTTCAACGAATCGTTATGGATTTCACCGCAAACGGTTTTAAAAATGGACGCAGAAACCGGGGTATTTGGAAAGAGGATTCGAAACAGAAACAGCCGGACAGAATTGTTACTGGCGTCATTCAAAAACATTATTGCGCAATTCATTATTTCTCCATTTTTCCCGGAATCAATAAAAGGCGATTTCCAACTCATTCCCCTTAAATGCCCGCATACTAAAAATGATGTTACTTACGGGATATCTGATTCGTTCAGTCTGAATGTGACAGGAAACAACCCGGTTACTTTTTCCGTTTATCTGGGTGATGGACGTAGTTTGAGAGATATGCAAAGAATGATTGAGGATAATGCGGATATCCGGGCGCTCAAAGATATTTTCGGGTATTTAGAGGACGACTCATACGGTCTTTTCCCCATCATTCCCACCTATAAAATAGAAAGACATAAAGACAATATATCTCTTTCCCTTAGCAAGAACCTCCTTGGGGAAAGATACCGGCTTAAGATGATAGTGGAAGGCATACAAGATTCCTCCACAAAAGAAATAATCATACAAGAGGCAGAACAGCCTTTAGTGTTGAGTTATTTTGTCATCGAGGAAGTTAAAAATAATATCAGCAGGGGAGAAAAAGGCTGGGAATTACTTAACGATATATTAAAAAAAAGCCCTGAATGGTTTAAGGAAAAGCATTTGCGTCTTCTTCGCTTTTCCGGAGCCGATGACAATGCAGAATCAGGCGTCCTGCCTCATCAATACAAGCGATATTTGAATGCTTCTAAAAAAGACCTTTACATAATCGAAATCCTGTGTCCTGTTTTTGAAATAATACCTTCAAAATCAAACTCCTCATTAAAGATCGATATAAAACTCACGGTAAATACAACATTACAACACTATCGCCCGAAACCATTCCCATTAAGAAGCATCTTTAAAAATGATAGCATGGAAGGTATCCACCACTTGCAAAATGCTAAAACTATGGCGGGTTTGATAGATGAAAAGATCATGAGCCTTTTAAATATGCTCGAAATTTCTTACCGTTCAATTTCTTTTTTGATTATGAACAACATGGTTCTGGCTGGAGCGTTTACATATCTCACCTATTTTGGCAGGGATACCGTCTTTACCCATTTGTTGCTCAAACCGTTTCTTACTATATTTGTTCAGCAAAAAATAGTGCAACAACTCTTAAACCGTTCAAACCAGTCGGGTGAGGGCGCCCACGAAACAGACTCCCGTATCCTGAAAGAAAATGAAGCACACTACGACTATCGTATGGCCGATACCGATTTCTTAATAGCTATCTCAACCTTTGAATTGTTAAACGAAATGAGTTGCAAGGATATTGAAGATTTTTTAAACCATAAAGACAGCAAAAATCGCTATAATTGTACCGAACCAGGCGAGACATTTTTTATCAACAATGCAACGGTAATCATTCGTAATTTAAACAGAGCGCTTACCCTTATTGAAAACAATGACCTTGTCCCATTAAAGCGAATAAACGACCCCAGTTCTGCCAATTGGAGGGATGCGGTGAATAGTTTTTCAAGAGGCACGTATTCCTATGATGTAAATGCCGTATGGGTTCCCCACCTACTCCGCCTCTTAGAATCATTCACCGCCAATAAAGAAAAAAAGGGCATTTTTTTAACCTTCCTGAATAAAATTCAGAATCTCTATCCAAACCATTGTTTTAAACCCACAGAAACATTTCTTCATACAACCACCGGTACGCCTGGTAATACAATTACGACCCTTATTGAACGGAACAAAAAAAAGTTTGAGATTTCATACTCGTTAGAAGAGTGGCGTACCCGTTTAAAAAGTTTTTATAACGACCCGCAAAACCACGAAAAATCAATTCAGGACCTGAAAAAAATGAAGATTGGCTACTATCTCAGGGAACACGGACAAGGCAGGGTGTGGTTTACGGCTGAAGATTTTTTAGATGACCGGAAATGGGAAAACAGTATGAAATATCAATTTGAGCATCTGCCGGACAAATTTTTTCTTCCTGATGGAAATCCCTTTCCCAACGGCATTCACACATACACCATGGCGCTTGATAAAGCAAAAAATCCGATTCCTATCATGCATAGCGATTTGGGTTTTGAGACATTTACAAAGTCTATGAGAAAGGAACACATAGAAAAAGAATTAATACTGCCCGTAGAACTTCCCTTATCCCTGGGTGGTCTGGCAATCATAGATAGAAATGGTGAAAGCCTCGGCTTTACCGTTGCCAACCCAATGCTGGCAAATAAAAACGGCTACAAACTGTTGCTGACTCCTGCCGAAAAAAACAGGGGTATCGATCCAAAAACACTTTCTCCATGGAACCTTATCGGCAAAAACGAATATCACGGATGGGGTGCTATTTGGGAGGTGATGATAGATTTTATGGTTGCGGCATTACAAGACGCGGACATACAAAACCATACCTACCTGAAAAATTATTATTGGTGGGTATTGGAAAATTATACGCAATATCCCAGGGTTCGTAATAAGGAAGTGTTGGGGTTCAAATACAATGACAATTACAAAGACTGGCTTCTCACTGAATCTACCGTAGAAAAATTTGAAATCAATGACCTCCAGGCCTTCAACGCAGCCGGCAGGTTAAGGGTTCTCTTAAAAGCGCTCATTCCCGGAATAACCAACTTCTGGCTTTTTAAGAGGGAAGAAGGCGACACCTGAAAATCTTGCTTACCCCCCTGCCACCTGACAGAAACTCTATTTTTCAATTGCATAAGGCCATGCTAACAAGCTCCCTTCCATAAATTTCGCACTTTCAAACCCTTCGGTTTTTAAAAGTAAATGAGCCTGTGACGCCCTTAAACCAACGCCGCAATAAGTAATGATTTCTTTCGTTTTATCCAATGCGCCGCTCCTTGATTTCAGTTCGTTTAATGGAATGTGAAGACTGCCTTCAATATGTCCTTTATCGTACTCATGCTTTGTACGGACGTCTAATAAAACAAAATCATCCTTACGCTCCAACTTTTGTTTAGTAATAAGCGGGGATATGCTTTGGATTTTCCCCTCTAGCTTGTTACGCAGAACGTTTGCGGCCGTTATAAGCGGGTCCATAGGAGATGAATATGGCGGGGCATACGACAGGTCATATTTTGAAAGTTGTCCGGCGGTGACCTTTCCCATCAAAGCGGTGGAAACAACATCAATCCTTTTATCAACCACACCTTCCCCGGCAATTTCAGCGCCAAGCAAAATGCCGCTTCCCTTTTCCGCTATTAATTTAACAATAATCAGCTTCGAACCGGGATAATAATGGGGCTTGTCATGGGAGGGAACGATAACAGACACGGCGTCAAATCCATTCTTAATTGCCTCTTTCTCCGATAAGCCGGTTTTAGCAACTGTCCAATCAAATACTTTAACAATAAACGTTCCCATCACTCCTGGAAAGGTATCGTTTCCGCCGCAAACATTTATCCCGGCAATGCGCCCCTGCTTGTTTGCTGTTGTCGCCAGAGGCATCCACACAGGTTTTCCTGTTACCATATGTGTCATTTCAACACAATCACCAACGGCATAAATATCGGGAATATTTGTTTCAAGCCTTTCGTTTACCTGTATTGCGCCCGTTTGTCCAATGGTTATTCCTGCATTTTTTGTAAGGCTTACGTTCGGTTTAATTCCCGTCGCAAGCACCACAATTTCTGCCGGAAGAGTTTGTTTTTTTGTAATTACCTTTGCAACGTTGCCCTCTGAATCGGCTTCATATTTTATCACCTCATCATCTTCATGTATCTGCACGCCCTTTGCCTTGACATGGTTTTGGACAAGGAGCGCTATGTCTTTGTCAATGTGAGAAAGTATATGCTCGCGGCGGATAATAATATGGGCCTTTATTCCATAGCTCATCAGGCTCTCAGCTATTTCCAATGCAATAAATCCGCCGCCGACTATTACGGCATGCCCTATTTTTTTCTGTTGCAACACCGATTTAATACGCATTGCGCTCTTAATATTGTGCAAGGTAAATATATTCCCGGATTCTACCCCTTCACACTCAGGAACATAAGGTTTTGCGCCTGTAGCCAAAACAAGGTTATCATATGGCAGGGAAACAGCACTGTTTGTTTTGAGATTCCTGATGGCAATATCCTTGCCGCCCGGATTAATTGCTTCAACCCTATGTTCCGTCAAAACATTTATATTCAACATTTTGAGAAAATAATCAGGCGTTCTTATTATGAGAGAGGAACTATCTTTTATTATATCCGAGATATAATATGGCGTGCCGCATGAAGCGTAAGAAATATCTGCTTCTTCGGTAATGAGCGTTATCTCCGCATCCGGATCTTCTCTCCGTGCCTTTGCGGCAGTCTTTGTCCCGGATGCCACTGCACCAATAATAACCAGGCGTTTTGGTCCCATTTTTGATCTCCTAATATACCCTTACCAATACTGTATTCATCAATACATCCATCCTAAACTGACATAGCCAGAACCCAAATACAAAGCACGAAGCACGAAGCACGAAGCACGAAATCCGAAACAAATTCTAATGACAAAATGATTTGAAATTCTAAACAAGTGCATCTGTAACTTCTCAATAAGTTGAGGTTTTAATAATAATTTCTACCTTATTCCCCCTTAATAAAGGGGGTAAGGGGGTTGTTTGCCTCAACTTATTGAGAAGTTACGTGCTTCTTTCGTATCTCACATTTCGTGCTTCATATTATTGCCTGCCTGTGCGTGGTCGCACGCAGACAGGTATGTTTTGGATTTGTTTTGAATTTTATGCTTTGTTATTCGAATTTGTTTCATATTTCGCACTTCGAATTTCGTATTTTTCATTTATTGCTTGTTTGTGTTCTTGCTATGCCAGCGTAGGACATACACCACTTATCTAAACCAATTTTGTGTTTTAAGACATATCTTAACCAACATGAGCATCACAGGCACCTCAATTAATACACCCACAACAGTGGCCAAAGATGCCCCTGACGATAGGCCAAAAAGCATTGTTGAGGTGGCAATCGCCACTTCAAAATGATTGCTTGCCCCAATCATTGCAGCAGGCGCAGCGTCCCTGTAGGCTAATCTGAAAACTCTTGCTAACGCATAACCTATTGCAAAGATAAAACAGGTTTGAATAAAAAGGGGGATTGCTATAAAAAGAATCGCTTGTTTTTGAGTAATAATCACATCGCCCTTAAATGAAAATAAAAGAACCAGTGTAGCCAGAAGCGCAGTTATGGATACCGGCGTTAAGAAGTGTAGGAATTTTTTCTCAAACCACACCAACCCCTTTGCTTTGATGATCCATTTTCTTGAAAAATACCCCGCTACCAGAGGAAGGGCAACGTATATTAAAACCGATAGCACTATTGTTTCCCAGGGGATAGGCATCTTGTTCACTTTTAATAAGAAACCACCCAGCGGGGCATACAAAACCAACATGGTCAAAGAATTTATTGCCACCATTACCAGGGTTAGCCCGTCATTGCCCCTTGCCAGATATCCCCACATTAAAACCATTGCTGTACATGGGGCGATGCCTAAAAGGATAGCTCCGGATATATATGAACGATAAATATCCACCGTGCTTCCGTCTTTAATAATTTCCGTGCCTGGTAAATAATCTTTAAATATATATCCTAAAAAGAATGTTGCAATGAGATACATCATAAACGGTTTAATGCACCAATTTATAACCAGGGTTAGAATAACTGGTTTGGGGGCCTTCCCTGCTTTTATAACCTCCGCAAAGTCTATCTTCACCATGATAGGGTACATCATAAAAAACAGGCAAACGGCAATAGGAATAGAAACTTCATATACCGCAAGGGAATCTAACTCGAAGGCAAGACCGGGCGCAGTCTTACCCAAAACAATGCCTGCACCGATACACAGCAACACCCAGAGTGTTAAATATTTCTCAAAAACGGATAACTTCTTTTCTGTAACTTCTTTAACTTCTCTCTTGTATTTTGGTTTCCCTAATTCAATTTTTTTGGGTGGCGGGGCTTTTCTTAACGCCCAATCAGGGAGCAAAGGGCTGTTTACATCAAATCTTTTCTTTTTTGAAAGGAGGGCGTCAAGAAGTACCTTTAACTCGTTGTCCGTCTTTTCCGTGTAAAACTCAATCTCAAAGAAACGCCTTACATCCTCCCTTAAATTTCGATACTTATTACCATATCTTACATAGCGTTCGTGTTTACCGGTTGGTTTCAGAAAGACGAGAAGTGCCGTAAAGGTTGCAGCCGCAAATCCCGATATGCCTGCAAATACCTCGAAATGAGGAATTAATCCGCTTAAAGCAAGGCACCCCGCTATCACCGATAAAATGATAGAAGGAATGCCTAACCAGAGATTCAAATTCACCAGCCTTTTAGCTACAATAAAATGGGCGGTAAATGTATATTCTAACTCTTCGTATAATTGTAAAGATTCGTTTCTGAGTCGTTCTCTTAGATTATTCATATTTCATACAGCCAAAGTTTTTTATGTGAAATTCATTTAATGCAACACACTCATTTTGGCGTTCTATTGTTTTAAGTAAACCGACAAATTAACAGCTATCTTCTTCTTTTCTTTTTTTCTGCACGATCTCTTGTAAAAAAAGTGTTACTTTTTCTATATTTCTTTCATTGAGTGAGTAGTAGACCCATTTACCTTCCTTACGGTCTTTAATAAGACCGCTTTCCCGTAAAATTCCCAGGTGGTGAGAAACAAGATTTTGCGAAAGCTTAAAATAGTTATAAATATGACATACGCATTTTTCGCCGGATGCAAGATAGGAAATAATATTGAGACGGATGTCACCGCTCAACGCTTTTAGTAATTTGGCAAATTGTTGGTTTTTAATAGTGTTCATAAATATATATCAAATTATCTTGATATAATATGGATTAAAAATCAGAATGTCAAGGTGCTTGTTATGGTAAAAATAATTTTCCAGTTCATACTTTCTGTAAAGCAGCTTTGTTGCCGGAAAGGTGATGAGAATGCTGTTGGCATGGATGAGACAGGTCGGATAACACCGCAGAAATATCATAAGAAACCGTGGCAATTTGAGCAAAGTCAGAACCTCAAATACTCCTCTCGCTAAAACGCATAAGAGAGCGCCAGGGGACGGAAAGGCCAGTAGAACAGGCGAATGGCAATCTACCCTTCTTTAAACAAATTGCTTAAAAGGAATTAACACAAGATTGTTGACAGTACCAGTTTTTCGTCGGAATGATAATTTTTTATCGTTCATGCCTTGTTGGAATTATTCTGCGTGATGACAATTCATAGTCGGTTAAGAGGTCATAGAACAGGTCTGGCTTTTTTTCTTTTAGCTCAATCATATAATCCAAAAATTTCTGTGTGCCATCACCTAAAACCTTTCTCACTTTTTCCATTAAGAAAGGATGTTCCTGTGCTTCATAAATGAAAGGCTTATCAGGGTTCGCCTGTTTAAACAATTTAACATCCTGAATGAAATGCAAAATATAAATCATATCCTGAAAAAGGGTATCCATGCCATAAGTGCTCCCCCGCTCCATGAAATCACGAAATACATGATAAGCAGAAACGTACTCCTGAATCACCAATTCCATTGCATCCAGTGAAAAATATTCCAGGCGCTCCGCATCAATGCGCATGTTTTTTAATTCTTCTAAACTTGCATTTTTGATTTCCGACATGTTTATTACCGGGAATTTTAATGAACTAAAATTGGTGATAAAAAGGTTTCGCATCTCTGACCGATACAGGTAGCTTTTTATGTACATCAATTGGTTAAATTTTTCTGCCTTTTCTTTCCTTTCTAACAGTCTTTCTATTAATAACGCACCCAGCAATATTTCAAGGGGTATTGCAGCCACGTGCAACATAAACTCGATATGTGTCGCATAAAAAAGATATAAGGAGAATGCCGATGCTGTTATCAAAGAAATGTAGAGCCATGCTTTTTTTGTAAATTTCGCCAGAGACAGCTTAAGTTTCAACGAAAAGCTTTCCAGACGCCTGGATTGATTAACGGCGGTTTTCTTGTATACACTCAATAAGCTCGTTTGCGTGGCAATGATCGCTTTGAGTCTCTCGGTTTCGTCCAGCACGGTCTTCTCGTTTACGTAGATTTTTTTTGATATAAAGGGCAATACCGCCATCCTTGTATTCAAGGCAAGATATTTGAACATTTCAGCCGTATTCCGCGAAACCCTCGTTTTCAAAAATATAACTACCGTAAATAAATTCCCCGTAGGCAACATACTTCCAAACCCCAATGCCGATTTAATTCCGAATGGGACCACAAATTCATCCTGAGCCGGAATATGTGGACTTCCCAGGGCCTCTGGCACGTGAAACACATTAAAAATCTTACTTTCCAGCTCTGTCTCAAGAGTAGGGCGAGGATGTAGCACCTTGTCAATATCTATCCCTAACTGGTAAACCAATTGGGCAATCATAGGATGTTGTTCCGCCGTTTGCTTATCTACCAGGGGAATAACCCGGTGTCCCTTGGAGAGTTTTATCGAATTCCACTCAGGTTGCACTCCCACTGTTGCTAAGAGGACTATGCAACTTGTAGTATTAGTCAAAGGCTGCCCCCCTGACATCATGTTGGCTAATTGACGTAATTCTTCGTCAAGGCTTTCGTAGGTATATGTTATGAAAAAGCGCACCAGTGCAGAGGACTTTTCGCTTTATACCCAAGGTGCTCCAGTGCATCTCCACATCGGGTCATGTCCTGAATGGTAAAATTTGCCAGATCGTACATTGCTTTATTTTGCTGTAATATTCATGGCGCGGCCTTTGGCCGCAACCAAATTCGAAATACGAAACTTCTATTTGATCTACCACATTAACTTTTACAAGGGTGCATTCCCGATTTTTTGTAAATATTCGCACCTGCCTGTTGGCTGACAGGTATTGTATCGCAAACATCTTGTTTGATTAACCCTGTCAGGGTTGTTTCTGCCATTTTCAAGCGGTAAAAGACAGGTTTGAAACCTGTCTGTACGTTACTATTAACCCCTACTGATTGTTTTTTTTGCAAAAAATCGGGAATGCACCCTCTTGGATGCCACATGATAAATACAATTAACAATTGTTTTTTTAGTTCACATCTTTTACCCGCCTATAGACACTCATCTATTACCGTTTTTAAGTAACCTTAAAAATATCCGAAAACCTTCTGTTCGTCCAAAAGCCAATCAAACCGGTTCATCAGGTTATTTCGCGTAACACTCTCATCGACGATCAAAAACCGTCTGATGAGGCAGGCCAAAGATTCCGCCAGTAATGGCAACGGCAAGTAAAATAGCAATGGTTATAATAAATTTCTTACACATAAATATCTCCTTTACAGTCTAAGAATAAAATCCTGCAAAATATGTCAAAACATAAAAGGTGGTATGCAGATAATTACAAAATCTGCATGCCACCTTTGCACACGATCAATCTCTACGATTGGAATCTATAATTTCCACCCAGTAGTAATTTAAGATATAATTTATGGTATTCGATAGACATCTTTTTTACCAAATCCGTAACGGCGCATAATGTTGCCCCCTCCATCGTTTGAATCCGCAGCTTTTTGAATTTCTTTCACCTGTGCATGCATATTGTTCATAGGTAACGGTTCACCCACCCCTTAATCCCCACCCAAGAGGGGACTTTTTGTATTCCCCTCTTGAAAGGGGCTATGGGTGTGTACTTTTCAAATGCTATGACAACCCAGAAGGGGTTGAACTGTTACGTTCATACTCTCTGGTGAGTCTCTTGATGGGTAAGTTAACACTCACTCACTTGCTTTCCTTCTTCTGCCAGAGTTGCCGAACGAAAAACCATATTCGTCAGAGAAACTGGTCGGCTGCATTCCATGGTTATGCTGTACATGAAGGCGGACAATGATTCCCGCTCCTTCTTATTCCAATTCCTTCACTAATTCGCGGATGTCCTTGACGGCCTGTGCAGCCTGTTCCTCCGTTCTTTCGAACTCAGGTCCATATTCAGCGAGTAAAGCGGCCGCTGTTGCTACGTTTTCAGGATGCATTGTGCCACCGTCACCGAGCGCGTTCTGCACGTCCTTCAATGCGCTCACGAGGCATTCGAGCATTTTTGCAGCACTGTTTGCTACGGCATAATCTTCGTAGGCTAGTTTATCCAGTTGTTGGCCAAGCTTCTGTTCTCTTTGCGGCGAATTAAGGCCCAAAAGTGTGAAAACCTTTGTAAAGCCTGCGACCGTCGCTTCTCCGCCAATTTTTGTCCCGTGTTTACGAATCTTGCTGCAATGGGTGCGCAAGTCATCGATATGGTTTTCGAGATGCTGCGCCTCCGTCTTTGACTGGATGAAATAGTCGTTGAATCGCACCAATTCCGATCCTTGGACGTCTGCGGAGATAGCAAACCTAAAGTTAGTCAAGACGGCTGAAGCGCGCTTAATGAGTAACAGACTCTTCTGCAACTCATCCACCATAAGGCGCAAGTCGCTCCGAACTTCAGGATGCTTGGCTTCGATATAGTCTTTTCCACTTTTGACTGCCTCGGCAATCGTCTTAACGCTGTCGATTCCTTCTGTAACGAGCTTCAGTGCGTCGATCATGTCCTTGAGCATTGTGTATCAACCTCACTACGTGGTTTGTAAGAAGCCAGAATGCGCCTCTTCTGGCGTAACGTTCCGGATGTGCGACTCCGGCCATAAAAGTATCAGGAAACATGGCGCGTTGTCCCCGGCGTCCGCACCAGCCGGTTGTTAGCAGTTTTTCTTGCCAATGCCCGGTGCATGATGTGCGATATTTTCCGAGGTTAAGTTTCCTGCATTTTCTTTTAACCGTAACGATCTTACCGAGATTACGGTTGTTAACTCATTTGTCTGTTCACTGGGAGTGGCGATTGCACTCGCCATTTTTTTGTAAATGTCTTCGGGGAGCCACATGGCCAACTCTCATGACATTTGGTTAGCTTTTCTGTAATCCGAATCAGGAGAGTTCTCCTTCAGGCTTCTTGCTAGTGCCAGATACTCAGCAACTCTGACTGCTTGTTCGCGCACCTTTACACCGTTACTCCCATCCTAACCGTGCTAAACCATAAACCCATGAACCGTGAGTCAATGCATGCCCCATCCCATTCAAAGGAGAGTTTTTATCATTTTACCAGACGAAACTAACCGGTAATCTGATTGACCGCTCGGCCCCTCCTCCTATGACGCGGCATAGTA
Organism: Candidatus Kuenenia sp.; assembly: GCF_039794105.1. Taxonomy (GTDB): domain Bacteria; phylum Planctomycetota; class Brocadiia; order Brocadiales; family Brocadiaceae; genus Kuenenia. The sequence goes on from NZ_JBDIWA010000020.1 coordinate 15,391, forward strand.
TCGTAGCCGCCCTGATGTGCCGTTCCCTCAGCAAAGCCCTCGTTCTTGAAGGGATATAAGCTGCGTATTGGGATCCATATTGAAAAACCTGTCCCTGGTCTCCCCACATGAGATAGCTTCTGTCTTGGCTGTCAGCGATGATCCACCTAAAACCCAAAGCATGTTGAGCCGGCAATGGACGCACCTTAAAATAAGGCTTGTTCCCGGCGTCTATATTTACAGGATCTGTAATAACAACTGGCTGTATGCCGAATGTCCCCGTGCGGACAAAGAGTCTATCGCGTTCACGCAAACGCTCCCTGCACGTTGCGATTACGTCATCCACAAAAGTATTACAGTTATTATCAAGACCCCCACGGTCCCGTGGATTTGCCTATCTGCAGTTCTTGATCAACACAATTCTCATCAACGCCACGAATCTCTCTGCTATCCGTATGGGCGTCTGCCGAATGATCCGTAATCATCGTAGGTATACCAAACGGCCAGGCAGGCAAAGGCCCTGCTTGCGCTGGTCCCATACCAGCAACTTTGGTATCGGTCTTAAGCCAACAATGCTCAAGGCCAAGTATTCCTGCAAGAGTGTCCATAACCGTATCGCCTGTTCTTACCTCCCGACAGTAGCGAAGAGTCCTGCGTTGAATTGTTAACATATCTGGATTAGCGTATGAATGCCGTTGTTGTATTACATGCGTCAACCCATGTGCTAGTAAGCGCTTCCCTTCCGTAGTATCTGAAGCATACTTTCCCGCTCCAAATACCATATGACGCCCCACTGTATAAGCCAATGCATTCACCGCAGTGGCTGACTCCGCCGCCTTTGCATCCTCATGTACACGCACCTGGCCGAAGTTATGGCTAAAGCGTGGCTCCATAAACGCTAGTGTTTCTGCATCAAGCGGCTGACCAGGAGAATTCAATACATTGTGTACAATAGAGGGTGCAACATACCCGTTATTATCGCCTGCCCGCATTGGCTTGGCTTGTAATTCTTCAGCATTAGACTGCAACAATTGTTGTACGGCTTGATTCCCAATCGTACGCTGCAAATGAAGGATGAAACTCACCGCATGGTTTTGTCCGGAAAAACCTGCCGATGCGGCATAGTGTTAACGGATTTCGTCTACTGAGTTTTCTTCTGTTTTTGTTCAAAGGTATGCATGGTTGATATCCTGCATTTCAATTTGTGGATTGCATTATAACGTTGCAAATCAGACGCCGACTCAGGAGGTCTGCTCTAGATTAAGCGATAGCGAATCCACCATATCATCTGACAACAGGCAGGTGTGAAGTTTTACAAATAATCGGGAATACTCCCCCATTTACCTTGTTAGCCGCTGCCGAGGCGTCAGTGGGGATTAGTCCGCTGTTTTCATTCTTTCTTTACCGGACTCGCGTTCTATTGTGATCTCCTTGCCTTTTATCTGACGCTCTGTTCTTTTTTCGGGAAGGAGATAGAGTGCGCCAATGAGAATTGCTGCGCCGATAAGAGTTATGACAACCCCTTGGCTTACCCGTTTCAGAGACAGATTTCTGTGCTCGGAAACCGACATTGACACGTCGGCTGTACCGCCAACACCCCGTAATGCAACAACGATTCCTAACATACCAATTATGCCGCCAAATACAGCAACAATAATTCTGACGATACCAGTCGCTTCTGAAAGACTTGTTGAATACTGAGTTTCGGTAACCTCGCCGTTCGCTAGCGCACCATTAACTGCCGAAAAGAATACGAGCATCACCACAAGTAATGGCCATACACTTTGCAGAAAATCTTTACTGCTCATTTCTTCCTCCATAGACATTTTTATAGACAGCCAACAGCCAAAGCCGATCGGCGCGCCGCTTTTTGGCGCATCCGCTCCAGCGGGTGGTTAGGTAAATGCCTGTGGCTATCGCCCGGCAAACACAGACTGCGTGGGTATATATAAGAAGTTGCCGCGTCTTCTTTAGACGTATTGTAGCTTATTTTTCTCATGTTATTGCTGCATTTCAGCTAATCACTCATTACTGATTATACAGACTGTGTACTCCCAATCTGCAAACCATCGACCTGACTTCGAATGCCGATATATCCTCTCATGATAAGCGGTAAGGGAAGCAAGAATTACTTTCTTAAAAATAATCCACCCTATATAACCCGGCGATTATATTAAAAATACTATCTTTGTAAATACCCTATTTTGGGTGTATACAAATGGGTGTATGCTTTTGGAAATTCTGATATCCCCGGAATATCCTGAATCTCTTTTTTATTTAAGCAGGATTCCTGCGGCAATCAAGAACTCCATATAGTAAACAAGAAGAGACATACATTATATTAGCGATTTAATTTCTTCTAATCGTTTATGAATTTCACTCCATCCCTAAAATATCATCCTTTCCTGAATCCACACTCCCAATTCTAACTTCCCATACAGGTGCATTCCTGATTTTTTGTAAATCTTCACACCTGCCTGCTGTCAGAGGTGTATTGTATCGCAAGCATTCTTTTTTATTTTAACCCTGCCAGGGTTTTCAATGTAAATTGTAGTGACAATGCGTGCCTAGCCGCTGCGAAGCTGAATCAAACAATAATGATGATTTTAAATGGTAGATTCGCTAAAATGACCAAACCCGAGCGGGTATGACTATATAGGGGCAGGTTTGAAACCTGCCCCTATATAGTCATACCATTCGTGCAGGGTTTAATAAAACTAACGTGTTAGTGCGCCAGGCGAAGCTTGTAAAAGCCAGTTGGTTGAAAAGCCAACATGACAAAGTTAGCCGACCGTCAGAACCGAGTCTTGCGTCCATTAGGTAACGACATGGGTGAAGCGTAGACAGGGGGACAATCGGCCGTAATCCTCAAGGATGAAGGTGTAGAGACTCGAAAATAGTTATGTCATGGAGTAAGCCGACGTGTTTGACACCACGGAAAGCAGCAACTAAGCTATCGAAAAGGAAATATAGGCGAGATAGCGGACACTCCATCGGGGTCGAAGCCACGGCATGTTGTAGAATGGTAGTTGCAGGAACCTGGGAGAGCATTTTGCCTTCCATCGGGGAGGTAATACTCCTTGCAGTAAGATGGTACTCAAAGTCGAGGAAACGAGGTGAGAGGAAGAGGTAATAAGGCAGTAGGATCAACTCATAGTACCGGGGAAACCGGGTAATTCCGGTGGAGGTCGATAAGCCAATTATCCCGCGACGCCCGCAACACTACCAACAGTATATTTCTCATATCGAAACAATTATGTTTTTCAGGCTCGCTCTGGCTATCGTAAATTCAGTGAGTGGTTTAAAAGTTATACCCTATACTGCCAATAAAGGTTCTGTCTTCTTTCTCATTTCCTTCCGCCGGGGTATTGTCGTACTGGTCAAGAAATTCAAGGCTCAACGCAATGGATTTTGTCACATTATGCCTCACACCCAAACTATTATCCACACGCCAATCATTAGTATCCTCAACACTTTCAACAAATTCTGATTTTGCAAAAAAATTTGTATTCTGCAATATGAGCCAATCCAAGTATTGACCAACCCTTATACCCACATAATCATCTGTAATTCCACCATGAAATCTTTCGTAAATATATGCAGGTCCACCTTCTACTTTGTATTTCAAACGTTCTTTTTCAATAACCCGATAACCAACACCCGGCGATGAGATGGAGCGATAGTTTAAATTTTCAATTTCATCATGTTCAAAGTACTGGTTAAAGAATGAATAAAACCTTGGTGTATGCTTGTATTCATATTTTCCGGTAGCTCTTTGTTCGTTAGCTGTTTCCTCGTCCTCATCGGTATCTTTGTTTGTCACAGTTTCGTATAGAGAAAGCGCATCAAAGTAAATATTGTCCCACACTCTTTCGTTAGCATAAGTACCTTTCAGATGTGTTGTAATAGATTCCGAGTTTCCGTCTTTCATGTTGACGCCAGCATCAATATTCCCTTTCCATGTTTTTGGCGGCGCTGTCTCAGCAGTTGCTTCCGCAGTTTTTGTCTCATCTGCATATGCCGCTCCGATGCTACACGCACACGCAACAAAAAGGATCAACAAAGGTAATATGCAAAAACTTTCTTTCACGTCTCTGGAAAACATCTAATATCCTCCTTTCATATGAAACAATATTTATAAAAATAAAAAGATTAACGGAGTAAAAACCATTCATCAGTTAATAACGCAAAATGGTTACATATGACTCTCCGGACTCCGGAGAAACGGTCTTAACGGTTTTTAGTTTCTCTGAATAACCATCGATAGAGAATGCCTGCCAGAACTGCGCCTACAATGGGCATTACCCAAAATAACCAAAGTTGTGACAGCGCCCATCCGCCAACGAACACTGCAGGCCCGGTGCTGCGTGCAGGGTTCACCGATGTATTGGTGACCGGAATACTGATAAGATGAATCAATGTAAGCGCCAAACCAATAGCTATGGGCGCAAATCCTGCTGGCGCACGACGGTCAGTCGAGCCAAGAATTATCATCAGAAAGATAAAGGTCATAGTGATTTCTACTACCAATCCGGATATCAGCGAATAACCGCCTGGAGAATGTGCGCCGTAACCGTTCGATGCCAAACCGCCACTGAGGCTAAAGCTTGGATTTCCGCTTGCAATCAAATATAGAACCCCTGCTCCTGCTATACCACCAAGTACCTGCGCAATAATATATGCATATAGATCAGATGCCTTAAAACGGCCTCCAGCCCATAAACCAATTGATACGGCTGGATTCAGGTGACAACCTGAAATAGATCCAATGGTATATGCCATCGTGAGTACCGTTAAGCCAAAAGCAAAGGAAACACCCAGCAGGCCGATCCCTACATTAGGGAACGATGCTGCCATGACTGCACTGCCACATCCTCCAAAAACCAACCATGCAGTACCAATAAACTCAGCTACAGAACGTCGAAATAATTGCATACTATTACACCTTTCTTTAAAAATCTTTTTCTGTGGTTTACCTTTACAAAGGTAAAGTTTTTAAGAATAGTCATAACGGCTGTCCGAAAGTAAAAGATGACAAAAATTTATGGGTCAAATAGGGAGTCAAATCCTTGTTATTGAAAAATTCGCTTCAACTCTTTCAATAATATGAGAAATACGTTTGTCATCTTTCAGTTTTTCTCGTATTCGTTTTTTCCCTTGGCTTACAGTACTATAGTCTACCCCCCCCATCATTTCTCCTATCTCGTAATACTTTAGTTTTTTGAAAAATTCCAACAATAGCGATGTTTTTCGCATAGTGTAGGGGCGAAGCATTTGCTATAAATTGTTATAAATAATTTCATACCCAAACGGGCAAATGCTTCGCCCCTACTTTTTCAAAAAACTAAACTGTTACCAATATTTACGCATGGATACCATGTTTTGAGTTATGGGGGAAACCTATATTTTCAAATACACCACTAATGCTTTTTATTTATTACCCAGACAAGTTGTCAGGCTGATTGCTTCCTGGCAACTTCCGCCACGTGAGCTCCCTGGAAACGGGCGATTTTTCTTTCATTCTCCGACGGCTGACGACTACCATCTCTATCAGCAAGAGTACTCGCTCCATAGGGTGACCCGCCGGTGATTTCGCTCATGTTCATGATTTCCTCACAAGAATAGGGCACTCCCACGATGATCATACCGTGATGTAACAATGTGGTGTGGAATGAGGTAATGGTGGTTTCCTGTCCGCCGTGTTGCGTGCCGGTGGATGTGAACACGCTGCCCACCTTGCCAATCAAACTGCCGTTTAGCCACAACTGGCCGGTCTGATCCAGAAAATTGCGCATCTGTGCACACATATTGCCGAAGCGTGTCGGCGTACCGAATATGATTGCATCGTAGTTCGGCAATTCCTCCACGGCCGCAATCGGCGCCGCCTGATCGAGTTTGGCGCCAGCCTTTCGTGCCACCTCTTCCGGCACCAGATCGGGCACGCGCTTTATGGTGACCTCTGTGCCTTCGACGGAGCGCACGCCTTCAGCCACCGCTTTCGCCATAGTTTCGATGTGGCCATACATGCTGTAGTAAAGAACTAAAACTCTTGTCATGCTGTACCTCCTTATTTAGTGTGATTGTGCAGCGAACCTGGCGTTCACGCAAGAATCGCGAGGCCAAGGTTAAAATAGGGTAGGGTTGTTAAAAGGCAAAAACCCAACGACATTCTTTTCTACCTACCCCTCAATATCTTCCTAAGAGGTGACTTATCAAATTCCCCTCTTGGGAGAGGTTGGGGTGGGTTCGTTCATTTCTTGACTAAAAATAAGGAAAACAAGAATGCCTTTCGAAAAAAAACGTAACACTTTAGTTTTTCGAAAAATTCAAACAATAGCGATGTTTGCCGCATAGTGTAGAGGCGAAGCATTTGCTATAAATTGTTATAAATAAGTTCATACCAAAACTGGCAAATGCTTCGCCCCTACTTTTTCAAAAAAGTAAAGTGTTACAAAAAAACTTATTTTGCAGGATATATTTAAAATTTGCCTCTGTAAATACCCTATTTTGGGTGCATATAAAATGCATGCCTGCTTTTGGGTTAAATGGATAACGTGTGCCTTGCCACTACAAATCATATCCCCTATAGGCAGATTTTTTTCAAAATAAAATGTTACAAATTTATTCATTGGAAATATAGAATACTTGAACCAACACAGCCCGCGATCAAACATGCACCTCAAAAAGCGCGAAACTCTGGCTAGAGCTGCTCGACATTCATATAAAATATTTATTTCGGTTTCCTCGTAAAAATGAATTTATGTGATAAAATACTATTGGAACGGGGAGAGAGATATTGAGGTTCAACGTTCCTCAAGGCATAGTCGGGAAGTAAAACATGTGCCTGAAAAGGTGTGATTTAAAAGCTGTTTGTTATAAGTTTTTAAACGACCGCTCCCTGTTCCATTTAAATGATCTTTGAAATGCCCAGTAACATCAAAAGAAGACCCGTGCAGCGAAAATTAACAAGTACAATAAAGTGCGTCGTAGTCTTTGAGATGTTACTGTTAGTAGTATAAATATCTCCGAAACCTTCTGTGAAAAGAAAGGGGGGATGCTGCGAAGTGTTTGAAGTTAGTTCAATAGCCTGATATGCGATGGATAAGTACTGCATATCAGGCTATTTTTTTGTAGCTATTTTAAAATTGCTGCAACCGTAATCCTTTTCACGTTACATTACAATCCCACCTTTATGCGGTATGAAACTTTCACTTCTTTGCCTTTGGGCGCTTCAATATCAAAGCGTATGGTAAATGCGTCTGTTTTCTTATACGGATGACTATTGCTTATAACACTCCAGTTTCCTGGCAACGTCTCAATAATACCAACTACTATATCTTCTTCTTTATGATTTCTTATCAAAATTTCCCACTCTGTTTCGTGGATTTTTGTAGTGATCTGTTTATAATCTGTTTGTATTCGTTCAACGGTTACGTCAAATGCTTTCCCAATGTTTGCCTTTATTTCTTCATGTACCGGTGTATGATTTATTTGGTCCTCGCCGATAAACTGAATGGCGCCGTCTTTGTCTTGTTTAAAGAATCTAATGACGCCACCGGGAATCGGCATACCGAGATTGCTTTCCTTCGCATTTTTAAAGTTTAAAAAGACATTTACGTCTTGTTTTTGTTTTTCATCCGTGAAAGGTTTTGTATATGAATACATGTTTCCGTGCACAAGGAATTCCTTCCGAATCGTTACATTCGATGCATCAAATAAACGAATTTGCTTTGTTTGATTATTCCCTATGGTGGTATTTCGTTGTAAGCTATAGGTGTGATATTCGAAAAACCCCTTTTCTTCGAATTGCGGGGATACCGCCATCTGCATCTCTGCCATCGCAAAGGTGCGTTTTCTTTGAACCTCCGGTAAACGACGAACATCTCCCGCCACCAGTGAAAACCCGGCATTCTTATACAGTACACCGCTCTGATTGTCTATTGTTGCCCATCCGGATAATTGCGCGGCAGTCTCCTCTTCGTTGATGGTCATAAGGTAATCCGCATGCCAATTCATATTATTCGTCAGATAAGAAATCTCCAGTGTGTGAGGTTTTTCCGATGTGTTTTTATAAAGCCACGTGAGTGTAGGTACAGTAAACAGTTTGTCCGGCAACTCCGGCAGGATTTTTATCCCCGGATGCTCTAAGTATAGTTCATTGTCTATTTCGAAAATCTGGCCATCGGTATTATTCAGCAGCGTGGCAGCGATTGTATCCTTTCTGTCATGGTATTTATTCCATATCTGAAGTTTAATTGTTTTCCCCACATATTTATCAAGCAGTTTATTTGTATTTATAAGATCATATTCAAACGATTGTTCCAGTAAAGAAAATTTGTCAGGTTCAGTCAAAGAAGCAACCGAGACTGTTTGAGGAATAATCTGTGACGCAATATCACTCACATATAACTCCCCTTCACCCACAGGAAGGGAGATATTTCTCGTGTCTCTTATGAAACCCATGTTGTTATTATAGACGACAACCTCTACCGAAACCTGATCATTGAGAACGCTGTTTATCGTCTGATTGCCTGCGGATGATGCTGTTTGTGTAATAAACATTGTTATAAAAGACAAAATAATCATATTGATCTTCATACAAAATCACCTGCTAAAAAAAGGATAAAGGGGATAATGATAAACAATAGTGTAATAATCTGGTTTTTTGGAAAATCGTAACACTTTAGTTTTTTGCTCTCTCTTTCGTTACTACAGGGATACTTCCACTTCATTTTAGTCGTGAGTTGTTCATATGTCGTTGTCGAGGTTATTTACTGGCGCCCTTTTCCCAAGCCATACTTTTCATAATAAGCAATTTTATCCAGACTGAATCTTGGCCGTTGAGGGGGGGCCTCATCAGGATAACCGATGGGAAGTAATGCAATAATTTCAATGGTTTGTGGTATTTCTAAAATCTCTTTCACCTTGTTATCTTCAAACCATCTCACCCAGCAGGTACCCAACCCCAGCTCAACCGCCTGCAAAACCATGTGCTCAATTGCGATATCGGTATTTCCCGTTGCGGCTATTAAGAGGTGCCACTTTATATCTGGATCCAACCCCCCTTTTTTTAACGACGGGACAAATACTTCCCGCGATTTTGCAGGTAAAGCGCCTGCTTCAATCAGTTCATCTATCCTGATGGGAAATTCTCCAAAAGCCTTTCTATCAGCGCAGCACGCTATAATAACCGGCGCCTGGCCAACATGACGCTGGTTGTATGCAGCAGTCTGCAATTTTTTAATTGTCTCACTATCTCTAACAATGATAAACCTCCACGGTTGCGTATTTGAACCGGAAGGCGCAAGCCTGGCGCTTTCCAATAGTTGTAGTATCAATTCATCCGGGACCGGATCCGGTTTGAACTTTCTTATACTGCGGCGTTTTTGAATAGCTTCTCTTACATCCATGCTAAAATCCCCGATTTGTTATTTCTTTCAAAATAGTGTACATTGTGCAATAATTTCCACAATATACGGCGTTATCAGTATCTCTGTCAACTGCATACTCCGTGGTGATTTTATTTTTTTGTACTTTTTTTAAGGCGTCATATTATGTCAAAAATTATTATTAATGATTCTACTCTTGAACTTACCATAGGCGATATTACACTGCAGGATACTGATGCAATTGTAAATGCGGCAAATACTACGCTTTTAGGCGGTGGCGGGGTCGATGGCGCAATACATAGGGTGGGCGGCCCCAAAATACTGGAAGAATGCAAAAAAATCGGGGGGTGTCCAACCGGAGAGGCAAGGGTGACTGCCGGTGGAAATTTAAAAGCGCGATATGTTATTCATACAGTCGGCCCCGTTTACCGGGGAGGGGAGAAAAATGAACAGGTGTTGCTTGAAAACGCATATCGAAATAGTCTGAAAGCCGCCTCTGATCATGCCGTCAAAAGCGTTTCATTCCCTTCAATAAGTACCGGCGCATACGGATATCCCATTGATAAAGCCTCGAAAATCGCATTAAAAACGGTAATCGGGTATTTAAAAAATCACACAGGCATTCGCCTGGTGCGATTTGTGCTTTTTAACAATGATGCATACAAAGCATATGAAAAAGCAATGAACGAATGTATCTCAGATCAGTAATTTCTTTGCATTTGTTGGCAAAATATTTAATAGTAAAATTGGTCTGTTATAAGCTTAGGACGATTTTCGTATTTCGTGCTTTTTTGGTTCTGGCTATGCCAGCGTAGGAGTTTTGAAATTGTTGCCTGTTTTTTAATTTCATTTTCCGGAAAAACGTCCTTCGCTCTTTTCTATTTTGTGGAGGCATATCCTCAATAGGCGGATTTAAATTTCTTAATGGTTCATCGCACTGCATACACACAGTAAAGGATATTCCATCGTTCAACATTTTTCTTTTGCGGGCAGCGATTTCGCAAATTTCGCTGTCAACGAGATTCCCCAGCAAAGCGGCGCCGGAAAGATCATGGCAGCATGCAAGTACATTTCCTTCCCACGTAATAAACGTATGATACCTGAAAAGCCCGCAATTCTCCGTTTTAGTTCCATAGTCGCGCCGTTCATATACGCCTGGCGCCCTTACATTGCCGCCGCGACCATGGCAGGCAACCATGGATGAAGGAATACCCATGTCCCTCCAGAAGCGCTCATACGCTTCATGCTCATCCTGATTCATTTCTGTAAGTATCCCCGTGATTCGGAGACCGACATTTCCCGCAGATAGATTTATCAACTCCATAGCCCGCTCTATCGCCTGATCATAAGGCGTTCCCGGGCACAATATTTCAAAAACATCTTTTCTCAAGCTGGGAAAAGAGAGTGTGATGACATTTGGCCTTGCCTGAACAAGCGCAGGAGAAATATTGTCCCCTAACGATGCCGGATTAACAACAATGCCAACATCAGCCCCACCAGCGCGTAGTTCCCGTATCCATTCAAATACCATCGGATGCGATAATGGGTCTCCCATACCGGAAAACGTTATGAGGCTTCCTTCCCTGATGAGTTTTTCACTTATCGCTTTAAATGTTTCCTCAGTCATCATGCCTGTTCGCCGTGTTATTGAGTCGCGCGGACAGAGAAGGCATTCAGCGCCACAGATATTTGCAATTTCCATGTCAACAGACACGAATGCCCATTCAGATGGCATTGTGTTTCTCCTTTCTCACCGCTTCAAGCCATGCCGTGCCAAAACGGGCGTCAGGTTCCAGATAATGCCCTTCACTCCACTCATTCCATGACGCTATAAAACAAAGCGGCGTAGTGTTGTTTTTCATTGTATAATATATTGCTTTCCTGAGAAATCCTGAAAATAGTCCCGGATGTTCATTCACCACAATTGGCCACCATGGATAACGGAAGGGTTTCTGATTTCCGTGTAATTCTCCGCGGGGCGAAGCATCCCAGCCGGGAGACACGGAAGGATAATAGGCAAGGTTTGATCTTTCGGCAAAATAGTTCCATTCACCGCTTCGGATACCGGCCAGTTCGCCATAATCCTGCAGATATCCTCCTTTCCACTCAGGCAGCCACACGTAATGGCTTAAACTGTCAAAGCCTGCTTTTTTAAATTCCATGCTCATTGTCGCCGGCGGATTGATTGCCATGATGTGTAGTCCCCTGTACCCTTTTCTCACAAGATACTCTTTCGCACGTTTTATCGCTTTGCAGGCAAGGTCAACTCCCAGTTGCCGTAAAAAAAAGGCGCTGTCGAAAATGGAAAACAACGGCATGTTATCAATGAGAAAATAGTTCGTCCTTGAAAAATATCTTTCTTCAAGATATTGAATCAATTCCATAAAATCATCGGGGTCGGTATATACCAATCTGCCTGGGTCTATTTCTGGTCCATGATCATGCCTGACAGGCAAAACACCACGTGGCATTCGATTCGCCCACATAAGAGAGAACGGGAAATCGCCGCCCCCGCCTTTGCCGAGAAAACCGTTATCAAGCGCCGCGCCCAATACCCGTTTTCCTCTTGACCAGAAAAATCCGTGAATAAAAAAATCGATCCCGTATTCACGGGCGAGACAGACCTGTTTTTGTGAGGAGGAAGGGAGTGAATCGTCGTATGGCCCATACAACGGGATACGGGGTTGATTGTGTTCTGCAAAACGGGGAGGCGCGTTCAGTACAAGATTCCACTCGCACCAGCCAGGAGGGAAATTACGGTCACGTTCAGGGCACGCATGCCAGCCGGGATACACATAGGCGCCAATAGCAAGCCGGTTGATTAAATTACTCAAATTACTGCCGCCCCTCTTTACCATTCTTCGCGGAAAACTCTTTTCCCCGGTAAATATTACGACATGCGCTGCGCCATAAAAGATGCTATTTCTTTGAATATTGTTTTATCGTCAACGGGTATCTCATTAATTGTTTTGTATGCTTGTTGCACCAGATTTTCCGCATAATCCTGGGCATATTTCATCGCATCATATCTTCTATATACTTCAAGCACCCTTTCTATATCATCGGCAGTTGTTTCTTCCCGTGGTTTTAACATGATTTCGCGCAGTTTTTTCTTTTGTTCCCCGGAAGCAATTTCCAAAACATATGAATAGAGGAAACTGGCTTTTCCCTCTTTTATATCGGAACCGATAACCCCCCCACGTCCCTTTCCATGCGTCAGGTCAATAAGATCGTCCCGTATCTGGAATGCAGGTCCCATGTTTTTGCCAAGCATCCATATCTTTTCGACCACTTCATTTGAGGCCCCGGCAACAATAGCGCCGCCCACCATTCCGCAGGCAAGATAATAACCGGTCTTAAGTTCTACCATTTTCATATATGCATCCACAGTAAAACTTTCCGCGGCGCGTGCGTTAATATCAAGGGCCTGGCCTTCCACCGTTTTCCCATAGGTAAGCGTCAATGCCTCTAATAATTTTAAGCGTTTTTCCGGAGCAACGGGACTTGCAAGCGTGCTTTTATAGGCGCACGCAAGAAGATAATCGCCGGCGTTTATTGCATTTGCCGTTCCATATTTTACCCATACGGTAGGTTGGTCCCGCCTTACGGTATCGCCATCCTCAATATCATCATGCATAAGAAACATGTTATGCAACACTTCTATCGCAAGGGCAAAGCTTAACGCATTCTCAGGATTGCCGCCCAATGCTTCACACGTGATAAGGCATATTGCCGGGCGTACCCGTTTGCCTTTTGTGTTCATGTGATACCATATCGGCTCGTTGAGATAGTTTTTTTCGTTTACAGGAATCAGTTCCCTGAGCATATCATCAATCTTTGCACCATACGTCCTTATAGAATCTTCTATGCCCATTTTCTCCTCATTCTCTTTCAGAACTCCGTATATTTAAATCGGACTACCTTAGCTGCCGTAGCCAGAACCAAACAATCAAGAAATAAAAAATACGAAAATCGAAGTACGAAATACGAAACAAATTCGAATAACAAAGCATAAAATTCAAAACAAATCCAAAACATACAACAATATGAAGCCTGAAATGCGAGATACAAAGAAGCACTTCTTTAGAATTTCAAATCATTTTGTCATTAGAATTTGTTTCGGATTTCACCAAAAATATCTTGCCCAAAAAATGCAAATAAATTACTGATAAGGTACTAAACATTTAAATAATGACGGTGACTATTCCCTGCCCAGGAATTCACCGGTCCTTGTATCTACTTTTACCTTTTCGCCGGTATTTATAAAGAGCGGCACTTTTATGATGAGTCCTGTTTCCAGGGTAGCCGGTTTATAAACATTCACCACGGTATCCCCTTTCATTCCGGGATCCGTCTCAACTATTTCCAAAACAACGGAAGTAGGAAGCTCTACCGACAGCGCCTTATTTTCATAAAAAGCTATTCTTGCCTGGGTATTCAATTTCATGTAAGGAATAGCATCTTCCACCGCTTCTTTCTGCAACATTATTTGTTCATAATTTTCCGTATCCATAAAGCAGTAGCTATCGCCTTCCTTATACAAATACTCCATAGTGCGGTATTCGAGGAAGATATCTTCAACTTTATCAGTTGACCGGAAGCGCTTCTGAACAATATTTCCCTGTTTTAAATTCCTCAATTTGGCCTGTACCATACCACGCCAATTGCCCGGGGTTACGTGCTGAGATTCTACCACCACATACAGATCATTATCGAGTTTTATCACTCCGCCCTTCTTCATTTCAGTAGCACTAATCAATTTCGTTACTCCTAAAAAACAACCATTATAAAAATTCCGACATAACACTGTCAGCCACAAATAAGCCTTTTTCCGTCAGTTTCAACCTTTTATCATCGTAATTCACCAATCCAAGGCATTGCAAATCTTTTATCTGTGTTCCAAATTGATCCTCGATTTTGTAACCAAAACGGTCATAAAATTCAATTCCGGAAATACCACGAAGCATACGCAAGGCCATCACAATAGTTTCAGATGCATATTTGCGCTGCGGCAAAGATTCACGAAACACCTTTACCTCTGTGTTGTCCTCTATTGCCTTTATGTATTGAAGCACATTCCTTTCGTTCATAGTTCTTTCACCATCAATAAAGGAACACGCGCCGGCGCCAATGCCTATATACCTCTTATTATTCCAGTAATTTATGTTGTGGACACATTCGTAACCAGGCCTGGCAAAATTTGATATTTCATAATGACAATAGTTATTTTCCTGCAAAAAACGTATAGCCGTTTTATACATTTTTAATTCAATCTCTTCATCTAATTTACTAATAGTTCCATTTCCTGCCTTTTTTGTTAACGGGGTCTCTCCCTCATAGGTAAGGGCATACGTTGATATATGCTCCGGTTGCAATTCCACTGCCATTCGTAAATCCTTTATCCATTCATCCAATGTCTGCCCCGGATATCCAAAGATTAAGTCAATATTGATATTTTTAAACCCATCGGAGATAAGCAACTTTATGCTTTGAACTGCAACTTCACTTGTGTGTATTCTGCCAAGAAAGTTTAAATACCTATCCTGAAATGATTGCACCCCCACGCTTATGCGATTGACGCCATATTCCTTCAACAACCTTACTTTGCCTCTCGTCAGAGTGCCAGGATTTGCCTCCACCGTATATTCCGGTGCATCGGCATTTTTAGGACATCTCCCGATGCCATGAAGTAGGGTCTTTATCTGGTTTTCATTTAATATTGTGGGCGTTCCTCCGCCAACGTACACGGTATCGCAGGCATATCTCTCCGCAAAGGCATTTAACTCCTTTTCAAGGGCATTTATATAACGGTCGATTATATCTGCTTCTGATACAATAGAGTTAAAATCGCAATAATCACACTTTTTAGAACAAAAGGGGATGTGAAGGTAAAGGGGCAATAACGGCTTTCTTATTCTGTGCATTAGGAATGGTTGATTAAGGGAATTCGTGTGTTTTTCTTCAATAAAATATTTTTTAATCTTCATTTTACCTTTATTTACAATGCATTCAAGGGAATTTCTTTCTCTCCGCACGCAACACAATGTATAGACACGGCGCCCCGTATCACTACGAATTTTTTAATCCGTGTAATCTGTGTAATCTGTGGTTCCCTTTTCTAAGTAAATAGTAAATCTGTATCCTACTGCAGAATTTAGTTATATTTGTGCAATTTTTCAGATTGACGAGAGAAAATCCGGAAGGATTCAATCAGGTGGTATTAGCTTTTTTGTAACACTTTAGTTTTTTGAAAAAAGGTCAATAGTTGAAATGGAGATAAATACTTTGTATTTCACGAAAACATCCCATAAAATGAGTAGTCTATGTGTCAGTTTTATTCCATTTTTGCGCTGTCAGTAGTTTTCAGGTTGCCAGGTAATACAAGATTGCAGAAATTCAGATATTGATTTATAAGAATGAATAGGAGTTATGGATAATGGAAATAGACGTCGGCAAGGGATCAATACTTATTGCTAATCCGCAGGGCACCGATCCGAATTTTATGCAGACAGTAGTGCTAATATGCGAACATAGCAAAAGAGGGGCATTGGGTTTAATATTAAACAAAACATTAGGGAAAAAAGGACAGGAAATATTTGTTTCATCCGTTAATAGCCAGGCAAAGGATAAAGAAATATTTTTTGGAGGCCCTGTCGATACAAATAATATGTTCTATCTTCACGGTAACTTTAAAAATGAAGCACATAATTGTGTGAAAATATGTGAAGGGGTTTATTTAGGTACAAATCAAGGATGTTTCAATGAGTTTATGTCTCGTAAAAATGTATCGGATAATATTTTTCGTCTTTATCTTGGTTGCGCCTGCTGGTCGGGCGGACAGCTTGAATCTGAAATTGAGATGAAGTGCTGGACGGTGGGTACCGCAACTGAAAACATGGTATTCTATCCTAACCCGGATAACATATGGTGGAACATTTTGCGTTCAATCAGCAGCATTGACCCTGAATTTCCTTATGATAATGCGGAACCAATACTGAACTAAAAAACATTAATATTGAAATTTCCCGCGAATGTAGTTTCCAGTACCATTATATTACCAAACTACAGTTTGGGAACGAGTTGTGCTTCGGTAGTTTAATAGATTCCGCTGAATTGTTACCTTATTTTTGTAGAGATGCATTGCATGCGTCTCTTTTTCGAAAACCTCATTTGTTTGACTATTATAAAATGAAAATTGCCATTGGATCCGACCATGCCGGTTTATGGTTAAAGAAATCTTTTATAGCACATTTTGATAAACCGGAGTACCGGTTAATTGACGTAGGCACATACAGTACAGAACCGGTAGATTATCCTGATTATGCTGAAGCGGTTGGCAGAAAATTAATAGAGGGGAGCGCCGATAGGGGTATTTTGATTTGCTGTAGTGGTGTAGGAGCTTCTGTTGCGGCAAACAAAATTCCTGGTATTCGCGCCGGGCTTTGCCACGATACCTATTCTGCTCACCAGGGCGTGGAACATGATGATATGAACATAATTGTACTTGGCGCATGTGTAGTAGGATTAAGACTAGCCATTGAACTAGTCCAGTCATTCTTAGGCGCCACATTTAACGGAGAAGAACGTCACAGGAGAAGAGTAGGGAAAATTCAATCTATTGAAAAACGTTACAAAGACTAATTAAATCAATTTATTTATGCTTCTATGAAAGGGGGGACGGTGAATAACAACGTATTTAAACGTGTATGCCGCAATGTATTATTTATAATGATGTTGTTTTTATGCTGTGAAACAACCTATGCCAATGAAATTAGCCGCATTAATTTTGAAGATTTGGAAAAGATTATTTCTGACAATAAAGGGAAGGTAGTTATCGTAAATATGTGGGCAACATGGTGTCCATACTGCAGAAAAGAATTGCCCGGATTTAACAGCTTGCAAAAAAAATACACTAGCAAGATAGAAATTATTGGGATTGCTTTCGATGAAAACGGTGATCAAACAGTACCGCCATTTTTAAGAAAATGGAACGTAACATATACAAATTATCTTGCGGGGGAGGATCTTACTTCAGGATTTAGTTTACTGGGATTTCCTACAACAATTGTATACGATACGAACGGAAAAGAAGTTAACAAACACATCGGCTATGTATCAGAACAGGATTTTGGAAAAGAGATCAATGAAATATTGGAATAAATCTGGTCTGCAGAGATTATAAATTGGATTGCCTTTGCCAGCGCAAAAATTTAATAGGAGTGAAAACCATTGAAAGTATTAGGCATAAGCGGCAGCCCGCGAAGAGACCGTACCACAGATAAACTGGTCAAAACGATATTGGACGCAACGGGTTTGGAAACCGAATTTATCTCGCTTGCCGGAAAAACGATTAACGGCTGTATTTGTTGTCTGGGGTGTATTAACGATAACCTATGCAAAGTGCAGGATGACTATTTGCCAATAATGAATAAGGTAATGATGGCTGATGCAATCGTTGTTGGCGCACCGAATTATTTTGGAAGGCTTAATGCGCTCACTCATTCATTTCTTGAACGCTGGTATTGTTTCAGACACGATGCAACAGGAAATGGCGGTATGTGTCTTTCCGGTAAGTTAGGCGCTATCGCCTCTGTTGGAGGCGGAGGTGAATGGCAAATGCCCGGGAAAGAAAACAGGATGTATGAAATTGCAGGAGACGATGTAAAAGGGTTCTTCGCATATAATGGGATTGATATTGTTGGCGTTGTAAATGCCCAAGGGGCTGTTCCTTGTTTTACATGCGGCTATGGGGAAATATGCCGGGTAAGCGGCGCAAAAATGTTTTTTGGCGATGATGTTAAAATATCGGAGGATATTATCCCATGTTTGGAAAAACAACCGGAGATAATTGTTCAGGCAAAAGAACTCGGAAATGTCTTGAGAAAAAGGCTAGGGCAGGTTTCATAAATATTTCATATAAATATAGCTTTTTGAAAGGTATCTTTCAACTACTTGCTCCCAAACTCTTGCCTGGGAGCGTAATGGCTGAGAAACTCTGTTTCCTTGCAAAAATGATGTTCTCAAACAGGATTTCGGTAACATTTATTGCAAGGTTAATGAGAAATGCATGGGGGCATTAAATATGAAGTACGATTTAAATCTCAACTCGTACTTCGTACTTCTCAAATCCCTATTTCATTTGTTATTTAAGATGGTGGGCGTTGCTGGACTCGAACCAGCGACCTCTTGCGTGTCGGGCAAGCGCTCTAGCCAACTGAGCTAAACGCCCATATTATTTATGTGGAAAATACTACAACGGTAATTGATGTGATTAGGTATGACTGATTAGGAATAATGGTAGTAAAATTAGTGTTTATTGTCAAGGTAATAAGTATTTTATGCAATTGTAATAGTTTGCCGCAGAGGCCTCGAAGGCGGCCTTGCTACTTTACGCGGCAGGTGAAATGGATAGAGTAGGAGCGAAGCATTTGCCCCGTTTGGGTTTGAACGTATTTATGACAATTTACGGCAAATGCTTCGCCCCTACACTGCGATTATTGGAATTTTTCAAAAAACTAAAGTGTTACATCTATGGTGTTACGAATATTTTCATTTTTCATAATCTCTGCATCCTTGTTATAATTTAAATCGTTCAAATCATGCCATTTGGTTACGCTGCTTACCGGCAGTGGTATACACAGACCTGGCAGATAACTAAAATACCAAAGTTAAATCTTAAATTAATTATTGTTATGAAAGTACTCGGCATTGAAACTTCAGGAAATATAGGCGGTATTGCCCTTTGTGATAATCAAAACTGTATTAGCACAAAAACATTCAGCGGTATCGTGCAGCATGAAAGGGAGCTAGTCCCTGCCATAAAAAATACCTTAGAGGAAGTACACTGGCAGATTAACGATATTGAAGTTATCGCAGTAAATGTGGGGCCTGGTTCCTACACGGGGTTAAGGATTGGCGTTGCCTGCGCAAAAACTCTTGGATACGCGCTGAACAGGCCGGTCGTTGACGTGCCAATATTCGATATCATAACGGAAAATTACAGTTCAGGCAGTACGTTATCCCTATGCCCAATAATTGACGCCAGGCGCAATCATGTTTACGCATGTATTTACCAATTTGAAGGGAACCGGAAAAAAAGGCTCACGGAATTTCTGGTAATTGAGCCGGAGAAGTTGTTGGCACTTCTCCCAAGGCCGGTAACTATTTTCGGAGACGGCATTCTGCCCTACAAGGAGATTTTTTCTCAGGAAGATATTATCATTGAAGCAGAAGACTATGCTATACCAAAACCGGAACACGTTGCGTTGCTGGGAGAAAAATTGTATATGTCAGGATATCAATGTACACTTGAAAAACTCTTGCCTCTTTATTTACAGAGGCAGGAAGTAGTTGAAAAGAAAAGCCATCAGATATGATGCGCTTACTTAGAAGTAATCGTTACCTTTAATTTCGATTTAATCCCATCAGCATTAAATACAACCGTTGCCTTTCCTGTTTTCTTCTTTGCAGTGATGGTGAAAGCGATTTGTCCAATTTCATCCGTTGTTCCGCTTTCCGGGAAAAGTGATATGCGTTTTTTTCCCTTCTTTATGGTTGCCTTAATAGAGACACCTCCAGCGACACAATCATTTTCTTCTTTCACGGTGATAACTATTTCACGACTTTCTCCTTTTTGAAGTTCTAATAAGTTCTGAGAAAGTTGAATGGTTTCCGCATCGCACTCGCCGTCTGTTACAGCAGGAGTTGGCGTTGAAGTGGGTTGTATTATTACTGCTGCTGTATTATAAATATAATCATCTTCAGGTGTACCTTCCCCATCTGCCTGATTTCCTGCTGCATAAAAGATAACGGGATATGTAACATTTGCCAATGGTGCGGTCCACTGCACAGTCCATGAAGTTCTTGCAGTGCCAACGGTGGTGTGTGCGGCGTACTCGTTCAGGTAGGCTTCTGTCTGAACAGTATTGTCTTTACTCTGAAAAATTCCGACTCTTTTATTGGAGGCGTCTAACGCAGTTAGCTGAAATCCATGCAAACCGGAACCGGTATTTGAAAAGGACACAGTAACGTCTATCGTCTCACCCAATACGTAACTGGACGGCGCTGTGATAAAAAAGGAAGCCGGTCCGGAATTGATATTATAACTGCCATGGCAAACGGGTGGGTCATTGCAACTTTTAGTTCCACATATATCATCGGGAGCGCCGGTACGGCCGGCAATAGGGCCACTCAAAAAACCAAACGCAGGATTCCACGTAAAGAATATCACGAATATTGCATACAGGATGATTTGTTTCAATAGTTACTCTTCCGTTATTTCAAGGGTTTGGTTGGATTCAATACCGGTAAATGTCCCGATCTTTCCATTCGGCCAGGTAATTTTTAGTGTAGTGATGCTATCATCACCGCCAAGTCCAAAATGAACCCACAGACTATCCTGCGAACAAAAACCTGATCCGCCGTCTACTTCCCTTATTTGCGAACCGGAATCGGTTGTAATTTCAATCCTTGCACCAATCCCCGCCCTATTATTTGTTGTGCCAATAGTCTTAATAATAATCCAATGATTATCGTTGCCATTATTATGATACAGCCGGTTTGTTTCTTTGTAGTTAACAACATAAAGATCCATAAATCCGTCATTATCATAATCACCCCATGCAGCGCCCTCACCGTTGCCAGTATTAAGAACACCCGCCGTTTCTGCAACATCGGCAAATGTTCCTTCTCCATTATTTCGGTAAAGATTGCTTGCCTCATCCCGTTGTATTCCTCCATTTACCACGTGCAAATCAAGATATCCGTCGTTATCGTAATCCACCCACGTCGCTTCAATGCTTGTTGCAACCCCGCCTAATCCGGCAGCATCTGTCACCTCTGTAAACGTGCCGTCATTATTGTTACGGTATAAAACGTTTTTCCCGCTGGTGGATACCGGAGGGGACTGTGATATCGTAGTGCTATTGTTTGTAATAAATAAGTCCATATCGCCATCATTATCATAATCGCCCCATATTCCGGAATGGCCGCCGTCAAGATGATTAATACCGACAATGGAAGAAATATCCGTAAATGTACCGTCACCATTATTCCTGTATAAAACGCTGGGATTATCTTCCGGCGAATCCAGGTACGGACTTGCGAAATTTATCACAATAAGGTCATGGTCTCCGTCGTTATCATAATCGCACCATGAAACCCCCATACTATTCCCCATTTCACCAACACCGGCAGATTCAGTAACGTCTTCAAATAAATTGCTGCCCTTGTTTCTGAACAACTTATTAGATTGTCCGTAACAAAAAATGGTATGCACATTATTAGTCAGATAAAAATCCAACAATCCGTCTCCATCATAATCAGCCCATGACACGCATAAACCATAACCCACACTCGTCACACCGGCAGTTCCGGCAATATCGGTAAACGTACCATCCCCATTGTTCTTATACAAAAGGTTTTCTGCCCCGTACCCTGCCCCAACATCATTCACCAAATAAAGATCAGGATATCCGTCATTATCGCAATCACCCCATGCAATGCCAGCCCCGTTTCCAAAATCATCAACGCCCGCATCCGCTGAAACATCGGAAAAAACACCGTTTCCGTTATTTTTATAGAGCATATTTGCGCCGCCGTAATTCGATACGTACAAATCCAGATATCCGTCATTATTATAATCAGCCCATGCTGCGCCCATTCCCGGGGAACTATTGTTAACATTCGCCGTTTGTGCTACGTCAGTAAACGTAACCTGTGAAAAAACAGAGGAAGGAACCATAAATAAGATAAAAAACACGAAGGGAGTACTTCTCCGGGCTGACCTCTTTAATTTATTAATCAATTTATTCATAATGCAAACTCTCAACAATTATTCAACAACTTTTATTTTTATCTTTGTTTTCAATTTTTCTGCCTTAAATGTTACCTTCGCATTTCCTTTCTTCTTTGCTGTTATAGTAAATATGGCATTACCATCATCGTCTGTTTCTTCCTTTTCAGGCGATATTTTGATACTCCTTTTACCCTTATTGATTTTTGACTTCACAGTTACACCTTCAACATCACAGTTATTATTCCCCTTTACCGCTACAGTTATTTCCCGGGTTTCACCAGTTTGCAATTCAATGTCAGTCGATGAAGCAGAAATAGATTCTGCTTCACAGGAAGAAGGCGTTGACGATGCGGTAACAGAAGCATTTGCAGTGTAAATATAGTCGTTAAAACTAGAAGAATCACCGTTCGCCTCATTACCGGCGGCATAAAACGTGATAGGTTCAGTTACTTGCCAGGAAGGGGCATTCCATTGCACCGTCCACTGGTCCTTTGCGGTACCCGTCTTTGTGTGAGCGGCATAAAGGCCACTATATGCCTCTGTTTGTGTTGTGTTGTCTTTCGGAGTAAAAGTACCGGCAATATTGCCGTCAGCATCAACAGCGGTAACCTCAAATCCATATATTGCCGCGGAAGAGTTGGCGAATGAAATGGTAATATCTAAGGCATCGCCGGGGGTGTAATGAGATGCGGAAAGGTTAACCTGAAAACTCGCAGAGCCTTCATTTTCAGAGTAAGACGTATGGCAGTTTGAAGCACAGGTTGTACCGCCGCAGGTTTCTCCTGGATTTCCCGTCCTCTCCGCCGGAGGTCCTCCTGAAAAACCAAAGGCAACATTGCTGCCTATTATGAACAGAATAAAAAAGAGAACATATTTTTTAACCATTTTTTATTCCTCTGTTATTGTAATTATTTGGTCCACCTCAATATTTTCAAATATTTGTACCTTTCCTGACGGCCAACGAACTTCCAAAGTATCTATCGTCGCATTGATTCCCAACCCGAAGTGAACCAATAAACTATCCTGTGAACAAAACCCGTCGCCGCCGCTTACTTCACGAATTTGATTCAATTCGCCGGAAACCACTTTTACTCTTGTTCCGATTCCTGAAGCATTACTAACAGTTCCTTTTGTTTGTATTTCGATCCAGTGATTCGTATTCCCGTTGTTACGGTATAGAATGTTTGGTTCATTATAATTCACAAGGTAAACATCCATATCGCCGTCATTGTCATAATCACCCCATGAAGCGCCCTCGCCAAATCCTCTGTATTGAATACCCGCAACCTGCGCTACATCCGTAAACGTGCTATCTCCATTATTTTGATATAACCTGCTTTCAGAGGTGGCTGCAATCCCCCCGTTTACCACATGCAGGTCCAAATCACCGTCATTATCATAGTCTATCCAGGTAACCTCAGTACTGTCATTTTCATCTCCGACTCCGGCAGAATCGGTAACATCAGTAAAAGTGCCATCTCCATTGTTCTTATACAATACATTTTTTCCGCTCGGAAGGATATCCTTAACATTTGCGATATAAACGTCCATGTTGCCGTCATTGTTATAATCTCCCCACGCGACTCCATGCCCCCCGATGCTGTTTACCGCATTTACGGATAACGTGAACGTTCCGTCTCCGTTGTTATTGTACAAAACGCTGAGGTTATTCTCCGGAGGATCGATATTTGAATTCACAAAATTCAGCATATACAAATCCTGATCGCCATCATTATCATAATCACACCAGGCGACGCCCATACCGTTCCCAAAATCCCCTACCCCTGCTTCTTCGGCAACGTCACTGAAGGTGTCATCTCCATTATTTCTATATAATTTGTTCGATTGGCCGCTGCATATCATGACGTGGGCGTTATTGGTAAAATAAACGTCCAATAAGCCGTCATTGTCATAATCAGCCAGTGAAACACACATACCAAACGCCAGATTTTCTATTTCCGCCTTTTCGGCGATATCCTCGAAAGTACCGTCGCCATTATTTTTATACAATACTTTTCTATCACCATATCCAGGCCCTAATCCGTTCACCAGAAACAAATCCAGGAGGCCGTCGTTATTGTAATCCCCCCACGCAATACCGGTACTCGCGCCTGTATTGCCAACATTTGCAGAATCCGTAACATCGGCAAACGTATCATTTCCGTTATTTTTATATAAAATGTTTTTATCCTTGTAATTTGATACGTAAAGATCAACAAGTCCGTCATTATTATAATCACCCCATGCCGCTCCCATTCCTCTTCCAGAATTATTAACCAGGGCTATATCCGTAACATCAGTAAACGTTGTTACTGTCTGAGAAAGGACTTCTTTCCCGCATATAAAGACAAGAAAAAAAACGATAAAAAAAGGAAACCTTTTTCAAGAAGTTTCCTTTTTTTATCGTTTATTTTTTTTAGTTTTATTAAATTTATCATGGGCAAAATCTTTTCATTTATTTCGTCCGCTATCTATATTTTGCAAATTTACCATACGCATGCCTCAAGCCCAAAGGCGCTGTAGTCCGTAATTTTAAAGCAATATTTGTCATTTCCCGCACCATATTGTTTATTGCCAACCGAATGATACGTTTCGACCTGTCATATGTTAATAAGACCATGCCTATGAAATATAATTTAAAAAGAATAACGAGAATTACCGGAGAAGTGAAAAACAAAACCTTCAGACTGGAAGTCTCTTCAACAAAATGCTGAAATGCCGGCATCAAAAACAATACCATTATCGAACATGTTGCCAAAAGGACAAGAAACACCTTTAAGGACATATAGACCAATACGCATTTTTTAAAGCAATTATTCCCTGTTCCGTCAAAATCCTGTATTGTTGAAAAGAACTCCCCTTTTTTCCCCCGTATATTTTCCAGAAACCCAACCATCGTATTATTTTTTATTTGTTCCATTAAATCATCCTGAAGTTTTTATGTTAATTTTTCCCTGCAAATCTGTGGCTATATTGTGTTTCATAGTATTTCATAAATTCATCATTCTTTATTTGCTTCCACCATTGCTCATTTTCTTCATACCATTTTATTGTGTCTCGCAGACCTTCCTCAAAATCTATCTGCGGCTTCCATCCCAAAGACTTCAGTTTCGTACAATCCAGCGCATAACGCCGGTCATGTCCCTCCCTGTCTTTTACGTTTTCTATCATACCTTTATCTTTAGCAAGTACGTTTAATATGAATAGCGCCGTATCAATATTTTGTTTTTCATTTCCACCGCCAATATTATAGACTTCACCATCTTTCCCATTTTCAATGATAAAATCGATCGCGGCGCAATGGTCTTCCACATGAATCCAGTCCCTTTCCTGCCTTCCATCGCCATACAACGGAAGTTTTAACCCTTCAATTGCATTGGTAATAAAAAGCGGAATAAACTTTTCCGGATGTTGATAAGGTCCGTAATTATTGGACGCCCTGGTTATGATAATTGGCAGTTTGTAGGTATTCCAGTAAGCAAATGCAAGGCGATCCCCCCCCGCCTTGCTGGCTGCATATGGATTGCTTGGGTTTAACGAATCGGTTTCTTTAAAAGCATCATGGAAGGCGGTGCCATACACTTCATCCGTTGATATTTGAATGAACTTCTTAATGGTATATCTGCGTGATGCTTCCAGCAGTACGAATACCCCTTTTATATCAGTATCTATAAACGTACCAGCGCTGAGTATGCTACGGTCAACATGTGTTTCCGCTGCGAAATTGACAATTACATCAATCTTTTCGGTGGACATTATATGGTCAACTAATTCCTGATTACAAATATCGCCCTTATAGAATTTGAAATAACCGGAAAGTTCCCTGTCTTCCCGAATACCTCTTAGATTTTCCAGATTGCCCGCGTAAGTCAATTTATCAAGCACTACTACATGGTTATGCTTAATCATACGGCGGACAAAGTGACTCCCGATAAATCCTGCGCCCCCCGTTATCAGTATTGCCATAATTTGCTCCAGAAAATCAGCCCCGGTCTAAACCACACTGGGGAACTTTTACCGTGCTCTTATTTATTCGCAAGACTCAACCATGTTTCCGCACGTTTCAGCGTTGCCATAACGTGTTCTTTTTGTCCACGGGCTTCTTCTTTGCTCAATGCCTCCTCCGCAGATCTTTTCTCTTCCCGAACTTTCACAATGTCTATTTCTTCTTTTGTAACACACGAATCAGCCAGTACAATTGCTTTATTCGCAATCATTTCAAGAAAACCCCCATCAATCGCAAAGCTTACCGTAGAGTCTTTTTCGTCCTTTATCGTCAAGATACTCGTCTGTAATTCAGTAATAAACGGTGCATGGTCAACCAATATTCCGAAAGAACCTTGTGTTCCCATAGCGGTTATACTCCTGACCAAACCTTTAAACACTGTTTTCATCGGAGTTATAATCTCTAAATCAAACGTTTTTGTCATGCTTAACCACCCATTTGCTTTGCTTTTTCAACCACTTCCTCAATACCCCCTACCATATAGAAGGCTTGTTCCGGCAAGTTGTCATGTTTACCTTCCACTACCTCTTTAAAACCGCGTATGGTTTCCTTTAATGGCACATACTTGCCCTTCGTGCCGGTAAACTGTTCTGCAACAAAAAAAGGCTGAGATAAAAACCTTTGCAATCTCCTTGCCCTGGCAACCAATACTTTGTCTGCCTCCGAAAGTTCTTCCATACCAAGAATCGCAATAAAATCCTGTAATTCCTTAAAGCGCTGCAATATCCTTTGCACCTCCCTTGCGACCTCATAATGCTCCTGTCCCAATATTCTCGGGTCCAAAATCCTCGAAGTAGATCGCAGCGGATCAACAGCGGGATAAATACCCAATTCAGCAATTTGTCTTGATAAAGCAATAGTTGCATCCAGATGAGGAAAAGTTGTTACGGGAGCGGGGTCGGTAAAATCGTCCGCAGGAACATACACCGCCTGCAATGAAGTGATGGAACCTTTTTTCGTAGTAGTAATCCTTTCCTGCAAGTCGCCCATTTCAGTAGCGAGTGTAGGCTGGTAACCTACCGCAGATGGCATACGGCCTAAAAGGGCAGATACCTCAGAACCCGCCTGAACGAATCTGAATATATTATCAATAAACAAAAGGACATCCTGCCCCTCAACATCCCTGAAATATTCCGCCATGGTCAGGCCGGTCAATGCGACTCTTAATCTTGCCCCGGGCGGTTCATTCATCTGACCAAAAACAAGAACGGTCTTATCGATAACCCCCGACTCTTTCATTTCAAGCCACAAATCATTCCCTTCACGCGTCCTTTCACCAACACCCGCAAAAGCGGAATAACCACCATGCTCCGTAGCTATACTTCTGATAAGCTCCATAATCAGTACCGTTTTTCCAACCCCGGCGCCGCCAAACAGCCCGATTTTCCCACCACGGGCAAATGGGGCAAGAAGATCAATAACTTTTAAGCCTGTTTCCAAAACGGTGGTAGTCGTCTCTCTCTCCTCAAATGAAGGCGGCGCACGATGAATGGGCAGGTACTTTTTCGCCTTAAAATCTTCCTTGGTGTCAATAGGCTTACCTAACAGATTAAAAATCCTTCCAAGCACCTCTTTTCCAACAGGAACCGATATGGGACCGCCGTCATCTAACACTTCCATGCTTCTTACAAGTCCGTCGGTGGAAGACATTGCAATACATCTTGCCGTATCGTTTCCAAGATGCTGGGCAATTTCCGCAACAACAGAAATCTTTTTCTTCACATCATTAATACTAACCGCACTTTTGATTGGCGGCAATTTTCCCGGCGGGAATCTCACATCAACTACAGGTCCAATTACTTGTACAATTTGTCCAACATTACGTTCAGTTATATTTACCACTTATATATCCACTCCTTCCATTATTTCCTCTGTAGAAAACAGATAGTTCGGTAAAAGTATGTCTTTCTATTCAATAATTACCAGCAAATACCTGAAAGCCGCTTAAATAAACATGATATCCTGCCTGATGACCATTTATCATGCCAAGGCTTCAGCACCTGAAACTATCTCGAGCAATTCTTTGGTAATTGCCTCCTGCCTTGCTTTATTATAGATGCTCGTCAAGTTATCTATCATATCCCCTGCATTTTCAGTAGCGGCAATCATTGCAACTCTCCTGGCGGCAAATTCAGATGTCAGCGATTCTAAAATGCATTGGTATATCTGCGTCTCGATATATTTAGGGAATATATTATTGAGAATATCTTCAACGGAAGGCTCTACAATGTACTCCCTTTTTTCTCTTCCTTCCCCGCCAAATCCTTCCTTTTCAATAGGAAACAAGCGGATGCTTGCAGGAAACGACTGCATTACTGTGTGAAATTTGGTAAAAAACACATGCAACTCTCCATACTCCTGATTATTATAGTCCCGGATTAATTTTGCAGCAAAGGATTTAACCCAATCTAAGCCTAGCTTTTCCACACTTTCAGGAATAGACTCTTCGATAGAATAGACGTCTCTTCTTTTCGAAAAATACAGATTCGCCTTTTTCCCTATAAGGATTAATTTTACTTGCCGATTGCTTTCCTTAATAAATCTCACTGTTTTTTGAATAATGTTATTATTATATGCGCCGCATAATCCCTTATCCGCAGTGATCAACACAATTTTTACCGGAGAATTCTCGCTTTCTTTTTTAGCAAACCAGCGGTAAGCGCTTTCCTGCGGCAAAGAAGAAATTAAATCACTTACCATTTGATGAAGTTTTTCTGCAAAAGTTCTCGATGCATGCACCCTGCTTTCCACTTTTTTCAAACGGCTCGCGGCTACCATTTCCATAGCCCGTGTAATCTGCTTTATGCTTGAAATACCTCTGATTCTCTCTTTAATTTCGCGCGTACTCTGCATCCGCTAACCCTTCTTGTCAAAAATTTGCTTAAATTCCCTGATAGCGTTTTCCAGCTTAGACGATAATTCCTGGTCGATTTTTTTCTTCTCGTTAATTTCCAAACTTATCGAGGCGTGTTTTTGCTTCATGAAAACAAGAAATTCTTTCTCGAATTTTTTTATTTTTTCCACCGGAATATCATCCAAAAAACCATTTATTCCGGCAAAAATAGCCATAACCTGATCTTCAACCAAAGCGGGTTCATACTGAGGCTGTTTCAGGATTTCTACCAGTCGTTCACCTTTTGCGATCTGGGCCTGGGTAAATTTATCCAATTCCGAACCAAACTGCGCAAACGAAGCCATTTCCCTGTATTGCGCCAACGTAAGCCGCAACATGCCTGCAACCTTTTTCATTGCCGGTATCTGTGCGTTTCCTCCCACCCTGGAAACGGACAACCCTACAGAAATCGCTGGCCTTACGCCGGCATTAAACAAATCGCTTTCAAGATAGATCTGCCCGTCAGTAATGGAAATAACATTTGTCGGAATATAAGCAGAATAATCACCGCCTTGTGTTTCCACAACAGGCAAGGCTGTAAGAGAACCCGCGCCAAGCTCATCGTTCAATTTCGCAGCTCTTTCCAGCAAACGGGAATGCAAATTAAAAATATCCCCTGGAAATGCTTCCCTGCCGGGCGGACGTCTTAAAAGAAGTGAAATCTGACGGTATGCAATCGCATGCTTGTATAAATCATCATACATAACAACCGCATGCATGCCATTATCCCTGAAATATTCTCCCATAGCGCAACCTGCATAGGGCGCTATATATTGCAATGGAGCGGGATCTCCGGCGGATGCAACGACAACAATGCTATTGTCCATCACATTATTTTCTTCCAATGTCTTCACTACACTCGCAACCGTCGACATCTTTTGCCCGATTGCCACATAGATACAATACACCCCTGATGTTCTCTGGTTGATTATGGTATCTACTAAAATCGCCGTTTTCCCTGTCTGCCGGTCACCGATAATCAACTCTCGCTGTCCTCTTCCTATGGGAATCATTGCATCAATCGCCTTAATACCTGTCTGTAAAGGTTCTTTTACAGGCTGTCTTTCCACTACGTTCGGAGAACTTCCCTCAATGGGCCTGAATTCGTCGGTAGCGATAGGGCCCTTTCCATCAATCGGAAGGCCCAGCGCATTTACTACACGCCCCAACATCGCCTTGCCCACCGGCACCTGAACGATTTTCCCCGTAGTTTTTACAATATCGCCTTCCTTTATTTTATCCTCGGAACCAAGCAAAATTGCGCCCACATTATCCTCTTCCAGATTCATGGCAATGCCATATACATTATCCGGAAACTCCAATAATTCGTTTGACATGCATTCATCAAGACCGTAAATACGGGCAACGCCGTCACCGACCTGCATAACGTGACCAACATTTTCCAACTTTAACTTTTCTTCGTAGCTTTCAATTTCTCTTTTTATGATTGAAGCAATATCCCCTAACGCCATATACACCTACTCCTGTATAAACCATTAAAATCATGTGGCAAGTTTACACCTGACACGAAACAAACCTGGCCAAGAATATAATATCCATAGTGACTTTCCAACTTTAAGAAACAAGCAGACGGCTATGATTAATTTGTCCTTATTTCCATAAGTTTCGACCTTAAATTTCTCAACCGGCTGAGAACACTGCCGTCAATCATTTTATTTTCAATCTCAACTATAAGTCCTCCCAGTATTTGCGGATTTTCAACAACTTCTACCTCCACAATCTTCCCGGTGAGTTTTTTAATGCCTGCCCTGAGATTTTCAAGTCTCTCGCCAACTATAGGTATTGCAGCCTGTATTTTTGCCCTGATCACTCCTTTTTTCTTATCAACTACCTTTCTGTACACATCAGGTATTACGTCTAAAAGCGCCTCTCTCCTGCTATCCACCAATAAATACAAAAAGTTAATCATCAATCCGGAAACGTGTTCGCCAAACACCGTTTTGATAGTATCTTTCTTTTCCTTACGTGTTATAGAAGGATGCAGGAGCATCTTCTTAAAGCCTTCTTGCCTTGCCATTGTATCAGAAAGCAGATCGAGATCCTTTTCCACCTGTCCGAGTAAATCTTTATCAGCAGCCGCTTCAAGAAGTGCATTCACAAAGGTAACCGCAACGCTCTTATCTAACACTCAGCCCCCCCATATCTTTAATCACATCATCAACCAATGTTTCCGCAGTCTGCTGATTGATGGACTGTTGAATTATACGTGAAGAGGCCAGCATAGAAAGGGCAACCACCTGGTCCCTGATCTCGGTAATGGCCTTTTTCCTTTCCTGTTCAATGCCTTCCTGTGCTTTCAAACGTATCAGTTCCGCCTCATCCTGCGCACGCTTTACAATCCCTTCACCAAGTTTTCCGCCTTCATTGATCGCTTCCTGAATCTTAATTGCCGCAGCAGTTTCGACCTCAGCAAGTTTTACCTGATAGTCGATTTTCATCTTCTCGGCGGCGGATTTGTCCACTTCTATCTTTGCGTAAGTACTTTTTATTCCATCACTTCTCTCCTTTATGAGAGCCGATATTTTGCCAAAAAGAAACTTTTTGAGAACAAAAAGCAGTATTATAAATCCAATGCCCTGGACTATAACAGACTTAAAATTTATTCCAAGGGTATTTAAAATATCCAATAAAATCTCCTCCTACACCAATTCTTACTTGATAGCGTGTTGAATTACCTCTAAAACAGCTTCCGTCTTTGGCAATTTTCCAAGAAGGATAAAAGACACCATCAATGAATAAATCGTCAGAGATTCAATAAACGCAAGACCAACAAACATAACTAACTGTATCTTCCCCGCCATGTCAGGCTGTCTGGCCATACCATTTGCGGCGCCATAAACTGCAATTCCCTGTCCAATACCGCACCCAAAGGCAGCGATAGCCAATAATGACACTGCAATAGCTAATAATGCAAAATATACCACCTACACTCCTCCTTCTAAAAAAAATAATTTAAAATACAGATACCACCAACCTTAATCGCAATCTTTTTCTGATTGCGGCACAACTTTCTTCTCATTTTTTTCCCGCACATTACTTTTCATCTTATGTAACAAAACACTCTACGCAGAGCGTGATAAGAAGCAGAAAATACCCGTTATTTCGCGCTCAACTGAAGAACTATATCAGCAGCAGACGAAAGTAATTCTTCGTTAGAAGTATTCTTCCTGAATATTTCCAGAACCGCCTCAGATTTCGGCAGTTTTCCAAACAGCATAAACGACATCATTAGAGAATAAATCGCAAGAGACTCAATAAAGGCAATTCCGATTATCATCGCCAACTGCACCTTCGCCGCAACCGCAGGCTGCCGCGCCATACTTTCAACGGCGCTGCTCACAACTTTTGCCTGGCCAAGAGCACAACCAACCGCTGCAATTGCAACTACAGGAATTCCAATCGCTAATGCTGCAAAATAATCCATTTCTCTACTCCTTTCATAAAAAATTTGAGCCATTTAAAAATAGCACCAAACACTTATCGGATAGATGAAAAATGAAAACAGCACACTAGGCTCAGTTGCAAACTAACTTAATGATGTTCTTCTTCATCATGGATGCCAATAGCCCCTGCAATATAAAAACTCGCCAGAAGCGCAAAAATCATTGCCTGGATTGTGCTTCCCAGTAAAGCAAGAAATAGCATTGGCAGGTGTATCGGTAACGGTATAAAACCAAGCAGAAAGGGAGAAAAACCGATAAATATTGCAATTACCGTATCCTCTCCCATGATGTTTCCAAAGAGTCGCATGGATAACGACAGCGGACGGGAAAGCACTTCCTGCATTACATGCAAAGGAAAGGTAAGTGGGGCAAGCCATACAGGTTTTCCCACCATATGTTTAAGGTAACCAAAAATACCATTGTTCTTT
Organism: Candidatus Kuenenia sp.; assembly: GCF_039794105.1. Classification (GTDB taxonomy): domain Bacteria; phylum Planctomycetota; class Brocadiia; order Brocadiales; family Brocadiaceae; genus Kuenenia. The sequence goes on from NZ_JBDIWA010000020.1 coordinate 48,346, forward strand.
ATACCTTGATACTGTGTTACAAAGAAAACAATCAGCGCCAGCGCAATTGTTGTGTTTAAATTACTCGTAGGTGAATGGAACAGGGGTATCTGCCCCAACATGTTCATGCAAAAAATATAAATAAATAACGTACCGATAAAAGGGACAAAACGCTTTGCCACCCGCCCCATCTGTGATTTTGTGAAATTTTCCAGCCCTTCAACTATAAGTTCCAACAGTGCCTGAAGCCTCCCAGGCACCATCCGCAATTTCCTGGTTGCCAGAAGGGAAAATAGTCCCAGAAAAATGATTATCAACGCAGACATCACAATCGGTACCCACTCATGTTTTGTCAAACCTAAAAACTGACTGTGGGCGTCCGATGGAATAAAATCTAAAAATGATGGCAATTCGGTGGAAGTACCACCATCGCCGCCGTGACCTTCAGCAGACACTCTCCCTTGCTCCTTTCGATATTAATTCTATTTTAAACCTGACCATTCACCTTTTCGTAAGGGAATTTTACCCTATTGTTCAGTTGCCTTACGAACAAGCTGCCCAATATTTTCAATATTATTACGGCCATTACCATGCTTAGTCCTATAAACAGAGCAATTATATTGACTTCTAAAAAGACGCATGCAGAAAAGAGCATCCCCCCCGCTATGAAATACTTCGCAATACTCACCTTGAGGATAAACCCCTTTATTTGCGCCCTTTTTTTCTCAACACCAAAACGTATTCCCCACCACGATATTTTAAACAACAACAAACTAATGAAACACCCTATTGCAACACTTAGCGTCAATTTTGCTGACATATAAGACAACGAACCCGCTATTATAATCAGCGATAAATAAAATGACATTTGGAAGACCCTCTCCGGAAATCCTTCATCCAAAGAAAGATCGTCAGTTTCTCCTTTATGCTGGCTTGTTCTTGTCTTCATCAGATAATTTTTTTATTATTTGAAAAAAATTAATAAAACTGCCAATAACACCCCAAAACAGAAAAATCATCAGAAACCACGGAGACGTGCCATATCTTTTGTCAACATAAGTACCCAAAAAATATCCCCCGGCCAAAGCGCCTGCAGTTGTAAATCCGAAACTCCCCACCAGACCTATAATTCTGTATGTCTCAGGGTCTTTCTTAATAAAAAACAAGACATCTCCTATTGGGAAAAATATCTTTCTATGGCCTGCTTGATGTGCATTGCCACTTTAGATTGTGAATCGACGATATTTAAATACAAAGAGGCGCTTTTCGGCTGACATATCCCCATAATTAATCGTTCTTCGTGTTCTTCTGAATAATCGCAGACAAGCCTGCTTATGCTATCATATTTATCGCATACATGTTTTCTCAACAACTCATTTTTTGTCAAAATAGCGTCCTTAGCAGTTTTTAACACATCCAATGTCTCTTTAAATAATTGTGTCACTTCATTTGCAGCCTTATCGCCAAAGAGTAATTTCTCATTTATTTTGACCCTAATGTGACGTACCATGTTATCCATTACATCCGTGGCCATCTCTATTTGTCCCACTACAACAGCCAGAGTTTTAAACCGGTTTTTCTCAGATTCGTCATTTTTATTAACACCGCTTAACATGCTTACCGTCTCATTTTCTTCGTCATGCACCAATCTGCTGATTCTCTGTGCATCGTCAAGCAATTCCACTTTATTTTTCAGGAATCCCAGCATGCACAAATTTAGAACAGACTCGGCATTTGAACACATAGAACTTATCCGTTCCAATATCCCTTTCGCATCGTCATTTACGTTTGTCATGTCAAAGCCTTTTTTCCCAATTCTTTGATTTTCGGATATAACCGCACATAAGGATTTTTATAGCGTTTTCGCCACTTCGCTAAAGGCGGCAATGGTGTCATTTATCTCTTTCTCGCCATGCACGGTCGAAACAAAAGCCGCCTCAAACTGCGAAGGGGCAAAGTAAAATCCACGCTCAAGCATGCCGTGAAAAAACTTTGCGTATCTGCCAGTATCGCAAAGTTTTGCAGTAGCATAATCAACCACCGGTTTGCTTGTAAAAAAGGTGCACAACATAGACCCCACCCTGGTGTGATATGCAGGAATATTAGCATCATTGCATACCTTCGCCATACCAGCCGCTAATTGTTTTGACCTTTCTTCCAAACCTTTATAAACAGCATTGTCTTTTAATATTTCCAAAGTAGCAATCCCCGCAGTCATTGCTACGGGGTTACCTGATAAGGTACCAGCCTGATACACGGGGCCGACAGGAGATATGCCATCCATAATTTCTTTTTTGCCGCCGTATGCTCCAACAGGAAGCCCTCCCCCTATAATCTTCCCCAGTGTAGTCAGATCAGGCGTAATGTTGTAAAGCGCCTGCACGCCGCCATGCGCAACTCTGAAACCGGTCATTACCTCATCAAAGATGAGTACGATACCATGTTTTTTCGTTATTTCCCGTAATCCTTCCAGATAGTTTTTCGCCGGCGGAACGACTCCCATGTTTCCGGCGACTGCCTCCACAATAATACATGCAATTTCATTACCTCTCCTGGAACAAACCTCATTTACCGCATCAATGTTATTGTAGGGAAGGGAAATGGTATGTTTTACAAAATCACCGGGAATCCCGGGACTGTTTGGCATGCCTAAAGTCGTGGCGCCGGAACCGGCCTGTACCAGCAAACTATCTACATGCCCATGGTAGCAACCCTCAAACTTAATAACCGCATCGCGTTTTGTATGTCCCCTGGCAAGACGGATTGCACTCATAGTTGCTTCTGTGCCGGAATTCACCATCCTGATCTTTTCGATAGATGGCATCGCTTCCTTCACAAGTTTTGCCAGTTGGATTTCAAGTTCCGTTGGAGCACCATAGCTGGTGCCATTCGCAACCGCCTCGTTTACCCTTTTTACAATTCTCGGGTCAGCATGACCCAGAATCAGAGGTCCCCAGGAACCAACATAATCCACATACCTATTGCCGTCTATATCGGTAAGGCAACACCCAGAACCGGACTTTATAAAGATAGGCGTGCCGCCCACTCCGCCAAAAGCCCTCACCGGGCTGTTTACTCCGCCCGGAATGACACTCTGCGCATCCAGAAATGCCTTTTTTGATTTCTCAGTAATTATCTTTGACATATATAACCTAATCTTTGTATATAGTATAAATTCTTATCTCTAAAGCTGAAATCCTGGAAAGCGGGAATCATAGCAAAACATGTTTTTTTTGTCAACTATTATTGCGTATAACCCATGAGAAAAATCATAAGTATCGCTGTTTTAATTTCCGGCAACGGTAAAACATTGCAAAATTTTATCGACTGCATAAAGTCTGGCTCGTTGCCTGCTAAGATTCAAATAGTCATCAGCAGCAACCCTGATGCAAAAGGGCTGGAACGGGCAAAGATAAATGGTATACCTACTGCAGTAGTTTCCCGTTCTTCATACAAAGACGTCGACTCGTTTAGCGAAGCAATTACCAAAAAACTGAAGGAATACCCTGTCGAGCTAATCACCCTTGCGGGCTTTATGCATTTATATAAAATTCCGGATACATATTCCGGCAGGGTAATGAACGTCCACCCCGGCCTCATTCCGGCTTTCTGCGGACATGGATATTACGGTCATAAAGTACATGAGGCGGTTATCAGGTACGGTGCAAAAGTATCCGGGTGTACCGTACATTTTGCGGATAATGTGTATGATAACGGCCCCATTATCATCCAGAGGACTACGCCCGTATTTGTCGACGACACGCCGGATACACTTGCTGAACGGGTTTTTAAGGAAGAATGTACCGCATACCCTGAAGCAATCCGCCTGTTCGCTGAAGGCAGATTAAAGAGAGAGGGCAGAAGGATAATTATACTAAAAAAAGAGTAAAGGAGTCGGATAATTATGACAAAAACAAGATGGAACTATATTATTCCCTTTATTGTAATCATAGCATTAAATCTCTGCGGTTCAAAAATATATGGTTTTGAAGTCAGTGCCACAAATAAAGGAAAAGAAATAAAATGGAAAAAGGATACGGTAACGTATCTTATCAACACCACTGACGGCCCTTCTGGTAGCCTTGATGCTATATTGTCGGCAATGCAGACCTGGACAGACGTTGACACCTCTACCTTTACCTTCGTTGACGGTGGCACAACCTCGAAAAACAACCACGGCAAAGCGGACGGCATTAATATTATTGATTTTGGAACTATTAAGGAAGAAGGGGTATTGGGGCAAAACTCTTTCTGGTTTTATACGACCGGAGAAATGTTTGACAGCGATATACGTTTTAACACCAAAAATACATGGAGCACAAACGGCTCGTCAGACAAATTTGACGTGCAGAATGTAGGCACGCATGAACTCGGCCATTCCCTCAGTTTGGCAGATCTTTATAGCAACAGCGATTCGGAAAAGACGATGTATGGCTACAGTTTCTCCGGCGATATCAGCCAAAGGACGCTGCACCAGGACGACATGGACGGCATTACCTACTTGTATCCCTCTACGAAAAACAGCAGCATCTCCGGCACTATAATTGACACGGAAGGAACATTACTGGAAAATGTAAAATTAAGGCTGAAGAAGGGAAGCAAAACAAAAAAGAAAACAAAATCTGACGAAAACGGTTACTTTGAATTTACCAATTTAAAAGGCGGTTCCTACAAAATTATCGCAAGGAAAAGCGGCTATAAAAAATCAAAGACAGCGGTAGAACTTGGCGAAACAGAAGAGAAAGAAATTGAAATCATAATGGAGAAAAAATAGCCTTTCTTAAGGTTGTTTCATGTTGAATTTAGTTTTTAATGTGATAGCTTATGCTCACTTATTCCGTGCTACCTGACGATACTGGTTCACACTTCTGGTTAAAAATAAGCCAAATCTCTTTGGGTGCGAAATGATTTGAAATTCTAAACAAATGCCTTTTTCCCTATCTCGCATTTCGTGCTTCATAATTGTTGTATGTTTTAGATCTGTTTTGAATTTTATGCTTTGTTATTCGAATTTGTTTCGTACTTCGAATTTCGTATTTTTCATTTATTGCTTGTTTGATTCTGGCTATGCCAGCTTAAATAATTATAGCTAATAGATACAACTATCCTGAAATATGTACTCCTCAAGAACCAATTGGAGATGATTCAAATGTAGAATGAAATAGCGGAAGAGAGCAGGAAGTAGAAAGATGAAATTGCGCATGAATATAAATATAATATTGACAAGAAAATATACCGGCAACAAGAAATAATCAAGGATAAAAATAGTTAAAAGCCTAACCAATCGCTGAAGCTAACGGCGTTTTACGCCGCAGCTTAGCATAATCGTTCGGCAAGCCCTACAAAGGGCCTGGGAGAGAGAAAACAGATGGAGTGGAAGACCCTCATAAATTGGAAGAGACTTATAAAGCAGTGGGGCATCATGACCTTCTATCAACGCTTCGAAAGTGTTGTTGCCCTTTTACTTACGCTGCTGATTACGCTCATTATCATTGTGGCCACCATTCGTTTATTTGTCGGAATTATCAGTAACCTCGTGCTTGGCGCCCTGGACCCGCTCGACCATAAAGTGTTTCAAAATGTCTTTGGCGAAATCATGACAGTATTGATTGCGCTGGAGTTTAACCATACCCTTCAATACGTGGTCACCCGTCAACAGAGTATCATTCAAACGAAGGTCGTCTTGCTCATCGCCCTGCTTGCTGTTGCTCGTAAATTCATTATCCTTGATCTTAAGGAAACAACTGCCGGAAGCATGTTTGGCTTGGCCGCCTTAGCGCTGGCGATAGGGATTGTCCATTGGTTGTTGCATGAGCGTGAAGATCGACACCTTAGAACGCAGATGCCACGACATCCCGAGAACACATCGACGAATGCAAATGCTTGACGGGGATTGAGGCCTAACAACCACTGCGACTAACCGTCAACGGAGGCGCCACGCTTTGGGATTCCGGGTACACCATACTTAATTTTCAGGATTATGTCCTTGTCGCCTTTTAACGATGATTCCACCTAAAATTTTTACTATAACGTAAATTTGACTTGAAAAGCATGATTTGCTGCCAAATACATGTATTTTTTCCCCTCTTCATTCTGTATCTATTCAGCGAAAATAATTTAGAATTTACTTGTATGGTTAGCGACATATAGGGTTGCAGATGCGGTCACCGCAGTCCATAGGAAGTCTTTGCAAAGAGAGGCGTGAGGTCTGTTCAGTGATAG